>SCUK01000062.1 GCA_004297445.1 Anaerolineae bacterium | reverse complement strand
CGAGTACCGGGCGCGTATTGGTCGAAGTTAAAGACCTCGTCAAACATTTCCCGGTAACCGGCGGCGTCATGCAGCGCGTCATCAACCACGTCAAGGCCGTGGATGGCGTCTCATTCTCGGTCTATGAAGGTGAGACTCTGGGATTGGTTGGCGAGTCCGGCTGCGGCAAGACCACCGTCGGGCGCACCATGCTCCGACTGGAAGAGCCCACCGCTGGCGAAGTCAGATTCGATGGCCGCGACATTTTCAGCCTGGCGGGCAAAGACCTCAAGAAACTGCGCCACGAAATGCAGATCGTCTTTCAAGACCCATTCGCCTCCCTCGACCCTCGCCTGCCCATCGGCGAATCAATTGCGGAAGGGCTGAACATTCATGGCGTCGGCACGCCCCGCGAACGTTACGACTCCGTTATCCAGGCCCTCTCGCGCGTCGGGCTCGAGCGCTATCATGCCACCCGCTACCCCCACGAGTTTTCCGGCGGTCAGCGCCAGCGCATCGGCATTGCCCGCGCCCTGGTGATGAATCCGCGTTTTGTCGTACTGGACGAGCCCGTCTCCGCCCTGGATGTCTCCATTCAGGCCGAAGTGCTCAACATCTTGAAGGACTTGCAGAAGAACCTTGGTCTCACCTACCTCTTCGTCGCTCACAATCTGGCCGTCGTCGAACACATTTCTGACAGAGTCGCCGTGATGTACCTCGGAAAAATCGTTGAAGTCGCGAGCCGCGACTCGCTGTTCGCCAACCCGCTGCATCCCTATACGCAGGCGCTTATGTCCGCCATCCCCACGCCAGACCCGAACCTCAAGCGCGACCGCGTCATTCTCAAGGGGGATGTCCCTAGTCCGCTCAACCCCCCAAGCGGTTGCAGTTTCCATCCACGTTGCCCTTTTGCCGAGGAACGTTGCGCCATTGAAACCCCATTACTGCGAGAGCTCAAACCCGGTCAGACAGTCGCCTGTCATTTCGCTGAAAAATTCGTGAACTGAGGATGTTCTGCATCCTGCCTGACTTAAATTAGGTCGCGCCTGCAGGGCTTTACGGCGTTGTACCATTTCTGCAAACACCCATGATTCAGACCAATATCATCACCCTATTCCTGCTCGCCGCCGCCGTTATCCTCTTCGTGTTGGGAGTCTACGCCTGGAGCCGCCGCGACCAGAAAGCCGGCCGCACGCTGGCCTGGATGCTCTTTGCCGGGACCTTTTGGGCGTTTTGCGATGCGCTTCAGTGGTCCGCCACAGACCTGGCCGCCCAGCAATTCTGGTTGTCCGCCAAGTACATCGGCATCGTCGCCGTACCAATCTACTGGTTCGCTTTCGCCGCCTATTACACCGAGACCTGGGAACCGCACGGTCGCCGCGTCCATTTGCTGCTTGGCCTCATTCCGGTCATCACGGTGGCGCTTGTCTTCACCAACGAAAGCCATCATTGGATGTGGCAGAGTATCCAACCGGTACAGGCCTATGGCCTCCGCGCCATCATCACCTCGCAGGGTTTCTGGTTCACCATCCACACCCTCTATTCCTATGCCCTAACGCTGACCGGCGTCGCCCTCATCCTCCGCGCCATCGTACGCCAGCCCGCTCGCTATCGTCGGCAGGCTCCGGGCCTGTTAATTGGGGTACTCGCGCCTCTCGTGGTCAATATTTTGGTGAATGTAGGAATCCTCGACGTCCTCGTGCTTGACCTTACCCCTTTCACCTTTATCATTACCGGCCTGGGCTTTTCCTGGAGCCTTTTCGGCAATCAAATGCTGGACGTCATCACCACCGCCCACGACGCTGTCATTCGCAGCTTGAATGATGGCGTGATCGTTCTGGACAGCCAGAACACCATAGTGGACATCAACCCCGCCGCCGAAATGCTTATTGGCCGTAAACCGCGCGAACTTGTCGGCCAGCCCGCCAGCCTGCTTGATTCCATCCTCCCCGGCTTCACCAGCGCCAGCCACGATATCTCGGTGGAGGAACGCGATGTCACGATCAAGATAGACGGTCGCCAGTCCTACCTCGGTCTGCGCGTCTACCCGGTCTACGAAAGCAACGGCGTACCGGCAGGCCGCGTCCTGCAACTCAACAACATTTCGCGGCGCGTCCAAGCCGAGAGCAACCTCCAGCAAACCCAGCAATCCTATTTCCATATCCTTGACAACCTGGAAGACCCCTTCTTTGAGGCGGATATAGAAGGGCGCCTGACGTATGCCAACCGGGCCTTCCTTACCGCAATCGGATATGAGCGCAAGCAGGTCATCGGTCAGACCTTCCGCCGCTTCACCGCCCCGGACTCCATCCGCAAAGTGATGGAAAATTTCCGGGACATGTATGCCACCAGCCAGCCAATCAGACCTTTTCAGTACAACTATCGCCACAAAGACGGCAGCATTGGCTTCGGTGAACTCTCTGCTTCCCCCATCATCTTTTTTGACCGTGTCACCGGCGCACGCGGCATGATTCGCGATATGACGGAACGCATCAAAGCGGAGCAGGAAATTCAACGCGCCCGCGAGGCCGCCGAGGCCCGCGCCGGCGAACTTGCCACTGTCAATGCCGTTGCCGACGCGGTCGCCAGTACCCTCGACCTCAGCCAGATGCTTCAAACCGTCTGCAACGAACTGGTCAAGATTTTTGATGTCCGCAACGCCGGCATCGGCCTGCTCACTGAAAACCGCAAGGCCATTCGCATCGCCGCCTTTTCTACCCTTGACTCCAATGAACCGGATGCAACTGGCATTGAACTACCGCTGGAAGGCAACTCCGCAACCGAACAAGTCTTCAGGACTCGCAAACCCGTCGTCGTTCACAACGCCCAGGCCGACCTGGAAACTGAAGCCATTCATGACCTCATGAAGCAGCGCGGCACCACCGGCATCCTCATCGTCCCCCTGCTCTCCCGCGGCCAGGTCATCGGCACTATCGGCATGCCCGCGCGCCGGCCGGATCAGGAGTTCTCCGAAACCGAGATCTCGTTGGCCGCCACCATCGCCAGCCAGATTGCCAGCGCAATTGAAAATGCCCGCACCTTCGGCACGACGGAAAAGGCGCTGGGGCAGGTCGAACGTGACCTCGAGATTGGTCGCAATATCCAGAGCGGCTTCTTCCCGGAGAAATTGCCCACAGCCCCCGGTTGGGAGATTGCCGCTCGTTTCCGCGCCGCTCGCCAGGTCGCGGGTGACTTCTACGACTCGTTCCAATTACCCGACTCAAAGCACATCGCGATCCTTATCGCCGACGTCTGCGATAAGGGGGTTGGCGCGGCGCTCTTCATGGTGTTATTCCGCAGCCTGGTGCGCGCCTTTGCTGAATATTATTCCGGCGTAAACGACCCCGCCGCTCGCCTCCTGAAAATCGTGACGACCACCAACAATTACATCGCCAATACCCACGGCCGATCCAATATGTTCGCCACCATGTTTGTGAGCCTGCTGGATCCGGATGCCAATGTCATTAATTACGTGAACGCCGGGCACGAATCCCCCCTCGTCCTGAACGATTCCGGACAACTCAAACAACGCCTCAACCCCACCGGCCCCGCCGTCGGGCTGATGCCCGACCTGCCCTTCGAAGTCCAGCAGGTCAGTCTTGAACCCGGAGATGTCCTCCTGGCGTTTACGGACGGCGTCACCGATGCCCGCAACCTGTCCGGTGAGTTCTTCACAGAGGAACGCGTCCTTGCTGTTGCGCGCCAGGTGTGGCCTTCAGCTTTCAGCCTGATGACCGACCTCGAATACCGTCTGCTGGCCCACATTGAAGAAGGCAGCCAGTACGATGACATCACCATGATTTCGCTACGCCGCCAGCCTGAGGGCGAACCTGAGCGTCATGAATTCGAGCGCCCCGCCTTGCTGGAGAACCTGCCTGCATTGCGCGGCTTCGTCGAACAGGCCGCCAACAGCATGCATCTTCCGGATGAGGTGTGTTTCGCTTTCAAACTTGCCGTGGATGAAGCCTGCGCGAACGTCATTGAACATGGCTATGCCAATACCGAACGCGGGCCGGTTCGTCTGCGCTTTGAACGCCAGCCCGGCACCGCCCGCCTCACGATTATGGATTGGGGCCAGACCTTTTCTCCGGATGAAGCCAGCAAACCGGACATCAAAGTTGGCTGGGAAGAACGCCCCATCGGCGGGCTTGGATTGTTCTTCATTGAAGAATTAATGGATAAAATCAGCTATGAGTCACATCCTCAGGAAGGCAACCGCCTGATTCTTGAGAAACGAACCCATATTGAGGCACAGTAAGAGGAGAATAATCATGGAAATGAAACTCGAAATGGACGGCACGGTTGCCATTGTCATCGCCAGCGGCAGCATCGATGCCCTCACCGCGCCTGAACTTGCCAATTTCATCAATCTGCAAATCCAGGACGGCCACACGCGACTGGTCGCCGACCTCGCCGGAGTCGACTACACTTCCAGCGCCGGCCTGCGCGTATTGCTTGGCGCCGTCAAGGAAACCCGCAGCAAGGGCGGCGACCTGCGTCTCGCCAACATCCAGCCGGATGTCAAGAAAGTCCTTGACCTGAGCGGTTTCACCAGCATCCTCAAGCATTTTCCCGACCGCGCCGCTGCCATCGCTTCCTACAACGGCTAAGCGCGCATGCCAAGTCAGAAAAAAGTCGCACTGGTCATCGGCTCCGGCAGCGTCAAGTGTGCCGCTGCGTTGGGGCTGAAACAAGCCCTCGACCGCGCCGGCATCCCTATCAACATGCTTGTCGGCTGCTCCGGCGGCAGTCTTTATGCCGCCCTGATGGCCCTCAATGTCCCCACCGAAGAAATCGCCGCCATGTCCGCTCGCCTGTGGACGCGCGCGCTCACGGCGCGCGCCAACCGCCGCGCCCTCTGGCAGGCTCTCTTCCCAAAACTGGCGAAATTCGATTCGTCTTTCTCTTTGCGCGACGATAAAGCCATCAACCGTCAGTTGCAGGCTGTCTATGGCGGCAAGCGCTTCGAAGATGCCAGCATTCCGCTTTATATCACCGCTACCGACTTCATGACCGGTGAACTCGTCACCCTGTCGCGGGGCGACCTCCTGCCCGCCATTCGCGCCAGTCTCGCCATTCCCCTCATTTTCCCCGCCGTGCAGCACGAGGGTCGCACGCTGGTCGATGGCTATTTATCCGACCCCCTGCCGGTCAGCGTCGCCATCCGCGAAGGCGCAGACATCATTATCGCCATCGGCTTCCAGGCCGATACCCAATCGCATCTCTCTTCACTGATGCGCTACACATTCCAGTTCACCAGTGTCGTTTCCAACAACCTGCTCAAATCCAACTACGCCTTTACCAGTCTGGCCCACCATTCCGAAGTCCTGCTCATGGTCCCCGAGTTTGAACAGCGCGTCCGCCTGTTTGACACCGACAAGATTCCTTACGTCATTCAGGTGGGTGAACGCGAAATGGGAAAACAACTTCCCTACCTCCAACAACTCCTGTCAAACTAGGACAACCCAAAGGACCCCATGAGCGCAGACACACGGAAGAAAGTCTCCATCGTCATCGGTTCGGGCGGCATCAAGTGTGCCGCTGCCATCGGTCTGGTCAAAGTTCTGGAAGAGGCGGACATCCCGATAGACCTGGTGGTCGGTTGTTCCGGCGGCAGCATGTATGCCGGCCTCATCGCTGCGGGTAAATCTGCCGAGGAAATGCAGGAACGCACCATCTTCCTCTGGACCACCGAAGTGATGAAGGATTACACCAGCAATCTGAAAGCCACCCAGGATGGTTCTTTGCGCTTCAACGAACGCAGCGGCCTGGTGGATGATTCCGTTATGAACACCCGACTGGAAGAGACATTCGGCCAGATTTTCTTTGAAAACCTCAAGCGCCCCTTGCTGCTCGTCGCCACTGACCTGATGACCGGAGAACGCGTCGTCCTCAACAAAGGCAGCCTCTTTCCCGCCGTGCGCGCCAGCCTCGCCATTCCCATCATCATGCCCCCGTGGGAAGTGGACGGTGCGCTGCTCGTGGACGGTGCCGCCGTTGACCCCCTTCCTGTCGATGTCGCTATCCAGGAAGGCGCAGACGTCATCATCGCCATGGGCTTCATGCTGTCCAATCGCGGCCGCATGCGCAGCATGACCGCCGTCCAGCAGCAGTTGAACAACATCTACATGAACAACATCCTCAGGGCCACCTACGCCTTCTACAACCTCGCCCACCATGCTGAAATCTTCCCCATTCTCCCGGACTTTGAGGAGCCGCTCGGCATGTTCGATACCGACAAACTGCCGGACATCATCGCGCGTGGCGAAGCCGCCGCCCGCGCCGAACTCCCCCACATCCAACGTCTCCTCGCCGCCTGAAACGATAGTGTCTTTCTGAAGGCTTGCGCCGCAAGTCATGGCGTTGCGACCCCTGCACGCCACCCGCTACAACATTTTCGTGAACGTCAGGATGTTTCCCTCGGGCGCAACCCGATAATCGATTCTGTCCATCGTTTCATAAATCAGGAACAGACCCAATCCACCTTCTTTGCGTTCTTCTGCGGGCGCCGTCAGGTCTGGCCTCTCCGGTTCCGCCGGCTCAAACGCGCGCCCAAAATCCGTCAGGTCCACCACCACTTTATCGACTTCAAAACGCAAATCCAGGATAATCGACCCCGGATCCATCCCCGCATAGCCATGCTGGATGATGTTGGTGCAGGCTTCATCCACGGCCAACCGCAAGCCAAACGTCGTATCGTCATCCACGCCCTGTTCCCTGCAGGCATTGGCGATGAACTCACGGAAGATGGTCAGGGACTCCAGTTCTGCTGCCCGTGTCAATCGGTATCGGTTACTCATCCGCCGCTCCTAATAGGGCGCATCCAACGCGGTGTTCACGCCTGCGGGTCGTCCAATCTGCTTCACCATTCTCAGGCCATCCCAGCGCTGGTCAATCGCTGCGAGGATTCCATCATGAATCGCCCACGCCCGGCCGCGCACCGTCCCTGCCTGTTGCTCTTGCCGGAAAGGAGTACTGCCATCCAGTGCCGTATACAGCGTCCCGCCCGGTTTGAATTCGGCATGAATCGTATCCATTAACTTGTGCCCGGTCACATAGGCAAATCCGCGTCGCTCAAACACCCACGCTGAAACATAAGACACCGGCTCGAGATAATAAGCTTGGTGCGCCATCGTTGTCAGAAAAGCTTCGAGCCGCGCAAACACCTCAGATGAACTGCCCGCTCCCCGCCGCGTCTGCCCCGGTGCCAGGCCCGCTTTCATCGCTCGTTCTTCTTCGCCCAGGTTGCGGTACACCGTGCCAAAATGCGTTAGCGCGCCGTTCTCATCCTTATCTATGCCGAATTTCTCCGCCGCAGGGTCATTGAGCACCAGAAAATTCAGGTCGATTCCGTTAAATCGATTGTCCGAAAGCTCCAGCTCAAAGAACGGGTCATTTGGGTCTTCCCCCGCCCACGCATACAGCCGCAGTTTCCCGCTGCCTTCCGCGGCATCCATCGCCACCCGCGTCACCCCTTCGCCATCCTTCCACGTCCGCGGGTTAATGCCCGCCCCGGCCAGCAAGTCCACAGGGATGAGCGTTCGGTACAGCCGCAATTTGGAGTTTTCCGGCAGCGAATTTACCGTTTGAACCGACACCGGCAGGCTGGCATCGCCAACCAGTTGCTGTACCGGGATGCTACCGGGCAGCGGGCCGTGCTGGGGTGGTTCAGTCTTTACTTTCAGATTTCGAAACATGTTCTCGAGTGTAGCACTTTTCAGACCATATGAATTAGAATCGGGCTAATCACAGTCTACATCGGAGAAGCCAATTATGAATTTCCTGACAATTCTCAAGTGGGTGGCAGTGACTGCCACTGGACTTACCGGACTATTTTCACTGTTCTGGCCAGACAAAGTCTATGGGTTTACTGGCCTGCAGGTCAGCGGTCCGCGCGGCGTCACCGAAATCCGCGCCGTGCTCGGCGGCGTCTTCATCGCCCTCACCATCGCCGTCTTCCTGTTTGACCGCATTACGGGCATGAAGGTCATGGGGCTGGTCTACCTCGTTATCGGCTTAATCCGCCTCGTCTCAATCTTCATTGACCACTCCGCCGAGTCCTCGAACTGGATCAGTCTCGCCATCGAGTTCGCCTTTGCTGCAGTATTGCTGTTCTAAAAGGCCTCCATGTCGCTCAAGAAGTTCATTCCATGGATAACAGTTCTCGCCACCCTCGCCACCATCGTCATTAACATACTCGCCAATGCCCTGCCGTTTAATGACCTCAACACAGGCGAGATTTCAGACCGCTACCCGGTTCTTTTTGTCCCCGCCGGCTACGTCTTCGCCATCTGGGGTGTGATCTACATCGGTTGGATTGCCTATTCCATCTACCAGGTTCTTCCCGCCAACCGGGATTCAGAAACCCTCCAGAAGATCGCCCCTTTATATTGGCTCGCCAGCCTTGCCAATTCCGTCTGGCTAGTGTTCTGGCACTTTGAGCAATTTGCACTCACCCTCCCCGTGATGCTTGTACTGCTCGCATGCCTGATCAGAATTTACCTGCTTATCCGCCCTGCCAAAGCGACTTTTTCCAGCGCGGCAGTCTGGTCAGTCTCCATCCCATTCAGCGTCTACCTCGGCTGGATTACGGTCGCCACTGTTGCCAACGCTTCCCAGCTGCTCTATTGGATTAACTGGAGCGGTTGGGGCATCAGTCCGGTCGCTTGGACCGTCATCATGATTGCTGTCACTGGCTCCCTCGGCGTTGCCATGCTGATTCGCGAACGGGATGCCGCCTATGCACTGGTTCTCGTCTGGGCGCTGCTCGGCATTGCCGCAAAACAATCCGCCATTCAAAGCATCGCCCTTCCTGCTTACATCACGGCGGGCATTCTCGCTATTGGGATTCTGCTGGTCTTCGCGCGGAAATCCCGCTAGGCGGCTTGCTACTTCCAATTCACCAGCACCAGCCCGATCAGGCACACTACCAGTCCGGTCACATTTACCGCGCTGAGATGTTCGCGGAACAGTGCCAATCCAATCGGGATCAGGATTAACGCTACTGACACGTTGCTCACCAGCGCCGCCAGGGTGATATCCCAACCCAGTCGGTACGCCAGAAGAAACCCCAATTCCAGCCCCACAATCGAAGCCCCCAGTCCGATGCTTGCCCAATTCACCTGCCGCAGTTCGCTCACAAGCCCGGCCTGCAGTGGGAACAATGGCAACATGAGCAGACTGACCAGTGCCGCGAAAATATACGCTACCGCCAATGCCAGCATCGGGTTCACCTGTGTCGGTGTCAGTTTCTGGAAGATGTGATAAATCACGTTGGACACAACCGTAAGGACAATTGCAAAGTAATACATCGACGGGCTCCATTCGGGCTTTCTCGGGGATTTCAGCGATTTTACCTTCGCTTTACACCTCCGCGCTACAATACCGTCACTTGGCCTGTTAAGGAGTCAACAATGACAACCGGAAAACAATCCCCGCCCACGCGCCGCGAGGCCCTCAAATTATTCTTCTTTCTCCCGCTTGGCAGTCTCCTCGCCGCCTGTTCCCGCGCGCTTGGCATGAACCCGTCGGTTTCGGCTGACCCCACTGCCACCTCCTCATCGCTTCTTCAGCCTGCCCCGCTGGCCACCGCCACAACAGCAGTCGTACTACCGCCCACACCGCAATGTGGCGATGATGACGATGACCCTACCCCTGCCCAGACCGAAGGCCCCTACTACACTCCAAACACGCCGGAACGCACCTCTCTGTTGGAAGCCGGTCTGGAAGGCATCCTCCTCACCGTCACCGGTCAGGTTCTCTCCACAGATTGCCAACCCCTTTCCGCGGTCCTCATTGACTTCTGGCACTGTGACTCAAACGGCATTTACGACAACGCGGGCTACACCCTGCGCGGCCACCAGTTCACGGACGAAAACGGTCATTACTCGCTGGAGACCAAACTGCCCGGTCTGTACCCCGGTCGCACCCGCCACATTCACGTCAAAGTCCAGGCTCCGAACCAGGCCGTCCTCACCACCCAACTCTATTTCCCGGATGAACCGGCCAACGCCACCGATGGCATCTTTGACCCGCGCCTGGTGATGGACCTCACCGAATCTTCCCCCGGTCTCAAAGGTGCATTCGATTTCGTCCTTCAGTTTTAGCGCTTCACGGTAGCCTGGCCCCGTGTGGGCGTGTTCGCGCTTATTTGACTTCTTCCAACCGCGCCCAGCGCCGCAGTAACACACACGCCCGGTAGCGGTCTTCGCGATATTCGTTGTACAGATGGTCCAACTCCGCCACCACCTTCGAAAAGCCAAACTCCCGCCCCCACGCCAGCGGCCCCTTGGGATAATTCACCCCCAGCCGCATCGCCAGGTCAATGGTATCCGCTTCTCCCACATTTTCCAGGTGGGCGAATGCCGCCTCATTCACCAGTTGAAACACGATTCGCGGCAGCACCAATCCCGGCGAATCCTTCACCCACACGGGTCGTTTGCCCAGCGCCCGCACGGTCTCATCTGCGCGGGCGCGGTGCTCGTCAGTCAGCATCGGGCTGGCCGTCAGCGTCACCGCCGTGCCGCCTGCAAAGAACAGGCTGTCATAACCTACAATTCGTTCCGGCTCATCCGTCAGGGTTGTCAGCTCTGCCACGGTCATATCCACGGCCGGCACAAACACGGGCAGGCTCTTGTCCGTCCCGGCCAGATACACATTTGTTTCTTCGGGCAGCAACTCATCGCGCCCCGCCGCCACAAACACGGCCCGCGGCGCCAACCCCACCGGCGTTACCTTGTCCGCTTCCAACCCAATTTTCCGCATATAGTCTTTCAATCCGGGCGCCCAGGTGCCTTCGCTCACCAGCACTGCTCCCTGCAACGTCGCTACTAACTCAGGAATGTCCACCGCCGCTTCAGAATTCTCATAGGAGTAAAAACCACGCCCGGTCTTGCGGCCCAACGTCCCCGCCTGCATCTTCTGCATCTGGAGGAAATGCGGCCGGTAGCGCGGCTCACCGTGCGTCTGCTCATACATACTCAGCATCGCCGTCGCATTGATGTCAATGCCGATCAGGTCCATCAACCGGAACGGTCCCATTCGAAACCCGGCTCCCTGCTCGGCCAGCAGGTCGATTTCCTCAAACGACGCAACGCCTTCCCCTAACAGCCGCAGCGCTTCTCCATAGTACGGCCGCGCCACGCGGTTTACGATGAATCCCGGCGTATCCCCCGTCACTACCGGGGTCTTCTCCAGCGCTTCCGCAAGAGCAACGAGCGCCGCCAGTGTCTCCGGCGCGCTCTCCCCCGCCCTCACCACTTCCACCAAGGGCAGGATGGGCGCCGGGTTGAAAAAGTGCATCCCCGCCACACGCCCGGGCTGACCCACCACGCTGGCAATCGCTGTCACCGCCAACGTGCTGGTGTTGCTCGCCAGAATAGCGGGTGGTGGGCAAATCTGGTCCAGTTGCCGGAATAATTCCTGCTTCACCCCAAGGTCTTCAATGATTGCCTCGATTACGATATTCGCAGGTGCGAGTGCGGCCAATTCTTTCGCGTAGGTCACCAACCCGGCGTTGGCGCTCAAATCTTTTTTCGCCAGGAATTTTTCGATATAGTCCCGCCCCTTCTCCAACGCTCCTGGAAACGAATCCTGCAGGATTACGCGGTATCCCTTGTAAAGCGCTGCCAGCGCGATGCCGCTGCCCATCGTCCCCGCCCCAACGACGCCAATTGTGCAATTATCAGTCGAGATATCCATATTCAGTTGCCCGTGAAACTCGGCGGACGCTTCTCCAGAAACGCCGCCATTCCTTCCTTCTGGTCTGCGCTGTCAAACAGCGCCACAAAGGCCGCTCGTTCGGCATCCAACCCTTCGCGCATCGTGTCCAGCATCCCGGTTCGTACAGCCTTTCGCGCCGCCTGCACGGCCAGTGGCGGCCGTTCGGCAATCACCCCGGCCAGTTCAATCGCCTCGTCCAGGTACCGCTCCACCGGTACCACCCGGTTGACCAGGTTCCATTCCAGCGCTTGCCGGGCGTCTATGGATTCGCCCGTAAGGATTAACTCCATCGCCTTGTACGGCCCAATCGCCCGCGCCAATCGCTGCGTCGCTCCACCGCCGGGGATCACTCCCAGTTTGATTTCCGGCTGAGCGAACTTCGCCGTCTCGCTCGCAACGATTAAGTCACACTGCAGCGCCAGTTCACACCCGCCGCCAAATGCAAACCCGCTCACCGCCGCAATCACCGGTCGCCCCACCTCCTGGAACCGCCGCCAGTACTGGCGCGTGTCCAGCGCTTCAATATCCTTGGGGCTGGCCTTCGCCAGCACTTCGATATCCGCTCCGGCCGCAAACACCTTAGCGCTGCCCGTCAGCACTATCGCCCGGACGGTCGCGTCCCCGGCCAGCGCTTCCAACGCATCCGCTATCGCCTTCAGCATCGTCGGGCTGAGCGCGTTTAGCTTGTCTGGCCGGTTCAGCGTTGCCAACCCGACTGCCCCCCGCCGCTCGGTCAATACCAGTTCTTCGGTCATCACTCCTCGCTTCCTGGACGAATACTGACAGATTATACGGGAAACAGCCACCACGCCTTGAATTCGGACTGTTTTTCGCCTATAATTACAGCCAGTCCAACTGGACGTCCCTCGAAATACCCAAATCTCGAGTTAGTCACCTACCATCCAAGGAGGTACCCGCCTATTGAAGGAACGAATACCCCTACATTCACAACGAATTACTGGTAACCATGTCCAATCCTTACGGAGGAGAAATATGAATCGCAAGACAACAACTCTTTTTGCTTTGATGGTCGTCATCGCGCTCGTGCTCGGTGCCTGTGGTTCGCCCACGCCGGCGGACTCCGGAGACACCGCCCCGATTGTCGAGACCGTCGTCGTCACCGTTGAAGTCCCCGCGGCTGCGCCTGCGCCGCTGCCTGTACCCCCCGCCGGCTATGGCGTAACCCTGGCCACCGTGCTTGAGCGTGGCGTCCTGATCTGCGGCGTCAACTCCCAGGTACCCGGCTTCGGCTACATCGGCGCCGATGGCAGCTTCTCCGGCTTTGATGTCGATTACTGCCGCGCCCTGGCCGCCGCCATCTTCGGCGACTCCACCAAGGTCGAATTCCGCGCCGTCACTGCGGCCGAGCGCTTCACCGCACTGCAGTCCGGCGAAATCGACGTCCTCAGCCGCAACACCACCTGGAGCACCGTCCGCGACACGGAACTGGGCGGCAACTTCGTCCACACCACCTTCTACGATGGTCAGGGCATGATGGTTCCCACCTCTCTTGGCGCCACCACCCTGGCTGACCTGGAAGGCGGCACCATCTGCGTCCAGACCGGCACCACCACTGAGCTCAATCTTGCTGACGTGATGGCTGCCGAAGGCATTTCCTACACGCCCGCCGTCTTTGAAGACGCCGACTCCACCTTTGCTGCCTATGCAGAGGGTCGTTGCGATGCCGTCACCACTGACAAATCCGGCTTGATTTCCCGCCGCACCGTTCTCGCCAACCCCGCCGAGCATGTCATCATGGACGTCACCATGTCCAAGGAACCCCTTGGCCCCATGGTTCGCCACGGCGATGACCAATGGTTCGATATCGCCCAGTGGACCGTCTTCGCGCTGATTTCCGCTGAAGAGTTCGGTATCACCTCCGCCAACGTGGCGGATGCGAAGGCCGCTCCCGCCAGCCCGGAAGTCTCGCGCCTCCTCGGCAATGAAGGTGACCTCGGTCTCAAGCTCGGCTTAAGCAATGACTGGGCTTACAACATCATCGCCCAGGTCGGCAACTACGCCGAAGTCTACAACCGTAACCTCGGCCCCGACACCCCGACCTACATCCCCCGTGGCCTGAACAGCCTGTACACGGATGGCGGCCTGCTCTACGCACCGCCCTTCCGCTAGACCGCACATCGCAACATGAAAAGGGGCAGGCAATTGCCTGCCCCTTTTTCCAGAATTGGGAGGGCGTATGGCTACAACCAACCCACAGACCGCCAAAATTCCCGTCTGGCGCGATGAACGCATCCTGAAATGGATCGCCCAGATCGCCTTTACCGTCACCATCATCTTTTTTGCTGAACTTATTTTTTCCAATATGGCGGAAGGCCTGAGTCAACAAGGAACGAAGCTCGGCTTTTCGTTCCTTCAGGGCGCCGCTGGCTTTGATATCGCCGAAACCCTCATTGAATTCAGCCGCTCATCCACGTATTGGCAGGCCTTCCTGGTAGGGCTCTACAACACGTTGCTGGTCAGCATCGTAGGCATCATTTTTTCAACCATCCTTGGCGTCATCCTCGGCGTCGCGCGTCTTTCAACCAATCTCCTCGTGCGCTGGTTGTCCGCCGCATATCTCGAACTGATGCGCAACCTCTCCCTGCTCGTCTTCCTCATCTTCTGGTACCTCGGCGTCTTCCTCAAACTCCCACGCGTAAAAGAGGCCATTATCTGGCCCGGCGAGATATATCTCTCCAACCGCGGCATCGTCTTTCCCTGGGGCCTGCCCACCGAGACCGCCTCGACCTATCGCACCATCCTGCTGGTCGCCGTGCTTGCCGCCGCGGGTGTCGGCTTCGTCCTGCACCAGCGTGGCAAGCGCACCGGCAAGTCGCCACTCACGCTTTTGTGGTCATTTGGCGTGTTTGCGCTGATTGCATTGGCAGGCTGGTTCTTCCTTCCGACTGCACCTTACATGCTGGAATTTCCTTATGTCGACGGCCTGCGAATCGCTGGCGGTAAGACCTTCACCCCTGAGTTCATGGCGCTCGCCTCTGGCCTCACGCTTTATACCGCGGCCTTCATCGGTGAGGTGGTGCGTGCGGGAATTCAGGCCGTCTCCAGGGGCCAGGTGGAAGCCGCCCGCGCCATTGGCCTCAATGGATTTCAAACCCTGAGACTGGTGATATTCCCGCAGGCATTGCAGGTCATCGTCCCGCCGCTCACCAGCCAGTACCTCAACCTCACCAAGAATTCCTCGCTCGCCATCGCCGTTGGCTATGCCGACCTGTTCTATGTTTCCAACACCATCCTGAATCAAAGCGGCCGGGCAGTTGAGATGATTACCCTCGTCATGCTCACTTACCTCACATTCAGCTTATTGACGTCGCTGTTCATGAACTGGTACAACCAGCGCATCCTGCTGGTGGAGCGATGAGATGACCCACGCCACCGTTCTCCTGCGCCCCAAGACCCGCCTCACCCCGGCACAATGGATTCGCCGCAATCTTTTCAATTCCTGGGGCAACGCCATCCTCACCATTCTTTCGGTCTGGCTTACCTTTGTCCTTGCTCGCGGCATCATCGTCTGGGTCTTCACCACCGCTGAGTGGCTGGTCATCCGCACGAACCTGCGCCTCATTCTTCTGGGTCAGTACCCCATTGCCGAGGTTTGGCGCATCTGGCTTTCAGCGGCTATGCTCAGTTTTCTCATCGGCAGTACTGTCGGTGTGTGGGGCTGGGAAAAAACCCGGCCGGTAACGCGCCGGATTTGGGTGGCTCTCGCCAGTCTCCCACTCGTCTTCGTATTCACCCAGACAGATTCCACCAATCGCCTGTGGCTAGCCGCCCTTTCGATCCTGGCTGTGGCCGGCTGGTTCCTCGGCCGCCCGGCCACCCGCCCACTGCGCCGCATCGTCGCCATCGGTTGGTTCATTTGGCCGGCCATCTTCATCCTGCTATTGCGCGGCCTCACGCCGGAGGAAGGCTGGCTACCTCTTGTGGGCACGAATCTGTGGGGCGGTCTGCTCCTCACCTTCCTCCTCACGGTGGTGGGAATAGTCTTCTCTTTTCCGCTGGGCGTTTTGCTGGCCCTGGGTCGGCGTTCCGAACTTCAGTTGGTCCGCTGGTTCAGCATCGGCTACATCGAACTCATTCGCGGTGTGCCGCTCATCACCATCCTCTTCATGGCCCAGCTCATGCTGCCTCTCTTCCTGCCCACCGGCCTCACCATCGACCGCGTCCTGCGCGCCATGGTCGGCATCACCCTGTTCAGTGCGGCCTACCTGGCAGAAAACGTTCGCGGCGGCCTGCAGGCCATCCCCCGAGGGCAGTTTGAGGCCGCGCATGCCATGGGGCTGAACGGCATCCAAACCATGGGCCTCATCGTTTTGCCGCAGGCCCTGCGTCTCGTCATCCCCATTTTGGTGGGCCAATTCATCGCCCTCTACAAAGACACTGCCCTTGTCTCCATCGTCGGCCTGTTGGATATCGTCGGCATCGGCAAGACCGTCCTCGCCCAGCCTGAATTCCTTGGGTTGCAGCGTGAGGTCCTGGCATTCATCTCACTCTTGTATTGGGTAGTCAGTTACGCCATGTCTTACGTGAGTCAGCGACTCGAAATCGCTGTCGGCGTCGGTGAACGTTAAGATTCGGAGGAACGAAACAATGAACGCCGCAAAAGAACCCATCATCATCTGCAAGAACGTTCACAAGTGGTTTGAGGATTTCCACGCGCTCAAAGGCGTGAGCATGGAAGTCAAACAGGGCGAGGTCATCGTTATTTTTGGCCCGTCCGGCTCCGGTAAATCCACCTTCATCCGCACCATTAATCGTCTGGAAGAGCATCAAAAGGGCGACATCATCGTGGACGGCATCGCCCTCACCCACGACGTTCGCAACATCGAACTGATTCGCCAGGAAACCGGCATGGTCTTCCAGCAGTTCAATCTGTTTCCGCATCTGACCGTCCTTCAAAACATTACCCTCGCGCCCATCTGGGTCCGCAAATGGTCAAAGGAACAGGCGGAAGCCAAGGCCAGAGAATTGCTGGAACGCGTCGGCATTCCGGAGCAGGCCGCTAAGTTCCCCGGCCAGTTGTCCGGCGGCCAGCAGCAACGCGTCGCCATCGCCCGTGCCCTCGCCATGGAGCCCAAAATCATGCTCTTTGACGAACCCACCTCGGCCCTCGACCCGGAAATGATCAAGGAAGTGCTGGACGTGATGATTGAACTGGCGAAGTCCGGGATGACCATGCTGGTCGTCACCCACGAGATGGGCTTCGCCCGTGCCGTCGCCAACCGCATGTTCTTCTTCGACAAGGGCGAAATCGTAGAGAGCGGCACCCCGGAGGAGATTTTCAAAAGCCCGAAGGAGCCGCGCACCAGGCTCTTCCTGTCCCAGATTCTTAGCCACTGACACTATCTCTCGATACCCCAAAACGCCTGCGCTATGCGGGCGTTTTTTGTTTACCGGCCATTGCGCTTGCAGATTCAAAACAAATGTTCTATAATCTCGAGTATGGAAGCCCTGCTCAAACTGACAGAAAACTCGCGCGAAATGGTTATCGAGCCAGATTCGATTCGAGAGTGCCGCCCACGCATTAACGGGCAGGATGCCGCGCACGGCCTTCCGATCACCGAGGTCGCTAAATCCAGCGGCGGACGGATGAAAATCCTCAAGACCATGCTTACGACCGCTTGCGAGCGCGACTGCCACTACTGTCCATTCCGTGCCGGTCGCCACACCAAACGCGCCACCTTCAAGCCCGATGAACTCGCCGGGATCTACGACCGCGTCCACAAATCCGGCGCGGTAGAGGGTTTGTTCCTTTCCTCAGGCATCATCAAGGGCGGCGTAGCCACGCAGGACCGCCTGCTGGATACCGCAGAAATCCTGCGCAAGAAATATAACTACCGCGGCTACATGCACCTGAAAGTCATGCCTGGCATCGAGAAAGACCAGCTGGTGAGGGCCATGGAACTCGGCAGTCGTGTCAGCATCAATCTGGAAGCCCCCAATCCTGAGCGCCTCCAGAAGCTCGCCCCCAAGAAACAGTTTTTCGAAGAACTCCTCGCGCCGCTGGTATGGGCACACGAGATTCGCCAGACATTAAATCCCCGCAAGTCCTGGAATGGCCGCTGGGCCAGCACCGTCACCCAGTTCGTCGTCGGAGCCGTGGGCGAAACCGACCTCGAACTGGTCAGCATCAGCGAGAAACTCTACCAGCAGTTCGGCCTCACCCGTGCTTACTATTCCACCTTCAATCCTGTGCCGGACACCCCTTTTGAAGACCTGCCTGCCGAAGACGAAAAACGCAAGGTCGCCCTTTACCAGACCTCCTTCCTCCTGCGCGATTATGGGTTCTCGATGGAAGAACTGCCCTTCAACCCCGATGGCAACCTCCCTCGCGGACTGGATCCGAAACTCGCCTGGGCGCGCCACAACCTCGCTAACACCCCAGTAGAAATCAACCGTGCCTCCCGTGAAGAACTCCTGCGCATCCCCGGCATTGGCCTCAAGGGCGCCGAACGCATCCTGAGCGCCCGCCGTCAGCGCCGTCTGCACACTCTTACCCAACTAAAGCAGCTTGGCATCCGCCCCAACCGCGCTGCCGCCTTCGTCCTGCTGGATGGCCGCCGCCCAGCCTACCAGCCCGCGCTCATCTGATTGCCTTTCAGACCAGACCGTGGGATTGAGCCCGCCGCCTCAACTGTTATCCCCAATCAAATCCTGATACAATCGAGCAGAGTGTTTTTGGCCATGCTCCTGAACAACCAATCTCTCACCTTTCTATTCACCGACATTGAAGGCAGTGCTTCCCTTTGGGAACAGCACGCGGATGTGATGCCTGCGATCCTCGCCGAGCATGATGCCCTGCTCCAGGCAACCGTAACGGACCATGGCGGTCAGGTGGTAAAGCGTACCGGAGATGGCATCATGGCCGTGTTCGATGCGCAAGCCAGCGGCGTTTCCGCCGCCGCCGAAGCGCAGCGCCGTCTGCTCAGCAATGGCGAGTCTCTTGATATCAAGGTACGCATGGGCCTGCACTTTGGCACGGCCGTTCCCCGGGATGGTGACTTCTACGGCACTGAGGTCAACCGCGCCGCGCGCCTGATGGCGCTCGCCTCGGGCGGCCAGGTGCTCCTTTCGGAAGAGTGTGTCGCGGTGCTCAACCCTCCGCCCGCCAGCTGCCAGTTCCTCGACCTCGGCAAATACTATCTCAAAGGGTTCATGGAGCCGCGCCGCGTTTACCAGCTCATTGCCGATGGCCTTCCCCACCAGTTCCCGCCCCTTGCCGGCGGAGTCGAAACGCCCCACAACCTCCCCGAACAACTCGCCTCATTCGTGGGCCGAGACAAGCAGGTCAATGACCTTCTCAACATGTTTCAGCAAATCGCCGCCCCTGCGTCCGGAGCCATCCAGGAACGCATGGTGACACTCATCGGCCCCGGCGGCACGGGCAAGACCCGCCTCTCGTTGGAACTGGGCGCCCGCCTGCTGCCGGACTTCCCGGATGGCGCGTGGCTCATCGAACTGGCCCCCCTGCGCGAACCGTCCCAGATTCCCTACATCATCGGCAACGTGTTCGGCCTGCAGGAAATGTCGGCAATGCCGATCGAGGAATTGATTGTCTCGTATCTCCGCCAACGCCGCGCCCTCATCATCCTGGACAACTGCGAGCACATGGTCGAAGCCAGCGCAGACATGGCCGAAACCCTCCTACAGGGTTGCTCGCATCTGGCATTGCTTGCAAGCAGCCGCGAGGCGCTCGGCGTCCCCGGCGAACGCGTCTATCGCGTACCTTCTCTGAGCCTTCCCGCCGAGGGCGAAAGCGACCCCCAGCGCGTTCAGTCCAGCGAAGCCGCGCGCTTGCTGGTAGACCGCGGTCGCTCGGCTAACCACTCGTTCGCTCTCACCGCCGGCAACGCCGGTGCCATTTCCCAGATTTGCCGCCGGCTGGACGGCATCCCCCTCGCCCTCGAACTCGCCGCCGTGCGCCTGCGCGCCATGACCGCCGAACAGGTCGCCGACCGGCTGGATGACCGCTTCCGCCTGCTCACTGGCGGCAGCCGCACCGCCCTCCCTCGCCAGCAAACTCTCCACGCCCTTATCGACTGGTCTTACGAATTGCTGGATGAAGACGAAAAATCCCTCCTGCGCCGCCTCTCCGTCTTCGTCGGCGGCTGGACGCTGGAAGCCGCCGAAGCCGTTAGCCCGGACCTGAACGTATTAGACCTGCTGCCCCAACTCGTGGATAAATCCCTCGTCATGCTGGATGAAGACGCTCTCCAACCTCGCTATCGGCTCCTGGAGACCATCCGCCAGTTCGCCCGCGACCAGCTCACAAAACTTGGCGAGGCTCCCCCGGCCCGCGACAATCATCTCGCCTACTATCATGACCTCGCCGTCACAGCAAGTCAATCCATGCTTTCAGACGAACAGGTGGAGTGGTACGAACTCACGGAACGCGAGTACGAAAACTATCGCGCCGCGATGGATTGGAGCCAGGAACGCCAGCCACTGCTTTTCGTAGAACTTGCTGCCGCCATTGGCTTCTTCTGGAGTCGTATCGGTTTTCAGGAATGCAATACCTGGATTCGCGCGGCACTCGATGCAAGCAAATCAATCACAGTAGAAGACCCATCCCGCCTCCACCGAGCCCGCGCTACCGCCTTGGACAATCTTGCAAGTGAATCCTTGGGTCACATCCCAGCCGACGCTGTTATTGCTCTTGCGCGGGAGGCGTTGGTCGAGGCGGAAGCCAGTCAGGACCTTCTCACTGTCGGTTATGCGCATGGAATCACTGCGTTCATTTCGCTTCAATCCGGGGACTTTGCTACCGCCGAAGAAATGAGCGCAATCGCCTCCGAAATGGCCTCCAGGGGAGATTACCTGCTGCCGCGCATCCTCCTCCAAATGATTCGTTCCGGCATCCATATCTTCCAGGGGCAAAACCTTGAAAAAGCCCGCGCAGAACTGGACATCGCTGTGCAGCTCATCGGCCAGCGCAAACTGCCGTATATTGCCGGAATTCTCTACCTTAACTTGATCCAGTTGGAACAAATCGCTGGCAATCTGGAAAAGTCGCTTGAATATGCAAAAACCGGCCACCAGGTCGTCAGCCTGATAAAAGACCGCAGCATGACTAACATCATGATGGCAGAGATGGGCCACTGCTACCGCAAGATGGGAAACCTTCAGGAAGCCCTGAACACGTACAGTCAGACGATTCGCATCTTCGCAGACCTGGGCCAGTTGCCTGCCGTCGCTCACCAACTTGAATCGTACGCATTCATCGCCATCTTTCAGAATCAAACCGAACGTGCCGCCGCCCTCTTTGGCGCCGCCGAAACACTGCGCGCCGGCAATCGTTCTGCCATGACCCCCGTCGAGGCCGCCGAGTACTCCCGCAATCTGGAGCAGCTCAAAACCATGCTGCCTGAGTCCGAACTGAATGACGCCTGGGCGCGTGGCGCGGCAATGAACATGGATGAAGCTGTTCAATTCGCCTGCACCGCCGCGCCATAGAGAATGAATTCCTCCACATCCCCCGCATTGGCCTCAAAGGCGCCGAACGCATCCTGAAGGCCCGCCGCCTGAACGACCTCAATCAATTGCAAGAACTCAGCATCTGCCCCAGGTGCGCCGCGGAGTTTATCCTCATCGATGGTCATCGCCCGATGCATCAACCGGCGCTGCTGTAAGAATTCTTTACTGATTCAATCTGGCAGGTATCGTAATCCATGCTACACCGGCGCTAAGCACTGCGAGCCCCGCCGTCAGCCACATCGTGTACCGGAACGATGTCAGGAAGGCCCCGTTGACCGCCTGGCGCACAGCCATCTCAGTAATCTCACTCAGCCCATCGGGCGGCTGTGCCTCAGCCAGGCGCGTCCGCTGTGCCAGCAGTTCCTGTTGCGCCGGTGCGGGCAGGCCAAGTTCTGCAACGCGGGCTTCCAGCGATTGGCCAAACCACACAACCGCCAGCAGTCCACAAAATGCGATAATCACCAGGCTGGCCGTGCGTGCCACCGCATTGTTGATGCCGGAAGCGATTCCTGACCGCTCCAACGTCACCGCTCCCATGACGGTTGCAGAAAGCGGCGCAGCCACCGCGCTCATTCCCAGGCCCATGAGCACCATCACCGGGAAATAGTTGGCAAAGTAACCGCCCCAGCTTGAGCCAACCTGCCCGGTCCAGCCAAACCAGAAAAATCCCGCTGCCACCAGCAGCGACCCGCTAACCAGCAGGGGACGCGCGCCTATTTTCGGCACCAACCCTCCGGCGTACGTGGATAGCAGAAACAAGAGGATCGGGAATGGGATGAATGCCAATCCAAACTGGGTTCCCGTGTATCCTTGAATCTGAATCAGATTCAGCGGGGCAAAGAACGTCACCCAACTCAGTGCACCATACAGAAAGAACGTCAGTAGATTGGCGCCGCTGAATGTACTGTTTTTGAACATCCCCAGTGGCATCATCGGCTGACGAATTCGACTCTCGTACAGGACAAAGATGCCCAGGAGTAGGATTCCACCAATCAAAGCAGTCATGATGGTCGGGTCCGAAAGTCCCAGGTTGCTGGACTCGATCAGGCCATACGAGATGCCGCCCAGCCCCAACGTGGCGAACAACGCGCCCCCCCAATCCAGCCTCCGGGCGGCCTCACCATCCTTGCTTTCCGGAACCCTCAAATACAGCGCCGCCAACACCACCGCCGCCACCGGTAGGTTGATCAGGAACACCCAGCGCCATGACCCATTGTCCACCAGCCACCCACCCAGCACCGGCCCAATCAGTGTGGTCATCGCGGAAAATGCCGACCACATGCCGATGGCTCGGCCCCGTTGTTCTTCCACAAAATAGGCTGTAATGATTGCCAGGCTCCCCGGCGTGAGCAGCGCGCCGCCTACTCCCTGCAGTGCTCGTGCCAGCACCAATTGCCCGGCGCTGCCTGCAAACCCGCACCACGCCGAGGCCGCCGCAAACAGCGCCACCCCCAGCCCAAAGACCCGCTTGCGCCCATAATGGTCCCCCAGGGAACCTCCCACCAGGATCAGGGACGCCAGAAACAGCAGGTACGCCTCCACGATCCATTGCAGTTCGCTCACCGTCGCGTCCAGCGCCGTCTGTATGGAAGGTAACGCCACATTGACCACTGTACTGTCGATAAAAGCCATCGATGAAGCCAGGATCGTCGCCAGCAGCACCCACCTTCCGGTTGTGTCCGTCCGTTGTTCAGTCATGATCATCTCCTACTCAGGCCAGGTTCCTGATTCTAACATCTGCTCCCCGGCATCCTCCCCTCCATGAAGTGCCTCGATTTGAGTGGGAAACGCTTGGTATTCCGTCGCCGAGTAAACTTTCCATTGCCGGGCCTGCACGTGGCCAAAGGGAAGAGATCTCTCGCACTCCAATTACAATTAAGGAATGCCCTCTCTCCGCATCGGCGTCGATACTGGCGGCACGTTCACCGACTTCGTGGTGTTTGACCCCGCCACGGGCGAATTCTCCACCTTCAAACTCCCGTCCACTCCTCACGATCCTGCCGAGGCCATCTTGGCCGGGTTGTCTCGCATCGGCGGAACAGGCCGCGCCATCATCCACGGCAGCACTGTCGCCACCAACGCACTGCTGGAACGCAAAGGGGCAAAGACCGCCCTCATCACCACCGCCGGTTTCACCGACGTATTGGAAATCGGCCGTCAGAATCGCCCCAGTCTGTACGATTTTTTCACCAGCCGCCCGACCCCTCTCGTCCCTGCCGCTTTGCGTTTCGGCCTGCATGAGCGCGTGTCCCACACCGGTGACATCCACACGCCACTCGACCTCGCCGAACTGGACGCTCTCCTCCCGCACTTCTCCGCATCAGCGATTGAATCCATCGCCGTTTGCTTCCTTTTCTCCTTCACTCATCCAGACCATGAACAGCTCGTCGCCGAACGCCTGCGCGCCGCCGGATATTTCGTCTCTGTATCGCACGAAATCCTCCCTGAATTTCGCGAATACGAACGCACCAGCGCGACCGTCATCAATGCCGCCGTCTCGCCCGTTATGGGCCGATATCTTGCTCATCTTGAATCCGCCCTTCCCCAGGACAACCTTCAGATTATGGGCTCCAACGGCGGTAGTATCTCCCCCGCCGAAGCCCGCGTTCAAGCGGCCCGCTGCATCCTGTCCGGTCCGGCCGGCGGCGCGGTGGGCGCGCAGGCCGTCGGCCGTGCCGCAGGGGTTGACCAGCTCATCACCTTTGACATGGGCGGCACATCCACAGACGTCTCCCTTATTGACGGCACGCTGCACACCACCCATGAAGCCGAAATTGGGGGACTCCCCATCCGCATCCCGGTCATCGACATCCACACCATCGGCGCCGGTGGCGGTTCCATTGCGACGGTTGATCCCGGCGGCGTTTTGCGCGTGGGTCCACACAGCGCCGGCGCAGACCCCGGCCCCGCCTGCTACGGCCGCGGCGACCAGCCGACCGTCACCGATGCCAATCTCGTCCTCGGCCGCCTCCTTCCGGACCGCTTCCTCGACGGCCAGATGCCCCTCGACGCAACTCGCGCCCGCGCTGCCTTACAACCTCTTGCAGAGCAACTGGACCTTTCGGTCGAAGCCACAGCCCTCGGCATTATCCGTATCGCCAACGCGCACATGACCCGCGCCCTTCAGGTCATTTCCGTCGAGCGCGGCCGCGACCCCCGACAGTTCACGCTCCTGTCATTTGGTGGCGCCGGCAGTCTCCATGCCACGGACCTCGCCCGCGCGTTGGCCATTCCCCGGATCCTCATCCCGCCTCAGGCCGCCACCCTCTCCGCCCTCGGCATGCTCATGGCCGACATCGTGCGCGACTACTCCCGGACCGTCATGCTCCCCGGCGCCACACCCTTTGCCGAACTGAAAACACACTTTTCCCCGCTCCTTTCCACCGCCGCGCAAAACCTAACCTCCTATGGCTTGAACTCATCTCAACAGTCTCTGCATGCCACCCTTGACCTTCGCTACCGCGGCCAATCCTACGAACTCAACATCCCATTCACCCCTGACTTCCTCTCCGCCTTCCACCTCGCCCACCAATCAGAGTTTGGCTATGCGAATACGACTGCCGAGTTAGAAGTCGTTAACCTGCGCGTCCGCGCCATTGGTGCAGTGGCCAGCCCCGCCTTCCCACGTCTTGAACCATACACACAAGCCGCGCAGCCTTTCGCCCACCACCCCGTTTGCTTCGAAAACGGTGTTATTGCCACGCCATTCTACGAAGGAGCAGCCCTGGCTCCCGGCCACGCAGTTTCAGGCCCCGCGATCATCATTAAGCCTGACACCACCATCCTGCTCAACCGTGGCGACTTTGCCGCAGTCGACTCCCTCGGAAATCTCATGATTGAGGTCACTCCATGACCGCCGACTCCATCGAACTCGAAATCTTCAAACACCTCTTCGCAGCCATTCCTGAAGAAATGGGGGTATTGCTCAAACGCAGCGCCTATTCCCCCAACATCAAGGAACGTCGCGACTACTCCTGCGCCATCTTCGACGCCGCCGGCCAGATGATCGCCCAGGCCGCCCATATCCCTGTTCATCTCGGTGCCATGCCGCTCTCCGTCCAGCAGGCGCTTGCCGAAGTCGACCTTCAACCCGGTGATGTCGTCATCCTCAATGACCCCTATCGCGGCGGCACCCACCTCCCGGATATCACCCTTATTTCGCCAGTATTCATTGGAGATGCGCTATTCGGCTTCGCCGCCAATCGCGCCCACCATGCCGATGTCGGCGGCATGGCCCCCGGCTCAATGCCCATCGCCCGCGAGCTGGTGCAGGAGGGACTTATCATTCCGCCCGTCAAGCTCATGTCCGGCGGCCAGATTCAACAGGGCATCTGGGACATCATCCTCGCCAACGTCCGCACCCCCGTCGAACGCGCCGGCGACCTGCATGCCCAACTCGCCGCCAACCGTCGCGGCGTCTCCCGCATGGAAGAACTCGCCGCCCGCTATGGCGTCCCAACACTTAACCATCACAGCGCCGCCCTCCTCGACTACACCGAACGCCTTACCCGCGCCTTGCTTCAGGACCGGCCCGATGGTCGCTATGAATTCGAAGACCAGTTGGATGATGACGGCATTTCGCCCGACCCACTGCATATCCGCGTCGCCATTACTATCTCCGGCGATTCCGCCAGCGTGGACTTCACCGGCACCGCCCCCCAGGCCCAGGGCAGCGTTAACGCCGTCTATGCCATCACCCTCTCTGCCGTTTATTACGTCTTCCGCAGCCTGCTCAGTCTGGATGTCCCCAACAATTCCGGTTGCCTCCGTCCCATTCAGATCATCGCCCCCGAAGGCACGCTGGTCAACGCCCGCCGCCCCGCGCCGGTGGCCGGCGGCAACGTCGAGACCAGCCAACGCATCACCGATGTCCTGCTCGGCGCGCTCGCCCAGGCCGCCCCAGATCGCATCCCCGCCGCCTCCCAGGGCACCATGAATAACATTCTGATTGGCGGCTGGGACCCGGGCCGCAACGCGCCCTTTACCTACTACGAGACCCTGGCAGGCGGCATGGGCGCCCGCCCCGGCCTCCGCGGCGAATCTGCCATACACACCCACATGACCAATACCCTCAACACCCCCGTCGAAGCGCTGGAATTTGCCTACCCGTTCGAGGTCGTGCGCTACGAAATCCGCCGCGGCACCGGCGGCGCGGGCCAGTTCCCCGGCGGCGAAGGCCTCCAGCGCGACCTCCGTTTGAACGTCCTCGCCACCGCCAGCCTCCTCACCGACCGCCGCATCAGCCGCCCTTACGGCCTGGCTGGTGGTGAACCCGGCGCGCCCGGCCAAAACATCCTGATTCGCGAGGGCATCGAGTCGCCCCTCCCCGCCAAAGGCAGTGTGGACCTTCAACCCGACGACATACTCTCCATCCGCACCCCCGGCGGCGGCGGTTGGGGAAGCAAGGTTCCTGAATAATCACACGCATGATTGCCAATTACGTGCTTCTCATGCTATAATAGAACAAATGCGCTACTAAGGATTTCTCCATGTGCGGACGCTTCACCCTCACCGTTGACGCCGATACCATCCACGACGCCTTCCCCTGGCTGGATGTGCCCGCCAACCTCACCCCGCGCTATAACATCGCCCCCACCCAACCCGTTGCCGTCGTTCCCAACAATGGCAAGAATCATCTGGACGCCTTCGTATGGGGTCTGATTCCTACCTGGGCCAAAGACCCCAGCATTGGCAACAAACTGATTAACGCCCGCGGCGAAACCCTCGCCGAAAAACCCTCCTTCCGCTCGGCCTACAAGCGCCGCCGCTGCCTCATCCTCGCCGATGGTTTTTATGAATGGGTCAGGCAACCCGGCCAGAAGGCCAAGACTCCCCACTATATCCAATTGGAATCCAAAGAGCCTTTCGCCTTTGCCGGTCTGTGGGAAATCTGGCACGCCCCCGATGGTTCCGAAGTCTATTCCACTACGATCATCACCACCGAGCCCAACGACCTAATCGCCAAACTCCACAACCGCATGCCCGTCATCCTGCCGCCCGCCGCCTACGAGCAATGGCTTGACCCGGCCGAGCAACCCGCGGACAAACTCCAGCCCCTCATCCGCCCCTACCCGGCCGCCGAAATGATGCACTACCCCGTCAGCCCGCTCGTCAACAGCCCCTTCAACGACGTTCCTGAAACCATCCAACCCGCAGCCTAGCCCCTTGCGGGCGTGTTCTACCCGCACTGCCTCCCGTCCCGTTCTCAACCACTTATGAGATTTGGCGTTCAACGCGCCTGATTATTAGGGGTATGATTCATAATTGCGAACCAACCCAAAACGACAAGCAAGAGGGAAACGGCCAGAAGGACACCAATGATTCTGGACCCCCATGAGAAACCTGCAAGTCCCCCGGCTATTCCCGCAACAATCCCAAGTACGCCCAGCGCCATCATCGCAATTGCGGTCGGACGGTTCAGTATCGCCACAATGAATCCAATTATGCCCAGGACAGCCAGACCAGCCAACCCGATTCCTGTCACGTATAGGAATAAGGCAGCAAACCCTACCAGTCCCGGGGCGCAGCCCGGGGAATTGCAGCCGAGCACAGGGTCATCCATCATTCGTATGGAAATATCCTGCACAAGCCTTCCCGCTAACCAGAAACCGATGCCGCCCAGGGCCAACCAGAATATGGACCAAAGGTCTTTTAGGGTGGGTCGGTCTTGAGTTCCGCTTTCGGGCGCCTTTTCAGTCATTCTTACCTCTTTCGGGTTATTGAGAGCATACGTCTCCCGGTTGGCTGGAGCATGTGATAGATGTACATCTCCACAAGTGTCACCTGTAACCAATCCCGCCTTCAACTAAAGGAGACTTGCCAATGACTTTTCCTCCTCTTCCTTCACCTTGCCCCTCCTTCGCCCTTAGACTAAAATAACCCCCGCGCATCCACCCGGAGGAGACCGGCAGGCATGACCATCCTGCTCTATCAAACTGACTCTTACCTAAAGGAATTTGACGCCGAAGTCATCGCCGTCAATCCGGATTTGCGCGCCGTCGCCCTGAACCAGACCGCCTTCTACCCCGGCGGGGGCGGCCAGCCTGCCGATGAAGGCACGCTCGAAATCCGCAGCGAGTCTTTTCCCATCACCGGATTCAAGAAGCAGGATGGCGCCCTCTGGCACCTCCTTGGCGGAGACTCCACCCTGCCTGAACCCGGCGAGCCTGCTCACGGCATCCTCAACTGGGACCGCCGCTACAGGCTCATGCGCACCCACACCGCCATGCACATCCTTTGCGGCGTCGCTTTTCACCAGTATGGCGCGTTTTCCACCGGCAACAGCATGGAACCCCTCAGCGCCCGCATGGACCTGGAATTCCAGACCATGCACGGCGACCTTGTGGCGGATATTGAGACCGCAATCAACAAGGAAATCGCCGCTGAACACCCGCTGAACGTCCGCATCCTCCCCCGCGCCGAAGCCTTCGCCATCCCTGACCTCATCCGCACCAAGATCAACCTGCTCCCCGAAGGCATCCCCGAAGTCCGCGTCGTCGAAATCGAGGGACTCGACTTGCAGGCCGATGGCGGTACCCACGTCGCAAATACCCGCGAAGTCGGGCGCTTCCGAGTCACGGACTACAAAAGCAAGGGCGCCATCAACAAGCGCATCTACTTCGCCGTCGAGGACGCCGCCTGATGGCAAAGCCCCGCAAAGACGACGCACCTGCCGTGGATTGGCCCGCGGTTGCCCGCCTGATGCTCACCTCGCGCGCCATAGACGAGATTGAAGAAAACGAACTCGTCCCGGCAGGCAAAGTGACCTACCAGTTTTCCGCCAAGGGTCATGAACTCTCCCAGGTACTTCTCGGCCTTCGGCTCACGCAGGGGCATGACGCCGCCACGGTTTACTACCGCTCCCGTCCTTTCATGCTCGCCGCCGGGCTCACCCCGCGCGAAGCCTTCGCCGCAGACATGGCCCGCACGGGTTCCCCATCCGAGGGTCGCGACGTCGGCGTCGTCTATTCCATGCCCCCGCGCCGCGGCGTCACCGTCCTGCCCTCCTCCGGCGATGTCGGCGCGCAATACACCCCTGCCGCCGGTTGGGCCCAGGCCATCACCTACTATCAAAACGAACTCAAGGACAAATCCTGGGACAATGCGTTGGCCGTAGCCCTCGGCGGCGACGGCTCTGTGGCCGCCAACGGCTTCTGGGCTGCCCTCACCATCGCCACCACCCTCGAACTCCCGATGCTCTTTTTTATCGAAGACAACGGTTACGGCATCTCCGTCCCCCGTCACTTCCAGACCCCCGGCGGCAACATCGCCGACAACCTCGCCTCCTTCAAGAATCTCAAAATCCTGCAGGGCCCCGGCACCCGGCCCGATACAACGCCCGCGTTGATAGACGAGGCGGTTTCCCATGTCCGGTCCGGCAACGGCCCTTGCCTGCTGCGCCTCGAAGTGGTTCGGCTGCACGGCCACACCTTCGGCGAAGACCAGACCGCCTACAAATCCGCCGAACAAATTGAGGCCGAGCACGCCCGCGACCCCCTCACGGCGGTGAGAACCCATCTCGGCAAGTCCTTCGACTGGGACTCCCTGAGGGCCGAAGTGGAGCAGGACGTCCGCGCCCAACTCGCCGCCGCCGAGTCCAACCCCGACCCCGCGCCGGACACCGCCCTGCAGCATGCCTTCTCCGGCCACGCCGCTTCACAGGTTCCCCCACCCGATTCCACCCAACCCGCCGCCGCATACTCCGCCCCCCAACCGGACGGCCCGCGCATAAACTTCAGCGAAGCCATCCGCCGCACCCTCGAATCCGAATTAGCAGCCAACCCGAAATTGCTGGTCTTTGGCGAGGACGTCGGCCCGCGCGGCGGCGTCCATCGCGTCACGCTGGACCTGCAAGCCAAATTCGGCGACCGGCGCGTCTTTGACACCTCGCTCTCTGAAGAAGGCATCATCGGCCGCGCCGCCGGTCTAGCCATGGCCGGCCTGCGCCCTGTCCCCGAAATTCAATTCCGCAAGTACGCCGACCCCGCTCATGAACAAATTCATGACACCGGCTGGGTGCGCTGGCGCACCGCCGGCAAATTCGCCGCGCCTGTCGTCATCCGCATTCCCGTCGGCTACAGCAAGAAAACCGGCGATCCCTGGCACTCGGTCAGCGGCGAAGCCATTTACGCCCACATGGTTGGCTGGCAAATCGCCTACCCCTCCAACGCCGAGGACGCCGCCGGGCTTTTGCGTACCGCCCTGCGCCAATCCGACCCCACCATCTTCCTCGAACATCGCGCGCTGTACGACACCCCTACGGGCCGCAAGCCCTGGCCCGGCGCAGACTACTGCCTGCATTTCGGCCAGGCTTCCATCGTTCAACCCGGAACTGACCTCACCCTCGTCTCCTGGGGAGAGATGCTCCATCGCTGTCTCGAAGCGTCCCAATCCTTCGCAGGCGCGGTCGAAATCATCGACCTTCGCACCATCTCCCCGTGGGACAAGGAAACCGTCCTCGCCTCCGTCCGCAGGACCGGCAAAGCCCTCATCGCCCACGAAGACACCCGCACCGCCGGGTTTGGCGCCGAAATTGCCGCCGCTATCGTCGAAGAAGCCTTCACCGATCTCGATGCCCCCGTGCGCCGCATCGCCGTGCCGGATATCCCGATTCCCTTCAACATCCCCCTGATGAACGCCGCTGTCCTCCCGTCTATCGAGGACCTGCGGGCCGAAATTCAATCCCTTTTGGAATGGTGAACCCTATGCCCCGTCGCTCCCTTCTCGTCGTCGTCCTGCTTTCTCTCGTTGCTGCCGCTTGTTCTTCGAGCGAAACTTCGGACATCCCACCCACCCTGGAACCGCAAGCCCTTGCCGGCCAGCAGGTCTTTACCCTGTACTGCGCTTCCTGCCATGCCACCCAGCCGGATATGAAAATCGTCGGTCCATCCCTCTACGGTATCGCTACCATCGCCGGGACCCGCGTGCCCGGCCAGGATGCTACAGCCTATATCACCGAATCGATCCTTGACCCCGGCGCGCATGTCATCGAAGGCTATCAGGACCTCATGCCCAACACCTTTGGCAAGACCCTTTCCGGTGACGACCTGGACGCCCTGCTCGCCTACCTGCTCACCTTGAAATAACCCGCTTTGACTTTCCCTGGAGGAGAGATGAAAAACGTTCGCACCTGGGGCTTGCGCCTGTTCGGTGGCCTTGTCCTTTTGCTCGCGCTCTTGCTTGTCGTAGCTGCCGTCAAACCCATCCCGAAAGACCAGCACCCCGGCCCTGAAGCGTATGGCGCCGGCTCTGTGAGCGTCCAGCCCAGCAACACCGGTCTGGAACGCGCCTTTCCGGCAATCAACGATATGGGCAACTCGACAACCCCGGAAAAGATTGAACTCGGCCGCCTGCTCTTCTACGACCCCATCCTCTCCGCAGAGAACGACATGGCTTGCGCCTCCTGCCACCATCCGGATTATGGCTTTGCCGATGGTCTATCCCAGGCGCTTGGCCGCGGCGCCGGTGGTGTAGGACCGGAACGCGCGGGCGGCGTGTCCCTCACTCGCAATACCCCTTCGCTGTGGAACGTCGCCTACTCCTCCGCTCTCTTCTGGGACGGCCGCGTGGACTCCCTGGAATACCAGGCCATTGTGCCCATCAACCACGCCGATGAAATGGCCGTCGGAAATACGGAAGAGCTGGTGTCCGAACTGCGCGCCATTCCTGAATACGTCACCCTGTTCGAGGCCGCCTTTGGTTCCGGCGAAGCCGCCATCTCCAGCGAAAACATCGTCCGCGCCATCGCCGCCTTTGAGCGCACACTTCTCAGTCAGGACAGCCCATTTGACCGCTACGCCGCCGGCGACCCGGACGCTCTCACACCCCCCCAGCGTCGCGGCCTCACCCTCTTCCGCTCCGCCGCCCTGCGCTGCTTCGAGTGCCACGAGACTCCCACCTTCGCCAGCGATACCTTTCGCATCGTCGGCGTCCCGGACTTCCCCGGCCTGCCGCATGATGCCGGCCGCGCTGCCGTCGTCGCCTCCGGGGATGATGGCGCATTCAAAGTGCCAACCCTGCGCAATATCGCCCTCACCGCCCCCTACATGCACAACGGCGTTTTCACCACACTGGAAGAGGTGATCGCCTTCTATTCCGATGGCGGCGGCCGGGCTCATGGCCAGGAAAATGTCGACCCCTTCCTGCAGGGTTTTGAACTCACCGACCAGGAAACCCAGGACCTGATTGCATTCATGTACGCGTTGACGGATGAAAGTCAGCTTCCTGATACGCCCGAAACGGTCCCCTCCGGGCTACCCGTGGCCCATCGCATTGTCAATGAAGCGCGTAACCTGGTCGCGGATATCAACCGCGCGCCCGGCGGCGGCAGCACCAACCCCGGTAGCGGCCAGACCCTCACTGTCGGTCCCAACCAGACCATTCAAGAAGTCGTTGACCTCGCAGGGCCGGGCGACACGATTCTGATTCCCTACGGTACATACAACGAGCGCGTTGTCGTTGACCTTAACGACATCACCATCCTCGGCGTCCCCAATGCCGCCGGCGACCTGCCGGTGTTGGATGGCGAGGGCGTACTCACGGAGGCCGTCATCTCTTCCGGCAACAATTTCGAAATCGGCTACCTTTACGTCAGGAACTACACAGACAACGGAGTCATCGTTGAAGGTGTCACCGGCGTATACATGCACCACATGGTCGCCGAAAACACAGGCACGTATGGCCTTTACCCAGTCAAGGCTACCGATGTCCTCATCGAAGACTCGGTGGTCAGCGGCGCCAATGACGCCGGTATCTACGCCGGCCAGAGCCTTAATGTCGTCGTCCGGAACAACGAAGTGTTCGACAATGTCCTCGGCATTGAGCTGGAAAACACCGTCAACGGCGAGGTCTATGGCAATCACGCCCATGACAATACCAACGGCATCCTCATCGTTCTCCTGCCGCAACTCACCAGCAAGGTCTCCAAGCTAACCATCATTTACGACAATTTAGTCGAGAACAACAATCACGACAACTTTGCCGAGGCCAACACCGCCGCCAGTAAAATGCCTCCCGGCTCCGGCATCGCCCTTGTCGCTGCCGATGAGGTCGAAGTCTACGGCAACACCATCACCGGCAACCGAACCGCCGGCGTGGGCATCTTCAGCCTGACCATCGCCTTTGACCCCAACGAAATTGACATTGGCCCCACACCTGAGAACATCCACATCCACGACAACTCTTTCAGCAACAACGGTTACGATGCCGATGAGTTCGTTACCTCGCTCGGCATCCCCGGCGCCGATATCCTGTGGGATGTCAGCGGGTTCGGCATCCGCATCGACCAACCCGAGGCGGAAATATTCCCGCCTGCGGTGCCTAGCAGCGCCTGGCCGGACGTCGCGTACAATATTTTCTGGAACGTGATGAACTGGCTAATCGGGTTAATGGGATGACGGCTCTCCGGGGCGCGGCAACGCCCGCTCCGCTGCGGGTCGTCGTCATTGGCGCCGGGCACATCGCCCGTCTGGTCCACATCCCGTTGCTGGTTGCCGCACCCGATGTGCTGGTAGTCGCCATCGCCGACCCTGCGCCGGACAATCTTAACGCCGGCCTTCAACTTGCGCCGACCGCACGCGGTTTCAGCGATACCCGCGCCGCCCTGGCTGCCGGGGGGCTGGATGCTGCTGTCCTCACCCTCCCCAGCCCCCTGCACGCCGAAGCTGCTATTGCCGCCCTCCGGGCCGGCCTGCACGTCTACATCGAAAAGCCGCTCGCAAATTCCCTGCCCGATGCCGAACGCGTCGCCGAAGTCTGGCGCGCCTCCGGCCGGGTGGGAATGGTCGGCTTCAACTTCCGCTTCAACCCGCTGTTCGATGAAGCCCGCGCCGCTCTCAACCAGTGGGAGTTGGGCGCTCTCGTCGGGATTCGCACACTGTTTGTCAACCAGCGCCCGCGGCACGGCGAGTGGCGCCGCGACCCGGCCTCCGGAAACAACGCCCTGCTGGAATTCGGCCCCCATCACATTGACATGCTCCTGCATCTTATCCCCAGTCCTGTTGTTGAGGTCAAGGCTTTCTCCCACAGCAACACGGACCCTCAAGACCTCAACACCCTCCTCCTTCGCTTCCAGAACGGGTTGGTCGCCCAGTCCACCTTCGCCTTCGGCGCGCCCATTCAGGACAGCTACGAATTTCTCGGAGACAAAGCCATACTGCGTATCAACCGGCACGACCTTTCGGTCGAGTTCATCCCCGCCCAGCCGCGCCGCGGCAAGATTGGCCGGCTGTTCGCCGGCCTCTCCGGCGCAACGAGAGGCCTCGCCAACGGTCTGCGCTCCAAAGCCGAGCCGTCCTTCGCCCTCGCGCTTGACGCTTTCGTGCAGGCTGCCCGGCGGAATGATGCCACTGTACATCCCAACATCGAAGATGGCCTCGCAACTCAGCGCGTGCTGGATGCCGCCGCCCGTTCCATCGCCACCGGCGCCCCCGTTTCCCTGCCCGCCCCTCCCATACAGGCACAACCGCCACAGCCCTCGTTCATCGTTGAGCCGAAAGACGGCAGTTCCCCCGCACTGACCATCATCATCGACAAGCGCACGCCCTTCGCCGCGCTACTCCCATCCCTGCGCCCATTATCCAAACAGACCATCGCCAGCCAGATTGAGTTGTTATTCTATGCCCACGAGGGCGATGCCCTTGCCGACCTCGACCATGAATTTCTCAGCCGCTTCGAGCGCTGCACCGTTCTCCGTCATCCGGGCACATATTCAGAATCCGTGTACACCACAGTCCATGCCGCCGCTGCACCAATCGTATGCATGTATGAAGACCACGTCTTCCCTTCTCCAGACTGGGCCGCAGCACTGGTGTCCGAGTGTCAATCCGGTTGTGTCGCTGCCTGCACCCGCGTGGCCAATGCCAACCCGGGCAGCATCTGGAGTGAAGTCGGCTTTGCCGTCCCCTACGGCTTCTGGACCGACCCCCTGCACTTCGACCCGGCTGACGATGTCATGGTTTCGAACGGCGCATACCGCCGCGACACCCTCATGGCCCTCGGCGGCCGCCTATCTGCCCTCATGAGGAGGGCTGGCGGATTGAACCAGGTCCTGCGCGATAACGGCGGCCGGTTTGCCATTGCCCGCACGGGCGTCATCGCCCACGCCAACCCCTCTCGCCCTCTGGCCGCCATCCGTCTCATGTTCGATGTTGGCCGCACCTATGCAAGCCGTAAGCGCAACGCTACCCGCATGGGGTTCCCGGAGAGGCTTTTCTACGTGGCTCTCGGCCCCATCGTCCCCATTCAGCGGTTCGTAGAACGCCTCCCAATCATGTTCAGCGCTGGCCGCAATCGGAAACTGCGCGCCAGGATTCTTTTCGGACTTGCAGTGGGATTCATGTGTGAGGGGTTGGGGCGAATGGCCGGCTATCTTTTCGGTGAAGGCCGCGCGGCACAACGCATGGAATCCATTGACTTCGACCGGCGGCGCCACGTCCGCAAAGCCGACCTCGCCCTGTTCGCTGAAGAAACGGTCTCGTCTGAATGACCACCCTCCCCCGCATCGCCATCTATCGCGACGAACTCCTACCGCTTTCAGAAACCTTCATCCTTTCCCAGTCAGGGGCTTACCGGCGCTACGAACCCTGGTTCATCGGCTCGCGGCGCGTCCCCGGCCTGGAAACCCCCGCTCACCACACGCTCGTGCTGGGCGGAGAGAGTCGTCGCGCGCAACGGTCTTTTCGCGTCGCCAAACTCCTCGGACAACCCCCGCTCCCCAGCCTCAATGCCCTGCGCGCCCTCCAGCCGGCCCTCCTTCACGCCCACTTCGGGCACGATGCCGTCTACGCCCTGCCCTATGCCAATCGCCTCAATCTCCCGTTCATGGTCACCTTTCATGGGTACGACCTTACCCGCCACCGCTCCGCAGAATGGTTGAGAAGCCCCGCCGCCGCGTACCGCACTGCCTATTCTCGCTGGGTGGAGCGGCTCTACCCCGCCGTTTTCCGCAGCGCCGGGCTCGTCCTCGCCGTCTCCCAACATCTTGCCGATCGTCTGGTTGCCCGCGGTTGCCCGCCTGAAAAAGTTCGCGTCCACTACATCGGTGTGGACGAAGGAGAATTCCCATACCGGCCGGACCACCCCCGCCAGCCCATCGTCCTGTTCATCGGCCGCCTCGTCCCCAAAAAGGGGGTGGATTGGCTTATCCGCGCCATGTCCATCGTTCAGGCGGCCCGCCCGGATGTCAAACTGGTCATTGGCGGGTTCGGCCCACTGCGGCCGGAACTGGAATCGCTTGCCGCCCGTTCACTCCATAATGTCTCCTTCCTCGGCAGTCTGGACCATTCGCAAGTCAAGCAGTGGATTGTGCAGGCCGCGGTCCTTTGTGTGCCCAGTGTGGAAGCCGCGCTGGGCGAGCCGGAGGGCATCCCCATCACCGTCATGGAAGCCCAAGCCACCGGTACGCCCGTCGTAGCCAGTAACTATGCCGGCCTCAAGGAAGTCATCCAGGATGGCGTTACCGGCCTGGCCGCCTCCCAGAACGATGTGGCCGCTCTTGCCGCAGCCCTCCTCCGTGCTCTGGAAGACCAGCCCCTGCGCGCCACGTTTGTCGCCGCGGCCCGCCGCCAGGTCGAGACCCGGTTTTCTCTCACCGCCAACACCCGCGCCCTTGAATCGCTCTACGATGAAGTCATCGCCGCCCATTCTCTGCCTCGCTAAAGCGCAGTGACAGCAAGACAGCGGGCTTCCACCTTGCCCCTACCCAAACGACCCTGTTTGTGCTAAACTTCGCAGTCGCATTCGAATAAGGATGCACTAAAACCCGCTCCCCGCCCATCCTCCGGTGCTGGGGGGCAATCCCAAGGAAAGGAGGAACAACACATGCGCCACTATGAAGTCGCATTCATCATCCACCCGGACCAGGACGAAACGTCCACCAAGGAACTGATCGAACGGGTGCAAAGCTGGATCAAGGATGCTGGCGGCACCGTGCACAAGGCGGATGTCTGGGGGAAGCGCAAAATGGCTTACGAAATCAAGAAGCAGCGTGAAGGTCAATACGTGTTCCTGCAGGCGGAGTTTGAATCCGCGTTCTGCGGCGAACTCGAACGCAACCTGCGTCTGCAGGAAGCCGTGATGCGTTTCATGCTCACCGCCATGGAACCTGCCGCGCCGCCCGCTGCCGGCTAGTGCCGGGTTCGGAAACGCCATTCGCAGTCCGAAGAGCACGAATCGGAGGGTACGATGAGCAGAGGCCTGAACAAAGTCATGATCATCGGCCACCTCGGCCGAGACCCGGAGATGCGCTACACCCCATCCGGCCGGCCGGTGACCACCTTCAGCGTGGCAACCACCCGCAACTGGAAGACCGCTGAAGGCGAACGCCGCGAGAGCACCGAGTGGTTCAACATCGTGGCCTGGGGCAGTCTGGCCGAGATCTGCAAGGAACATCTGGTCAAGGGCCAGCAGGTCTACATCGATGGCCGGTTGCAAACCCGCCGCTGGGACGATGACGAAGGCAACAAACGCCAGACCACCGAAATCGTCGCCCGCGAAATGGTCATCCTCGGCTCCCGCAAGAAGCGCGCCAATGGTGAAGACGAACCTGCCCGGGAGGACGTCCCGTTCAATGAAGACGACGCCTTCGGCGACGACAACGAGGACGAATTCCCGTTCTAGGCAAGTCAAAACAACAATTGAACTCCACAAGCCAATGTCTTGTGGAACATGTAAGGAGTAAGTGAAATGAGTGACAACGAACAGAGTGACCGCGGCGAACGCGGTGGTGATCGGGGCGGGGATCGCGGTGAACGGGGTGGCGATCGCGGTGGGCGCGGTGGCAGCGGCGGTGGCCGCCGCTTCTACTCCCGCCCGCGCGTCTGCCAGTTTTGCGGTGACAAGAATCTGGTAATCGACTACAAGAACACCCAGATGCTCCGCACCTTCGTCAACCAGGAAGGTAAGATTCGCCCGCGCCGCCAGACCGGCACATGCGCCCTGCACCAGCGCGCCGTCGCGGCCGCCGTTAAACGCTCCCGCCACATGGCTCTCATGCCTTTTGTCGGCGAGACCCTGAGC
>SCUK01000061.1 GCA_004297445.1 Anaerolineae bacterium | reverse complement strand
GTAATATGACAATGGACATGGAAAGCCTCTTGTGGATTGTTTCGACAAACTAATCATACAAGAGGTCTTTCTTTTTCTCAAAACCCACCGTTTATGGGACAGTCACAACACAGCCACCAGTGTACCCCTCGACTGGTGGCTGCAGGAAAACCCATGTTTTACCTCATTGGTTATATAAGACTTCCACAGCCATTGGAATAGTCGCTTGTACTGCTTTTTCTATGCGCATACGCGTGCCGCGGGAATGGTGTATCCTGTTATGTAGTTGGCCGAACGTATTGAGAATTCCGTCGGAGATGAACACCGGCCAACTATAATAAGTAGTCTCAGGGGTTTTCCGAAAGCGAACGTGCCGGTTTGTGAGTGCATACGTGTCTAATGACTTTCGGTGGACTACTTAGGTAGGCAGAGGGAGGTTCAGTTGGAAACCAAAATCCGCGTCGCTATCCTCGATGATCACCAAATCGCCATCGACGGCAGTCTCTTCCGGTTGAGCCATTCCCCGCGCATCGAGGTCATCAAGACTGCCGGCACCTGGGCGGAGATGGAATTGTTCCTAAGTAAGTCTGGCGTGGATGTCTTGATCCTGGATGTCGGCGTCCCGCTCTCCGAAGAAGACCCCACCTATTACCCGGTGCGCAACGTCATCATCGAGTTATTGCAGAAAGCTCCGGAGATGGCGATACTGGTCATCTCGATGTACGCTCAACGCCCGCTGATTCAAGCCGTGATGGCGGCGGGCGCCAGCGGTTACCTGCTCAAGGATGATGTCAACGCCATCCGCAATTTGGCCCAGATCGTTGAGACCATCGCCGGTGAAGATATCTACTATTCACCCAAGACCCTTGAAGTGTTGCGCAAACGCCAGGGCGACGAGGTGCATCTCACAAGCACGGAAAACGACATCCTCTTCCAAATCGCCTCCTACCCCAACCTGACGACCAACGCGCTGGCCGCCATGCGCCACATCGCGCCCTCCACCTTTCGCAACCATCTGGCAGCCATCTATGTGAAACTCGGCGTGAACAATCGCGCCGGCGCCATTGAGCGGGCGCGCCAGCTGGGCATCCTGCCGAAAGACTCTTCTCCTCCCACTTACGCCCCAGCGCCCAACTGACTTCAGACCGCCACCACCGCGGCCGCCTGTACCTCTGGCACTCCGGCGATTTTCAGCAGTTCGGCCACCGGCTGAACCGTGCCGTCCAGCATGTTTTCCAGCCCCGTCGGTTCCGGCAGCACCAGTTTCGCCAGCAACGCCCGCGCCGCGCGCCAGCGTTCCGTCACTTCGTTGAGGCAATAGCTGATCGCCCCACACGATAGCAGGATTCGCTGTGCCTCCTCGAGCGCCGCCGGGTCTTCCGGCTGCTGGCGCAGGTCCTCAAAGCGCGCCCGCTGCGGGTGCTCCACCACGCTGGCAAACAACACCGGCAGGGGCAAACGGCGCAGCAGCCAATCCGGTTCGGCGGGGGTGGCCAGGCTGTCTTTCATATCATCATGAATCTGGATGATTTCGCCGTACATGCCCCACAGCCGGCGCAGCCCGGCGGCGGTGTCCGGCGTCGCCCCGGCCAGCCGTGCCCCCAGGTAGAAGGCCTCGCCATAAAACGTGGCGCTCTTGCAGGCTACCATCGTCCAGTAGCCGGCTTCATCCGCCGGGTTCTGCACGTCCAGGTGCTGCCCGTAGGCCGTGCGGCCATGCAGGTTGGCGTAGGCCGCCTGCACATCGGCGTGTGCGCCGGCCGGGCTTTCCGCCAGCATATGCGCACCCAAAGCCTGGAACCCGGCCGCCAGGTTGGCGGAAGCCGGCATCCCCAGCCGCTGGTGCAGCCCGTGGGCGTCCTCATCCAGCATGTCATCGATCAGCGTGATGCTGATTTGGGCGCAGCCTACCGCGCCAATGGCCGGCAGGGCGACTTCCAGCCCGCCGCCCAGCGCAGCCGCGGCGTGCAGCGGCAGTTTCCAGACCTGCGGCCCGCCGCCCGCCACCAGCCGCACAGTCTCCGCCATCTGCCCCCATTCCTGCACCAGCGGCTGGCGTTCAAAATAGTCCCGTACAACTTCAAAGAACGACATGGTTCCCTCCAAAATAGACCGGCCGGCTTACGCCGGCCGGAATACTTGTGGCGAGCCTTTTACTTCTCGGCCCACCAGGTCTGCCACTCGGCGAGCGTGTTGCCCACAGCCTGGGCCTGTTCCAGCGGCAGTTGCGCCGCCTGCTTCTGCCAGGCCTTGGTCAGGTCGCTGGTCTCGGTCGTCAGGGCATCATAGAACTTTTGCATCTTCGTTTCCTTTCTGAGTCTGGTGGGTTATAAGTTTTGGAGTTTTGTTTCTGGTACTATCAAATTCCGTCACCACCTCCTTTGGGGCTGGAGCACTTTCATGAAGACACTTCGAAAAAACACTCTAAGTCCTTTGGAAAACCTCGTGCTGTATGGCGTGTTTGCCATCCTGTGCTATTACAGCTACGGCTTGCTCGTCCTTGCTCCTTACCCGGGATTTCGTTTTGAGGTCGATAGCCGGGAAGTGGCCAGCGTTTACCTCCCTGAAGCACCGGAGCGGGATATCCGCGTGGGGGACGTCCTTCTGCGCATCGGGGACGTTGACCTCATCGAGTACGCCGAAGACAACTCGCTGCACCTGTATCAGGGCGTCCATCCCGGCGACACCGTCCCCATTCAATTGATTCGCGACGGCGAGACTCTGATGGTGGATTTCGTTTATCCCGGCTTCACCCTCGATGAATTTTGGGAGCGCTTCCCCACCCAGTGGTGGCTGGCGTTCGCCTTCTGGCTGTGGGGGCTGGCGGTCATGTTCTGGGTACAGCCGCGAGACTTTCGCTGGCGGCTGCTCGTCGCCTTTAACTTCGTGATGGCGGTGTTCTGGGCCGCCGGCAACGGCGTGGGGCCCTGGCACATCGGTTATTCCATCTACCTGGTGCGCAGCCTCATCTGGCTGGTGCCGGCCCTCTTCATGCACCTGAACTGGGTCTTTCCCAAACCGCTGGCAAAACTACCGAACTGGTTGGGGGTGCTGTGGTATCTGGCCTTCGCAGCGCTGGGCGTTGCCCAGGCCGCGGGTATCCTGCCAAATGCACTCGGGCCGCTGGCCCTTGTGGCGGGCCTGCTGGTCAGCGTCGTCTTTCTCATCATCCAGGCTTTTCGGGCAGAAAAAGCAGAGCGTAATGCTGCCCGCCTGCTGGCGTTCGTCAGCCTGCTGGCGATACTGCCAGCGTTTCTTGCGGGCATCGCTGTTGGTTTTGGCTTTCTCACGGGCATGGCCTTCGCTGGCGGCCTGCTGGCGATTCCCCTATTGCCCGGCGTGTATGTGTATGTCCTCGCCCGCGCCCGGCTGGGCGGCCTGGAAATGCGCGCCACCCGCGCCGTCATTCAGTTCAGCTATCTCGCCTTCACCGGCGCGCTGGCGGTCATCGCTGCGAGCCTCTTAATCCGCGGTGGCTCGGAAGGCATCTGGGCCATCCTCTTCGGTTTCTTTGGCTCGGTCACCGCGCTGGCCCTCTACCCCAGATACGAGCAGTTCTTTCAAAAGCGATTCCTGGGTATGACAAGCCTGCCGGAAGACCTGGAACGCGGCTTTGCCGCCCGCATCTCCACCAGCCTGGACCAGCCAGCGCTGGTAGCCCTCCTCCAGGATGCAATCCTGCCCACGCTTTTGATTCGGCAGTGCGCCCTTGTGCGCAAAACGGCTGCGGGGAGCTGGGAAACGCTGACGGTAGAGAACCTTGACAGCGAGCCTTCCTTCGCCGACCTGGAGGCGATTCAATCCGAACTCGGCGTGTTCCGCGGCGGGGATTCTCCCGTACTCCCCTGGGTGCGGCTCGCCCTGCCGCTGCGGGAAGGCCCGCGCCTCACCGGCTTGTGGCTTCTCGGCCGTCGCGACCCGGACGACTACTACAACCCGCTGGAAATCCCTTTCTTTCAGCACCTTGCCGACCAGATCGCCCTTGCGCTGATCAACATCGAGCAGGCCAGCCAGTTGCGCGCCCTCTACCAGGGCAACGTGGATAACCACGAGCGCGAACGCGCCGGTCTGGCCCGAGAACTGCACGACGACGTGCTCAACCACCTGGCCTCGCTGTTGCCGAACGTGCAGGATGGCAAGATGCTGACGGACATGCAAGGGGTAATTGCCAGCCTGCGCCAGACGGTGACCGGCCTGCGCCCGACCATGCTTACCTATGGCCTGCAAACCGGCCTGGATGAACTCATCGATATTTTGGAAGACCGGCCCGGCATGCACACGGCAATTAAGTTTGAGATACCGCCCACGGATGTCCGGTTTGACCCGACGATTGAACTGCATTTGTTCCGCATCATCCAACAGGCCTGCGAGAACGCCCTGCGCCACGGCCAACCCGGCCAATTGGCGATTCGCGGACAGATTCAACCCGCGCACATCCAGCTTGAAGTGGAAGATAACGGCCAGGGCTTTCTTCTGGAAGACCACTTCAACGTGGTCGAACTGATGCACAAGGGACACTTTGGCCTGGCCGGTATGCTGGAGCGCGCCGACCTGCTGGGGGCCAGTCTGAAGATTGATTCAGCGCCCGGCCGGGGCACCCGCATCCAGGTGGACTGGGAACCGGCTACCATCCGGGTGTAAGAATTCGATTTCTTGTTCTATTCAATTGTTAATGGGCAGGTATGACCTGCACTTAGACTAGCCATTTCTGACCCCGCAAACATGGCGTTTGTGTGCGATTCTGTGCGGCGGACCGCAGCCTATCAGTCTTGTTAGCTTTCCAGCCTGTTAGGTGGAATCCGGATATCCCCCTCTATAATCTGGTTATCAATTCGAAGGAATTAAGGAGCCAGACCGTGACCTATCACGTGTTACACCCCAATACCAAGCCGGCGAAACCCGCCCCCCAGCAGCCTCCTCAGCAAACCAAGGTGGGCGTATCCTCGGCGCTGATAGCCAAGGTGCTGGCCGGACAAACTGGAACGCAGCCGGGCAAGACCAGCTGACCAGCGGACCCCCGGAACGTTAACGACGCGAGGAGCGGCGGCCCGGATGTTTTCCATCCTGGGGCCGCCGCTCCTCGTTACGCGTGTGCAATAGGCTCAACGATTAAGGCGCAGCCCAGTAGGCCACTTCCTCCAAATAGACCGTGAAACCCGTCGTTCCCTGAGAGGCGATGAACGGGCCAAACCGCCCGCCACCATAGATGGGCGCATCGTTATCGGTCACACTGCCCTGCAACTGCCCGTTCACAAACAGGCTGAGCTTGTTGCCCTCCATCACCACCACCAGGTGGTTGATAGCATTCGGGCCGGTGTTGATGTTCACCCCCGGCGACCACCCGGCCAGCACTTCCCATTTCTTCCCCGTCCACTGCCGGATGGCATACTGGCCGTTGCACGAAATCCCCAGGAAATAGCCGCTGTTAATCTCCGGTGAGCGCACGATCAGCCCATAGCGGTCGTAGCCGTCACACGCCGGGCCGGTGGTAAACACCGCTTCAATCGTCGCATCTCCCAACGAACTGGCCGTCACCGTCCAGGCATCAAAGCCATCCGTGCGCTTGCTCAGCAGGGTGATACGCCCGTTTTCCAGCGTGAGTGCCACGTTTTTGTCCTCAAACAGGTTCCAGCGGTCGTCGGTATCAAGGGTGTCCACCAGCGTGGGTTGTCCCAACGCGGCGGTGGTCAGGAGTTCGGAAAACACGTTGATGCTGACCGTCAGCGCCACATTGGCCTGCTCGCCGCTGCCAAAGTTCTGGCCGCGTTCATTTTGCAACAGCCACACCCCGCTGTGCGCGCCGGGTTCGGCCGGGCTGGTCAGGGCTACTGCAATATCAATTGTCCCTTCCGGTTCCACGACGGCGCTGAGGGGGATGCGGGTGGTTTCGGTCATCGCTTCACCGCCGCCGTTCACCAGCGCGTAGCCTTCCACCCAGGTGCAGGTGCCGGCATTCTTCAATCGCCATGCCCGGGCGAACTCCACGTTGGCGCGCAGACTCCAGCCGTCCGGGTAGGCCAACACTTCATCCACTTCGACGCGGTCAATGCAGTCTTTGGCCACCGAGGGCAGGTTCTCGTAGTCCCAGCCGAAATTGATATCGCCGACCTGCTGGCCGCCGGTGAGCAGCAGCGTGGCCGCCCCGCCGCGCGGGATGGTGAATTGGCCCGGCAGCAGCACCGGGACCAGGCCGGCATTGGCCGTCGGGTCCACCGTGACGCAATACGGGCCATCGGCCAGCTCGGCAAAGGCGTAGAACCCTTCAGCGTTGGTCACCGATTCGGCGCGCCCGAACGATGGGCACGTCCCCTCGCCCAGGAACACCCGCACACCGGAAAGCGCTTCATCGCCCTCGGTCAAGCGGCCATCCCCCGCGCCTTCCACACAGCCTTCATCCGATGGGTCGCCATTGGCGCACACATCATGGAACACCCGCCCAAAAATGGCGCCGATAGGCGGCGTGGTGGCAGTTGGCTCGGGAGTGGGCGCCTCGGTGGGCGCTTCCGTAGGTAAGGGCTCAGGGGTGTTCGTTGAGGGGGCCAGCACCGCGGTGGGTTCAACAGGGGTTTCGGGGGTGGCCGTTGGCGCACCTTCCGCGCCGCCCGGCAGCACACACCCGCTCAAGAGGAGCGTTGTCACCAGCATCAGGTTCAAAATTCGTTTCATCGCGCCATCCTGCATACAAACAAAAGTGGTCAGGGGTTGCCTGACCACATTATAGATGAGCCTATCCGGTTGTGCTGGCCGGCCTCAGGCCATATTCAGCGTCTCACGGATGCTGGGCAGCGCCCAGTCAATCGTTTCCTTCGGGATGACCAGTGGCGGCGCAAAGCGAATGACATTGTCGTGGGTTTCCTTGCACAGGATGCCCTGCGCCTTCATCGCTTCACAGAAGCGCCGCGCCCCGCCTGCCTCCGGCTTGAGTTCCACGCCGATGAGCAAGCCCTTGCCGCGCACTTCCTTCACGTGAGGGCTGGGGATTTCCGCAAGTTGCTCCATGAAGTAGTTACCCAGTTCAGCGGAACGCGCCACGAGGTCTTCATCGCGAATGACCGCCAATGCGGCGCGTGCCACCGCCGCGCCCAGCGGGTTGCCGCCAAAGGTGCTGCCGTGCTCGCCGGGTTGGAACAGGCCCATGATGGGTTTGTCCGCCAGCACCGCCGAGACCGGGTAGAACCCGCCCGCCAGCGCCTTGCCGATGATGACCACATCCGCCCGCACGCCTTCATGCTCCATGGCAAACAGCTTGCCGGTGCGGCCCAGGCCGGTCTGAATCTCATCGGCGATGAACAGCACATTGTTCTTTGTGCACAGCTCACGCACCGCTTTCAGGTAACCGGCTGGCGGCACAATCACGCCGCCCTCGCCCTGAATCGGTTCCACCATCACAGCCGCTGTATTGGGCGTGATGGCATCTTCAATCGCTTTGGCGTTTCCGTACTCGATAATTTTGAAGCCGGGCGTGAATGGCCCAAAGTCATCGCGGTACAGCGGCTCGGTGCTGAAGGTGATGATGCTGATGGTGCGGCCATGAAAGTTCCCGGCGCACACGATGATTTCGGCATGGTGGCGCGGCACGCCCTTCACCCGGTAGGCCCACTTGCGTGCCAGTTTGAGGGCGGTTTCCACCGCTTCGGCGCCGCTGTTCATCGGCAGGCTCATGTCGTAGCCGGTCATCTCGCTCAATTCTTTATAGAACAAAGGCAACTGGTCATTGCGGAAGGCGCGCGAGGTCAGCGTCACTTTCTTCGCCTGCTCCACCAGCGCCTCCACGATGCGCGGGTGGACGTGCCCCTGGTTCAGCGCCGAATACGCGCTGAGGCAGTCCAGGTACTTGTTGCCTTCGGCGTCCCACACCCACACGCCTTCGGCCTTCGTCACCACCACATCCAGCGGATGGTAGTTGTGCGCGCCATACTGCTCTTCCATTGCGATGTATTCTTGTGTGTTCATCGAATAATCCTCAGTCCCTAGTCCATTGTCCAAAGTCCAAGCCCTTCCTGTTTCGCCGGATGCTTACACCTGCAATCAGGGCAAGAGACGTTGGACGATGGGTAATTTGATTACCCCAGCAGTTTTGCCAGAATCGCCTTTTGGGCGTGCAGGCGGTTGTGCGCCTGAGGGAACAACCGTGAGTGCGGGCCGTCGGCCACCTCGTCGGTGATTTCCTGGCCGCGGTGCGCCGGCAGGCAGTGCAGCACGATGGCGCGCTTGTTGGCCTCGCCCACCAGTTTGGCATTCACCTGGTACGGCGGGAACACCGCTTCGCGTTTCTTGGATTCTTCTTCCTGGCCCATGCTGGTCCAGGTATCGGTATAAATCACGTCTGCGTTCTTCACCGCCGCGTGCGAGTCATCCGTAAAAGTCAGTGTACTGCCGCTTTCGGCGGCAAATTTTTTCGCGTGGTCCACCGCGGCGGGCACGATGGCATAGCCCGCCGGGTTGGCGATGGTGAAATTCGCACCCAACTTGGCGCACACATGCATCAGCGAAACGGCGACATTGTTGCCGTCGCCGACATAGGTTACGTTAATTCCCTTGAGCGTGCCGAACTCTTCCAGGATGGTCAGCGCATCCGCCATGCCCTGGCAGGGGTGGTTGTAGTCGCTCAGGCCGTTGATGACCGGCACGCTGGCCCACTGTGCCAGTTCCACCACGTGGGCATGGTCGAAGACGCGGGCCATGATGCCTTCCACATAACCGGAAATCACGCGGGCCACATCAGCAATGGATTCGCGCTTGCCCAGCCCGATTTCTGCCGGGGAGAGGTACAGCGCATCGCCGCCCAGGTGGCGCATCGCCATATCAAACGAGACACGCGTGCGCAGGCTGGGCTTCTGGAATACCATCGCCAGCGTTTTGCCTTGCAAGACCGGCTTGTTACCGCCGGACTGGTATTCCTTCTTGAGCTTGACCGCCAGGTCCAGCATGGCTTGCAGGTCGGCGGGGGAATAGTCCGCAATGCCGATGAAGTCTTTCATGAATGGTACTCCTCGTCGGGTGTCATCCGGTTGGGCCGGGCGCAGGCGCGAGTATAACATTGACGCTCATCTACCCCCGGAATCAAAAAACGCCCCGGTTGCCCGGGGCGTTTTTTGATTGTTCTGGACTACATGCCCTTGACCATGTTGCCGAGGACCAGCAACACCCAGGCGCCGATCAGCAGCCAGCTGGCGAAGCCAGCCAAGGCCGGGACGATCGCGAATGTGCCGAGCAGGCCAAGAATACCGAGCGCAACACTGATCCAGAAAACAAGCGTGGTGGGGGGGGTGAGTTTCATCGTATTTCTCCTTGTGTGAATATGGATGAATTCCACTTTATTAAACACTAAATTCCCAAAAAGTTGCTGTATTTTCAGGTGGTCAGTTTTTATTCGTCTGATGAATTGACTGCGCCCGCGTCAGGGAGCGATGACCGTGACCGGCTCGGGGGCGGTATCAGCGATTTCGACCGTCACCCGGGCGCCTTCGCGGCGCGGGTCAAACACCAGGGCAAACACTTCCCAGATGCCTGGCCCGGCCGGGATGCGGAAGGTGCCGTCGGCTCCCGTGGTGCCGGCGGTCTCGGCGCCGTCATCGCGTTGCGCCACCACCTCGATGCCGGCCACCGGGTTGCCGGTCCGGTCCACCACTGAGCCGGTGATGACTGTGGTCGAGACTTCATAACGCAGAACAATGGGTCCGGTCTGCGGGATGACCGGCAGGGTGCGCCATTCCAGCACAAAGTAGCCGCTCAATTCACAATTGATGTCCACAATCGGGCTGGTGCAGTCAATGCCGACAATCTGCACATCCAGCACGCCGGAAAAGCCCGGCGGCACATGCGCCAGCGCCCGGCCTTCGTCGTTGGTGGTGCTGTCGTTGCGCAGGGTGACGGTATCATCACGGTAGATGACGGCCACCACAACGCCGGGGATGGGGTTGCCGTTGGTGTCCTGCACCGTCACCCGCACCTGCTGGTCAAACGGCAGTTGCACCACCGGCAGTGAGGTGGGGTCGCCGGAATAGTTGAGGAACGCCGCGGCGAACCAGCCGGTGAGGGGGTCATCGGCGGCCTCGGTGGCGTCAGTCTCTTCGCCAATCTGCACCTGCACCCAGTCGCCGGACTCGTCCTGGCCAATCACCAGCACCTGTTCCCCCTGCGGAACGGGCTGCATCACATCGAACAGCGTACCGGGGCCTTCGCGCAGGTTGAGAAATTCCACGTTGACCACGCCGGTAATCGGCCCGCTGGACGTGGCGGTTGCCGTGGGCGCGGGCGTGTTGCTGGGCGCCGGGGTGAACGTTGCGGGTGGCGGCACCGGGGTGTTGGTGGCGGTGGGCCGCGCCGCTTCGGTCTGGGCGATGGCGGTCTGAATATCTTCCACGCGCGGCGTGGGCGGTTCCTGCGGGCCGCAGGCGGCCAACAGCAGGGGGATCATCAGCATCAGGGCGAGAATTCGTTTCATGGTACGGCTCCAGGTAATCATTCAGGTCTGTCTCCATTATAGCGTCCAACCGGCCCGTAAATCCATCGCGGTATAATCGCGCCAGCACACTCTTGAGGAGTTCCAATGGCTGAAGAAAAAATCCGCGTCATCGTCGCCAAGCCCGGGCTGGACGGCCACGACCGCGGCGCGAAGGTGGTGGCCCGCGCCCTGCGCGACGCCGGCATGGAAGTCATCTACACCGGCCTGCGCCAGACGCCTGAAATGATCGCCGAAGCCGCCCTGCAGGAAGATGCCCACGTGGTGGGGCTGTCGATTCTGTCCGGCGCGCACATGGCGCTGGTGCCGCGCATCCTCGAACTGCTGAAGGCCAACGGCCAGGAGAATGTGCGGGTCTTCATCGGCGGCATCGTGCCGGATGAGGACGTGCCGCGCCTGAAGGAACTGGGCGTGACCGGCGTGTACGGCCCCGGCGCCCCCACTGACCAGATCATCCGCGACATCCGCGCCGCCGTTTCCGGCAAAGCAGGCTGACCGCCGATGGTCGATGTGCAGGCCATCCTTGATGGGCAGCGCCTCGCCCTCTCGCGGCTGCTGAGCGCCATCGAAAATCAGACCCCCGAAGGCCAGCAGGCGCTGGCCGATTTGTTTCCCCACACCGGCCGCGCTCATCTCATCGGCGTGACCGGCGCGCCGGGCACCGGCAAATCCTCACTCGTCAACCAGCTTGCGCTGCACTATCGCAAAGCCACCGACCCCAAAAAGGTGGCGGTGGTGGCGGTGGACCCCAGCAGCCCGTTCACCGGCGGCGCGGTGCTTGGCGACCGTATCCGCATGACGGCACTCTCCGGCGACGCGGGCGTGTTTATCCGCAGCATGGCGACGCGCGGCTCGCTGGGTGGGCTGGGGCGCGCTACTGCCGGCATGGTCCAGGCCTTCGACGCCGCGGGTTTTGAAATCATCCTTATCGAGACCGTGGGCGCCGGCCAGTCTGAAGTGGACATCGCCCGCCTGGCGCATACCACGCTGGTCGTTGAAGCCCCCGGCCTGGGCGATGAGATTCAGGCCATCAAGGCCGGCATCCTCGAAATCGCTGACATTTTGGTGGTCAACAAGTCCGACCGGCCGGGCGTGGAAAGCACCGAGCGCGCCCTGCGCAACATGCTGCAACTGGCGCACCCGGTGGCGCGCGTCTTCCAGCATCACGGCGAACCAATGGCCGTGGCCGCGCCCGCCCAGACCGAAGAGACCGCGTTATGGATCCCGCCCATCCAGCGCACCGTGGCCGCCGATGGCCAGGGCGTGCCGGAACTGCTGGAGCACATTGCCGCGCACCGCGCCCACCTGGAAGCCACCGGCGAACTGGCGCAGCGCGAGCGCGCCCGCCTGGCCGCCGAACTGGACGCACGCCTGCACGAAGCGCTGTTGCAGCGCTGGCAGACCGGCCAGCAGGCGGACGCCTACGAAAAAACCCTTGACCAGGTGCTGGCACGCGCCCTCAGCCCGCAGGATGCCGTGCGCCAGCTGGTGAACGGGAAGAAAGGCTGACCGATGTTCGTTGCCGAACGGGTACGCCTGCGCCGCATCGAGAAAGCTGACCTGCCGCACTACGTGGAGTGGTTGAACGATGCCGAGGTGCGCCGCGGACTGAAGATATTCCTGCCGCTTTCCAACGTGGAAGAGGACGAGTGGTTCGAGACGATGATGAAAAGTCCGCTGCTCGAACGCCCCTACGCCATAGACGCCAAAGCCGGCGAGGGCTGGGCGCACATCGGCTCGTGCGCCCTGTTCGGCTTTGACCACACAGCGCGCCAGGCCGAACTCGGCATTGTGATTGGCGACAAGGATTACTGGAACAAGGGTTATGGCAGCGACGTGATGCGCCTGTTGTTGAAGGTGGGCTTTGAGACGCTGAACCTGAACCGCATCCACCTGTGGGTGTACGGCAACAACCCGCGCGCCCGCCATGTGTATGAGAAAATCGGCTTTACCCATGAAGGCAGCCTGCGCCAGCACATCTTCCGCGAGGGCCAGTACTATGATGTGCACATGATGGGCATCCTGCGCGACGAGTGGCAGGCCATGAACAAGTAACCACCAGGCAGGAAGATTCAGGAGCAACACAGCATGACCCCATCCGGAACACCGCACGGCAAGAACATCAAAATCTACGGCGACATCAAACTGTATACCTGTTCCGGCAACCCGGAACTGGCCGATAAGATCGCCGCGTACCTCAAGCAGCCGCAGGCGGGCCGCGACATCCTGCACTACCCCAACGACAATATCGGCGTGCGCCTGCATGACAGCGCCCGCGGTCAGGATGTGTACGTCATCCAGTCCATGTCCCGCCCGGTGCATGCCAACATCTTTGAACTGCTCATCATGCTCCAGACGCTGCGGCTGGACTCCGCCGGGCGCATCACCGCTGTCATCCCGTATCTGGCGTATGGCCGCTCAGACAAGAAAGACCAGCCGCGCGTGCCGATTGCCGCCCGCCTGATGGCGGACATGATCGAGGTGGCCGGCGCCGACCGCTACATGACGCTCGACCTGCACGCCGGCCAGTTGCAGGGCTTCTTCTCCATCCCCGGCGATGTGCTGACCGCTTTCCACATCATCGTGGATTACATCAAGGGACAGATGCACACCCTGCCGGACCCGGTGGTGGTGACCACCGACCTGGGCTTTGCCAAGCGCGGCCGCAACTTCGCCGAGCAGATCGGCGCGCCGCTGGCGCTGATTGAGAAGCGCCGCCAGATTCGCACCGGTGTGGGCACCGAAGCGCTCAACATCGTGGGCGATGTGGCCGGCCGCGACGTGCTGCTGGTGGATGACGAGGTGGATACTGCCGGTTCGGTGTCCGAAGCCGTCAGCCTGCTCAAAGAGCAGGGGGCGCGCAGCATCACGCTGATCTTCGTGCATGCGGTGCTTTCCGACCCCGCCGCCGACCGCCTGGCCGCCCTGCCGCTGGACGAAATCATCACCACCGACACGATAGAGATTCCGGCCGAGAAGCGCGCCAAGATCGGCAAGAAGCTCACGGTGCTTTCCGTAGCCCCGCTGCTGGGCGAGGTCATCCTGCGCGCCCACGAGGGCCGCAGCGTGGGCGAGATGTTCAACGAGTGACCCGCGCGCCGCATGCCTGAACTGCCCGAAGTCGAATCCACCGCCAACCGCCTGCGCGACGGCCGCCCGCCGGAACCCGCCCTGCTGGGCAAGACCATCGCCCGCGCCGAGGTGTACTGGCCGAGGACGGTGGCCACCCCGGCACCGCGGGCGTTCCGCCAGCGCATCGCCGGGCAGAAAGTCATGGCCATCGGGCGGCGCGCCAAGTTCATCGTCATCACCCTCTCACAGGACACGCTCATCATCCACCTGCGCATGAGCGGCGACGTGCTGGTGGCAAAAGAAGCGAAACCCGCCGGGCGCTTCACGCGCCTCGCGCTGTGGTTCACCGACGGCTGGCAACTGGCGTTTGACGATGCGCGCAAGTTTGGGCGCATGTGGCTGGTGGACGACCCGGACAGCGTGCTGGGCGGGCTGGGGCCGGAGCCGCTGGACGCCGCGCTCACCCCGGCGACGTTCCATGCGCTGCTGGCGGCGCGCGGCCGCGCCCTGAAACCGCTGCTGCTGGACCAGGCGTTCATCGCCGGCATCGGCAACATCTACGCCGACGAAAGCCTGCACCTGGCGCGCCTGCACCCGCTCACCCGCGCCAACAGCCTGACGAAAGACCAGGCGGCGGCGTTGCTGAAGGCCATCCGCAAGGTACTGCGCGCCGGCATCCGGCGCAACGGCGCCAGCATCGACTGGGTGTACCGCGGCGGCGGCTACCAGAACGAGTTTCGCGTGTACCAGCGCACGGACGAACCCTGCATGAACTGCGGTACGCCGGTGCGGCGCATCACGGTGGGCCAGCGCGGCACGCATTTTTGCCCCACCTGCCAACCCACGCCGTGAGGTAATAGAGGAATTTGCCTTCTAATAACTCCGGGCGGAAATTCTCTGTGTCCCTGTGCCTCTGTGGTTAAAATGAATGCGTCATCCATCCCGACTGAGAGTACCCTATGAGTGTAACGTTCATCTTTGGCCTGTTCCTCGCAATCACGTTCTTCTCCGCCGGCATCGCCATCGGCGGCACCTTCTTCTCGTTCCGAAAGAAGGACAACCCCCCGGCGGCCTCACCCTCAGACAGCGGGCTTCAGCCCGCTGAATTACCCGGACCTGCGCGTGCTGCAGAACCCGAACCGAACCTCTCCGCCCCGGCCGCCGCGCCGCCGCCGCACCCGGACCTGAACTCCCTGGCACGGCTATACCGGCATGGCCCCAGCGGCAGGCTGCTGGTGGATTTCAACGGCCAGATGCGCGCCATTGGCCAGGACCTCAGCGCCGAACAGCACACCGCGCTCTCGCTCTTAATGCTGGACATCTCGGACTGGCTGGGTGCGCCGCCGCCCACTCCTGCCGACCTGCCCCCCGCTGCGCCACCTGCAGAACCTGTTCAACCCCCGGCATCCTCCACGCCCGCCGCGGCTGGCCCGCAAACGCCGACCTTGAAACCGCCCAGCACCAACCCGGTGGAGGCGTTGCGGGCGATGAACGCCCAGCGCGCCCAGAGCGTCGGGCAGGCCCCCGCGCCCACTACTCTGGCCGGGCGCATTAACGTGGTGCTGCAGGAATTGCTGGAAGAATCGGAACTGCGGCGCGAGAAGATAGAAATCCGCGACGCCCTTTCCGGCGGCGTGCTGTTCGTGGTGAGCGGGCAATCCTACGAGTTCATCGACCAGGTGCCCCCCGGCCCGGCCCGCGACCTGATTCAGACGGCGATCAAAGAGTGGGAACTGCGCAACGAACGTTAAGAGCGAGAAGTATGATTTCGAGAATTCTACCTGCACTCCTTCCAAGGGAATTCTCTATCATAAGTCCCGTTGTAGTAGCTGTTCTTTAAGTAGAGTAAGTCTGATTCCCACTTTCCAATAGCAGTTCGATACCTTCGAGAGTCATTATGTTTTGCCCTGATAGCGAAATCTACAATTGAATAGGCAATGGTCTTTAGGCGAGTTGCTGAATTTGGGTATCCCCATTTCATAGAATAATTCTCGTCTCGGAAGGTGGGTAACTCATCAAGAAATACATCGTCCAATATCTCCCGACGGACTTCTTCTGATAGATTAATTCGTTTGCTTACTGAATATTCCATGAATCCGAGCATTCCGATACCTGCAAATTGCTCGATATCGAATCTAGTTGGGGAGTTTGATATCTCAGTTTCTCGCCAAGGGAAACCTACCTCTCCCAAACCTTCAAGCAGATTTTCTATCTCTAACAGTAATTTCTTGGCGGCCCATGTCCTTCTATAGCAAGCAAGCTCGTTGCCTATATTCTTCAAAAGGTCTAGATCCTTCGGATTAGCATGAACTAGAGGCCGAAGATCCCTTGGGACTTTTCTGTATCGATAAGGCCTATTTTGATCGTGCTCGGCCATAAGGACTAGAACGCCAGCATACGCGCCATTTCAAAATAATCCAGGTTGGCCTCGCGCTTGTGCGCCACCACCTTTTCCAGCGGCACGGGCAGGATGTCACGCCCATCCAGGCCGACCATCACATCCGATTCGCCGCGCGCCAGCGCTTCCACCGCCGCCACGCCCATGCGCGTCGCCAGCAGGCGGTCAAACGCTGAGGGGCGGCCGCCGCGCTGGATGTGCCCCAGAATCGTCACGCGGGTCTTGAAGCCGATGTCCATGCTGTTCAGGCTCTCCGCCAAAGCAATGGACTTGAGAGACGCGCCTTCCGCCACCACGATGATGGCGTGAGTCTTGCCGCGCTTGTAGGCGTTCTCAATCAGTTGGGCCACTTCTTCCACCGTGGTTTCGCGTTCGGGAATCAATACCATCTCCGCGCCGCCGATGAGCCCGGCCATCACCGCCAGGTAACCGCAATCGCGGCCCATCGTCTCCACCAGGAACGCCCGCCGGTGCGAGGAGGCGGTATCGCGCAACTTGTCGATGGCATCGCGGATGGTGTTGAGCGCGGTGTCCACGCCAATCGCCATATTCGTGCCCCACAGGTCATTGTCAATGCTGCCGGGCACGCCGACCACCTTCACCCCCTGCTCGGCCAGCGCCCGCGCCCCGCGCATCGAGCCATCGCCGCCGATGACGACCAGCCCGTCTATCGCGAACTCGTTGAGGTGGCGGATGGCCTCGCGCTGGCCGCTCTTTTCCATGAACTCCGGTGAGCGGGCGGTGCCCAGCACCGTGCCGCCGCGCTGCAGGATGCCGCCCACATCGCGCGCCGCCAGCGGCACGATGTCGCCATCCACCAGGCCGCTGTAGCCTTCGCGAATGCCCATCACCTTCAAGTCTTTGGACAGCGCGGTACGCACCACCGCCCGGATGCACGGGTTCATGCCGGGCGCATCGCCGCCCGACGTCAATAAGCCAATCGTCTGAATCGCCATACGGTTAATCTCCAACGTGCTGAAACAAACTCGCCCTGCTTATACCATTAAAGAAACCGCCCTGCCTCGGCAGGGCGCGGGCTTGCATGACGTTAACAACCGCTACTGGTACAGTATCGGCTCGACCTTGATGTTCTCGGCACCCACTACCTGCTCGAGGCGGGAGCGCAGTTCGTCGGTGAACAAGGTGGAGTCGTTGGGGAATTCCAGGCGGTAGCCGCGCTTCTTCTCGATGACGTAAATGGCAAAGCGGTCATCGCCCGGATAGGAAATGAGCATGCCGTGGATGCGGCGCATACGCAGGATGTCGCGCGCCCGGTCGCCGCTGGAACGCAACACAACTGTCACCATCTGCGGGGCGTCACCGCGCGAGCGGGAGGCCGGTTTTTGCGGCAGGATAACCGGCGGCGGCGCAACCGGCCGGGGCGCTTCTTCCACAGGCTGGGCGGCAACGGGCGCAGGTGAGGCAGCGGGCACAGGTGACGCAGTGGGCTGAAGCCCACTGTCTGAAATCGTGGGCGCGGGGCGCGGGGTTTCCGGCTCGGGGGGGGCGGCCATGGCCGGATGCAGGTCTGGGGTGATGGGCATTGCCGGACTCTCCTCAGGAATCTCATTCGTATCGTCGTCTTCCGGCTGTGCATTCGGGGTTGACGCAGTGGGCGCAGCGGGCTGAAGCCCGCTGTCTGAAATCGCGGGGGCGGTGGTGCGCTGCGCCTGAGCGGGCGTCATCGGCCCATCAAACCATGGGTCGGGCGGGGCCTCCGGCGGGGGCGGCACGCCATCATCCTGACCGTAATAGCCTTTTGGCTCCGCCACTGTCAACACCATCTCGCCCTCGTCGTCCAGCGCTTCATCGTGGGCGGGGGGCGCATCGTGCTGGTAAACGGACATGTGCATTTCGGGTTCGAGTTCGGATTGCAGCCGGGCTTCGGCGCTCAGGCGCGCGGCGGCCGGTGGCGGCAGGGCTTCCGAAGCCGCCTCCACGATGCGCTCTTGCGTGCGCACCCGGTCCACCAGGATTTTGGGGTCGCCCTGGGCGGAGTCCACTTTGCCGTCCACAATCACGACCTTATCAAACTCCAGCAGGCTGGCGCACTCGCGCCAGGTGCGGGGGAAGACGACCAGTTCCATGATGCCGTGGGTGTCTTCCAGCCCCACGAAGGCCATCTCTTCGCCCTTCTTGGTGTAGTGCTTGCGCACCCGGCTCACCAGCCCGGCCACGCGCACCGGCTGCTGGTTGTCCGCCAGCGCCAGCGTGGCGGCGGTATGGGTGATGATTTGCTTGAGGTCGCGCATCACCGGGTTGAGCGGATGGTCGGAGACGTACATGCCCACCAGTTCGCGCTCCCAGTTCAGCATCTCGCGGCGGTTGACATCCTCGTTCACCGGCGCGAGGGTGATGGTCTGGGTGATGCCCGAATCGCCGCCGAAGAAGGAGAGCTGGCCGCTTTCCACTGCCTGCCAGGTACTGCTGCTCAACGCCACCAGCGAGTCCATCGCCTCCAGCACGGCCAGCCGCGGGCCGTAGCTGTCCAGCGCGCCAACCTTTATGAGGCACTCCAGAGCGCGCTTGCCGACCTTGCGCAGGTCCAGGCGTTCGGCCAGTTCGTTGAGGGTGGTGAAGGGCTTGCCGGCGCGCGCTTCCATGATGAGTTCCACCGGCCCCTGGCCCACGTTCTTCACCGCGCCCAGGCCAAAGCGGATGTTGCTGCCGCCTTCCGGCCGGTCCTCGATGCTGAAGTCCCAATCACTGCGGTTGATGTCCGGCGGCAGGACGTCGATGCCCATGTTGCGGCAGTCCGCCACGTAGTAGGCCACCTTGTCGGTATCGTTCTTGGAGACGGAAAGCAGGGCGGTCATGTACTCGACCGAATAATTGCACTTCAGGTAGGCGGTCTCCACGGCGATGACCGCATAGTCGGCGGCGTGGCCTTTCGGGAACCCGTAGCGGGCGAAGGCTTCCCAGTCGTTGAAAATGAGGTCGGCCACGACCTGCGTGACGCCGTTGGCCAGCGCGCCGCGCACGAATTTTTCGCGGTTCTTGCGCAGGTCTTCTTCGTTTTTCTTCGCCACCGCCTTGCGCAGGAAATCGGCGTCCGAGGCGGTGTAGCCCGCCAGCTTCATGGCGGTGTACATGATCTGTTCCTGGTAGACGGTGATGCCATAGGTTTCTTCCAGGATGGAAGCCATGTCCGGGTGGCGGTAGGTCACTTCCTGCTCACCGTGCATACGCTTGATGTAGTCGGGGATGAATTCCATCGGGCCGGGCCGGAACAACGCCACCATCGCCACGATATGGTCCAGCCGGGTGGGTTTCATCTCCTTCACCCAGCGAGTCATGCCCGCGCCTTCCAGTTGGAACACGCCGGCGGTTTCGCCGCGCCCCAGCATTTCGTAGGTCGGCGCGTCCTCCAGCGGGATGGAGTACAGGTCCAGGTTAATGCCGCGGCGCTGGCGGATGATGTCGCACGCCCGCTGCATGATGGTCAAGGTGGATAGCCCCAGGAAGTCCACTTTGAGCAGGCCGAGCTTGTCGATGGTGGCCATCGCGAACTGGGTGACGGTCTTGATGGGCGTGTCTTCGGAGTTGTTGGTCGGGCGGTGCAGTGGGATGTACTCGACAATCGGCTTGTCGGTAATCACCACCCCTGCGGCGTGCGTGCCGGCGTTACGAATCGAGCCTTCAATCTGGCTGGCGGTGTCAATGAGTTCCCTGATGTACGCCTTGCGAGCATATTCCTGCTTGAGGTCCGGCACTTCTTCCAGCGCCCTAGCGATTGTCATATCCTTGCCGGGGATGGCCGGGATGAGCTTGGCCACCGCATCCACCTCGCCCTGCGGGATGTCGAGCACACGGCCCACATCGCGGACCGCGGCGCGGGACTTCATGGTGCCGAAGGTGATGATGGCGGCCACTTTGTCATCGCCATATTTCTGGGCGCAGTAGGCCATCAACTCATAGCGGCGGTCATCCTGAAAGTCCAGGTCAATGTCCGGCATGGACACGCGGCCGGGGTTAAGGAAGCGCTCAAAAATCAGCCCATGCTGGATGGGGTCGACCAGCGTGATTTCCAGGGTGTACGCCACGATGGAACCGGCCGCCGAGCCGCGGGCGTTGTACCAGATGCCCAGTTCGCTGGCATGGCGGCACAGGTCCCATACGATGAGGAAGTAGGCGTTGAAACCCATCTGATCGATTACGCCCAGTTCGTATTCGAGGCGCTGGCGCACGTCCGGACGTTCGGCATCGTCCTTGTAGCGCTGGCGCAGTCCGGTCTCGCACAGCTGGCGCAGGTAGGACTTGGTGTCGTACCCGGCGGGCACTTCGAACTCCGGCAGGTGGTAGCCGTCGGTCGAGAGGTCTACATTGCAGCGTTCGGCAATCAACAGCGTGTTTTCCACCGCACCCGGCACACCGGCAAACAGCGCCTTCATTTCCTGCGCCGACTTGAGGTAATACGAGTCGTCGCTCATTTTCATGCGGTTCGGCTCGTTGAACAGGCTGCTGGTCTGCACACACAGCATGATGTCCTGCAGGCGGGAGTCGGCCTTGTTGATGTAGTGCACGTCGTTGGTAGCGACAAAGCGACCCTGATAGCGTTCGCCCAGCGCCAGCAGTTCGCGGTTCAGTTTGGGGATTTCGGGGATGTCATGGCTCTGCAATTCAATGAAGAAGCGGTCGGGCCCGAAGACCTCGTAGTACCAGTCCAGCTTGCGAATGGCTTCTTCCGGTTTTTCGCGCACCAGGGCGCGCGGCACTTCGGCGCTCATACAGCCGGAGGTGCAGATTAACCCCTCGCTGTGGGCAGCCAGGAAGTCATGGTCAATGCGCGGGTAGTAGTAGAAGCCATCCAGTTGCGCCGCGGTGGCGATTTTGAGCAGGTTCTGGTAGCCGGTCTGGTTTTCCGCCAGCAGCAACAGGTGGAAAGACTGGCGGTCCAGGGTATTGTCGCGGTCTTTCATCGTGCGGGCGGCCATGTAGGCTTCCAGACCGATGATGGGCTTGATGCCCTGGTCTTTGGCCTCGGTATAGAAATCGATGACGCCGAACAGGGTGCCGTGGTCCGTAATGCCCAGCGCACCCATGTCCATGTCTTTGGCGCGCGTCACCAGTTGCGGGATGTGGCTGAAGCCATCCAACAGCGAATACTGGGTGTGGACGTGCAAATGGACGAATTCGGACATGGGTCAAACGGCCGGGAAAACGGTCGAGTCGGATTATAGCATCCGGCTCCCAACGCCCTGCCTGCGGGCGGCTTAAAGAATTGAATTCTTTAAGGTTAGTAGGGTAATTGGTGGAGGAAATCCGATTTCTAAAGAACAGTGAAGACATCCCCGGTTCGATGGTGGATCCGGGGATGTCTTCTTACTTCAGCATTCGGGCTGCTGGCTATTGGGGTTGGTGGGGCAGGGCGTGGGCTGCGGCGTTTTCGTCTCGCGCGGGTCCTGGTCCGGGGGTTTGGTGGCCGCGGGCGTGGCCGTGATCCTGGGCGGGATGGAAATCAGCCGCAGCGTTTCCAATGGCACATTGGGGGTGACATCCGTCTCGGCCAGCCAGCACAGGACGCCCTGCACCGTGGGATGCTGGGCGACATACCAGCCGGGCTGGAAGCCGTAGCCCACCAGGGGAAGCGTGGTGCCCGCGTTCACCGTCAGCAGGTAGGGCCAGCCCTGCCCCGGCCCGTTGTAACAGGCGGTGTCGGTGTTCACCGTAAGCGAGGGTTGTTGGGGGGCTTCCGGCGTGGGGGTTTCAGTGGGGATTTCAAGCGTGGCGGGCAGGCTCAATATCACCCCGCCTGCTTCGTAGGCGCCCACATCACACGCCGGGCCAAACGGGCGGGTGAACTCATCACTGCGCTGGTCGGTGGCGGGGCAGGTCCCCGTGGCCGACTCAATAGCCGGGCTGCCGGGCAACAGCGCATGGGTGAAGGTGAACCCGCCATTGTCTGCCAGCACATCCAGCAGCAGAGCCGCAGGGGCATAGGTGAGACCAAAGCGGCAGCGCCCGTCGGTATCGATGTTGACGCCGCTCAACGGCAGGGGAACGACACCCGCGGCGGTGCTCACCTGGCAATCCTCAAGACCATTGCGCGCCACCAGCACGTTTTCAACGCGGGCCACCGCGGCGGCCCCAGTTTGAGAGACGAGGCCAATCCCGGCATTGTCGGCGATGGTGACATACGAAAGGGAAAGACTGCCGCTCACGGCCATGATGCCGTTACCGTCTGACCCGGACACGGTGGAATTAATCAGACTGAGGATACCGCGATTGTCGATGGCTCCGGCACTGGCGTGGTTGTCGGCGAACAGGCTGCGCTCAATGAGGCCGCGGCCGTCTTCATAATTGACCAGGGCAGGCAGGCTGCCGCCGCTATCCACCACCGCTGTTTCGCGCAAGGTGAATGAGCCGGTGCCGAAATTCACGATGGCGCCATTGTGGCTGCCGGTGAGCAGGCTGCGCACCAGCAGCAACGTGCCCTTGTTTTCGGCCTGCCCGGCAATGCTGGTGTCGCGGAAGATGCTGCCGTTGGCAGACAAGACGGCGCCGGTCAGCGTCGCCGAGGCGCCTTCTGCTACCGTCAGGCCGACCTTTACGTGGTCGCTGATTTCCCCGCCGACAAGGGTAAGTTCCCCGCTTTCCTGAACGCGGATGCCGTAGTCATTGGCGGTAATATGGACGTTGGTCAGCGTTGCCTGGCCGCCCACCCCCACCCCGGAATGGTTGGGGCTGATGAAGCCGTTGTTGCGGATGATGGCGCCGCTCACTTCGTCGATCCCGTTAAGCGTCAATCCATCGCCCACGTTATCTTCCACCAGCGAATCGGTAAGCGCGAGTCGCCCGCTAAAAATGGAGAGAATGCCGGAAGTCCCGTTGGCATGGAAGCGCCCACCCTGCACTTCCATCTCGCCGCCGGCGAACACGCCTGCCTGTACGGCGGCCGTGACTTCCACGTTCAGCAAGGTGACCTGGCCGGTGCCCAGGTGCTCAAGGCCATTGGGCGCGCAGTTCTCCAGTTTCACATCCTGGATGCGGGCCGAAGCCTCATTGCGGACGCTGATGCAGTTGCCCGGAGCGCCCACCACGGCATTGCTGACGCTGAGGTTGCGTATCGTCACAATCGCGTCCGACGACATAAAAATGCCGCCGCGCGTCCCCCCGCCATCAATAACAGTGGCATCAATGCCCACCCCGCGCAGCACCAGATTTTCGGTAAGGACGAGCGCCTGTTGGCTTGTCATCGTCTCGGCAAATACGCCCGCGCCGATGTTAATGACATCATCGTCATCGGCGCGGGCCACAGCCTCGGTAATGGTCAGGCAGGCCTGTTCCGGCGAGTCACAGGAATTCAGGTCGTCCCCTTCCTTGGTCACATACCAGATACTGCTCTCATGCAGTTCAAAACTGGCGGTGGGCGTTGGCGTGGCCGCCAGCCCCTCCAATATCTGGCGCGCCAGGTCCAGCGGGCCGCAGGCCAGCGCCAGCAGGGCCAGCACCAACAGCAAGCGGGGCGCCGCGGCAGGGGATGAAATCTTCATGAGGTCTCCTCCAAATAATCAACCAATCAGGCCACTACTGCCTAAAACGATAGCAGAAGGCAAATGCTATGGCAAGGGTTCTAAGGGGCTAGTACGTGGGCGTTTCCTCTAACACCCTTCTTACGCGGCAGCCGACACCCAGCGAGTATAATGGCCTGCCGGAGAACTGACCTACATGTTACGTGGAATTATCAAACGCATGGGGGGCGACCCCAGCAAGCGCACCCTGACCGAATTTGGCGCGCTGGTGGAGGATATCAACGCCCTCGAATCCGATTTCGAGGCGCTGAGCGACGACGCCCTGAAGGCCAAAACGCCTGAATTCAAAGCGCGCCTGGAAGCCGGCGAAACGCTGGATGACCTGCTGGTGGAAGCCTTTGCGGTGGTGCGCGAGGCCAGCAAACGTACGCTGGGCCTGCGTCCTTACGACGTGCAGCTCATCGGCGGGGCCGCCCTGCATGCCGGCCGCATCGCCGAGATGCGCACCGGCGAGGGCAAAACCCTCGTCGCCACCCTGCCGATTTACCTGAACGCCCTCGAAAGCAAGGGCGTACACCTCGTCACTGTCAACGATTACCTGGCGCGCCGCGATGCGCGCTGGATGGCACCCATCTTCGATTTCCTCGGCCTGTCCGTGGGCGTGCTGCAAATGGGCAGCCGCACTGAGAATAGCACTAAGGCGTTCCTCATCGACCTGGCGCGCGAGCACCAGCAGGAAGACCAGCACCAACTGGCGCTGGTGGACCGCGCTGACGCCTACAACGCCGACATCACCTACGGCACCAACAGCGAGTTCGGTTTCGACTACCTGCGCGACAACATGACGCTCAATATCGGCGCCCGCGTGCAGCGCGGCCATCATTTCGCGGTCATCGACGAAGTCGACAACGTGCTGATTGACGAAGCGCGCACCCCGCTCATCATTTCCGGTCCCAGCCACGACGACGCCGCCAATTACGAAAAGATGGCGGTGGTGGTCAAGCGCCTCCAGATGGAAGATGTGGAAGTCAACGAGAAAGATCGCACGGTGGTACTCACCGAATTGGGACAGGTGAAGGTGGAGCAGGGACTGGGCGTGCTGCTCAACGACCCGGACCGCCCGGAAGACGTGACCCCCGAACAGGCGCGCACGCTGGGCTTCCTGCAGCAGGCGCTCAAGGCGCAGTTCCTGTTCAAACGCAACAAGGACTACCTGGTACAGGGCGGCCAGGTCATCATCATCGATGAATTCACCGGCCGCCTGATGCCCGGCCGCCGCTGGAGCGATGGCCTGCACCAGGCCGTGGAAGCCAAGGAAGGCGTGAAGGTCCAGGCGGAAAACGTGACGCACGCCACCATCACCATCCAGAACTACTTCCGCATGTACGACAAACTGGCGGGCATGACCGGTACGGCGCTGACCGAAGCCGAAGAATTCGAGAAGATTTACACGCTGGACGTGATGGCAATTCCACCGCACGTGGAGTACCTGGCGGCGCAGCCCGAGTCCGACCTGGAGCAACTGAAAGCCAAGGACGAATACGGCTACGAATACACCTATTACATTGAACAGAGCGACCCCGAAAAACTGCCGGTGCTGTGGAAGCGCAAGGACTACCCGGACGTGGTCTACCGCACGGAAGAAGCCAAACTGCGCGCCATTGTGGCGGAAATCGTGCAGATGCACATCATCGGGCGGCCGGTGCTGGTGGGCACCACCTCGGTGGAAAATTCCGAGCGCCTGTCTAACCGGCTGAAGGCCGACGCCATCCGCCGCCTGCTGGACTTCCTGACCCTGCGCGACGCCTGGTTCGAAAAGAACAACCGCAGCGACGATGGCCGCGCCATCCCGGAACTGGCGTTCATGAACGAACCGCTGGAGAAGCTGAACAGCGGCGCCTTGCGCCAACTGGGCAAGGACCTCGGTCTGCCCGCCACGCTGGAACATCCGGACAACCTGGGACGCCTGATGGCCGTGCTTCGGCTGGGCGACGAGGACAAGGAACGCCTGCAGGACGTGTTGCGGCGCGGCATTTCGCACCAGGTGTTGAACGCCCGCAAGCACACCGAAGAAAGCCAGATCATCGCCGGGGCGGGCGCATTTGGGGCAGTCACCATCGCCACCAACATGGCCGGCCGCGGCGTGGATATCAAGCTCGGCGGCGAGATGGCGGAAGAAGTGCTCACCGGCGTTAACCGCATTTTGCGCAAGTCCGGCATTGAAGACCCGTTTGACATGACGATGGAAGAGCGGCTGGACGCGCTGAAGAAACTCAAGTCCGAAGACTACGGCATCTATGCCGCCGAAGCCGGCCTTTTCCTGCGCTCGATGGACGAGATGGAGAAGGTCAAATCGCTGGGCGGCCTGCATGTGGTGGGTTCGGAACGCCACGAAGCGCGGCGCATTGACAACCAGCTGCGCGGCCGCGCCGCCCGCCAGGGCGACCCCGGCTCCTCGCGCTTCTTCCTCTCGCTGCAGGATGAACTGATGCGCCTGTTTGGCGGCCAGCAGGTGGAAGGTATGATGCTGCGCCTCGGCATGGACGACGCCATCCCGCTGGAACACGGCATCGTGAGCCGCGTGGTGGAACAATCCCAGACGCGGGTGGAAGGCGCCAACTTCGACAGCCGCAAACACCTGCTGGAATACGACGACGTGCTCAACAGCCAGCGCGCCACGGTCTACGCCCAGCGCGACACCATCTTTATGAAGGACGACCTCAGCGGCGATGTGCGCGAAATGCTGCAAATGGAAGTGGAGCGGCGCGTGCCGGAAGACCTGGCAGGGGACGAGGGCCCGTGGAAACTGCTGGCCTGGCTGGAACAGATTCAGCCCACCCTGCTTGCTGGGCAGATCGCCTTCCCCTCGTTCACCTATCGCCTGCTGCTGGATGAGCTCAAGGAAGCCGGCGCAGCAAACAAGCCCGCGGCGCGCGGCGCCCTGCTGGCGCTGGCCGCCGAGTCAATTGACGCCGAGGAAGCCCACCTGCTGCGCAGCGCCGAAGACCTGCTGGACCAGAGCCACGACCGCCTGGAAACGCAGCTCAATGAGAAAGCGGAAATGCTGGACACCTTCATTGAGGCACTGCGCTACGCCGACGAGACCGACACGCGCAGCCCGCGCGACCTGCTGACCGAAGCCGAAGGCCTGCTGCGTCTACCGCTCAAGCTGGAAGGGCCGCAGCAGAAACTGCTTCGCGATGACCCCGAAGCCGCCGCCGACCTGCTGGAAACGCAGATCGAGAGTGCGCTGACCGGCCAGACGGTGCAACGCGTGGTGGGCGCAGTGGAACGCCGCCTTAACCAGCCGCTGGAACTCAACCCCGCCGAACTGGGAACAGCCGACTGGGACAGCGTGACGGATACCCTGCTGGCGGCGGTGAAAGCCGTCTTTGAAAGCCGCCGCAGCCAGTTGTTGGGCGAACAGGGGCAGATCGCCCGCGACCTGGACGGCCTGCTGGCGCGCCTGCCGGAAACCCTGGCTGAACAACACCTGATGACGCTGCTATTGGCCATGCCGCACGGCGAACTGGTGGCCTTTGATAAGAAAACCCATCGCCAGGTGCGCATGCGCATCACCCGCCTGACCTATTACTACCATGCCGCCCAGCGGCTGGATGACGATGAAAGCGATGACCTGGCCGAGCGCATCCTGACCCACCTGGAAGGCGCGCTGGATACCCTGACCCGCATCTACGGCATGGCGGTGTGGGAGCAGCGCAAGACCAGCCCAATGGCGATGCTGCGCCGCGCGGCCCGCGGCCGCCTGACCGAACGCCTGGGCGAGAGCGAGTTTGACCGACTCAAGGGCCAGCCGATGAGCAGCCTGGCAGCCGAACACCAGCAGGCCGCGATTGAAGAGATTGGCCGCCAGGAAATCACCGAGACCTACCGCGGCCTCATCCTGCGCGTGATTTCCGAACTGTGGATCGAGTACCTGACCCAGATGGAATCCCTGCGGGTGTCGATTGGGCTGGAAGCCTACGGCCAGCGCGACCCGCTGGTGGAATACAAAGCGCGCGCCTCGCAGATGTTCGCCCAACTGTTCAACGATATGCGCTCCAGCGTGGTTAACCGCATGTTCACCGCCTTCCGCACACCGCAGGCTGCCCCGGCGCAAGCCGCACCGCAGACTGTGCCGGCCGCCGCCCAGCTCGCCCAGGGCGCACCCGCCACTCCCCAGCCGCCCAGCGACGAAAACGACACCCCGGCACAGGATTCGGCCAGCGGCAAACGCCGCCGCGGCCGGCGCGGCAAGCGCTAGCCAGGCAGATTGCCCGCGATTGTCCTATAATTGTCATAATCCTGGCCGGTCGCCCTCCGTATAATTCAAAGAGGACCGGTCAGGGGCCTGTTTTGGCCTGCCCGGACCGGTTGGCGGGTTCACGCCGCCGCCAAAATATGGTAGGCTTACAGGATTGTAAGGACTTATACAAAGGGCATCGACGCTTGAATCAACGAACCGAACCCCGGCACCGGATATTCTACAAATCCCTGCCCAAGGTGGAACTGCATCGCCACCTGGAAGGCTCACTGCGCCTGAGTACCATGCTGGAAATCGCCCGCCAGCATGACCTTGACCTGCCTTACCGCGACATCGATGCGTTCCGTTCGCTGGTGCAGGTGCGCGACGGCGAACCCTTCACCCATCAGAATTTCCTCTCCAAATTCAACACATTGCGCCTGTTCTACCAGTCGCCGGAAGTCATCAAGCGCGTGGTGCGCGAGGCCATCGCCGATGCCGCCACCGACAATATCCGCTATATGGAACTGCGCTTCACCCCGGTGGCGCTGACCCGCATGAAAGGCTACCCCCTGGATGAGGCCATGGACTGGGTGATTGAAACCGCGCGCGACTCCAGCGAACGCTACGGCGTGCAGACGCGGCTGATTGCCAGCGTCAACCGCCATGAGAGCGTGGACCTGGCCGAGCAGGTGCTGAAGCACAGCATTGACCGCAAGGACAAGGGCATCATTGCCCTCGACCTGGCGGGCGGCGAAGCCGACTTCCCCGGCGACACGTTCATTGGCGTATTCAAGGAAGCCCGAGAGGCCGGCCTGCGCATCACCATCCACGCCGGCGAGTGGGGCGGCCCGGAGAACGTGCGTCTCGCAATTGAAAAGCTGGGCGCCGAGCGCATCGGGCACGGCATCCGCACCATGGAAGATGGCGGCGTGGTGGCGATGTCCCGCGAGCGCGGCATCGTGTTCGAGGTGTGCCCGACCAGCAACTACCAGAGCGGCGTGGTGACTACGTTGATTCACAACCCGCTGATGGGTATGATTAACGCCAACCTGATTGTCACCATCAATACCGATGACCCCAGCATCTCGCAAATCGACCTGGGCGACGAATACGAACTGGCGTGCGAATCGCTGGGCCTGTCCGTAGCGGACCTGCTCAAGACCATCGTGCAATCGGCGCGGGCGGCGTTCTTGCCGCAGGGCGAGCATGATGCGCTGGTCGCCTCGCTGGAAAAAGAATTCACCGCAATGAACGCCGCCGGAAGCTGAAATCCGGCGGTTTTGTTTTGGGGGTGTTGTAGAATAAAGCCATTCGTCCCTTGTCCTTTGTCCTTCGTCCCCACCGCGGTGGACTGGCAGGACATGGGACATAGGACTACGGACACTCTTCATGACTCTTGACTGCACCCTCATCCCCACCGGGCGCGTGTGGGTGGACCCCGGCGGCCCGTTTGGCCTGGTGCCGCGCGCCCTGTGGGAGGACGCCCAGCCGCCGAACGAACGCGGCCTATCGCCGATGGACCTCAACAGCCTGCTGATTCGGACGGCCGGCAAGACGGTGCTGGTGGATACCGGGCTGGGGGATAAGTTGTCCGATAAGGGCATCCGCAACTGGAATCTGGAATGGCCGGAAGGCACGCTGCTGGACAATCTGGCGGCGCACGGCGTAAAGCCGGAGGATGTGGACATCGTCATCGACACGCACCTGCACGCCGACCACTGCGGTGGCAACACGAAGAAGCAGGGCGACGACGTCCTGCCAACCTTCCCGAACGCCGAGTACATCGTGCAGCGCATGGAATTTGCGGACGCCTCGCACCCCGACCTGCGCACGCGCGCCACCTACCTGCCGGAGAACTTCGTGCCGGTGTGGACGCGCGGCCAGTTCCGCTTTCTGCACGGCGATGCCGAAATCCTGCCCGGCGTGCGCTGCGTGCTGGCGCGCGGCCACACCCGCGCTATCCAGTGCGTGCTGCTGGAGACTGCGCCCGAACCGGTGTTATTCATGACCGACCTGGCGACCTTTGCGGTGCACTTCGAGCGCACCGCCTGGGTGACGGCCTATGACGTGGAGCCGCTGGAAACGATTGCCAGCAAACAGAAGTGGCAGCCGTGGGCGCTGGCGAACAATGCCCTGTTGGTGTTCCAGCATGACGCCTACGTGCGCACGGCACGCCTGACGAAAGACGAAGAGGGGCGGTTGAAGGTGGTGAAGTTAAGCGCGGGGTCGGTGGGGGCAGCATGACACGCCAGCCGCGCCGCACGAAGATGTCCCGCATTGAAGGCGGTGTGCGGTTGTTGCTGGACTACAAGGACGCCCTGGACCGCCGCGACGTAGATGGCTTGCTCGCCCTACTGACCGACGACTGCCGTTTCGAGAGTCACACCCCCGCCCCGGACGGCGCGACGTTTTCAGGCAAACAGGCGATTGGGGACTATTGGCGGGAATTCTTCGCGGCCTGCACGGATTTCCGCGCGGAAGGCGAGGATGTTTTCGCGATTGGCTTCCATTGCGTGATGCGCTGGACCCGCACCTGGACGGAGGTTGACGGGCGCGAGCGCCGTCTGCGCGGCGTGGATGTGTTCAAGATTCGCGAGGGGTTGATTGAGGAAGTGTTGGAGTATGGGAAGGGGTAGAAGGTTAGGATCTATAAAAGTCATGCTGAAGGATGCTAGAAGTTTGGATTTATCAGCAATTCAATTACCTGGCTATCCGGCTTGTTGTAGAACAGGACTTTCTTAAATCCTGTCTTGAATCGATGGTGTTGTACTTCGTTTCCTAAATCCACATGTGATGAAATGTCAGTCCCATCAGCAACAATTACCAGCCAGCAATCCTTAACTTTCTTAGAGTATTCCGGTAACAAAGCATCTTTCGAGACAACTATTTTTTGTAGTTCATCCAACTGAATTGAAACCCAACCAGATGAAGTGTAAGTGACTGAGTGCAAAAGCTGATTCCTCGCCCCTTTAATAATTTCAATCCGTCTCATGTATTTACCCACTGATTCTGGAAGTCCTCGATAATCCAATTCCAGTGGATAAGTATGGCCTGAGGAACTTAATTGTGAGGTGATAAATTCAATAATGCTTTTGGTTGCACCCTGAATTTCTCTTTTGCTAGGGTAAGTACTTGGGTTCCAAGAAACGGTGATCTGAAGAGGTGAACTATTCTGAGATTTCTGAAAATCAGATTCTACTTGCTTGCTTATTTTCTTCCAAATCTTTGCCCTCTGTCTTTGCTTTGATCCGCCTTTAGACTGCCCCCTCACATATTCAACTACTTCCACACCAATGATTATGTCCTCTCTCTTAGCAATGAAGTCAGGGCTTTCCGAATCTTTGATGTCAGAAAGTTCTGAAAATTCGGGGTGAATTCTCCCGATTTCTCCTATCCAATCCCTTTCTTGTTTTTTCTTTTGGCTGTTTGACATGTGAACTGTTCAAACAACTCATCCCCTAAATCTGCGTTGGTTCCTCGTATAACCCGAAGACGCCGCGCATCACGTCGGTGATTTCCTGCAGGGTGGCGTAGGCGCGCACCGCGTTCAGGATGTGCGGCATGGTGTTCTCGGTGCCCTGGCAGGCGAGGCGCAAGCTGTCCAATGCCTGGCCCACCGCCCCGCTGTCGCGCGTCCGGCGCACGTAGTTCAAGCGGTCCACCTGGCGCATGTAACCCTGCGGGTCCATCGCCAGAATCGGGATTTTGATGGCATCGTTCGGATTGGCGTAGGCGTTCACGCCCACGATGTTGCGGATGCCGCGGTCGATTTCAATCTGGTAGCGGTAGGCGGCATCCGAGATCTCGGACTGGAAGAAACCCTTGTCGATGGCCGGGAGAACGCCGCCCAGGTCTTCGATGCGGCGGAAATACTCGTAAGCCTGCGCCTCGATGCGGTTGGTGGCCGCCTCCACGAAGAACGAGCCGCCCAGCGGGTCCACCGTGTTGACCACGCCGGTCTCTTCAGCGATGATTTGCTGGGTGCGGAGGGCGATGGTCACGGCGTCTTCGGAGGGCAGGGCCAGCGCTTCGTCCTGGCTGTTGGTGTGCAGAGACTGCGTGCCGCCTAGCACCGCCGCAAGCGCCTGTATCGCCACGCGCACCACGTTGTTTTCGGGCTGCTGGGCAGTGAGGCTCACGCCGGCCGTCTGGGTGTGGAAGCGCATCAGCCATGAGCGCGGGTCTTTTGCGCCGAAGGTTTCTTTCATCTCGCGCGCCCAGATGCGGCGGGCGGCGCGGTACTTGGCGATTTCCTCGAAGAAATCATTGTGGGCGTTGAAGAAGAACGACAGGCGCGGCGCGAACGCGTCCACGTCCAGCCCGCGGGCGATGCCCCAGCGCACATACTCCAGCCCGTCCGCCAGGGTGAAGGCCAGTTCCTGGGCGGCGGTGGACCCGGCTTCGCGGATGTGATAACCGGAGATGCTGATGGTGTTCCACTGCGGCAGGAATTGCGTGCCGAACTCGATGGTGTCGGTCACCAGGCGCATGGAGGGTTCGGGCGGGAAGATGAATTCCTTCTGGGCGATGAATTCCTTGAGGATGTCGTTCTGGGTGGTGCCGCGCAGCTGGTCCGGGCGCACGCCCTGCTTCTCGGCGGCGGCGATGTACATGGCCCAGATCATCGGGGCGGGCGAGTTAATCGTCATGCTGGTGGACACCTTGTCCAACGGGATGCCGTCCAGCAGGATTTCCATGTCTTTGAGGGAGGAGACCGCCACGCCGCACTTGCCGAACTCGCCCAGGCTTTCGGGCGCGTCGGTGTCGTAGCCCATCAGGGTCGGCAGGTCATAGGCGATGGACAGGCCGGTCTGGCCCTGCTCCAGCAGGTACTTGAAGCGGCCGTTGGTCTCCTCGGCGGTGCCGAAGCCGGCGAACATGCGCATCGTCCATAGTTTGCTGCGGTGCAGGGTGGGATGCACGCCGCGGGTATAGGGGTATTCGCCGGGCTGGCCGAGGTCGCGCTGGTAGTCCAGGTCGGCCACGTCCAGCGGGGTGTACAGGCGGTTGATGGGTTCAGACGAGGTGGTGATGAATTCGGGTTTGCTTTCCGGCAGGCGGCCCAGCGACTGATGCAGAGTGGTTTCTTCCCACTGCTCGCTGGTTTCCTTTAATTCTTTCAGTTTCTCGCGGTCATACATGCGCCGGTCTCCTGCGGGTGGGTTGGCCAACAGGGCGATTATAACATCCGGCATTTCGAGGGACTTGCTGCGACCGCCAACAACTGACAGCCTAACGAAATAGCTAAGTGGCGGCGGACCTCGGAAGCTTAATGTTCTGCCTGAGTCTCCTCAGGCGGGCAAACGGTTTGCGTAAGCCGGTATTTAACCAGCCAATGTTGATCGCCAAAAGTAAAATAAGTACAGAAGCGCCCCGTTGGGGAAAATAAACTGGGCGCCAATATACAGCCAAAATGCGACCGGATGAGTTTTGCGGGAAACTTTCTGCGGCGCCTCCCATTTGTTTGCGGAAAACGCGAATGTCTCGCCTCTCAAGACCTGATAGACGATCAGTGCATCCCAAAAGACACAAACAAATGCAACAATTACAAGGACAACTTGCTCTGTAGAAGTCATTTCTATCTCCTCAGGGATCTGCTGGTTTTCGCGGGAAGGTAGCCCTCCGCTTCTCACGGCGATTCAAGAGACAACTACGATTTGCAAGAAAAACGCCTGACGGCCCGGCGGATAAGCCGCAAGCCACCTTAACCGGAGCGGAGGTTTGGGAGTGGCTTGTCGGCTTCATCCGCTTGTTAGGCGGGACAGCAGAGCAAGCCGCAGGCTGGCAAGCGGATGGCAATCCGCCGGCTGGCCGGGTCGGCTCCATCAAGTTGTTAGGCAGCGATTGGGTGCGCCCGACGACCTAAGGGTGAATGTGTAAGTCTCCGTAAACAACCTCGGGCGTGACCCAGATGACACCGTCGCGGACGTTCGCCGGTAGCTGGTCCAAGTTCCTGCGAGAAGGGCCGAAGGTGTGCTGGCCAGTCAAGTCGAACCTCGAACCGAAACATGGATCATGAATCCAGTTGTTGTCCGGGTCCCAGAGAAGCAGGCAGCCTCCGTGGGGGGACCGGCGTAGGAACACAGTGGCCGCTTGCTGCTCTTCTGAGAAGACAATCGTCACGTCGGTTGGGAAAGTGACCTCATCGTAAGAACGAAACGTCCGCTCACCGCTGTCTGTGAACTGTGCCAAATAGAGTTGTGCGTCTCTCACGTGGAGGGGTGCGCGCCAATTGATGACCCCGCCTCCTTGAATGACGAGCTCCACTGGAACTAAAGGACTCTCAGCGTCGATGGTATTTTGCAGAGGGCCACAAGAGGGCAAGAGAATCCCGATCAACAACAGAAGCGAGGGAATGGATATGGCCTGGGCTAATGAAGGTGCGCGCATGAGTGCCTCCCAACTTGTGAGCGTGAATGCTGACCTACGAGGGATGGCTGCCTAACTATTAATTATACGGACTCCTGATACGCTGCAATTATGCCGTATAACCAAACATTCTGAGTGTAATAATTTGTAAGAATACCCGGTTATCTTGTTTATTCAGCCATTATCTAATCATAGCGTTTATTGTCCAGTCAAGTCTTCCGAATTAACTATTTATGGGCGGTCCATTTATCCCAAAATCCGGAAAACTGCCTGTCCAGGTTCGAGAGGCCATTCAGCTGAAACATTACTCCCCCAGAGTCCGCCACGTTGACGCTCCCCTGCCTTTCGATTACAATACCCCGCGCTTCGCAAACAGGCAAAAGTGAAGACATTTCTTCTGCCAAACTGCGTGGAGTTTACCCTCGGTGAACTCCAACATCAATTTTGCGAAGCAAAATTGATGCCCTCATCGTCTAGAGGCCCAGGACGGAGCCCTCTCAAGGCTCAAACCGGGGTTCGAATCCCCGTGGGGGCACCAGCGAAAAGTCCAGCCTCCGGCTGGTTTTTTGTTGAAAGGACACTTATGAACAACGCAGACCGCACCGCCCTGATTGCCACTCCCATCGTCCTGCTCATCGGCGCGGGCCTCGCGCTGGCGGGCAGCTCCGGTGGCGCCGCCGTTTCTGGTTACCCGGTGTACGCGCTGTGCGTGGCGCTGGCCTTTCTGATTCAGGTCTTCGCCTTCGTGCCTGCATTCTTGAAACAGACCGAGAAATACTACGACCTCACCGGCAGCCTGACGTACCTGAGCGTGACCGGCCTGGCGCTGGGACTGGCCCCCGCGCCGGATGCGCGGGCCTATCTATTGGCCGCACTGGTGGCCGTGTGGGCCGTGCGGCTGGGGTCGTTCCTGTACTCCCGCATCCGCGCCGCCGGAGAAGATCGGCGCTTCCGTGAGATAAAACCTTCCTTCCCCCGCTTCCTGTTGACGTGGTTACTGCAGGGGCTGTGGGTATCCTTTTCGCTGGCCGCGGCGCTGGCGGCCATCACGTCCGCCCGCCGCGTTCCGCTGGATGCCTTCGCCTGGGTCGGGCTGGGAATATGGTTGTTCGGGTTCAGCGTTGAAATCATCGCCGACCGGCAGAAACGAGCGTTCAGCGCGGACCCGGCCAACAAAGGACAGTTCATCCGCAGCGGGCTGTGGGCGTGGTCGCGCCACCCCAACTACTTTGGCGAAATCGTGCTGTGGCTGGGCATCGCCATCATCGCTCTCCCCGTTTTGCAGGGCTGGGGACTGGTCACGCTGGTTTCGCCGGTGTTCGTTACACTGCTGCTCACGCGTATCAGCGGCGTCCCCATGCTGGAAGCGCGCGCCGACGAGAAATGGGGCGGCCAACCGGACTACGAAGCCTACAAGGCCGGCACGCTGGTGCTGGTGCCAAGACCGCCTGGGCGGAAGTAATCAACAAAAAACGGGCATCCATTCTGGATGCCCGTTTTGCTTAAAGCCTGTTGGCAGAAAGCTAATTCTCTCCCGGCCCGAATGCCGTCACTGCGCCTACGATAGTGCAGGAAGCCACGCCAAACACCGCCCCACCCTCTGCTTCCAAGTCTGCCCCGTAAATATAGGTGGTGCACGGTGCCCAAGTGCCGGCGCCATCGGCATACCAGATGCTCACCCGGCCATCAGCGAACTTGTCGTAAAACGTGCGGTTGTTGATGGCATAGGTCAGGATGGTGGTGTCGCCCAGCACGCCGTTGGTGTTGATGGAGCAACCGGAAGCGATGAAGTGCGGCGCGCCTGTTCCAATGGCCTGGCGTAAGTTGGCCATTGTAATCGTCGTGCTGGCATACGCCGACTCGGTGGTGATGGTGCACGAGCCGCGATAGGCAATCACCTTCTGCCCGGAGGTCACTTCGAAGCTGTTAATCACATCGGTGCGGGCTTCGGGGTCTTTGATACAGTCTTCAGGCCGAACGCCGTGCCAGTCGAAATAGAACCAGGCAATCTCTTCGTGGTAGAACCTGCAATCAAAGTCGCCGGGGTCTTCTTCTTCCGCAGCCGCGGAGGTGAGCGGGGTCAGGGCCAGCAGGCAGGCCAAGAGAAAAACGCCTGCGAATTCCATGTACTTCATTCGTAAGACTCCTATCACTTCAATGTTGAGATGCGTTGATTATAGTCCTGAACGATAGGCTGCGGTAATCGCCGAATCCGCTACAATAGAGCGCAAGATGGATTCAGCCTCCCCCGCCAGTTTCCCCCGCCCGCACGAGGTGGATGCTCTCACCACCCAGGCTCTGGGCCTGCGCCACGAGGACACGCGCCGCGCTCTGGAGCTTGCCCTGCAGGCCCGTGAACTGGCGCTGCGCATCGATTACCAGCACGGCTTCGCCCAGAGCACCTACCTCATCAGCCTGTGCGGCTTCATCCTGGCTACCGAGGAAGATGTGCTGGAAAAGGCCCGCCAGGCGCACAGCCTGTTCAGCGGCCTGGGCGACGCCCGCGGCGAAGCCAATGCGCTTAATCTCATCGGCAACATCTTCTCGCGCCGCAACCGCAACGTGGAAGCGCTGGAGAGCTACACCCGCAGCCTCGCCATCCGCCGCGAAATCGGTGACCGCATCGGCGAATCGGGGTCGCTCAATAACATCGCCCTTGTCCATCTGGACAACGCCGAATACCCGGAATCGCTGGAAGCGCTGTTTGCCAGCCTGGAAATCGCGGAAGCGATACCGGATGCCAACGCCGCCGCCTACGCCCTCAACAACATCGGCAGCGTGCTGGCGGAAATCGGCGACCTGCCGCACGCCCTGGAAAACTACGAACGCGGCCTGGCGCTCAACCTGCAAACCAATGACCGCGCCCTGGAAAGCACGTTTCATCTGGACATCGGCCGCACGCTGGCGCAACTGGGCGACCACAGCGGGGCGCTCGACCACATCCGCCGCGGGCTGGCGCTCAGCCAGCAGACCGGCAATCGCAATGACATCGGTCTGGCGCAACTGGCGCTGGGCCGCACCTACACCGAATTAAGACGGTTCGAAGAGGCGGAGGTCGCGCTGCAACAGGCGCTGGACATCCTGCGGCAGACCGGCGACCACGCCAACGAAGCCGAAACCCTTCTGGCCCTGGGGGAAAGCCACATGGCGCAAAGCCAGCCGGACGCGGCCATCACCCGTCTCAACCAGGCCCTGGCGCTGGCCGAAGAACACCACATGGTGCTGCAGCGCGGCAAGACCCACCGCCAGCTTTCGCTGGCCTGCGAGCAACTTGGGGACTCCGCCGCGGCGCTGCTGCACTTCCGCCAGTTCTATGAATCCGAGCAGCGCGCCCTGGGCGTGGATACCCAGCGCCGCATCCGCGGCCTGCTCACCCGCAGTGAAGTGGCGCAGGCCCAACGCACCGCAGACGCCGAACGCCGCAAACGCAACGAACTGGCCTTCGCGCTGGACGCCGCCCACCAGGCCGAGCAGCACAACCGCGAACTCGTGGAGCAGCTCATCTCGCAAGCCGAGATGTTGAAACAACTGGCGCGCGAAGACGGCCTGACCGGGATTGCCAACCGCCGCTGGCTGGATATCCAGTTCGCCCGCGAGGTAGAACGGGCTGTGCGCTTTGGTCACCCGCTTTCCGTGGCGATGATCGATATGGATGATTTCAAGTCCGTCAATGACCGATGCTCGCATCTGGTGGGGGATGATGCGCTGCGGGCCGTGGCGCGCCTGCTGCGCGACCACACTCGCTCGGTGGATGTGGTGGGGCGCTACGGCGGCGATGAATTCCTGGTGCTCCTGGTGGAAACGCCGCTGGAGAAGGCACGCAATGTCTGCCAGTCCATCCAGCAGGCGATGGCCGCGCACCCCTGGCAGGAATTACACCCCGCGCTCACCGAAATCACGTTGAGCATCGGCCTGTGCGGGCTGAACGGCGAGGCATCCGGTCCGCAGGAACTGCTGGCGCGGGCCGACTCACTACTTTATGGGGCGAAAGAAAAGGGCAAGAACCGGCTGTGCGTGGAAGGTTAGACACAGAAAAACAAAAGTCCGGACTAGGTCGCGAATTTTCCACAAGCCAAGCGCTTTCTCTATAATCGGAGTCATCCCCAGAACAAGCGAGGACTGACGATGACGAAACTCAAAGGCTACAAACACTTTGGCGGGCGGCATTACGAGACCGGCACGCTGCACAACGCGCTGGCGTACCAGGGCGTGAAAGCGCCGCACACCGGGAAACCCTAATCGGAAGAACTGCTGCTGGGAGTGAGCGGGGGCATCGCCTTTGGCTACTTTATTTTTCAGTATGAAGGCCACCTGCCGCACATGGTGGTGCTGACGCGCAACACCTTCGACCCATTTCAGACGATTTTACAACGACTGGGTGTTGTGCAAGATATTTTGCAAACCACCACGCCAGCAAAAGGACTGCGCAACCTGCTGGACGTGCTGGACAGCGGCCGCCCGGCCATCGTTTGGGCGGACATGGTCAACCTGCCCTACAACGCCCTGCAACGCGCCACCGACTACTGGGCGATGATGCCGCTGGTGGTGTTCGGGCATGACGGCGAACACGCCTTCCTGGCCGACCGCTCCAGCCAGCCACTCACCGTGACCGCCGCCGAACTGGAAGCCGCGCGTGCCCGCGTCAAGAAAGACAAATTCCGCGTGCTCTCGATTGACCCGCCGCGTCCGGAAAAACTGGCCTCCGCCGTCAGCAACGGCATTTGGGATTGCATCCGCCTGTTCACCGAGAAGCCGCCGCGCGGCACGACCAGGAACTTCGGCCTCAGCGCCATGCAACACTGGGCCAGCATGCTGACCAACACGCGCAACCCGCAGTCCTGGGCGCGCGCCCTGCCGCCCGGGCCGGAGATGTTCGCCGCGCTGTCCGGGCACGGCGCGGTGCCGGGGCTGTACTCCTGGGTGCAGGCCTGGGGCGATGGCGGCGGCGAACGCGCCCGCTACGCCAAATTCCTTGAAGAAGCCGCCGTAATTCTCGAACGCCCGGCGCTCAAGCAGGTTGCGCCCCTGTTCCGCAAGAGCCACGCCGCCTGGGCCGAACTGGCGGACCTGGCCCTGCCCAAATCCGTGCCGGCTCTGGCCGAAGCCCGTCGCCTGCATGATAAGCGCGCCTCCCTGTTCTGGGAGCGCGGCAGCGAAGCGCTGGACGAGTTGCTGGCACTCGCCGAGAAGCAGCGCGAGTTAAGCGCCCGCATGAAGCGCGAGTTCCCGCTGGACGAAGCGCAGGCCGCCGACCTGCGCGCGGCGCTCAGCGCACAGGTGCTGAAGATTCACGATATCGAAAAACAAGCCGTGCAGGCGATGCAGGACGCGATGGCCTGAAGACCCAATTCGGGAACCAAATGCCGGGTAGAATCGTCATATCCTTATACTCTTAGATAAGGAGACTGTCGAATGAACGTCAAATTTCTCACACTTGTAGTGTCAGCGGCACTGGTGCTGGCGGGCTGCGGGGTCGGAGCCCCTTCCGAAACAGCCCCACTGGACAAGGCGGGCCTGATTGACCTCCTTACAGAGGCGGGCGCCACCGTGGAATCTGCCGGAAGCGTAGAGCAGTCCTTCCTGAGCGTGGGGAGCGAAACACTGAAGGTTAACGGGGTTGAGGTGCAGGTATTTGAATACGCCACCGTCGAAGCCCTGGAAACCGATGCCGTCACAATTTCCCCCGATGGCAGTTCGACCGATACGATAATGATCACCTGGATCGCGACGCCGCACTTCTTCAAGTCCGGCCGAGTGATTGCGCTTTACGTGGGCGATGATGCCGAAATAGTCACCCTGCTCAGTGCGGCGCTCGGTCCGCAGTTCGCCGGACGCTGAAAGCACCAAAACAAACAGGACACGACTCCAGGTCGTGTCCTGTTTGTTTTAACGGAGGAAGTGTTTTATCCACCAGCCTGTTTCAGCGAGGCCTGGTAGGCTCTCCAGCCCGGGCACCAACGGGTGTGCCAGCGCCACAGCCGGCCGATCCATGAAGCAGGATTGGCTTCGGCCCGTTTCCGCAACGGGCAATTCTCACAGGGAATGTCTTTCTTTTCCATTCAATACCTTATCAAAGTGCCAGGTCATCCGTCCGCGCCGAAATTCTTATCCAGTTCAATCGTCGGAACGGGAAGCGGCGTGTTTGCAGGCTCCGGGGGTACAACCAGCGGTTGTTCAGCGTCCGGCAAGGCTTCAAGCACCGCGGTTTGGGCGACCGCCGGGTGTTCCAGTTCTGTGCCAGTGACCTCCAGCACACCCTGCGCCAGCACGACCAGCGTGACTCCCACGCCAGCCAGGATTACGGCAAGCGCGATTCGGCTGAAGATGTCTTGCTTCGCAGATTTAGCCATAACGCTCTCCATTGTTCGCGCCCCCAACGGCGCAGGTAGGTGATCAGGTCCACCACGGGCCGCAGCGGGCAAAGGTAGTTGCACCACGGCCGGTAGATGAACAGCGAACCCAGCAGGATGAGGAACAGCAGCACCCATTGCAGGCGCGAGCCGGTAAAGTCAAACAACGTGCCGAAGATTTCGTAGCTGGTGGCGCTGGGCTGCCGCAGTGCCAGCCCGAGGAACAACGCGCCGAACGCCAGACCGCGCTGCACCCAGGTAAGGGCCGTTGCCCAGCGGCGTGGCGGGGTCAGGCGCACCTGTCCCACGGCGCTCAGGCATTCCTGCGCCGCGCCAAACGGGCAGAACCAGGAGCAATACGGATTCTTGCCATCCACTGTGACCACCAGAAACACGCCGCCCACCAGCAGGAACCAGTACAGGTTGGTGTGCCAGTCCGGCCAGTAGCCGGAAAGCAACGACGTGATGTGTGCGATGGTCAACGGGCGGTTGAACCAGAAGCCCAGGAAGATGATCCCACTCAGCATCGTCCCCCAGCGCAGGGCGTTCTTGAAGCGTGCGTTCGGACGGTGTGCGTAATAGGCTACGGCGTAGAGCGCCACCAGCACAAATTCCGGCAGGCTCACTTTCAGTCGTGCGGGCGCTTCCGGCACTGGCTGGCCGAGCCCGGCCAGCGAGAGGTCACGCGCCGCCAGGCGCACCGCGCCTGCCACGCCTTCTGCAGAAATCGTCGCGCCGGTCACACCGTCCAGGTCTTCGCCCAGAGCGAACCCATCCCCGGCCGGCCTGCCGAGCAGTTGGTCAAAGAAATCGTTGGCGGCCAGCTTGTGAAAGAAACTGGGCGTGTCGCGGTGGCTGATGACCACCACCCCGGCCACATTTCCGGCCGGGTCAATCGCCACCATCATTTCCAGCGGGCCGCCGTAGCCTGGCGCCTCGCCCAACCCCACATACCCCACCAGCGTCTCGCCGCCTTCCGGCGCGGTGCGGGTCCCCACCCACAGGTCGCCGCGGCGTTCAAAAGACTCAGCCTCCGGCAGCGCCTGCGCCAGATAGCCGGCGCGGTCAGCTCCCTGCCGCGACGCGCCGAAGATCCACGCGCCCAACAGCAAGAGCACCGTCAGCCCCGCTAGCACCCGTTCGGTTCGCTCACGGCGGCGGCGGTGAACCACGGCGGGCGACAACACGGAATTGATCTTGGCAGTTTGAGTTGTCATTGTGTTTTCAGCACAGGGGCCTGGCGCCGCTCCGAGTGGAACAGGCCAGGCCCCGTTGTGGCTGCGTACCCTGGGAAGGGAGGGCAGTTACTTCAGCGCAGCCACCCGGCGGACAAGCAACACGCCCGTCAGTACGGTCAAACCGCCAAAGATCAGGCCGGCCACGCTGGCCGCCTGGCTATGGCGGATGAACGGCTCAGTTGCCAGACTTCCTACCGTTGCAATGGTGAGCAGGGCCAACACCAGCCAAAGAACGAGGAACGTCCAATCCAACCCTTTGAGTTGGGCGCCTTTGGCCTGCCACAGAGCATAGCCGCCAACTCCCACCAGAATCCCTACGATGAACCACAAGATAGTCATATCGTTACTCCTTCGCCGCTTCCGGCGCTATTTGAGCCACTCAGGGTGGTCGCCCGGCAGGTAATCGCCGTAGAACACCTTGTCCAGCCCAGCCATCACGGTTCCGGCCGAGCCGCCGCTGGAGGCATAGTAGCGGGCCGCTTCGTGCACCCAATTGCCAGTCTTGGACCATGGGCAGGAAACCTGGCAGATGCCGCAGCTGTTGCCATTGGTGCCCCAGAAGGTGAGGCACTTAACCTCGTCGAGGTCCCAGACCATCACGCCATTGCGCTCCACCTTCTCGCCGGTGCTGATGGCGCCGCTCGGGCAGGCTTCCGCGCAGATCTTGCAGTTGGCGCAGAAGTCCTGCAGACCAAACTCTATCGGTTTGTCGTAGGCCAGCGGCATATCGGTTGTCACCGTCACCAGGCGCGGGTTCGGCCCGATTTCCGGGTGAACCACGATGCCCATGCGGCCCAGTTCGCCCATGCCGGCATCAATGGCCACCGGTACCTGCAGCAGCAGGTAGTTACGCACATGGTGCGCCCGCGCCGGATAGCCCAGCGCCGCGATGGCATCCGCCAGCATGATGGAGGTGGCGGCCATGTAGGTATAGGCCTTGCCCACTTCAAGATTCGGGCCCGGGCCGGCGAGGTCATTCATGAACTTCGGGTCCTGCGGCCAGGCAATAGAAATGGCAGTCTTGTGCTTGAAGTCGATCGGCTGGCCCCAGGTGTCATTCTTGTTGGCGCCGCGGTGTGAGTACACCCAGCGCTGGTCCAGCGGGCCAATCTTGACATCGTATGCGCCCATCGCCTTGCAGAATTCCTTGACGCGGATGGCCATGTCTTCGGCTTCCACGGGGGTTTGCTGCTCAGCCACTTTGGGCGTCACCACTTCGTCGCTGCCCAGCGGGCCGCACGGGTCAAAAGACACGCGGGCGAAGGTGTAGCCCGTGTAGGAAATACCGGCGTTCTCGGCTTTCTTGGGGGCCGGGTCGCGGTAGGGCGCCAGCGTCTCAGACTGTCCCTTGAGTTCCGGATACAGTTCATAGAACGGCTCGTAGAAGCCATCGCCTGGGACGTAACTGGCCTTGGAGAATGCGCGGGCACGCTCGTCAAAACGGGCGATCTGGCTGACGATATCCTGCACATAGTAGGGCTGGTCCAACTCCTTCACGAAGCCAGGCAGGGTATCGCCGGCTTTGGGAGCATAATCGTGTGGCACGGCCAGCAGCGGGTTCTGCGACCCTTTCGGGAAGAAGGTTCCCGCGGCGGCGGCCACGGTGGAGCCGCCCACCAATTTGATGAAATCGCGGCGGCTAAGCTGTTTCTTCGCGCTCATAGCAATCCTCTCTCTGGGCACTCAGGCCCATACTGAAAAGTGGGGGGCCGGCCACGCTCACCCAGTGGGCGGCTCAGCGGCGTGAATTGGGAGTTGGTTTCTCTTATTCATCCTCCTTTTGTGAATATTTTCACAATTCAAACATACAGCATTTGGCGGATTTCGTTGTCAGGTTTTCCCCCAAGCTACGTCAGGATTAGGCCGACACTGAAAATGAAAACGACGCCTTAACGGCGTCGCAGTGGAGGAATGGACAAGCTATTCAGGCGGATTACGCCGCTCGTATGGCTGCGGTCAGGTGGCGGGCGATCTCTGCACCGCTCGCTTCCAACAGGTGAGTAAAGTGGTCGCCGGGGATGAAGCGGATGGTAAGATTACCATTCATTACATCGGACCAACCGCGGCTGTCATCAAAGGCGTTGTTAATACGGTCGGCAGATGACCGGAAGAACAGCACCGGAACCTTCAGCCGCGGCGGCGTGTACGACCTCTGGAACGACCCACCTGCCGGGGACCGATGCACCGGCGTACGCCCCAGTCGGGTGGCCAGAACGTTCGCCAGCCGAACGCCATACCCCGGCAACCCGCGCAGACGACGCAACACGAACTGGATGCGTTCGCGGGTATTCATGGCGGCAACATGCTTGCCCAGGTAACGCAGCGACATGGAGAACAATGAATTGCTGACGTAACCCGGCGCGCTGGTATCCATCATGAACAGCAACCGGACTTCGATTCCCTGTTGCTCAAGCTGGTGCGCCATCGCGTAGGCGATCAGACCGCCCAGGGAATGGCCACCAAGAATAACCGGCCCGCCTGCGGCAATGCGCTCAATCTCGTTTACATAACGCGTCGCCAGATCTTGCAGCGTAGTGGCATTCCATTCCTTCTGCGTCATCGTCCAGGAATTGAAACCGTACATGGTGAGGTCCGGCGGCAGGTGGCGGATGATGTCGTAATACCCCATTACATCTCCGCGCTGCGGAGTCACAAAAAACACGTAAGGCGGCCGCCCCTGCCCCTGCTGGATGGGCACCGTCAGCGTCTGGTTGATTTCTTCCTGACGGCCGGTCTCAATGGCCACTGCCAGGGCGGCGATACTGCTGGCAGAATACAACACTGCCGGCGGGAGGTAGTGTCCCAACGTCCGGTTAATCTCGATGAAGATACGGGCGGCCTGCAGCGAATCGCCGCCCAATTCGTGGAAATCATCATTCACGCCCAGCGGCCGGAGGTTCAACGCTTCTTCCCATATGACCGTCAGGTCTTTTTCCAATTGGGAACGCGGCGCCACAAAGTCCACGGACAGCGCCGGCCGTTGCCCATCCGGACTCGGCAGCGCCTTGAAGTTGGTTTTGCCGTTGGGTAGTTTGGGCAGTGTATCCAGAAAGATGAAGGATGCCGGAATCTTAAAGGGTGCCAGACTGGGGCGCAGGAACTCTCTCAGGGCGCGCGGCGTCGGGCGCGGATCATCGGCGGCAAGGTAGGCGACCAGCCGCTTACTGCCTTGGGCATCAGTGTGGGCAGTTACAGCTACTTCGCGCAGCTGGGGATGCATCAGCAGGGCGGCGCTGACCTCCTGGCCGTTAACGTTCATCCCGCGAATCTTGACCTGGAAATCCACGCGGCCTGCGAAATACAGCAGGCCTTCCTCTGTCAGCCAGCCCAGGTCGCCGGTGCGGCAGACGCGGCGGGCCGGGTCGTGCGGATGGGCCACGAACTTCTGGCGGTTGAGCGCCTCGTTGCCAAGATACCCCGAGGAGATCTGCGGCGTCCAAGCCACAATCTCGCCCACCTCGCCGGTTGGCAGCCGACGACCGTCCTCATCCCAGATGAATACCTCGACGTCCGGGTCAAGGTAGCCAGCCGGCAGCTGGTCGGTCTCGAACTCATCATCAGAGCGGAAGACAATCGAGGCAATCCCACCGGCCTCGGAGGAGGCGAAGCCGGTAGTGAGCAGCACCCCGGGCGGGAAGTGCTCGCGCAGGAGGTCCAAGTCGGAGCGCACCAACTTGTCCGCCCCGGCGGAGATCAACCGCAGCGACTCCAATCGTGCCCCGGCCACGCTGCGTGCCACCTGGCGGTACAGGGCCGGCGGACAGTTCAGGAGAGTGATGCGGTGCTCCTCGATCCAATGCCCAAAGCCGGTCAGCCCCCGACGTTGGACATCGTAGAGGTAATGGGTCGCCCCGGCGATGAGGGAACTGAGGATGTTGCCGTGGCCGGAGGCGAAGTTAGGATTGCCCAGGTGGGCGACCCGGTCGTTTGGCGCCAGCTGCCGCCGGGCAAGGCCCCGGCGCACACCCTGCAGGCGGCTGGACTGGTTGGCGAGCACGCCCTTGGAGGCGCCGGTGGAGCCGGAGGTGAAGATGACGGCGAAGTCGCGTTCTGGTCTGCGGTCCACAGCGGGCAACGAGGCTGACCAGCGTGGATCAGCCAGTATCTCGTCAAGGTTGAGCAATGGCAAGCCCAGTGTGCCCGCCAGTTCAAGTCCAGCCGTATGCGTCAGGATGGTGCCCGCGTCAAGGGCCGCCAGAATCTCACCCAGTTGTTTGCGCGGGAAGGAGGTCTCCAGCGGCGCGTGGATGTGCCCGGCCTTGAGCGCGGCCAGCATACCCACGGCTATGAAGCGCCCGCGCCCGAGCAGGAGAGGTATGAAATCATCCGGCCCTTCGAAGGTTTCGAGGAGGGCGTGCGCCGCCCGGTTTGAGGCTGCTTCCAGTTCTCCATAGCGAATCCCGCCCTCATGATCAACAATCGCCAGCGCGTCGGGCTGCTGGCGGGCGCGCCAGGCGATGATACCTGCCATATCCTGTTGCCAGAGTTCATCCGGCAGCGGTTGGTAGGCGGGGTTGGGGGCGTGATCGAGATAGCGACGGGCAGGCGGAGCGGGCTGAAGCAGCGCTTCACTCATTCCACACATCCGGCGGCGTTGGCGCGCTTAGCATTAGGGTGGGCCAAGCACCTGATTGGCGTAGTCTACGAAACTTGAATCCATGTACTCTTCTTCGGTCAGGATACGCTCAATGTCGCCGCGCGCCAACGCCCATTCCTGAAGCGCCAGAACCGTGACGAAATTAATATCGCCGGTGGGATTCACATCCAGCCAGCACATTCGAGCCACCAGTTCGCGATCCAGCCCGGTGGCGGCGGTGAGGATATCGATATTGTGGTCCGATTTGCCCTCTGTGTACAGCTGGCGTACCGCCTTCAAGTAGGCAACCATGAAGCGGTTGCCTAGGTCACGATCCTCGACGGTGAGCTTCCTGCCGAAGATGACATAGGAATATTCCATATCCGGGAGCAGCTGACCGTAAGACTTGAAGACGACCGCATGGCCCGAATCCTGAATATGGGAGAGGAACGGTTCGGTGGACGTGCCGATGTCAATCGCGCCGTTGGCGAGGGCGTCGATTAGCGCATCTTGCGGCAGATCCTCCAGGGCGACATCCTCCAAGTCAAGCCCGTATTCGTTTCTGAGCCAGGTTTCATAGATGAAGCCGGTGAAACTGCTCACCCTCCCGACCAGCGTCAACCCGCGCACCATCTCAGCGGAATCGAGCACACCGCTTTCATACAGGTCTCTGCGGATGAACAAGCCGGGGGCCGGGCAGCCGTCCTCCGGCGAGTAGCCCTTGTTGGTCACAACCCGGACGTTGGGGTCGCTCGCCAGCAGGTTGATCAATGCGGTATTGATGGCCCCGGAGACCACGTCAAGGTCGCCGCTGGACACAAGCACCAGCGCCTCGGAGCTGCGGGAAATGTCCTCGATAACGATCTCGATGTTCTGCTCCACGAAGTAGCCTTCTTCCATCGCGATGAAGAACGGGGCATTGGAGAACTGTGGGTTGAGCGCCAGGACCACTGTATCCGGTTCAGGCGTCTCGGTGGGCTCTGCTAGGACGGGAGCCGTTGGGCTTGAATCCGGCGGCGCTTCGCTGGCTACCGGGCCCCCGCAGGCGGCCAGAACCAACATAATGAGAGCGATAGGGGTTAAGAGTTTGCTAAACACGAAATCCTCCGTACTCAATTAGGAGTAACTAGGCCGTCATGGTTGGCGGAGCTAAATCGGCCGCAAGCGTCTCAGACAATCTTGCAGGATGCTCCGAATGAAGGGTGGCCAGTTCGCGGTGCAGGCTGGCGGCAATTTGCTCCGCGCCGCGGTTGCGCAGGATCGAGGCGTGTTCGCCCTCCACGACTTCGATGCGTACGCCGCCCCTTACCACGTTGTTCCAGCCCATGGATCTATCCGGGTTGTTGGGGGCCATGTCCTGCGAAGCTTTGAAAAGCAGCACAGGCAGGTCACTGGGCGGCGGATGATAAGCACCTTTATAGAATTTGGTTTCACGCTGGCGGCTCGTGATGGGTAGTTCGAGGTTGAACCTGCGGCCCACCTGGCGCGCCAGCCGCCCGGCCTTGAGGGGAATCTGGCGGACGAGGTCGATTCCAAACCGGAGTTGCTCCCGCCCCTTCAGCCGCCGCAAATGGCCCAGCATTCGACCGCGCTGGTGATGGAAAACACGCTCGGCTTCGAAACCCGGCCCATAGGTGTCGAACATGAATACCAGCGCGATTGTGTGACCCTGCTGGTGCAGTTGGAGCGCCATTTCGTAAGCAATGGTGCCAGCCAGCGAATGCCCGCCAAGCAGGTAGGGTCCCTTGGGTTCGATCTCCACCAGACGAGCGACATATTTGGCAGCCAGTTCTGGGATGGTCATCTGGCGTAACACGGCCTGCGGGAAAATCCACGAGTTAAAACTGTAGATGGTCTGGTCGGGCGGCAGGTTCTGCACAATATGACTGTAGGCGATGGCATCACCGCGTCGCGGTGTGATGAAGAATAAGTAGGGACGGCGGCGTTCGCCCCATTGGACCGGCACCACAAACGGCGGCGGCTCGTTCGCCGGGCTGGCACCCATCTTTTGGGCCAGAGCAGCGATAGTGGGGGAAGTATAGAGCAACGCGGGCGGCAGGCTGCGGCCCAATTGTTCGTTGATGGCGGCGAAGATGCGCGTCGCCTGGAGCGAATCGCCGCCCAGTTCGTTGAAATCGTCTTGTGCGCCGAGCGGTCGAATATCCAGCACATCTTCCCAGATGACGGCCAGCTGGCGTTCGAGTTCGCCTTTGGGAGCAACAAATTCGCTGGAAAGAGTTGGGCGCTTGCCGTCCAGCGGCGGCAGGGAGTCCTGGTCCACCTTACCGGAACTGCGGCGTGGCAGAGCCTCCAGCTGGATGAAATAGGACGGCAGCATGTGACTCGCCAACCGGGCGCTCAGGAAGGCGCGCAAGGCCCGGATGTCGATAGTACCTGAGTCACTCACCACATAGGCGGCCAGACGCATGTTGCCAAATCTGTCAGGCAGGCCGCGTACGGTCACATCGCGCACCTGCGGGAATGCCCCGACCACGGCAGCCACCTCGGAAGTGCTGACCCACATGCCTCGCACTTTGAGCTGGTCGTCAAGGCGCCCGGCTAAATACAGCAGACCATCGGGCTCCAGCCACCCAGCGTCACCGGTGCGGTAGAGGTAGGCCCCCGGCCGTTCGGTATCATCCAAGTATTTGCGGGCATCTGCTTCAGGGTTATCCAGGTAGATCTGCAGTTTCTCAGTCGCACGCAGACACACCTCGCCCCGCGCCCCGGCCGGAAGCGGCCGCCCCTGTTCATCGGCGATAACGAGTTCGACGCCCTCCGCGGCATAGCCAGCTGGTACCTGGTCACCCTCCAGCGCCTGGTCCGCTCGCAGGGTGAGGCCGGCGATGCTGCTGGTCTCGGTGCTGCCCAGTCCCATAGAAAGCAGCGTGTCACCGCCGAAATGGCGCTGGAACAACTCGATATCGCCCTTGTGGATACGTTCACCGCCCAGCTGGATCAGGCGCAGGGAGGGGATGTTCTGCCCCTCGGCGAAATCCGACACCACACTGCGGAACGTGCTGGGCGTAGCCCCCCAGCGCTCGATCTGGCGCGCATTACACCAGCCGACGAAGTCCCGGCTTCCAGCGCGTTCCAGATCATAGAGGTAGTGCTGGCCACCGGCGGCCAGCGCCAGCCACATGGAGACCTGGCCGGAGGCGAAGTTGGGGCTCTCGGCCTTCAGGCTACGTTCCTGGAAGGCGAACTGCTGATTATGCACTTGCCGCGCCAGTCGCCCCGACTGCTGGGCGTGTGTGCGCGGCACGCCCTTGGGGCGGCCAGTGGAACCTGAGGTGTACAGCACGGAGAGCGTGGTTTCGCGACCCGGGTAGATGCCCAGCGAGTCTTCAGGCAGGCTGTCGTCGGCCAGCGCAGACTGCAGTTCAAGTCCCGGCTGGTTGAGCGCAGTCGCCAGGTCCGCAAAGCGGGTGTCGTAGACAAGCATCTGGGGCTTCAAATCACCCAGGATGGCTCGCAGCTGCTCCACGGCCAGGGTTGGCTCCAGCGGCGCGTAGAACTTGCCGGCCTTCAGCGCGCCGATCATGGCGAGGCCGAGCTGCGCCTGTTTGCCGAAGAGCAAGGCCACGGGCGCGGCCTCCGGCCCACAGCGGTGGCGGATGGCGTGCGCGAGACGGTTGGCACCGCGTTGAACCTGAGCCAGGCTGAACTCTGAATCCAGATCTGCCAGGATGACGGCGTCCGGATGCTCGCTGGCCAATCCCTCGAAAATCTCCAGGGGGCTGCGCGACCAGTACCCTTCCGGCAGAGGCTTGTAGCGCGGGTTGTTGAGTGTGGCGCCGTATCTTTTTTCCATGATCAATCGCGCGCTGGGAGAGCAAACTCCTGGCGAATCATTCGCCCAGCATGGATGCGGCATACTCCACGAAAGCCGGGTCCCACAATTCCGCTTCGGTCACAATGCGGTCGATGCGCCCGGCGGCCAGCTCCCATTCCTGCCAGGGGAGGGTGGCGGCGTAATCGATGCGGCCATCCGGCCGCACGGCCGCCCAGCAGATGCCGCGCAGAAAATCGGCTTCGAAATCGAAGATCTCGGCGGCGATCTCCAGATTGCGGTCAGTCGGGCCTTGGAGATACTGGCGCACGCCTTTGAGGTAGCCGACCATGAAGCGCTGGCCGAGTTCACGGTTGTCCTGCACCAATCCGGGGCCGTACATCACCAGCCCAGAAGAAATTTGGTCCAGATAGCCCTCGTAGGTCAGCCAGATCTCGGTATCGGTGGCCGCCAGCACCTGGCTGAGGGACGGCTCGACGACCACGGCCACGTCAATGGCACCTGTGTTGAAGGCATCGATAACCGCCGCCTGTGGCAGCAGGTTGGTGTTCAGCTCCTCCAGGGTGAGGCCGTGGTTCTCGTGGAGCCAGGAGTCGACTATGTAGGAGGTGGGCGATGTGAGGCTCAGGCTGTAAACGAGCGACAGGACGCGCTGTGCGTCCTCAAATGCGCCGGATTCAAGGAGGTCACGACGGGCGATGACCGCGTTGGTTTGGCAGCCTTCAGGGTCAGAGTAGCCCTTATCCGCGGCAATCTTGACGCCGGGTTCCTGGGCCACCAGGTTGAATAGCGAGGAGTTCAATGAACCTGTCGCCACATCCAGCTCGCCGGCGGCCAGCACCGGCAACATGACGTTGGCGCTCTCAAACTCGGTCACTTCGACGATGATGTTCTGCTCGGCGAAATAGCCTTCCTCAATGGCGATGTAGAGCGGCAGGCTGGAAAAGACCCTTGACAGCCCCAGTATGACGACCTCGGGTTCGGGGGTGTCGGTGGACTCCGGCGGCGCAGCTGTGGCGGCCGTCGTGGCAGATTGGTTATCTGCTGGAGTGTCGATGGGGACTGTTGCCGCGGCTGGTGCACAGGCCGTTAGGGTAATCCCAGTAAGTGCCAGGATTGAAATTAGTTTTTGCAACATAGGAAATCTCCTCTGAAAAATTGGGGGGAAATTAGCCGCATAGAAAGGCTGAATTCAATTGGCCAAAGACCAGCCATCCTTCTGCCTGATATTATAGTAGAAATCACCCTGCAATTCGTGTTGCCGATTTACAACCTGGAGGAAGAATGAAGACTTTGTTGCGCCTTGAAGAACTGCTGATTGCCATCTTTGCGTTCGTTCTCTTTCTTCCGCTGGGCTATGCCTGGCGGTGGTTCTTTTTGCTTCTGCTGGCACCCGACTTGAGCATGCTGGGCTACCTGGGCGGGCCGAAACTGGGCGCGCTTACCTACAACCTTGCCCATCACCGCGGGCTGGCCATCGTGCTATACCTTATCGGGCTGGCCCTTGCGTTGCCTGTCTTGCAGTTCGCCGGCTTGCTGTTGCTGGGCCATGCCAGCCTGGACCGGGTGTTCGGTTACGGCCTCAAGTACTCGGACTCGTTCCAGAACACCCATCTGGGCAGAATTGGCGCACAACGCCCGTAATGTTTTCCCAAAGCACAAAAAAGATGCCCCGGTATCGGGGCATCTTTGGTTACAGTTCAAAGTGATTTTACGGGGCGCCAAGCACCTCGTTGGCAGCATCCACAAAACTTCTGTTCCAGTAGACTTCCTCCGGCACGATGGCTTCGAGTCGGTCGTTGGCTAGTTCCCAGTTCTGCCAATCCAGTGAGCCTGCATAGTTAATCACGCCATCCGGCCGCATATACGGCCAGCAAATCCCAGCCAGCGTTTCAGCATCCACGCCGGTGGCCGCGCTGATAATCTCCAGGTTGCGCTCGGTGGGACCTTCCAGGTATTGGCGCACCCCCTTGAGATAGGCAACCATGAAGCGATTACCAAGGTCCGGGTTTTCTTCGATCAGTTGCTGGCCATAGACGACAACGGCGTAATTAAGTCCGCTCAAATAGGGTTCCAGTGCGATGATGACCTCGGTATCTGTACTGGCGAGTATCGTCGTCATCGTCGGTTCCTGGACACCGGACATGTCAATGGCCCCGTTGTTGAACGAATCAATCAGGCTGCATTGGGTATGCGAGCAGTATTAATGTCATTGATCGACAGGCCGTAGTTTTCGTTCAACCACTGATCCAGAACATAGGCGGTGGTCGTGATGGTATTTCCGGCATAGGTCAGGCTGCGAACAGTCTCGGCAGAGTCCAGCACACCGGAGGTCAAAATTTCACTGCAACCAATAATGGCGCCCGATGGGCAATAGCCCACGTTCATATAACCCTTGTCGGCCACAACCGCTACCGCTTCGCCCCCGGCGGTGGCGTTAATCAGCGCCGAGTTAATCGAACCTGCGGAAACATCGAGTGTGCCGGCCGCGAGCAGCGGCACGGCATCCGCCATCGTTTCGATGGACTGCCATTCATAAGTGATGTTTTGCTCGGTGAAAAAGCCTTCCGCCTCAGCGATGAAGAACGGGCTCATCGAAAGCACGGGCAGGAAGCCGACCTGAACCACGTCCGGCTCGGCCTGTGTGGGCACGGCTGTGGGTTCCGGCGGAGCCTCCGTGGCGGGCGCAGCAAGCGGGGCTTCTGTTTCTGAAACGGCGGCCGGGGCGCACCCAGCCAACAGGGACAAAACCACCAACAGAGAAAATACTAACTTGATGATGCGATGCAACATACCTTCCTCTTCCATTAAGACTGAATTTGTCTAATATTACTCCCCTGTTGCCGCTGCCTGCCCAGCCAACCAGCCCGTCGTCCAGGCGGATTGGAAATTGAACCCGCCAGTCAGCCCGTCGATATCCAGGATTTCGCCGGCCAGGGACAACCCGGGGCATACGCGGCTGTGCATTGTACGGAAGTCCACCTCTTTCAAGTTCACACCGCCGGCGGTGACGAATTCTTCCTTGAATATCCCCTTCCCCTGCACGGCATACTCGCCAGCCGTCAGTTCCCCGGCCAGAGTCCGCAGAGTCTTATTGGAGATATCCGCCCAGGTCTGGGTTTCCGGGATTCCGGACAGGACTACCAGCCGCGCCCACAGGCGGGCGGGCATCCCGCCAAGCGGGTTGTGCTTGGCGGTCTGCTGGCGAGGGTGCGCCTGTTTCTCCGCCAGCAGTTGCTCCAACACGTCTTCAGTCTTCGCCTCACCGAGCCAGTTGATTTGCAGTTGGCCGGTGTGGCCCTCCGCCGCCAGCGCCCGCGCCCCCCATGCAGACAGCCGCAAAACCGCCGGGCCGCTGAGACCCCAGTGGGTGACCAGCAGGGGACCGGCGGCTTCAAACCGCTCGTTGTGCGCCGCCAGCCTCAGATGAGCCGCAACCACGGAGACCCCGGCCAAACCCTCCAGCCGGGCATCTTTAATATTGAAGGTGAACAGCGAAGGCACCGGCGGCACGATGGTGTGCCCCAGCCCTGCCGCCAGCCGGTAGGCCGCCGCCGACCCGCCACCCGGCGCCAGCAGCACCTGCCGCGCGGTCCAACGCTGGCCGCCGGATGCCTCAACGGCAAAGCCCTTTTCCACTTTTTCCAGCGTTCGCGCGCCGGCCTTTACCTGCCAGCCCACTCCCAACCGCCGGGCCCCGGCAAGCAGACAATCAATTACCGTTTGCGATTCATCCGACACCGGGAACACGCGCCCATCCGGCTCGGTCTTCAGGCGCACGCCGCGCGCCTCGAACCAGGCCATGGTGTCTGCCGGGCCAAAACGGGTGAAGGGCCCGCGCAGTTCGCGGCTGCCGCGCGGGTACCAGGCCACCAGCACGGCCGGGTCCGTAATGGAGGTGGTGACGTTGCAGCGCCCGCCGCCGGAAATCTTGACTTTCGCCAAAGGCTGTGCCCCCTGCTCCAGCACCAGCACTCGCAACCCCGGCCGGGCTTCGGCCGCGGCTAGCGCACCAAAGAATCCGGCCGCGCCGCCGCCAATCACCAGCAGGTCCAAATCAGGCATGCCGCAATTCTATGCCGAAAACCCCGTTGGCGGTCAATGTGAAATCAGGTATCCTCTCTCTTAATTACGGAAAGGCGGAACGACCATGACCGAGCGCACCTATCGCCCCATTGAAGTTTTTGCCACCGCAACCACCATCCGAGGCTGGCGCAAGGAAGCCATTGCCGGCCAGCCGGAGACCGGCGGGTTCGCCATCATCAGCGACGAGGGGGATTATCTGCCCGGCGGCGAGGGGACGGCGCCCACCCCACTCACGTACTTTGTGGCAGGGGCGGCGCTGTGCCTGCTCTCGCAGGTCACACAGGTTTCAAAGATGAAAAAGATCGCCATCCATAACGAGCAGGTGAAGACGCTGGTGCGCTTTCATGAGGAAGGCTCGGTGCTGGCCGGCACCAGGCAGGGTTTTTGCGATGGCTGGGAAATTCAGCTCTCACTCGAGTCCGACCATTCGCCCGAGGAAATCCGCGAACTGTATCGCCTCGCCCATCGCATGTGTTTCGCCGAGGCCGCACTGCGCGAAGGCGCACGCCCGGCCAGCGTGCACTTCTTGAACGGCCAGCCGCTGGAGGTATGACCGCGATGCCCCGCTTCGTCCAACTTACCCTGTGCATGAGCCTGCTATTGGCGGCGTGCGCCGCCCCGGCCGAGGGCGATTCTGCCGAACCCGCGGCCAGCCCCTCCGCCAGCCTGACGCCCACGGATGTGTGGCTTGGCCTGCTGGAACGCACACCGGAGCCCTTCCACCAACCCCTGCCGCCTGCCGAACCCTCTGAAATTGACGGTGTGTATTCCAAAGTGGATGTCTCAGAGCCGCAATGGTGGCGCTGTCTGCGCTGTGCGGACTACCGCCCCGGCGGCGGCATCTGGAAACTCTCGTTTGACCACGGCATCCTGCGCATCTATTATGACGTGACCGGCTGGCGCTCCATCGCTTCGTACACGGTGGCGGGCGACCGGCTGACGATTTTCAATGACCCCGTCTGCCCGGAAGAGGTCGGCGAGTACACCTGGAACCGAGAGCTTAAGACCCTGACGCTGAATGTGGTGGAAGACTCCTGTTCCATCGAGCTGCGCGGGCAGAACTTAAGCGGCCAGCCGTGGGAATCCTGCCAACCCTGGCACGAAATGATTGGCGCCAGCGACCACTGGCACAAGCCACGCGGCTGTGAAGATGCCGAGGCGCTCATCGCCCTCACCCCGCCGCCCGACCCCGGCGCGCTGACCATCACCGTCCACCCCGGCGACAGCCGGAAATTCCAGGTGCCGCCGGATATCTACGTGGCCTCCAATGTGGAAGAACGCGCGGCCCCGGACGGATTCACAGTTCTGGCCAGCCTGGAAAGCATCCCCTACGGGCTGACGCGCGTGCTGTGGGGCATTGACGACTGGATTGAAGTGACCACCGCAGAATCGTTCAGCGCTATGGGCGTGCAATTCCTGGGCGACCCGCCCACCGGCTGGGCGCGGGTGCTGTTCGACGGCGTGGAAGTGTGGCGCGGGGATACCGCCGCCATCTGGAATTACGGTGGGCGCTACGGCGGTTATGTGGAAGTGAGTGGCTGTGGCCCCGGCGAACACACCCTGCGCGCCGAGAGCGTGGGCATTGATTACCACCCCGTAACGGTGACGGCATTTGGCTTCAGCTTGGAAGGCGGGGTGGAAAGCGCCACCCCTTAAGGTCATGCAGGGAAATTCGCCCCCGAGATTATTCGACCAGCAACTTTCCCAATTCCTTGAAGGTACTCGCCTGCATATCAATCAGCGGACGGAAGAGCTCCAGCCGTTCTGGCGGGGGGATGTGGCCGAGGTACAGCGCGGTGCGCATCCCCAGCAGCTTGGCCGGGGCGATGTCGTTGACCAGGTCGTCGCCGACCATCACCGCGGCAGGCGGCGCAACGCCGAGCTGATCCAGGGTGTAGGTGAACAGGTAGCGCGCCGGCTTGGCCACGCCCAGTTCTTCCGATATCGTGATGACGTCAAAGTAATCCGCGATTCCCATGCGCGCCAGCGTGAGGCGCTGGTGTTCGCGCGTGCCGTTGCTGATGATGGCCAGCCGTAAACCCCGCGCCTTAAAATCATCCAAAAGCGCAGTCAGTTCGGCATCCGGCTGAATGCCTGCCTCGACTGCGCGGCGATGGGCCGCCAGATACGCCGCCACCCGCGCCTCATCCGGCGCAACGCCCGCCAACCGGAACGCCTCTACGACGATGTCCGGGTGCGAAAACAGATGATTGATATGCACGCCCTCAAAGTGGGCGTCGGCTTCGGCGTAAATACGGATGAAGTCATCCACCCCTGCGCCCAGCAGTCCGGCCGCGTGTAGTTCGGCCGCGGCCTGCGCCACCGCCGCCAGCCGCAGGCGCGTGGCGGGCAGGATGACATCGCCAATGTCAAAGCAAACCGCTTTTAACGATTCGCTCATGCGGAGGGTTCCAGTTTGATGTAGTCCATAAAGTCCACGAAGACATCATACCCGCGCACCCGCACTTTGAGCAGAATCTGGAACTCGGGATCGCGTAACGCGTTCAACTGCTTGAAATGTTTGCGCAGGGTGAGCGGTTGCAGGAACACGCCCGACCCCGCCAGGCCAAAGGTGTGCAGCCCGCCCACATAAATGACACTGTGTTCGCGATTGAGCGGGTTGCGCGCCTTGGTAATCAGCCCGTAGTCCAGCGTGAGATTGCCTTCGCCATCGCGCTCGGCGCGGTATTCCTGGCCGCTGCGAGTGTCGCGGTAGATGTAGTCGCGGTCGGGGGCCTCGTGCGGTTCGTCAATGGTCTGTATCACCATGCGCGCCCCCAATTCATTTTTGAAGAAGCGCGTCACCTGATTGTGCGATGCACCGCCCACAGTGACGATGTTGTTGCTCAAGCGGTAATTGGGGTAATGCCGTTCGGCGCTCAGCCGGATGATGTCTATCTTTTCACTGCTGCGGTAGATGTAGGTGAACAACTCCAGCAAGTTCGCCAATGCCAGCAATTCACCGTAGCCGGTGGTGGGGCGGCGGTAGAAGGGCGAGGTGCTTTCGGCGGCGATGGCCGAGCACACGACATCGAACTTCTCGCCGCCCGGCAGGCGCAGAAAGCGGCGCAGGCGGGCGCGGCGCAGGGCCGGCCCTACCAGAATCAGCGCGCTGAACAGCGCCGCGGCAATGAGGTCCAGCAAAATCGATTCAAACCAGGCAGGGAAGTGCGCCAGCCGTTCGGCCAGCCAGGTGAGCGCGCCCGCAAGAAATTCAAAAAATCCCATCAATGCCTCCGCAAAGGCAAGGACAGGCGCGGGGATACCCCGATTCTAATCCTGTTTGGTGTGCTGGCGGAAGACTTCGTAGAGGAACAGGCTGGTGGCTACCGAGAGGTTGAGCGAATCGACCACGCCGCCCAACACGGGGATGCTGGCCAGCACATCGCAGGCAGCCTGTTGTTCGGCGTTCAGACCCAGGCGTTCACTGCCCATCAGCAGGACCAGCGGCGCGGGGTAACGAACGGCGCGGAAATCCTGCGCGGCTTCCCCCGCCGCGCCCACCACGAAGGCTCCCACCTGCGACTTCCACCGGACGAAGTCTTCAAATCTGGCTTCGACCATCCTGAGGTGAAACAGCGCCCCCATGCTGGCCTTCACTGCATCCGGATGGTAAGGGTCGGTGGTGTGACCGAGGGCGATGACCCCCGCCGCGCCCACCGCCGCACAGGTGCGCAGGATGGCCCCCAGGTTGCCGGCGTTGCCCACTTCGGCCAGCGCCACCCAGCCCAACCCGCCTTCCAGCCGCAGCCCGTCCAGCGCTTCGGGGCGGGCGCGCACCACCGCCCCCACACCGGAAGGGTTGCCGCGAAACGAAATACGGTTGAACTCCACCTTGCTCAATTCCGCCACCGGCACGCCGCGGCTGCGCAGCAGGTCAATAGTTTCGCGCGCCAGGTCGCTGGTTACGACTTCCGGGGCGATGACCAGTTGCTCAATCTGCACCCCGGCCAGCGCCGCCTGGTGCACGATGCGGTTGCCTTCGGCATAGAACAGGCCGGTACGGCGGCGTTCCGCGCCCCCTCGCAAAGCGCGCAACTGGCGCAGCAGTGGCGATTCGGAGACGGGTCTTGGACGGGGTTTGCGCGGCGGCATGGCAGGATTACACCACAGAAAATGAATGCGCCCTGGTGTTCCGTCCAATATGAAGCTACTCGTTGAGTTGGTTGTGGACGGAACACTCTAAGCATTGTCCAGGCATTGATTTCAGTCTACTGTTGAGTCTGGACAATGCACTGTCGGGCGCTAGTTGATTCAGTCGGAAATCATCTTTTCCAGCTCTTCAGCATGTTCGTGTTCGTGGTGAATCATGATGCGCACGATATGGTGGATGTCGCCGCGTTCCTGCCAGGGGAACTGGAACTGGATGCCGAACTTATCGTCGGCCACCTTCGCCAGCAGGTCTTTGAGCGCCTTGCGGTTGAATTCCCACTCGCGCACAATGTGGTCAAGGTCCATTTCGACCCGCGTTTCTACCGAATGGGCGTTGTAAAAGTCAATGCCCTTGCGCGCCGGAGTTTCTTTGGGTGGTCGGCCTTCCACAAAATCCGTGATGGCGAGTATGGTGCCATCGTCCCAGCCGGCAACATGGGCAATGAATTCGCGTTTGGTCCAACCGGGGTAGATTTCCTGCCCGGGCTGGAAACGGTCCAGCACTGCCTGGATGCGGGCGCGCGATTCGTCCAGTTGGGCAATCAGTTTCTCGGCCTGTGGGTGCATGGGCGGTTTCTCCTGTGCCCATTCTACAGGGTTCTGTCCGCGCTTACATTACAGTCGGATAAGAATCAGGAATAGGCTTCGGGTTTTAATTCGGCGATGAACGGCCAGGTCCGGTGGCGCTCAGCGTAGTCCAGACCGTAGCCCACCACCCACACATCCGGGATTTCAAAACCGAGGTAGTCCACCGTCACATGGCGGTTGTCGCCCGGCTTGCGGGTCAGCACGCAGGTCTTGAGCGAGGCCGGGCGGCGGGCGTTCAGGTTCACGGTGAGGTATTCCAATGTCTTGCCGGTATCCACGATGTCTTCGACCACCAGCACATGCTTGTTGTAGATGTCCAGCCGCATATCCAGCAGGATGCGCACCGCCCCGCTGATGGACTTGCTGCCGTAGGAAGACAGCGCCATGAAATCCATGTAGTGCGGAATGGTGAGGCGGCGCGCCAGGTCGGCGGCGAACATGAACCCGCCCTTGAGGATGGTGATGAGGATGATGCTGCCCTGCCCGCGGTAGTCGGCGCTGATTTCCTGCGCCAGTTCCGCCACGCGTTGCTGGATGCTGGCCTCGTCTAGCAGGATACGTTCAAATTCAGGATAAAGCCCGGTCATGGCGAGAAGACCACGAAATTATCGAACTCGATTTCGATGGCGCCGCTGGTGTACGTTTCGGCTACCAGCCCCACATCGCCGCCGGTAAGCGGTACGCCATCAATTGAATCAATCAGCACGTTGTTGACATACAGGGTCATGGTATCACCCACACATTCCAGCCGTATTCGCACGGTGCTGCCATCCGAGGGGATGAGCGGGCTAAGCTCTTCGCCATCCCCCAGGTCCACCCACTCCCCGGCATCCTGCTGCCAGAAGCTGTAGAAGCCTTCACTGCTGATGGAGCCGTAGAAGAAATTGTCTGCATCAAGATAGCTGCAGATGATGCCAAATCCGTTGTCCACCGTGCCATCCACCAGGCTCGCATCCACCTCGACGACGACATCGTCGAAATCAAGGTAAGGATTGGCCCACCAGACATACTCATTGTCAAACACCGCGATGTTGTAGGTCCCATTCTCGGAGTAATCACTGGAGCCGGTACGGTCGCCGCTGATGTCCCAGCCGCTCGTCGGGTCGCTGAAGTCATCCTCGAAGAGGATGGTGCCCTGCGGCAGCGGCGGCGCGGGAGTGAGCGTGGGCGCTACCGTGGGGCTGGGTGGCAGGGTGGCGGTCGGTGTGAGGGTTTGTGTGGGGGTCAGGCTGGGCGTTGGCGTGGCGGTGGGCGCGTTAGCCGTCTGGTAAGCGCGGTAACCAAAGAACGCCGCTGCCGCCACCACGCTAAACAGGATGACGCCAACAACCGCTCCTACCAGCCCGCCCAGCACCGGCAGGGCGGCGCCGGAATTGCTGGCGGGCTTTTCTGCCGGTTTGGCGGCCGCCGCGGCGCGACGGGTGGCCGCCGGCGCGGTGCGCTTGCTCTCGCCGGGCAGAATGCGCGTGGATTTATCAAACCGCCGCGCGGCCGGTTCCGGCGGCATCCAGTCCGGATGGTGCTGGGTCACGTCTTTCAAGTGTTCGGCCAGTTCGCCGGCCGAAGCATAGCGCTCGGCGGGGTCTTTGGCGATGGCCTTGAGGATGATTTCTTCCAGTTCATCGGGGAAGTCTTCGAGGGAATCATGGATAACGGGTAACGGGTCGACGATGTGCTTGACCACTACCGCCATCGGCGTTTCGGCAGTATACGGCAGGCGGCCCACGACCATTTCATAGAGCATGACGCCCAGCGAATAGATATCACTGCGCCGGTCCACCGGGTGGCCGCTGCCCTGTTCGGGAGACATGTAGGCAGGAGTGCCCACGGTGAGGCCGCTCTGGGTCAGGCCGCTGTCGCCGGCCATCATGCGCGCCAGCCCAAAGTCGGTGAGCAGCGCCCAATCCGGCTTGGGGAGCAGTACATTGCTGGGCTTAACATCCCGGTGGATAATGCCGCGCTCATGGGCATGGTCCAGCGCGCCGGCCACCTGGCCGATGAGGGTGCTGGTCTGGCGCAGGGGCAGACTCTTGACATCCAGAAGGTCTTTGAGGGTGCCGGCCGGGACGTACTCCATCACCAGATAACCGAAACCGTCCTGCTCACCGTAATCGATCACCAGCAGGATGTTGGGATGCCGCAGGCTGGCTACCGCCTGCGCCTCACGCGCGAAGCGCGGGCGGAACGAGGAATCCATTTCAGCATAGTAGGGAGAGAGGACCTTGATCGCGACGTCGCGGCTAAGCGAAGGCTGAAACGCCTTGTAGACGGTAGCCATACCGCCTTTGCCAATCTTCTCGACGATGGTATAGCCCGCCAGCGTTTTGCCAGTGAGGTCGGCGAATTGATTCTCTTCAGCGCTCATCCAGCGCCTATGATACCAACGAATTCCCCGGATGGGATAGCACAGCTTACGACCTTGACAGCGGTGACGCGCCGGTCTATAAACGAATCAGGGTAGCAGGAAAGGACACAACATGACCACCAATGTTCCACATACCAGCCGCGCCGAGTTTAAGCTTCTGGTGCGAGGGTTCCTGCGGATTCTCGCGTTTCTTTTTGTCACAGCCGCTGTGTTGTTCGCCTCTGCCGGCACAACGGACTGGCCCGCCGTGTGGATCTTTCTTGGGATGTTCTTGATTTACTACCTGCTGCTGTATCTCTGGGTAGGGAACCGCAACCCCCAGGTGTTGGTCACCCGCGCGGGCAGCACACGTGCCGATGCCCAGGGTTGGGATCGGGCGATCCTGATTCTTTACGCGCTCATGCAGATCGTCATGTACGTGCTGGCGGGGTTAGAAGTGATGCGCTACGGCTGGACGGCGCTCCCGCCTATCTGGCGCGGTTTGGGATTTGGGCTATTGTCCCTCTCTTTCATGATTCCCTTCTGGGCCATGCTGCATAACCCCTTTGCCGCGCCCATCGTGCGCATCCAATCCGAATCTGGGCACCGCGTCATCAGTAGCGGTCCCTATGCCCTCATACGCCATCCGATGTACATTGCCGCGTTCCTGTATGGGTTGGGTGGGCCGCTGTTCTTTGGCTCACTCCTGGCGCTGCTCCCCGGTTTGGTCATCTGCTTTCTATTCCTCCTCCGCACCGCACGCGAAGATAGTTTCCTTCTGGCTCAGTTGCCCGGCTACGCAGACTACGCCGCCAAAGTGCGGTTTCGCCTGTTCCCCGGTATCTGGTAAGCAGGATGGAATACGAGCCCACCCACTTCTTTGGCGAACCCATCACGGTGGAGTTCGCCAAACCGCCCACCCACAGCAAGAGTCCCCACTGCCCGGATGGATTCACCTGGCGCGAGCGCGACTACCACGTGGTGGAGCGGCTGGCCGAGTGGCGCGATTACAGCCGCCGGGGCCGTTTCGCCGGCAACATGCAGGACCACAACCTGCGCAAAGCGGTGCGCCGCGGCTCGTGGGGGGTGGGACGCTTCTTCTTCCGCGTCTTTGTCGATTCAGGACAAGTTTTTGATATCTACTAAGACCGCGCCCCGAAAGATGTGGATGACCGCATGGGAAGCTGGTTCATCTACCGCGAACTGGAAAAGCGGTAACCCGTTTTGGTCAGGGCGTGTATTCGCCGTTGAACTCCCAGACGGCATCACAGGTCGCCGCCGAGCCGTCAATGTAGCTGTAAGAACCAGCCATCACCAGCGTTGGACCGTCCCAGACCAGAGACCCGGTAAACGTTTCGGTGCCTGGCAGACCGCCCGCCTCCACATCAAATGCTCCAGTAGCCGGGTCAAACGGCCCGGTGAGGGTGATGCCATTGGCGAGCTGCACCAGCGTCATGCTGTCGGCTGCCAGCGTCACGCTGTAGTCATATTCGAAGCCGCCGCTGTTGCCGCATGCGGATTCATCGCTAAAGACCAGCAGAAGCGAAAAGGTCTCCGGCCAGGCGAGGGCTTTCGGGGTGGGGGTGGGCGTTTCGGTCTCGGTGCCGCGGGCCAGCACGGTGGGGGACGGCCGCGCCGGCGCGGCCGTCATCGTCGGTATCGGCTTGGTTGGCGTGGGGGTGGATGCCAGCCCGGCATTGTTTCCTCCACCCAACAGAACACAGCCGCCTAACAGCAAACCACCCACCAGCAGGCTGCCGCCGTAATAACCCAGCAGCCCGACGGGGTTCCTGGGAAGTGATGGCAAGCGCGAACGCATGAACCAGGCCAGCGCCGCGCCGATGGCCATGCCGCCTAAGACCGCTAAGATAAAGACAGGGGAACTATCCGGGGAAAGAAAACTCATCGGCCTCCTCCATTTCACGCTCGAAGGGCGGGCAGCGATGACAGCTTAATGTTGCCAAAGACGAGCAAGTTTCTCCAAGTTTACGACTTAATCAGACTGAATACAAGCACGAAGCCGCCGAACGGCTCACTGGCGCGGCACCAGCAGGTACACCGCCAGTGCCAGCACGCCGAGCCCCAGGATGCGGCTGGCTGTCACCGGAATCGGCTGGCCGGTGCCCCAACCCAGGGCGTCGGCCAGTACGCTCACCAGCATCTGCCCCAGCAAAATAGAAGCCAGCCCGGCCGTTACCCCCACCTGCCCCAGCGCAAACGCCATCCCGACCACGATGATGACCCCCAGCGCGCCGGCGATGAACAGCATGCCCATCGTGCGCGCCGGCATGTCCCACACCGGCTGGCGGTTCAGGGCCAGCACGATGAACGAAACCAGCAACCCGACCGCGCCGCTGCTCAGCGTCATCATCATCCCGGTTTTGAACGGGCCCACCAGCGTGCTGCTGCGCGTGGTGAGGGTGGCCTGCGAACCAATGAGAATGCCGGTGCCAACTGCCACCAGCACGCCGAGCACGACAAGGTTTTTCATAAAACCTCCATTACGGGTTCACTGCCGGGGCAGCAGTAAATAGACCGCCAGCGCCATGATGACCAGGCCGAGGACGCGTGTGCCCTGCACCGGAATCGGCTCGCCGGTGCTCAAGCCGGTGACATCGAGAATCGTGGCCACCAGCATCTGGCCGAAGATCATGGCGGAAAGGCCGGCGGCGGCGCCCACCCGCCCCAGCGCCAGCGAACTGCCCGCCACAATCAGCACGCCCAGCAACCCGGCGAAGAACAACCACGCCACCACCCGCCCGGGCAGCGGCCAGGCCTCCGGAGTGCGCGCCACCAGCACAACCGCCAAGATTGCCGCCACCACGCCGCCGGCCACGTTCATCCAGATGCCGACGCGCGCCGGGCCGATGAGCGCGCCCAGCCGCCCGCCGATGGTGGCCTGCGAGCCGATGAGGATGCCGGTGCCCATGGCGAGGAATGTCCCGAGGAGCAATGTGGTCTTCATGATATGTCCTTTGGATTGGGTGAAGAGATTATGCGAACAGCAATTTCTGGCCCAGTTGGTGGAGACCGTTCAAGAATTCCTCAGAATCCGGCGCCTTAATCCAACGAATTGCGCGCCAATCCTCCTCTGATGCAGAGAGTAGAACACGCGCGAGGTCAGCATGAAAGATCCCGGCTGCCTTACTGTGTGCGTCCGTGATGGCCTGCTCAAGAGGCAGCCCCAGTCTGCAACAAAACCCCCATACATCGGCAAGGTCTTTGGGTTCATTGCGCCCTAATAGCGCAGTTACTTTGTTAGCAAGAATATTTTCCGCACTATCCAAACGACCAAAGACCGGATGCACGGAAATTCTGCCTATATGAGAAGGTACATCATTAATGAATTCAAGTTTAAGCAATACTGCCCCCGTGTTTAACAGCAGGTTGGCAAACCGGTCATGCCGGGAAGTAATCTGAATTTCACCCAGATCCAGGCTGAGCAAGTGCTGAACCACGCGATCCAGCCACAAATTGAATTCCGGACTGTCATTAACAAAGAAGTCAAGATCATCGGAATACCTGTGTTGAAGATACCCTCGCGAAGCCGCGGTTCCACCTGTAAGGTAGAAACCCGTTTCAAGGTTTGTTATCTCCTGAAGAATCTGGTCCTGGAAGGGATATAAAGTCTTCGAGTAAATGTCTTGAGCCAAGAGAATCCCCTACACCAATTCAGGGTGATGGTCGGGCAGCCATTGAGCCAGGAAATCCAACCCACGCTTACGGCTTTCTGACCGTACTTTCGCGCGCCAGTGTGGCCAGCCAGTCAACAACGATTTAAAGCCCAGCAATCGCACAATCTCCGGGTAAGGGGCATACTCCAGCAGGCGCACTGCAGCCCAATCCCGGTCCAGGCGACCTTTTACCAGTTTTCCCGCCAGAATGGCGTGAAATTCCTGTTCGCTGATTTCATAATCCCAAAGATAAGCCGGGCGGGCATTCATAATGTGAGATTATAACGTGTGGCGCGGGCTGGTAGAATCCCCGCCTACTGACCGCTTTGAGGTGAACCCATGTACATTCCCCGCCGCTACCAGGAAACCGACCCGAACATCATCGAAGCCTTCGTGCGCGCCAACGGCTTCGGCACGCTGGTGACGATTGACGGCACCCGCCCGCGTGCCACCCACGCGCTGATGGACCTGACTCGTGATGGCGATACACTGACCCTCACCGGGCACATCGCCCGCGCCAACAAGCAATGGCAGGACTTCGAGTCCGTCGGCGAGGCGCTGGCCATCTTCAGCGGGGCGCACACCTACATCTCGCCGCGCTGGTACAACCACACCAACGTGCCGACGTGGAACTACATGGCGGTGCATGTCTACGGCGTGCCGCGCCTCATCACCGACCGCGATGAACTGCACGCGGTGCTGGATGCGCTGGTGACCAAGTACGAGTCGGTGCCGGGGACGTACACGATGGACGGCCTGCCCGCGGATTATCTGGAATCCCAGATGCAGGCAGTGGCCGGGTTTGTGATGCCGGTGACCGAGATTTCGGCCAGTTACAAATTGAGCCAGAATCGCGACGCCGAAGACTACGACACCATCATTGCCCAGTTGAACCAGCGCGGCGATGAAAATTCCGCCGGGGTGGCCGCCGAAATGCAGGCGCGCCGGGCGGGGTTGTTTGGGAAGTGACGCGTGCTCTGCATGGCCGATGTGCGCGGCTTTATCACCCTGAGCGAGGGGTCGCGAGTCGGGTTTGTTTTCAGTAAGCCAAAATGAAAGAAATGGGGCGGGAATAGACGACTCTCGAGAAGATTGTAGGGGCACGGCGACGCCGTGCCCCTACAAATTCACCAAACAAGAATTGCGGTTAAAGAGAAGTCTACTGGTGCAACGGGTGGCCGGCGGCGTCCTCGGCGGCTTCCAGCAGGGCCTCGGTCAGCGTCGGGTGGGCATGCACGTTGCGAGAGATTTCCTCAGTCGTCAGTTCCATCAACTGCGCCAGCGTATATTCCGGCAGCAGTTCGGTCACTTCCGGCCCGATCATGTGCGCGCCCAGGATTTCGCCGTACTGCGCGTCCGTCACCAGTTTCACCCAGCCGCCATAATCGCCCAGGCCCAGCGCCTTGCCGTTGGCCTGGAAATTGAACTTACCCACTTTGACTTCGTAGCCCGCCGCCTTCGCTTCGTCTTCGGTGTAGCCAAACGAGGCGATTTGCGGGTGGCTGTAGGTGGCACGCGGCATCATCTTGTAATTCAGGGTCACTGTCTCGTGGCCAGCGATGTGCTCGGCGCACACCACGCCCATCGCCATGCCGACATGCGCCAGCATCAACTTGCCGGTCACATCGCCGATGGCCCAGATGCCCGGCACGTTGGTCGCCATGCGTTCGTCAATTTCAATGAACCCGCGCTCGCTTAACTTCACGCCCACCTCTTCCAGCCCCAGACCCTTGCTGTTGGGCGTGAACGAAGCGGCCATCAGCACCTGGTCAGTCTCGAGGGTCTGCGTGCCATCCTTGGATTCCACCGTCACCTTCACGCCGCCCTTGGCCTTTTCCACGCCGGTCACTTTGCCGCCGGTAATCATGGTGATGCCGCTCTTCTGGAACACCTTGGCCAGTTCCTTGCTCACGTCCGGGTCTTCGTTGGGGACGACGCGGTCGAGCATTTCCACCAGCGTGACCGGCACGCCGTAACCGCTCCAAATGGTGGCGAACTCCACACCAATCGCGCCGGCGCCGATGATGACGGCGGACTTGGGTAGCATCTCCTGCAAAATCGCTTCCCGGTAGGTCAGCACGTGTTTGCCGTCCACCTCAATGCCGGGAATCTTGAACGCACTGGCGCCGGTGGCGATGATGATGTTCTTGCCTTTCAACTCACTGGTCTTGCCTTCGGCATCCGTCACCTGCACGGTGTCTTTGGCGGTGAGTCTGGCGGTGCCCATGTGCACGTCAACGCTGTTCTTGCGCATCAGGAAACCCACGCCCTTCACCAGCCGGTCGGAGTTCTGGCGCGAGCGTTTGACCGCCACGCCGTAATCCAGCTTGAGGTTGTCGAACGAGAAACCGAATTCCTTGCCGCGCTCGCGCAGCGTGTGGGCGATCTCGGCGTTCTTCAACAGGCTCTTGGAGGGGATACAGCCGATGTTCAGGCACACGCCGCCCATGAATTCTTTTTCCACAATGGCGGTCTTCTGCCCCAGTTGGGCGGCCTTGATGGCGGCCACATACCCGCCCGGCCCCGCCCCGATTACGATGACATCATAGTTGGTCATGAGTTCCTCTTTATTTGGATGACTTGCCAACGGTCAAGTTCTGATTGCGGCAATTGGTAACCTGTAATTGGTATGCACTGTAGAAACCCTAATACAAGGGAGGCCCACCATTCGAATAACCAATGACTATTTACGAATTACCGATTCTCTACTTCCACTCCTCCAGCGTCTTCTTCACCGTGCCGAGGAAGTAGTCGGCCACCGCGCCATCCAGCATGCGGTGGTCGAAGGTCAGGCCCATATACGCCATCGGCCGGATGGCGATGGCGTCGTTAATCACCACGGCGCGCTTCTGAATCATCCCCACGCCGAGGATGCCGCACTGCGGCTGGTTGATGATTGGCGTGGCAAACAGCGAGCCGCTGGTGCCGTGGTTGGTGATGGTGAAGGTGCCGCCACGCACTTCGTCCGGGTTGAGCTTTTTGGCGCGGGCGCGCTCGGCCAGGTCATTCACCGCGCGGGCTATGCCCAGCAGCGAGAGGCCATCCGCCTGCTTGATGACCGGCACAATCAGCCCGCCGCCTTCCAGCGCCGCGGCCATGCCGATGTTGATGTCCTTGTGAATGGCAATACCCTCTTCCGTCCACGACGAATTGAGGATGGGATAGGCCTTCAGCGCCGCCACCACCGCCGAGACGAAATACACCGTAAAGGTAAGGTTGGCGCCGTCGCGGGCGAAAAGTTCCTTGTTCTGCGCGCGGTGTTTGGAAATGGCGGTGAGGTCGGCTTCCATGATGGTGGTGACGTGCGGCGAGGTGTGCTTGCTCTCCACCATGTGTTTGGCGATGGACTTGCGCATCGTGTCCAGTTTCATCACCGTGCCGGGGACCGGTTGCCCGGCTGCCGGGCTGGCCGGTAGGACGGCCGGTGCGCTGGGTGATACGGAAACCGGGGCCGCGGCCGGCGCGCCCAGCGGGTCAACGCCGCCGGAAGCCACCACGCGTTCGATGTCTTTCTTGGTGATACGGCCCTCCAGGCCGGTGCCGGTGATGCGCGCCAGGTCGAGGGCGTGCTCGCCAGCCAGCCGCGCCACCGCCGGTGAAATGAAGGACGCCCGTGCGCCCTTCGCCGGGGCTGGCGGAGTGGACGTCATTGCGGGGGCCGCGCCGCCGCGAATGTAGTTCTGCAAATCCTCTTTGGTGATTCGCCCGCCCATGCCGGACGCCGGCACTTTCGTCAGGTCCACTTTCATCTGGGCGGCCATGCGCGCCACCAGCGGCGAGGCGAACCCGCCGCCGGAACCGCCATTCCCGGACGGGCCGTGTGCCGCGGGCATCGCGGCGTTCATCACCGGGGTCGGCGCGGGTTGCGGCGCGGGGGCGGGCTTTTCAACCTTTGGGGGCGGCGCGCTGGCCGGGGCGGCATCGCCGCCGCCATCGGCGGGCACGGACTCGCCAGGCTGGCCCACCCAGCACAGCACGGCGTGTACCGGCACCACCTGGTCCGGCGCGGCCAGAATCTTCAACACAGTGCCGGCCGCGGCGCTCGGCACTTCGGAATCGACTTTGTCGGTATTGACTTCAACCAGCGGCTGGTATTGCTCGACCACATCCCCCTCGTTCACCAGCCAGCGAATCACAGTGGCTTCTATGACACCTTCGCCCATCTCGGGCATCACAATCTTCGTGGCCATTGCATCTCTCTTCCGGTGGAATTTTGCAGGTCAATTGTATCAAACAACGAAGCAGGGGCACGTGAGTTGCTTCGCAACTTCGGCCGTGCCCCTGCAGATTTTCTTTGCGCCCTTACGTAAGGAATACTCTTGCTTTCGCCCTACCCCTCGTCCGCGTCCGGCGTTGTCGCCCATACGTAGCCGATGTACAGCGCCACCACCCCCAGCAGCAGGCTCCACGAATGCCAGTCGAACGCGCCCACCAGGATGCCACTACCCCCGCTGGCCGGCAGCATCCCGCCCAGGGCGATGAAGATGTTGCCCAGCATGCGGTTACGCATCACGCGCTTGCGCCAGAAGATGAACACCGAATACAACGCGCCGCCCACCAGCGCCAGCGTGCCATAAATGTTCAGCACGATGGTGAAGAACACCATCAGGCCATTGCGGTCCAGCAGGGAGCGATACTGCTCCGCCACCGGCAGGCCGGGGTCAAACGGCGCATCCAGCACGGCCGCTCGCCGCACCAATTCGAAGCACAGCAGGCTGACCACCAGCAGAATCGCGGTGAGAGTGGGGGCCACGTTCCTGCGTTTCACCAGCAGCGCCACCGTGCCCTGCCCCAGCCAGGGCGCGGTCAGCATCGCGCCGGTCAGGTACCAGGCCTTGAGCGCGACAGGCACATAGCCCACACTCAACAGCGATTCGGCCAGCACGCCCACGCCGAACAACAACGCGCCGAAGGCCCACAACGCCAGGTGCGCGCCGCCCCGAACACGGTAACGGTCAAACACCGAGCCGGCAAAAAGCAACGCGACAATAGCCGCCAATGCAGTGACATAGTTCATTTTGAGTCTCCAGGTCGAAAGGATTCGTAGGTTTCCAGCAAAGCCAGCAGGATGTGGTCCGTGTATTCGTTGATTTTGCGCAGCATTTCGCCCCAGGCCAGCGGCGCATTCACGCCGGCGGCTTCATACACATGGAAGGTGGAATTCTGCAAAACGGTGCGGAAGAACAGGAACGCCTGGCTGGCTTCCAGAAGAGTGAGGCCGGAGCGCCGCCCGATGTTGGCGTAGTCCACGCCAATGCCGTGCGCTTCCCGTACGGCCTCTGTTCCTTCCATTGTTTGGAAGCGCATCAGGCCCTGCATCAGGTCGCGGCCGCTGCGCCGGTACGCCGAACGCGCGGTGTCATCCAGTTTACGGTACCAGGGCTGGGCTTCCAGGTGCGCCTCGCTGATTTGCATGCGGGCGTAGCCCAGCGCGCTTTGCGCCATCACCGTAGCCTTCTCGCGGGTTTCAGCCTGCTGGGACTTCATCCACAGTTCCACTTCGGCGCGCCGGAAGCGGCGATGCCCGCCCTGGGTGCGGTGCACCGGCAGGCGCTGCTGGTCGGCCCAATTGCGCACCGTGCTGGGATGCACTCCCAGCAATTCAGCAACGTTGCTCAGGCTCAACCATTCACTTGGCATGTATAGCTCCCGCGAGGAGTTTACCCCGCATCGCCCGCCAGCGCGGCGCGTTCCAGCGCCGTCATGCCGTCGGCATTGCGGTGGCGGAACACGCCCACATCAATGCGCCCCAGCAAGTAGAGCGATACCGCCAGCAAGACCAGTTCAACGCTGAAAACGGCCATGTAGCCCGCCGCCGGGTTGCCGGTGATGAAATGGCCGAGGTCGCGCCCCACGCCGGCCAGCACGTTGCCGCACAACCGGGCGAAGGCGTTGGCCATGCCCCACGCGCCGATGTACAGGCCAATCTGCCCCGGCGCGGTCATATCCAGCATCAATGACAGGTTAGACACCGTGGAAAAACCGGTGGCGACGCCCAGCAGCACCACGCCGCCGTAAAACATTCCGGCACTGATGACCAGCCCGGAAATAATGATGAGAGCAAAGGACAACATACCGAGCCATGCGCCCAGCCGCGCCTGGGTCAGTTTGTTCACCCGCTTTTCCAGCGCGGCGCCCAGCGCCATCGAAATCAGGAAGAAGGTGCCCCAATAGGTGTTGATGCGCGTGGTCTGGTCCACGGTTAACCCGAAGGCGTTCGCGGCATAGGGTTCGAGCAGGATGTCCTGCCCGAGAATGGCGACGAACAACAGGATGAGATAGATGAAGAACCTTCGCACCTGCGGGTTTCCGGCGAGCGTCTGCGTCATCTGGCGCAGCGTGTAATTCTCGCTGGCGGGAGATGACGCTCCGTCATGGCGCGGCTCCAGCCCCAGTAGCCCCAGCAGCCCCAGCCCCAGCGCCACCGCCGCCACCATCCAGAAGGCGCTCTGCAACACCTGCGGCGAATACGGGTCGAGCAGGCGGCTCAACCCGTAAGACGTGAAGATGATGCTGACGATCATCATGATGAACATGGTGGCGATGGTGCGCGAACGCGCCTGCTCGCCGGAGAGCTCGGTGGCCAGCGAGAAGTAGGACACCGTGGCGAGGTTGTAGCCCATGCCCCATGCGCCAAACGCCAGCGCCGCCGCCAGCAGGCCCAGCCCCGGCTGGTCCGCCATCAGGAACGCCACCTGCGGCGCGACCACCACGCCCAGCGTGCACAGCACCAGCCCGAGCAGGATGTAGGGCGAGCGCCGCCGTCCGAAGATGGGGTTGCGGTCCGAGAACGAACCGATGGCCACCTGCAGCGGCGAGAACAGATACGGCAGGGAGGCCAGCAGTCCCACCAGCCCCGCCGAGAGCGCCAGTTCGTTAATCATCACCCGGTTCAGGGTGCTATTTATAGGAAGCAGGGTCATGGCCACTGCGACATGAATCAGTCCCAGTTGCAGGCGTTTCAGGAACATCCGGTCTCCATTCAAACCAATAGCAGGATTGCCAGGGTCTAAATCTACCCCCGTTAGCAGGTGCAATCAATATAGGTTTTTGTAGATTTTAGAGGAAAATGCTCAAGTTCCTTAAACAATCCTCTCCCGCAGAACGGGAGAGATTGTGGGAAAGAGAAGGAACAACTGGGATGATTTTCCCCTACTCCGTCCACTCCGGCAATACAAGTTTGCGCAGAGTTTGGAGGTTTTGTTAGTTTTCTCCGAAATTCGTTCGCTGTTTCTGGCTACTCAATGATCCAATAGGCGATTTCATCAAACTTGACGGTGAAGTTTTCGGTCTTGTCGGCGCCGATGTTGAAACCGAAACGGTTGGCGTCTTTGTAGTCGCCGTCGGTGTATTCGGCCAGCAGAATGCCATTGGCATACAGTTTAATCGTGTTGCCCACGGCGCGCACGCCGATGCGGTTGGTCTGGTTCGGCCCGGCGAAGATGGCTGAACTTTCCGTCCAGTCAATCAGGATGTCGGTGTCGGTGGTGGAACCGGTGGATTTCGCCAGGCGGAACTGCCCATTGCAGGAAAAGCTTAGAAAGAACCCGCGGTTTTCATCCGGGGAGCGGAAGAACAACCCGTAACGGTCTTCGTCAACGCATTCGGAAGGCGTGATGGCGGTGGCTTCAAGATAAAAGTCTTTGATTTCCGGCCACGAGATCACCCACCAGGTTCCGTTGTTGATGGGTTTCATCGTCAGCAGGAAGTAACCGTCCTGCACGTCGGTGCGCAGCACGCTGCCATTGTCCAGAGTCCAGTTGGCGCCATTGTTGAACGCGTCGCGCCAATCCGGCTCACCGAGCAGGACGCGCGGGTCTTCGCTGGCCAGCGTGGCGGTGGCAGTAGGCGATGGCATTGGCGTTTCGCTGGGCGTGGGGCTGGGGCCGGCGGTGGATGTTGCTAACGCAACCGTTGAGGTTGGCGATGCCACCACCGCGGCGGTGGCGGTGTTCTGGGCGCGGGCGGCTTCCACGGTCTGCGCCACCTGGGTATCCAGCGCGCTGAACGTGTTCGGGTCGTCCGGGTCGGCGGGTAAACTCAGGAATGCGATGATGCCGCAGGTGAGGACCAGCAAACCTGCCAGCGCCACCATAATCAGGATCCTAAATTGTCGAGAGTTCATATTTTCTTCTTCCTCTGCTGCGCGTAAAGTCGCTCCCTTCTACTGTAACTGTGCTGCAAATTATTGAAATCCACCATGTGGGGGGAACGTGCGTAGGCGTTAAGGCAGCGCCCAGTAGGCCATATCATCATAGGAAACGCTGAACTCGGAACTGCTCACCGCGCCCACCATCAGCCCGAAGCGGCCGCCATCCGGGAAGGTGGTGTCCTCAAACGTGCCGATGAGCACGCCGTTCACATAAATGGAGAGCGTGCTGCCAACCGCCTTGACGCCGATGCGGTTGACCGCGCCCGGCCCGATGCCGATGGCGGAATGCGGCGCCCAGTTAATAATGTAGGTGGCGCTGCCGTCCTCCCAGATTTGCAGACGGTACTTGCCATCGCAGGCCAGCAGAAACTGGTAGCCGCGGTTGGGGTCCGGAGCGCGGAACATCACACCGTACTGGTCCTGTCCGGAGCAGGTAGGGCCGGGGCGGGCGGTCACTTCCAGGTAGAAGTCGTAGATGTTCAGCCCGGCGGTGGTCCAGGTGGCGTAGCCCAGCGGCTTGTACATCGTCATCACGAACTGGCCGTCGCGTACCACCGCGCTGGAGGTGTCGGTCTCGTAGGTGTACCAGTACGAGTCGTCGGCGAAAGTATCCCACCAGTCCGGGTCTTCGGTGAGGGCGAGGCGCGGGTCGGCGGGGTCCTGGGTGGCGGTGGGGGTGAGCGTTGGCGTCAGGGTCGGTGGGACGGGCGTTGCGGTGGGCGTGGCCGTGGGGGTGAGGGTTTGAGTCGGGATGATGGCGGTCTGGGCGGCGGCGTTGGCGGCCAGGGTGGCCTGCACAATTTGCGCCGCCAGCGTCTCGGCGGCGCGCGCCTGTTCTTCGGTGTTGGCGGAAAACACAAGGGTGCAGGCGGGCAGAAGCCCGGCCAGCACGAGCAGGAAAAGGGGCAGGATGCGGCGCATGATTATCCGGGGAGGAGGGCGGGGGCGAGGATGTCGTCCAGCAGGGCGCAGAATTCGTCCGGCGTGGCGGCGGTGAGCAGGCGTGTCCGCATGTCGTTGGTCAGCGAGTAGGGGCTGATGTACTGCTTGGCGTGTTTGCGGAACAGCACCAGGCCTTCGTCCGCGCCGTAGAAGGCCAGCATGGAATCCAGGTGTTCGAGCATGGTGGCGCGGGCCCGTTCGCGGCTCACCTCGGCGCGGTCCAGCCCGGCGAAGATCCACGGGTTGCCGATGGCGGCGCGGGCGATCATCACGCCGTCACAGCCGGTGTGTTCGCGCATGCGGTGGATGTCGTCCACAGTTTTGACGTCGCCGTTGCCGATGACGGGGATGCGCAGGACGGCCTTGATTTCGGCGATGGCGTCCCAGTCGGCAACGCCACCATAGGACTGGGCTTTGGTGCGGCCGTGCACCGCCAGCAGTGCCGCGCCGTTGTCCTGGATGATGCGGGCGGTTTCAAGGTAGTGGCGGCTGTCATCATCCCAGCCGAGGCGCATCTTGCCGGTGACGGGGATGTCGAGGTGGCGGGTGAGCAGGGCGAAAATCTCGCCGATCTTGGCTGGCGTTTGCAGCAGGCCGGCGCCGGCGCCGCGGGCGGTGATGTTGCGCGCCGAGCAGCCCATGTTGACGTCTATGATGTCCGGCTCCAGTTCGCGCAGGCGCAGGGCGGCTTCCAGCATGCGCGCCGGGTCATCGTCGAAAATCTGGAAAACTACCGGCCGTTCCCATTCGGCGAAGGTGAGTCTGCGGGAAATGTCATGCCGCTCGGTGAGCACATCAATGCAGGAGACGAACTCGGTGTAGGACATGGCCGAGCCCAGCCGGCGACACAGACCGCGGAACGGCAGGTCGGAGTAGCCATCCATCGGCGAAAGCAGCACGCGGCCATACACCGGCACGTTGCCGACATGGAAGGCGGGTTCGTTGGTTATGTCCTGCATGGCGGCGGAATCATAACATACGGGAAAGTCCGTTGTCCCGTGGCTGCGGTGGGGTCAGTGGGCGGCAAAGACGCGGGGGTGAGGAGAACAGCCCCTTCAAATCTTCACGATGCAGGTAACCATCATCAGGGTCCCCAGGCCAGCGCGGCGGCGGACTCAACCAGCGTGATGCCCGGCGAACCGTCGGTTGGAATTAGCACCAGTGCGCCAAACGCGTATCCTTCCTCGGGTCGCGGCCCTTCGGGAAGGATGCCCAGCCCAAGGCTGCCATCCGCCGCCCAGAGCAGTTCGCTCACTGGCCAGGCATCCGAATGCAGAGTCGTGCGCTCGTTGACGTTGGATACTGGCGCGCGCACCAGCAGATAAGGCACCGGGTAGGATAGCGTATCGCCCATAGGCGCCCATAGATAGTACAACGCGTCGCCCATTTGCATCGGGTAGGCGGCATAGTCGGCGGCAAGCCGCAGGCCGTCAATGACCGGGCGTGCCATCAGCACGGTCTCAACGCCGGTGGTGGCATCGTAGCGCCAGAGTCCCGTGGTCACCATCCCGGAAATCGAACTGGCAGCCCAGAGCGTCCCACCATCCGGGGACCAGGACAGGTTACAGCACACCAACGATTCGCTTACCAGAGGGATGAGCGCCTGCGTGGCAACGTCCCAGATGGTGTAGGTGAAAGTTTCCCATGCACTGAGCGTTAACAGCAGTTTGCTGGAATCCGGCGACCACCCGACCACCTGAAATATCTTGAATCCCATGGTGAGGTTGCCATCGGCGTCGCGGATGATGTTGGGCAATACCACCTGGCTGACTCCATCTTCGAAGCTATACAGGTTAATGCCGTTGTGACCGTAGGCGAGTGTACGCCCATCCGGCGACCAGGCCAGGGATAATATGCGGGTTTCGTTTGGGGCGGCGTCATCTGCAGGCCCACCATCGACCAGCAGGGCGCGGCCTGAGACGTCGGGCTGAACCAGGTACAGCTGGTTGGCCGTCAGGTAGGCGACCGAGCCATCCACGGGCGAAACGGCGAAGCGATCCACCGGGGCAGGTTCGTCCGTCAGGCGGTCAAGCGTGACGCCATCACGCGCCAGCCGCCACACCTGCGAACTGCCAGAAGCAGCGCTCAGGAAATACACCGGGTTGGGCAGGATGTCCGGCACAGGGGTCGCGGTTGGCAGAACTTCTGTTGGGGCCGGGCCCGGTGCGGGCGCTTCCAACGGCTGGACGGGTATCGCACCCCGCCAGCAGCCACTGACCGCGACCGCCAGAATCACAAGAACCAGATACCGTTTGTTGCCCATACGCACCTCACTTCACGGAGATACGCAGCCCGTGGAATACCTTCAAGCTGCTTTCACCAGTCCAATGGGTTGCGATACCCTTTTCTCTACTGCCCCTTAAACCCCGCCTGTTCCAGATTGCCCGCCAGCGTTTCAAGGGCGGTGGGGAAGTCGCTGCGGAAGTCCACGAAGTGAATCTTGGTGAGGTTCTCCGGCAGGTCCACGGTCTTGTACATCACCGGAAATACCGGCTTGCCGGAGGCCTGCGCCGCGGCCACTTCCTGCATCACCCAGCGCGAGGCCATCGAGCGCGGGCTGATGACCACCAGCAGGGCTTCGGTCGCGCTCAGGCCGACCTTCAACTGCTCGGTCCAGTCTTCGCCGGCGATGATTTCCTTCTGGTCAATCCAGATACGGATGCCCTTGTCCATCAGGCCGCGCGCCAACGGGATGGCAAAGCGCTCATCGCGGTGCGAGTAGGACATGAAAATGAATTTCTGGCCGGCGGTGGGCGGGGCGGCCGCCAGAGCGGCCATCAGGCTGCGCTTCTGGTCACGGAAGCGCAACTGGCGCACGGTGAAAAACGTGCCGGAACCACCCGCCGCCAGCCCCAGCGCCAGCAACGGCACCCAGTAACGGCTGAACAGGTAACGCCCGGTGATGCCGGCATCCACCGCCACGCTGATGTCGCTCTCGTAAGTCTTGCTGCGTGTCTCCGTCTCGCCGCCCACATCCAGCACTACCGAGACGGTGAGCGTGAGCTTGTGCGTGCCGGGGCGCAGGGCCGTGACTTCCCAGGCCCATTCGGTCACTTCACCGGTCACCACAATCTGGCGCGGGTTGGCTCGGACCGGCCGGATGAGGAAGGCGTCCTCCGGGCCGCTCAGTTCCGCCTCCATCGCCAGCGAGGTGGAGATGGTTACGGTCTCGAGGTCTTCCACCGGCGCGTCGAGTTCAACCGCCAGGGTGGCGTCCGCTTCCGGAGCGGTCTGGTCAATCAGGGGCACGAGACCCACCGTGAGCAGGACAGACTCGCCCACCGCCAGGCGTTCCGGCGGGTCATAGGCCAGCCGCCCACTGGTGAGTTGGGAGTTAATCTCCGCCATGCGGTCTTCCACCAGCGCCACGGGGTCCGCGCCGCTGCCCCCACCAGTGGCGGGGATAATAAGAACGGGAGTGACCGTTGGGCCGCCGCCGCCATTGTCCGGGAGGGCGGTGACGGTGGGTAACGAAACGGGCGTATTAAAGATGGGGCCGACGAGTGTGCCAATCGGAGCGCCAGCGGTGGGGGAGGGCAGGATGAGGAACGCAGCCGTGGGCGTGGATGTATTGCGGCTGGCGGGTGGGGGCAGGGTGGCGGTGGGCAGGGATTGAGGTGGGCGAAGAGTGGCTGTGGCCAACGGCCCGCTGGCCTGCGTGAAGACAGGCGCCTGGGTGGGGGCCGGGGCCTGGGTCTCCGCCGGCGAGCTGTATTCGCTGGTCGCAAGCGGCTCCTCGGTGGGGGCGGCTGGCGCGCCACAGGCCGAAAGAAATACCACAAAGAAGGAGAGGAGAAGTGCGCGCCGGAGGAGCATGGTTTGATTGTACGCCATTAAATGAAAAGCGTCCCCGGCGATGGGCCGGGGACGCAGAACCTGCCTTATGGGTTGGAGGCAGGTTACCAGCTGGGTTGGGTTTGAGCAACGGCCTTGCCGTAGATGACGTCGCGCACGTCCACCACCTGGCGGCGCAGGCGGTCATCCTGCTCAATCATGTCGGCCACCTTGTCGCAGCCGTACATCACGGTGGTGTGGTCGCGGCCGCCGAGGACGAGGCCAATCTGGGGCAGGCTGATCTGGGCTTCCTCGCGCAACAGGTACATCGCCACCTGGCGGGGCAGCGCCACCTGGCGCGCCCGGTTGCGCTCGCGCAGTTCGGCCACGGTCACGCCAAACACCTGGGCCACGGCTTCCACCACGCGCTCAGGATCGAGGTCCTTGCGCAGCGGCAGCATGTCGGCCAGCGCGGATTCGACCAGTTCCGGGGTAAGCGGCGTGCCGCGCAATTCGGCATAGGCCAGGATGCGGTTGAGCGCGCCTTCCAGTTCACGGATGTTGGATTGCATGCGCTGGGCGATGGTTTCGAGAATCTCGTGCGGCACGTCCCGGCCGCTGCGTTCGGCTTTGCCGCGCAGGATGGCGAGGCGCGTCTCCAGGTCCGGCGGCTGGATGTCGGCGGCCAGCCCCCACTCGAAGCGCGAGCGCAGGCGGTCTTCCAGCGTGTTCATCGCCTTGGGCGGCCGGTCGGATGAAATCACGATTTGCTTGTTCTGCCCGTGCAGGGTGTTAAAGGTATGGAAGAATTCTTCCTGGGTGGACTCTTTGCCGGCAATGAATTGGATGTCGTCAATCAACAGCACGTCCATGCGGCGGTAGCGTTCGCGGAATGCCTGGGTCTTGTGGCTGCGGATGGCGTTGATGAGGTCGTTGGTGAATTCTTCGGAGGAGACGTACAGCACCTGCAAGCCCTTCATGGTGGCAGCATTGCCGATGGCGTGCAGCAGGTGGGTCTTGCCGAGTCCCACGCCGCCATACAGGAACAGCGGGTTGTAAGCGCGCGCCGGGCTTTCGGCCACCGCCTGGGCGGCGGCATGCGCCAGCCGGTTGCTGGCGCCCACAATGAAATTCTCGAAGGAGTAACGCGGGTTGAGCGTGACGCTGGTGACATGCACCGAGGCCGGGTCATCCTCCGCATCCACCAGCGGCTCGGTGAGCGGTTCGGCTTCTGCGGCGCTGTGGCCGTTGACTTGCCCGTTGGGCGCGTCCTGCATCACGCTGAAGCGCACATCCACACTGCGATTCAGGATGCCGGTGAGGTGGCGCACGACGGTGCTGGTGAGGCGGCTTTCCAGCCAGTCGCGTGCGTAGGCGTTCTTGACGCCCACAAGGTACGTTCCGTCATCAAACGAAATAAAAGTGGTCTCACGCACCCACGTATCGTAGGTGGCCTTCGCCATTTCCATCTGTAACTGACCAAGGACGGCCTGCCACGCTTGCCTGGGTTCCATATCCGCGCTCCTCGTTGATTTTCGCATGCAGCGCAGCGGTAGAATTCAGCACCAAGCAGACCGTCGCGCGCCTCACGCGTCGGGAGAAAAGGGTGGATGCTGGATTGTGTTCGTTTACCGGCGGATGATTCGGGGCATTTTCCCGAACGACCTGCACTGCACGGATTATTGCTAGGCCTGGATTGTAGCAGATGGAAATTGAATCGGCAATACGTTCACCCTACGCCAACCTAAAAGAATCAAATTCTTTAAGAAAGGCGAACCTTAAAGAAATCTGCGCGCGACACACGTGGAGTATTCGGGTCGTCGTGAGGCGGATTTACGTCCAGCCGTAGGGGGTCGGAGTTATCCACAGGCTATATATGGGGGGTAAGCGCGCCAGTCGGCGGCCAAGTACCAGTTATGGGGGGTCGAACCTTAAAGAAATCAAAGACAAGAGCGCGCCCATTAATCAACGGTTAACTTTACAAATGATTCGCTTCGTTTTGCTTTGCGCTTCGCATTGCGCGCAAATGCGCGTGAAATGCAAACATGTCGCTGCATCGCGCGCGTCGCGGCAGGTATAATTCTGCTTCGATGACCTCGCAGACAGCACCGAATCCGGAAAATTTAAGCGCGGCGCAGCGCTGGTGGCTGGGAATCCGGCCGCGCACACTCCCCGCAGCGATGGCTCCGGTGCTGGTGGGCGCGGCATTGGCCTTCGCTGATGGTTTTTTTCGCCCTCTGGCGGCCCTCGCCGCCCTGCTCGGCGCACTTTTCATCCAGATCGGCACTAATTTAGTCAACGATGTGGCCGATTTCACCCGCGGCACGGACAACGAAACCCGTCTCGGCCCGACGCGCGTGACCCAGGCGGGGCTGTTAACGCCGCGGGCGGTGTGGTCCGGCGCGATTCTCGCCTTCCTACTGGCGGCGCTGGCAGGTGTGTACCTGATTTTCGTCGGCGGGTGGCCGCTGCTGGTCATCGGCCTGCTGTCCATCCTTGCCGGTTTTGCCTACACCGCCGGGCCGTTCCCGCTGGCCTACAACGGGCTGGGCGACCTGTTCGTCTTCATCTTCTTCGGATTGGTGGCGGTGGGCGGTACCACCTACGCGGCGAGCGGCAGTTTGCCGCCGACGGTCTGGCCGGCAGGCGCAGCGGTAGGCGCACTCATCGTCAATATCCTGGTGGTGAACAACATCCGCGACCTCGAAACCGACCGCGCCGGCGGGCGCACCAACATCGCCGTGCGTTTTGGCCGCCGCGTTGCCGAAGCCGAGTACGCTTTCATGCTGGCGCTGGCGTTTGCCGCGCCGATGCTGCTGGTCACCCAGCGCCAGGCCTCGCCGTGGGCGCTGCTGGTCTTCCTGGCGCTGCCGCAGGCGCTGGGCCTGTTGCGCACGCTGCGCGACGGGCTGGCCGGGCCACCGCTCAACGCCGTGCTGGGGCAGACGGCCCAGCTGGCCCTGCGCTACAGCGTGCTGCTGGCGGTTGGACTCATCCTCTAACTCGATTCCTGATGGAACCCCATGCCTGACATCACCGACTCCCTCCTGCCTGCCCTGCGCGCCACGCGCCTGCCTGATCTGCCCCTGCCGGACGACCTGCAAGCCCCGGCCTATGATGGCAACTCCATCCTCAACCTGCCGCCGACCATCGCCCGCACGCTGGGCGTAGCCCCGTTTGGCGCGGCGCCGCTGGCCGTGCCCGGCCTGGAAAACCTGGCCGGCGGGGCGCAGCGCGTCATCCTGCTATTGATGGACTCCCTCGCCCTGCATCGTTTTCAGGCCTGGCTGCCGGACAACCCCTTCTGGGCGCGGCTGATGCAGGATGGCCTGCTGGCCCCAATGACATCCATCACCCCCAGCACCACCAGCGCGGCCCTCACCGCGCTGTGGACCGGCGTGCCGCCCGCCCGCCACGGCGTCACCGGCTACGAGATGTGGCTGCGCCAATACACGATGGTCGCCAACATGATCTCCCACCACCCGATTTCCTACAAGCACAGCGGTGGCGACCTGACCAACGCCGGTTTCGAACCGCTGGAATTCCTGACGCTGCCCACGCTGGACGGCCACCTCGCCGACCACGGCATCCCCACCTTCGTATTCCAGCACTATTCCATCATCCATTCCAACCTGTCGCGCATGCTCTCGCGCCACGCCGAGCGCCACCCGGTGGGCTCCGCCAGCGACCTGTGCATCAGCCTGCGCGACCTGCTGGAAAGCCGCCCCGGCGCGCCGTTCTACGCCTGGGTGTACTGGAGCGAAGTGGACAGCCTCTCGCATCGCCATGGGCCGGACAGCGCCCGCCCGCGCGCCGAGTTCGCCCACTTCACCCAGGCCTTTGAACGATTTTTCTACAACGAGCTTTCCCCCGCGGCCCGCAAGGACACGCTGTTCCTGCTGGCCGCCGACCACGGCGGCATCACCGTGCCTAACGGCGACCCGCACTACATGCTGACCAGCCACCCCAACCTGGCGCGGCGTGTGCTGGTGTGGGCCGGCGAGAACCGCCTGCCGTTCCTGTATGTGCGCCCCGGGCAGTTGGAAGCGGTGCGCGAATATATCGAAAAGACCTGGCCGCGCCAGTTCGTGGTGTTGGAATCGGCCAACGCCCTTCACGCCGGGCTGTTCGGCCCGCCGCCGTTCCATGGCGACATCCTCACCCGCATCGGCGACCTGACGCTGCTGCCGCGCAACGATGCCTTCCTGTGGTGGCATGACAAGGAAGACTGGCTGGTGGGGCGGCATGGCGGCCTGCATCCGGAAGAAATGCGGGTGCCGTTGCTGGCGGCGCGGTTGGGGTAATCCACAGATAAACACAGATTTGCACGGGCGAAAGTATGTCTGCGCAATAGATTCCCCACGTATATCCGTAGGGTCGAGCTTAGCCCGACCCCTACAATGTTATTCGAACAAGTCTGCCACGCCGCATGCCTTCCTCCTGATGAGTTTTTTGCGGCTTGCGTTAGCCGGCCTTACTCCGCGGCGCGCGGGCGCGCCAGCGCGCCCATCACCACGCCGGCCGCCAGGCGCAGCGCCGCCCCCGCCAGCACCGCCCCGCGCAACCCCAGGAACAGCCCGACAAACGGGCCGATGAACGAACCGCCGAGAATACCCACATTCAGAATCAGGTTGTGCAGCGCCATATACGCCGGGCGCTCATCCTCCGGCGTGCGGTCCATCAACACGCTCACCATCTGCCCGTTGCCGATGCCCCACACCAGCCCGCCCAACACCGACGCCAGAATCACCATCCCCGGCCCGTTGGCGAGACCCATGAACAATGGGTACACGCAATACAGCAGGGCGCTGACCGTGAGCACGCGGTGCGAGTTCATCCGCTGGTTCACCCAGCCCAGCGCCATCGAGCTGGCCATCATCGCCACGTGAAACACGGCGTAGCCGAGGCTGATGACGCCGTCGGTCAGGTCGAGGGTTTGCACATAATACAGCGGGAAGATGGGCACGGAAACATACTGGAACATGTAGAAAATGAAGTAAGAGAAGATGAACGGCCCGAACGGCGTGCGCAGCAATTCCAGCGGCAGCATGGTTTTGCCGCTCTGGCGCAGCAGGTAGCGCAGGCCGGTGGGTGAGCGCACCGCATCGCCGACCATCACCCAGCCCTGGCGGGCAAAATCCCGCATCGGTTTCCCCAGGCGCAGCGGCACCTCATTCACCGGCATCAGACGCCACAGGTGGTAGGAACTGAGCGCCGCGCCGAACACGCCGATGGCAAACACCAGCTGGTAGTTGAGCGGGAACACCAGCGCGTCCAGCAGCCAGCCGCAACCCAGCGTACCAAACGTCATGCTCAGGCTGAGCAGGGCGTTGCGCCGCCCCACCACGTGAGGCCGCCATTCGGCAGCCACCAGGTCGGCGAACATGGCATTAAAGGAAATGGAGATGACGGTGCCGGGGAACGAGAACAGCAGGGTGAGGCCCAGCGCGGCCCAAACCTGTTCGCGCGCGCCTAACAGCCACGGCAGCGGCACAAGCAGCACGTAGCCGAGGCGGTGCAATATTGACGTGACCCGCGTGACGCGCAGGATGTCGCGCCCGCGCATCAGCCGACCGGCGAGCATCGAGATGATGATGCTGACGACCGCCGGGCCGGCGGTGAGCAGCCCGACCTCGAAGGAGGTGGCGTTCAGGCGCGCCAGGAACACCGGCAGGAAGGCCAGCGTACTGCCGGCCAGCGCCCCCCACCAGAAGACATCCCAGTAGAGATGATGAAAGTTATGCTTTTGCAGGGGAGTGAGAGTCGATGTGCGCATGCTGAAATCCCCATTGGTTGTAATCGGTTATGCGGGTGCGGTCAAGGAATCAAGGTCCCGGCACACCTGCCAACCAGAGCCTATCCTGCAGCAAAGCCGTGTCTAATCCAGCCTTTGCTGAATAAGCGTCAGAAAATGAGCCACTACTTGCGGGTCAAAGTGCTTCCCCGTTTCTTCCCGAAAGTACCTCAGCGCATCCTCGCGCGTAACCGCTCGGCGATAGGGCCGGTCACTGGTCAGCGCGTCCCACACATCCGCTGCGGCAAAAATACGTGCGCTTAGTGGAATTTCTTCGCCCTTCAACCCGCGCGGATACCCGCTGCCATCCCACTTTTCATGATGGGTCAGCGGAATCTCCAACGCCGGACGCAAATAATCAATCGAACTGAGCATGTCATGTGCCAGGTCCGGGTGCCTGCGCATGACGACCCACTCCTCCTCCGTCAGCGGCCCGGGCTTATGCAGGATGGTATCCGGGATGCCCATCTTACCGATGTCATGCAACAGCGCCCCCCGCCGCATCTGCACCAGACTTGCGTCATCCAATCCAAAAGACCGCGCCAACGCCAGCGTCAGTTCCGTCACACGCTGGGTGTGGCCTTCCGTCTCGCGGTCGCGCAGGTCCAGCGCCAGCGACCACCCTTCTATCGTGGAATCATACGCCTGCGAAAGTTCCATATTTCGGTTTTCCAGGTCGGCAAAAAGCGTAGCATTTTCAATCGCAATCGCCATCTGTCCACTCAAAGCTTCCAGGAAATCCAGCCACTCCTGGTGCGGCTCCAGATGCGACCGGTGGAAAATCTCCAACACGCCTCTCACCTGATCCTGCACAATTAATGGCGCGGCAAAATAACTCACAAATCCCTCGCGCTGCAACACCGGCGCCTTTGTGAGAGATTGCGGGTCTTCCGCCACATTTGGCACATACAGAATGCGCTTCTCCAACGCCGCCTTGCCCGCCATACCCTCGCCGATCTTCAGGCTGGTGTGTTTCAAGGACTCCGTAGAAAATCCCCGGCTTGTCGCAAACTCCAACCGCTGATTGCGGGGGTTCAACACCAGGATGGCGGCGGCATCTACGGCAAGTCGGTCGATTACCTGCGCCAGCGCAATGCCCAGCATCTCTGCCAGTTCATGGTTGGCTGTGATGGCAACATCAATGGCGCGCAGGGCTTGCAGGTTCTCCAGCCGGTTGCGCGCCTCTTTGTACAACCGGGTATTGATAATCGCCAGCGCCGCCTGGTCCGCAATGCCGCGCAACAAAAGCAATTCATCCTCACTAAATTCGCGACGCTCCACCCGAGTGATGGCATTCAGGTAACCGATGAGTTCTCCGTTATAACGGATTGTTGCCACAGCGATGGAACGGCATGCCAGCTCGCGATACGGCTGCAGGTCAATACCCCGCACCCGCTCCGGGATATCAGAGACTGCAAATGACTCACCCAACCTCCCTATGGTCTCCTCGTACAATGCGCGGGGATATTCCGGAATGCGAGCACGGGCCTCAGGCGGCAAACCTTTCAAAGCAACGGTCGCCAGCCGGTCGGTCTTTGGGTCGTAAAGCGCCAGCGTGGCGGCAGGCGTATTGAGCGCCAGTACAATTTCATCGCAAATCACTTCAAAAAGCCCCTCAAATCCCATCTGCGCGTTAAGCCGTTCCGACACCCGCAGCAGGGCACGGGCGCGGGCGGCTTCGCGCTGGCTGGCGACTTCTTTTTCCACCAATTGCGACCGGCGGTCTTCTTCCAGCCGGTCACGGTGGAGGGTGATTACCACCAACAGGATGGATGTGCCCAGCAAAAACGAGACCGGGCCGATGAGGATGTCCTCAAGAGAGACGACCGGCACGAACAACGGGAGCGCCAGCATTACGATCATATTCAGCGCCACCAGGGCCAGCAGTTGCGGCAGGGTGAGGTACAGGCTGCCTAACCAGAGGGGCAGAATGATGAAACTCAGCAGGCCGCCGAGGATGCCGCGTGGCTCCACGATGCCGGCGGCAAACACGGCGGCAGAGATCAGCAGGACGGAGAGCAGGGCGGCGGTGCGGGTGTGGCGGGTGCGACTGAGGCGGTAGAGGAGGGCCAGGATGACGATGACGCCGAGGGTGACGCGCCAGCCGCTGTATTCCTGCCAGTCTGAGAAGGCCACGGTTATGGCTTCCATCAGGAAAGCGATGATGATGGTACCGAGCAGGAAAGCGGTGAGCAGGGTGGCCTGGCGACGCTCGTCAGCCTCGGTGATATCCGGCGCAGGAGCGATGAGGCGAGCCCAAAGGCGGCCACGCGCTGGAGCGCGCGAACCGGGTTTGTGAGAGATGGGCGGGTTAGGAGGGTTCATCAAAACACGGGGAGTGCAGTGGGAGACGGCATTTCCCCCGTTCATTATAGTGGATAAGAGGGGTCGGAAAACTTACGATTGGGAAAGGGGCAGGATGCCATGACTGAGTCCGCGCCTGTTTGTCGTCAGTTATGCGGGTGCTGTCAAGGAAATGGGCCGCAAAGCCGGATGCTATAATTTGCTGTTGCCAGTTCGGGTGATGGGTGTGTCCCCACAATGAACAAGAAAATCTCGATTCGAGAGTTGCGGGAGGAGGACGCGCTTCCCATCCACAACGCCTTTGCGGCCCAGGGATGGAAAAAACCGGCGCGCCAGTATTCGGACTATTGGCGGGAAAGCCTTGACGGCAAACGCGTCATCCTGGTGGCTGACGTCGAGGGGCAGTTCGCCGGTTATCTCACAATCGTCTGGCGGTCGGAGTATCCGCCGTTTGAGCAGGCGGGCATCCCCGAGATCGTTGATTTCAATGTGTTGATTAAGTTCCGCCGGATGAAGATCGGGACGGCGCTGATGGATGAGGCCGAAAGGCGTATCGCGGCTCGTTCTCCGATAGCAGGCATCGGGGTGTGTTTGCACGTGGATTATGGCGCCGCCCAGGTGTTGTATGCGAAGCGCGGTTATGTGCCAGATGGGCGCGGCGCCTTTTATCAAGGGCGATTCACAAAGAGCGGAGACCCAGTGCTATTGAATGATGACCTGTCTCTGCAACTGACCAAGCGGTTGAAAGATGGCTAGGGAATTATCTGTGGGTGCAGTCAAGGAAACGAACGGTGAAAGCCGGATGATATAATCAACTCGTTCGCAAGGAAGACGCTAGGCGTTTGTGGCGCGACACAAGAGATGGGGGGGAGTTGAAGCCGGAAGACGGGAATTCATGATGACGGATATGCTAGAGTACCTCCCAGCGGTTGGAGCGATGACGTCTTTGCAGTCGTTGGTAGATCGCTACCCCGGAAGGGCCGTCATTATCGGTGCCATCGCAATAAATTTATTGAGCCGCAGCAGCGCACAATTCTCTGCAACCATGGATGCCCTCATCACGATTTCAATCGATGAGCTTGACAAACTAATTCGCGACTCGAACGAAGAGGGTTTTCAGGTTCGAATGGATGATCCCCATAAGTATGCTGGAATAAACAGACTGTTGTTGCTGCGTCACACAGAAACAGACACCGATCTGGATATCAAGATTGGAGAAGTTCCTGTTCTGGAAGATTTGGTTCGGCGCAGCAAGATAGTCGCCATCGGATCGCAACAACTAAGAATCCCTGACAAAGAAGACCTGATACTTCTCATGCACATGAGCCATCAGAAGTCCTTAGATATGGCGCGCAAATTCTGAGACGAATGCGGGAAACTTCTGCACTTTGGAATGAGAGTGCAGGGCTCTTTGGTCAGTAGTCCATCCCACCTACTTCCCCTCCACCATCCCCGCTTCCAGCGCCGCCCGCAGGGTGCGCACTTCGACGACCTCGATGCCGTCCGGCCAGGCCTCGCCCTTGCGGATGCGCTTGGGCACGATGGCGCGCTTGAAACCCAGCTTGGCCGCTTCGCGCAGGCGTGCCGGCATCTGGCTCACTTGGCGCAGTTCGCCGGATAAACCCACCTCGCCAATCAGCACCGTGTCGGCTTTCACCGGCTGGTCCTGCATCGAGGAGGCGATGGCGGCGGCCACCGCCAGGTCGGCGGCCGGTTCGCCGATTTTCAGCCCGCCGATGACGTTGACGAACACATCCTGCTCGCCCAGCCGCAGGCCGATGCGCCGCGTCAGCACCGCGGTGGTCAGCAGCAGGCGGTTGAAGTCCACGCCGTTGGCGGTGCGGCGGGCGTTGCCGAACTGCGTGGCGCTGGTTAGCCCCTGCACTTCCACCAGCAGCGGGCGCGTGCCTTCCATGGTGACGGCGATGGCCGAGCCGGGGGCGTTCACCATGCGCTCGGCCAGGAACGCCTCCGAGGGGTTGGTCACTTCCACCATGCCCTTTTCCATCATCTCGAATACACCCACCTCGCTGGTGGGGCCGAAGCGGTTCTTCACCGAGCGCAGCAGGCGATACGCGCCGAAGCGGTCGCCTTCCAGATACAGCACGGTATCCACGATGTGCTCCAGCACGCGCGGCCCGGCAATCGTACCTTCCTTGGTGACATGGCCGATGAGGAACACCGACACACCGTTGTTCTTCGCCAGTTCGCGCAGGCGCGAGGAACACTCGCGCACCTGCGTCACCGACCCGGCGCTGGACTCGACTTCGCTGGTGTAGGTGGTCTGGATGGAGTCGACAATGAGGATGGCGGGCGCGGTGGCCTGCACATGTTCGAGGATGATTTCGAGATTGGTTTCGGTGACCAGTAGCAGTTTTTCGGGCAGGTCGGTTTCCGGGCGTTCCTGAAGGCGCATCAGGCGCACCGCCCGCATCTTAATCTGGTGCTCGGACTCTTCGCCGCTCACATACAGCACGGTGTAATCGCGCGCCATTTCCATCGCCATCTGCAACAGCAGGGTGGACTTGCCGATGCCGGGGTCTCCGCCGATGAGGACGATGGAGCCGGGCACAATGCCGCCGCCCAGCACGCGGGCGAACTCGCCGATGGAGACCGGCAAGCGCTCTTCGGCGTCGCCTTCGATGTCGTTCAGTTTGCGGGGGGTGCTGCGGCTGGTGAGGCCGCGGCCGGCAGCTTTGGCCGCCGGGGCGATGACTTCTTCCACAAAGGTGTTGTACTCACCGCAGGCGGTGCATTTGCCCATGTCGCGCGGCGAGGTCTTGCCGCAGTTCTGGCATACGTAGAGGGTGCGGGTTTTGGCCATAATTCAACTCCGGTATTTACTGCTCATTTGTTCGAGTATTATACAGGAGAATTTATTCTTGTCATGCTGAGCAAGCCGACGCTGCGAAGCTGCGCTCGGCCAAGCGAATCATCCCGACCCAGACTCTCTTACCATCACGCACGCAGGAAAAAGAGAAACAAAGTCACCGTGTAGGGGTCGAGCTAAGCTCGACCCCTACACCCCCCACCGTGGCGCGCAGACGAAAAACCTCCCGCATGAATAATGCAGGAGGTTCGTTATCCATCGTTCTTGCCTTACGCCGCGGGGGCGGCTTCCGGCTCGTCTTTCTTCTTGCGGGTCTTCTTCACCTTCTTGCGCGTCAGCGTAATTTCCGGCTGGTCCTCGCCCATTTCCTGGTCCACGATGACCGTATCGCCTTCCTCGAAATCGCCGGAAAGCAGGCCGTCCGAAAGGCGGTCTTCGATCTTCTGCTGAATCACACGCTTCAACGGCCGGGCGCCAAACTCGCGATCGTAGCCCAGTTCAGCGATTAACTCAATCGCCGCATCCGTGGGTTCGAGGGTGACGAGGGCATCCTTCAGGCGCTGGGTGACCTTCTCCAGTTCGATTTTTACGATCTTGAGGATGTCGTCTTTGTTCAGGGCGCGGAACACGATAATCGAGTCCACGCGGTTGATGAATTCGGGACGGAACACGCGCCGCAGCGAGTCGGTCAGTTTCTTGCGCATGTCGCGGTAGGAGAGTTTCTCCTCCTGCTCGCCGTCCGTGGGCAGGTTGAAGCCCAGGCTGGTGTTGCGCATGATCATGTCGGCGCCGATGTTGGTGGTCATGATGATGATGGCGTTGCGGAAATCCACCTTGCGCCCCTTGGCATCCGAGAGGTGACCCTCTTCCATGATTTGCAGCAGCATGTTGTGCGCTTCGGGGTGCGCCTTCTCGATTTCGTCAAACACCACAATCGAGTACGGGCGGCGGCGCAGCGCTTCGGTCAGTTGGCCGGCTTCTTCATAGCCCACGTAGCCGGGAGGCGCGCCCACCAGGCGGCTCACGCTGTGGCGCTCCATGAACTCGGACATGTCCAGCTGGATGAGGGCTTCCTCGCTGCCGAACATGAACTTCGCCAGCGCTTTGGTCAGTTCGGTCTTGCCCACGCCGGTGGGCCCAAGGAAGATGAACGAGCCAATGGGCCGCTTGGGGTCCTTCAGGCCGGCGCGGGCACGCCGCACGGCCTTGGAAATAAACTCGATGGCCTCTTCCTGCCCCACGATGGCCTTCTTCATTTCTTCTTCCATGTGCAGCAGGCGCTCGGATTCTTCCTGGGCAATCTGCATCACCGGCACGCCGGTCCACATGGCAATGAGCTCGGCGATGTCTTCCACCCCCACCACCGGGCTGTTCTCGCGGTCCCAGCTGGTGCGCAGGCGCTCCAGTTCAGCCTCCAGGGTTTCTTCCTTTTCCTGCAGGCCGGTCATGGCGGCTTCTTCTTCGCTGTTGTCTTCGGCCAGGCGCAGTTGGTCGCGCACTTCCTTCAGTTGGGTGGTTACTTCCTTGGCCTGCTTGGCGGCCGGGCTTTTGTACATACGCACACGCGAGGCGCTTTCGTCAATCAGGTCAATCGCCTTGTCAGGCAGGAAGCGCTCGGTGACGTAGCGGGCGGAAAGCCGCGCCGCGGCTTCCAGCGCCTCATCGCTGATGTTCAGGCGATGGTGCTCTTCATACGCCCCGCGCACACCGCGCAGGATGTCAATTGTCTCTTCAACAGTCGGCTCTTCCACCAGGATGGGCTGGAAGCGCCGTTCCAGCGCCGAGTCGCTTTCGATGTGCTTGCGATACTCGTCGAGGGTGGTGGCGCCAATCACCTGCAACTCGCCGCGCGAGAGCGCCGGCTTGAGGATGTTGGCGGCGTCCACCGAGGAACCGGCCGCACCGGCCCCCACCAGCATGTGTACTTCGTCAATGAACAGGATCGCGCCGCTGGCTTTCAGTTCGTCAATGACTTTCTTAAGCCGTTCTTCGAACTGGCCGCGGTACATCGTCCCGGCGACCAGCGAACCCACGTCCAATTGCAGGACGCGTTTGCCCAGCAGCGGCGCGGGGACGTCGCCGTCCACAATGCGCTGGGAGAGCCCTTCGACGATGGCGGTCTTGCCCACGCCGGGCTCACCAATCAGCGCCGGGTTGTTCTTGTTGCGTCGCGCCAGAATCTGAATGACGCGTTCGATTTCCATTTGCCGGCCAATCACCGGGTCCAGCTTGCCTTCTTCGGCCTGGGTGGTGAGGTCCGAGGCCAACTGGTCAATCATCGGGGTCTTGGCCGAGCGTTTTTCCTGCTTGGGGGCGCGGCGGCGTTCGGCGCTGGCACGGCGGGGTGCGCCGCTTTCCTGCAGCACACGGCGGGTCTGGCGCCGAATTTGCTCCGGCGAGACGCCCAGCTTGCGTAGCACATTCAGGGCGATGCCATCGCCATAGCGCACCAGGCCGAGCAACAGGTGCTCGGTGCTGACATACGAGTTGCCCAGTTCCTGGGCTTCTTCAAAGGCGTATTGCAGCACCTGCTGGGTGCCGGGGGAGAGGTCGATTTTGCCGCCCTCGTACTGGCCGGGGCGGGTGAGTTTTTCTACAATTTCTTCAACGCGCGGGGCCTCCAGGCCCAGCTCGCGCAGGACGCGGGCGGCCACGCCGCCCTCTTCACGAATCAGGCCCAGCAGCAGATGCTCGGTGCCAATATAGTTGTGACGCAGCCGTTCGGCTTCTTGGTGAGCGAGGCTCAAAACTCTTCGAGCCCGCTGGGTGAGACGCTCCATGCCAGACAACTCAGGCCTCCTGGGGCAAACAACCGTTCATCAGTTCACAGTCCGTAATTCATCACGCGCTACGGGCCAATCTGAAACGATTCTACCAGAACTTGACTTGTCAACCTCTGAAAACAGAATGATTTACAAAACTCTTAGATAGGCCTTTTGGGCCATTGCCCGCGCGATTGAAGCAGGGCCCAACAAAAAGAAGCGCACCGGTGGGTGCGCTTCTGGTAATACAATAGGTCAGGAACTACTCGGCGGGTTTCTCGTCGCTCTCGCCGGCTTCCGGTTCCGCTTCCACCAGCCGTTCTTCGGCCGCGGCCGGGGGCATGCCCTCATCCACCGCGTCTTTGATAGCCGCTTGCATGTCCGTTGCCATTTCGCTTTCGGCAGCAGAGTCTGCAGCCGGCGCGTCATCCGCCTCGCTGTCATCGCCTTCGCTGTCCATCTCGGCCAGCACCATCGCCCAGTCGGTGTCGCTGTATTCCAGCGACTCCACCTTGCGCAGGCTCAACCCAATGCGGCGGTTCTCGGTATCAATCTTGATGATACGCAGGGTGATGACATCGCCTTCGTGCACCACTTCCTTCGGGTGCTCCACGCGGCGGTCCGCCAGTTCGGAAACGTGAATCAAGCCTTCCAGGTTCTCGTCAATGCGGGCGAAAGCCCCGAACTTGGTCAGGCGTGTGATGGTGCCCTCAATCAACTGCCCCACCTGGTAGGCTTCCACGTGGCGGTCCCACGGGTCGTTCTCCAACTGGCGCAGGGACAGGCCGATGCGCTTGCGTTCCTTGTCCAGGCTGATGATCTTGACCTTCACTTCCTGGCCCACTTCCAGCGTCTCGCTGGGGTGGTTAATGTGCTCCCAAGAAATTTCGGAGAGGTGCACGAGGCCGTCGGCCCCGTTGATATTCACAAAAGCGCCGAAGGTCGCCAGGCTGGTTACCCGGCCGGTGCGCACTTCGCCAATTTCCAATTCATCCAGCAAACGCTCCTTGAGCGCCTCGCGGCTCTCGGAAGAAGCGGCTTTCTCGGAGATGATGAGGCGGCGGCGTTCGCGGTCCACTTCGATAATGCGCACCACGATCGGTTCGCCGACCATCTTGCTCCAGCGTTGTTCGGGGGTATCGCCCTGGTACGACATGCGGCGGGCGTTGCCAATCTGCGAGGCCGGCACGAACCCGCGCAGGCGCTGCACATTGACTATCAGGCCACCCTTGTTGAAGCCCTCAATGGTGCTTTCAATGGTGGTCTTCTTCTTCATCAATTCCTCGGCCTGGAGCCAGTCATCTTCTTCCATGGCGCGAGTAAAGGAAAGCATCAGAGTACCCTGGCGGCTTTCCGGGCTGACGACATAAACAAGGATCTCTGTGCCGACCTGGAGTTTGGCGCGTTCTTCGGCGCTCAGCTGGCTGAGTTCGCGTGAAGGAATCACGCCCTCAGATTTCGCGCCAATGCTAACGAGAATTTCGTCGTTGGCTGTGCTGGCAATCATGCCTTTGCGGATTTCACCGGATTTCGGCTGATCCAGCGTCAGGTCCCCCTGCGCCAACAGTTGTTCCATCGTCATATTATCTTCGTTCAGGTCCGCCTCCTCACGGTTTTGCGGCTGCCCTTTGCGGGCATCTTCTTGACTCATATATAGGGTCGCTCCAGTCGGTTGAGATACGGGCGCAATTATAAAGGGTAAAAATGACCTTGACAACCGCTGGAGGGCGAATCTGGGGGAGCAAAATCCGGAGGAATTCAGGCCGAACTGGCTGATTCGGCAGCCAATTTGCGGATTAAATCGCCATGAGGGATGCGCGCCGCGCGGCAGTTGAAAAGGTCAGTTGTGATAAACTTGAAAAGTTACACTGATTCAGGAGTGACCCGACCGAATGAGACGCGCGATTTATCCCTTTACCGCCATCGTGGGCCAGGAACGCATGAAGCGTGCCCTGGTTCTGAACGCCGTAGACCCGCGCATCGGCGGCGTGCTCATCCGCGGCGAGCGCGGCACCGCCAAGTCCACCTCGGCGCGCGCCATGGCCGCCCTGCTCCCGGAAATCCAGGTCTTCACCCACTCCCCCTTCAACGATGACCCGGCCGTGCCGGATAGCTGGTCCGACTGGGCCAAAGACCTTAAGACCAAGGGCGGCGACCTCGAGACCTCCGCCCGCAAGATTCCGTTCATTGACCTGCCCATCTCGGCCACGGAAGACCGCGTGGTCGGCACCCTGGACATCGAAGCCGCCATCAAGAAAGGCGAGCGTAATTTTGAACCCGGCGTGCTGGCAGCCGCCAACCGCGGCATCCTGTACATTGACGAGGTCAACCTGCTGGATGACCACGTGGTGGACGTGCTGCTGGACTCGGCCGCCATGGGCGTGAACATCGTGGAACGCGAGGGCATTTCCTTCTCGCACCCCGCTCGCTTCATCTTAGTGGGCACGATGAACCCCGAAGAAGGCGACCTGCGCCCGCAACTGCTGGACCGCTTTGCCCTCTCGGTGGAAATTCACGGCATCCGGGATGCGCGCGACCGCGTCGCCATCATGGAGCGCAACCTGGGCTTTGAAGCCAACAGCGAAAAATTCGCCAAAGAGTGGGAAGCGAAGGAGAAGGAACTGGCGGACCGCATCATCACCGCCCGCGACCTGGTGGACCTCGTAGGCTACACCAGCCGCGACCTCATCGCCATCGCTTCGCTCACCGCTTCCCTCAATGTGGACGGCCACCGCGCCGACCTGGTCATCCTCAAGGCCGCCCGCGCCCATGCCGCCTACGAAGGCCGCAAACGCATCACCGATATGGACATCGCCGTGGCCGCCGAACTGGCCCTGCCGCACCGCATCCGCCGCGGCCCGTTCCACCAGGCCGAAATCACCACCGAAGAATTGAGCGAGCGCATCCAGAACCTGGCCGGCGAGCATGAAGGCGAAGGCAAACCCGAACAAAGCAACGGCGACGCCAGCGAAGAAAAAGCCGCCGATAAAAAAAAAGCGTAGATAAGCGCATCACCGAAGGCAGCCCCGACCAGGCCCCGGCCGAACCCGGCCCGCAGGATGTCTTTGACTCCGGCAACGCCTACTGGTGGGATGGCGGCCAGAACGTACACTCCGGCGAAACCTTCACCCCCCGCCGCCTCGACAACAAACTGGACAAGTTGAGCCGCAAACAGAGCGGCCGCCGTTCGCGCACCCGCACCGAGCGCAAGCGCGGCCGTTACATCCAGGCGCGCCCGGCGCGCGGCAAACCTTCGGATGTGGCCTTTGATGCCACCCTGCGCGCCGCCGCCCCCTACCAGATTCGACGCGCCGACGTGCGCGCCGAACGCCAGACAGCATTCGCCATCGAGCGCAGCGACATCCAGGAAAAAGTGCGCGTGCGCCTCACCGCCAACCTGGTCATGTTCGTGGTGGATGCTTCGTGGAGCATGGCAGTCGCCGAGCGCATGGCCGCCACCAAAGGCGCCATCGTCTCGCTGCTGACGGATGCCTACCAGCGCCGTGACCGTGTGGGGTTGGTGGTGTTCCAGAAAGACCGCGCCAACCTGATCCTGCCGCCCACCAATTCGGTGCAGTTGGCCCAGCGCGCCCTCAACGACATCCCGGTAGGCGGCAAGACTCCGCTCTCCGCCGGTCTGTTCCTGGCGCATGAGGTCATCCGCCGCGAACAACTCGCCCACCCGGACGTGATGCCGCTGATGATTCTGCTCACCGATGGCGCCGGCAACGTGGCGCTGGGCGGCCTGCCGCCCCAGGAAGAGGCTCACCGCCTCGCCGAACACATCGCCCATGACCAGATTCGCAGCGTGGTGATTAATATGGAGCACGCCGCCTTTGACCAGGGGCTGGCGCAAAGCCTGGCCGACCACCTGAAGGCCCCTTGCCTGACCCTCAACGAACTGAAAGCCGAGAACCTGTACCACGCCGTGCGCGCCGAAATGCAGCCCTAAGCAGCGAGTGAAATTCCCTTCCCCTCCCCCTGAAAATCGCTTATCATTACCCAGTTGCACTATAAAGCACAATCACGACCGGAGTTCGTTATGTCGCCCGATGCCGACTACAAAACCCAACAGCAGGCCGAAACCCTGAAAAAACTGGAAGCCAACCCGCGCGTCACCGTCATTCGCGTGGCCGCGCCGCAGAACTGCACCGTCGGCCAGATGATTCAGGGCGTGTATGCCAAGGGCGAAGCCCCCACCCTGCCGGTCGAAGGCTGCTCGCGGGCCAACGGTTGCATCTGCACCTACGAACCCATCCTCGAAGAAATCTACCCCTGAGGGCCCATTTCACCCATCAAAGGCCGCGCCGCATGCGCGGCCTTTTTGTTTCCCGTTTTCCCCGTTGACAAACACCCTGTCCGCGGTGTATCCTGTACCTGCGCCGGACTCGTCCGGCGACATCACTAAAGGAGGTACGCCGTAATGTGTGGCATTCACAACACCATGAACCTGATTACTTGCGCACCTCCGTCGCGGACCGCTTAACGTCCGCCCGGCTTTCCGGCTCCCCACGCCGCAGGTGCGCAATCGCCCTGCGGCGTTTTGTTTTCCCGAAACGCTGGTCGCAGGGGAGAATCTGAAAAGAATCTTAGAAAATTGGAAGTAAATCTTGACAAACATGAATGAATTGGATAATCTATCAAATAACTTAAGTATATTTTCAATAAAAAGAAATGTTGGTTCAGAAAAATTGAACTCATACGCAACACCCACAAGGAGAAACAAGTGAAACCCGCCATCCATGTCAGAAATCTGACCAAGATATTCAAAGTACCGGAGCGCGATGCCGGCCTCAAAGCCGCGGTCGTCAGCCTGTTCAACCGCAAGTACAAGGAAGTGCGCGCCGTCGACTCGATTGAGTTCGACATCCAGCCCGGCGAAATCGTCGGCTTCCTCGGCCCGAACGGCGCCGGCAAGACCACCACGCTCAAAATGCTGGCCGGCCTGCTCTACCCCTCCAGCGGCGAACTGGACGTCATCGGCTACCTGCCGGAGAAGCGCCAGAAGGATTTCCTGCGCCAGATCACCCTGGTCATGGGCCAGCGCAGCCAGCTCAACTGGGACATCCCGGCCATCGACTCGTTCGAACTCAACCGCGCCATTTACAGCATCCCGCGCAAGCAGTACGAAGAAACCCGCGACGAACTGATTGAACTGATGCTGCTGGGCGACCTGGTGAACAAGCCGGTGCGCAACCTCAGCCTCGGCGAGCGCATGAAAGTAGAAGCCGTGGGCGCCCTGTTGCACCGCCCGCAGGTGCTGTTCCTGGACGAACCGACCATCGGCCTGGATGTCACCATGCAGCGCCGCATCCGCCGCTTCATCCAGCAGTACAACGAAAAGCACAACGCCACCGTCCTGCTCACCAGCCACTACATGGCCGACGTGCAGGCACTGTGCAAGCGCGTCATCGTCATCCATCACGGCAAAATCCTGTATGACGGCGACCTCTCCGGCCTGGTCGAACGCTTCTCGGCGATGAAGACGCTCTCTGTCACCTTCAGCGACATGAACGGCCACACGCCGGACTTCGCCGCCTTTGGCACCGTCATCAGCCAGGAGCCCAACCGCGTCACCCTGCGCGTGAGCAAGGCCGAGACGCCGCACGTGACCGCCAAGATGCTGGCCGACATGCCCATCACCGACCTCACCGTGGAAGACCCGCCGATTGAGGAAGTCATCGAGCACGTCTTCGAACAGCCCAAAGAGGAAGAAGCCGAAAAGGAGAAGGCCTGATGCTCGCCCGTGCCCGCGATTACGCCGACCTGTACCTGGTCAACGCCAAGACGGCCATCATCGGTCAGTTCCAGTACCAGTTGGCGAACATCATGTTCCTCATCCATCTGGTTATCGAGCCGTTGATTTATCTTATCGTGTGGACCAACGTGGCCGAGTCACAGGGCGGCTCGGTGGGCGGCTATACCGCCTCCACCTTCGCCGCCTACTACATCGTCTGGACGCTGGTGCGCCAGTTCAACCTCTCGCTCTCGCCGCAGTCGTTCGAGTGGCGTATCAAGAATGGGCGCCTGGCCGGTGAACTGCTGCGCCCGGTGCACCCCATCCACTACGACCTGGGCTTCTTCCTCGGCATCAAAGTGCCCTATGTCATCTACTGGCTGCCGGCCGGCATCATCCTGTGGCTCATCTTCCGCCCGGATATCCAACCGACCTGGGGCCAGGCCGCCGCGTTCCCGGTGGCGCTGATGCTCGGTTTTCTGGTGCGCTTCGCCCTGCTGTGGCTGCTGGGCCTCATCACCTTCTGGACCACCCGCGTCAGCGCCATCTTCGACCTGTTCTTCACCCTCGAACTGCTGCTCTCCGGCCGCCTGGTGCCGCTGGAACTGATGCCACAGTGGGCGCAGGGCATCGCCGACTGGCTGCCGTTCCAGTGGGCCTTCGGCTTCCCGATTGAGGTACTCATCGGCCGCCTTAGCACCCAGGAAATCTGGCAGGGCTTCGGCATCCAACTCATCTGGATCGTGCTGTGCTACACGCTCATCGGCATCATCTGGAAGCGCGGCGTCAAACACTTCACCGCGGTAGGAGGCTGAGTCATGATTCGCGCATTCAAACTCTTCGGGCTCTTTGCCAGAATCAGCACGCTCAACGAGATGCAGTACCGCGCCAATTTCTTCATCCAGTTACTGCAATCACTCATCTCGCTGGGCACCGGCCTGGCCGTGCTGGCGGTGGTGTTCAGTTACACCAGCAGCCTGCACGGCTGGAGCAGCGGCGAACTGCTGGCAGTGATGGGCGTCCACATCCTGATGGGCGGCATCATGCGCACCGTCATCCAGCCCAACATGGGCCGCCTGATGGAAGACGTTCAGGAAGGTTCGCTGGACTACGCGCTCACCAAGCCGGAAGATTCGCAGGTGATGGTCAGCGTGCGCCAGTTCGCCATCTGGGCGGTGGTGGACATCCTGATGGGCTTCATCGTGCTGGGCTGGGCGCTGGTCGATATCGGCAACCAGACCACGCTGTCCAGCGCGCTGCTGTTCATCTTCGCCCTCTTCCTGGGTGCGATCATGATTTACTGCGTGTTCCTGATGTTCACCACCCTGGCGTTCTGGTTCGTGCGCGTCTGGGAAATCATGGAGATGTTCCAGAGCCTGTACCAGGCGGGCCGCTGGCCGGTGGGCATGTATCCGGACTGGCTGCGGGCGGGCCTGACCTATCTCATCCCGGTGGCCTTCGCCGTGACCGTGCCCGCTGAGGCGCTGACCGGTCGGCTAACGCCGCAGACCATCCTCATCGCCACCGGATTCACGGTGGTGCTGATGTGGGTGTCGCGCGCCGTCTGGAAGTACGGCCTGCGCCACTACACCAGCGCATCCTCCTGAAAAAATACACCCGTTACAAACCAGACACCCGATTTCGAAAGAAACTTGTTTCTCGAAATCGGGTGTTTTTGTTTTGTCACTTCGAGCAATCGGATGACGTTACCCCGCTAACTTTACCCGCCGGAACGTCTCGGCATACTCAAATGACACATGCTCGGCGCGCTCGCCGTGGCGCTGGCGCAGCCGTTCTTCCAGTTCGGCCGGCTCGCCAATCTGGCTCTTGTGCTCGCACAGCGCCTTGATTTTCAGGTCCATCGTCGCGCTGATGTCCACCCAGTAGTTCGGATTTTCGGTGAATTGCAGAAAGATGTCCAGCACCTTGTGCGGTTCCAGCCCGGCGGCCTCATGCTCCGGGAAGTTCATGCGGTCACGCGCCAGCGGGAAGACCGCATCCAGCACCGTATCGCCCACCACGCGGTGGTCGGTGTGGTTTAGAGTCATGTTCTGAAAGATGCGCATCGTCGGGTCATGGGTGATGAGCACATCCGGCCGGTGCGTCCGTATCTGGCGCACGATGAGTTCGCGCAACGCGTAGGTATTCTGGATTTCGCCATCCGGCTGGCCGAGGAATACCACCTCCTGCACGCCCAGCACCGCCGCGGCGGCGCGCTGCTCCGCTTCGCGCATCGCCACCAGTTTTTCCTTCGTCATTTCCTTATCGGCGGTGCCTTTGCTGCCATCCGTCACGATGACGAAGGTAACGTGCGCGCCGCCCTGCACCCAGCGGGCGATGGTGCCGGCCGCGCCGAATTCCGGGTCGTCCGGGTGAGCCACGATGAGCAGCACGCGCTCCGGCTGCGGGAAGTTATTGGGCATACGAGGGTCTCCTTTTGACCTCTCCCCGGTTCGCTGCACTCGACTCCCCTCTCCATTTTGTGGAGAGGGGTTTGGGGTGAGGTTGCCCGATTATAAAAGAAAGACCCCAAAGGGCATAAACCCTTTGGGGTCTGGACTATCCGTGAGGCGACTTAGATCTCGTCGTCGTCCATCGTCATGCTGACGGCCACGCTGCGCCGCCGGCCAAACATCGGCCGAACCATGAGCCACAGGCCCCACAGGATGAGCAGGGCAGGCCAATACGGGCCCAGCAGCGAGGGCTGTTCGAAAATCAGCTCGCGGAAGAAGGTGCTGAAGATGAGGAACATCACCACGCTGGTCATCACCGTGTTGAAGCCTTCGCTCATCGCCTTGCGCACCCGCCCCTGCAGGAGATTATCGAAGAACACGCCCACGCCCACAAAGCCGATGATGAGCGTCCAGGCGTAGGCCCAGGCTTCCCATTCGCCGGTGCGGTTCATATAGAACAGGATGCCGCCGATGCCCGCCAGGATGCAGGCCGGCACTGCCAGCCCGGACACCCCACCCACGATGGCGGCCACGAAGAACAGGATGCCAACGCCCACAATCCACATCGGCCATTCGGCGAAGGTGGTCGCCCAGGCGCTTAAGCCGGGCACCAGTTGAGCCGCCAAAAACCAGCCGCCCACCAGCACGAGCAGCACGCCGATGGTGATACTGCCTCTACGAGTTTCCATATCCAACTCCTTGATAAGTTCGATTCACTACACTAGTGATACGGAGAATCGTGGCGCGGGTTGCAGGAAATCCTGCCCCAAAAGACAATCTCCCGCCTTTTGGCGGGAGATTGACAGTCTCGATAGCGTGATTACCAAACCCCGCGTTACGCGTCCACATCCTGCGTCTTGCGTGCCCCCTTGGCAGGTTTGACCGAGAACATCACTTCGTTCTCGGCGTTCACGTCCACCATCACCGTCTCGCCGGGCTTGAACTCGCCCTTGAGCAGGCTGATGGACAGCGGGCTTTCGACGTGCTTCTGCAGCAACCGCTTCAGCGGCCGTGCCCCGAAGGCCGGGTCGTAGCCGGTCTCGGCCAGCCAGGTGGCGGCTTTGGCGGATACTTCCACCTTCAGACCGCGTTCCAGCAGACGTTCGCGGATTTCCTTCATCTGCAGGCGCACGATTTCCTTCATCTCATCCACAGACAGCGCCGAGAAGGTGATGATTTCGTCAATGCGGTTGATGAACTCCGGCCGGAAGGTATCCTTGAGCGCCTTCTCGATTTTCTGGTGGGCGGCGCGTACTTCATCGCTTTCTTCGTTCTTCACAAAGCCCAGCGAGCCGGCCTTGCGCACGAACTCGGTGCCCAGGTTGCTGGTCATGATTAACACCGTGTTGCGGAAGTTCACCACCCGGCCCTGCCCATCCGTCAGGCGGCCGTCATCCAGGATTTGCAGCAGCGAGTTCCACACCTCGGGGTGCGCCTTCTCGATTTCGTCGAAGAGGATGACGCGGTACGGGCGGCGGCGCACGGCCTCCGTGAGCTGGCCGCCTTCCTCATAGCCCACATAGCCGGGAGGCGCGCCGAACAGCCGCGAAGCGGTGTGCTGTTCGCGGTATTCGCTCATGTCAATGCGCACCAGCGCGTCTTCGTCGTCGAACATGAACTCGGCCAGCGCTTTGGCCAGCTCGGTCTTGCCCACGCCGGACGGTCCGATGAAAATGAACGAGCCAATCGGCCGCTTGGGATCCTTCAGGCCAGAGCGCGCCCGGCGGATGGCATCGGCCAGGGCGTGGATGGCTTCCTTCTGGCCGATGATGCGTTCCGCCAGCCGCTCTTCCATCTGCAGAAGTTTCTCAGATTCGGTTTCCAGCATGGTGTTGACCGGGATGCCGGTCCACTGCGCCACGACTTCGGCGATGTCGTTCTCATCCACCAGTTCATCCAGCTGATGTTCGCCTTCCCACTTGTCTTTCTGGGACATGAAGGTCTCTTCGATGCGCAGGCGCTCAGCCTTTTTCTCGGCGGCGCGTTCGTAATCACGCTCCAGGCCGGCCTGTTCTTCTTCGGCCTGCAAACGGTCAATTTCGGTCTTCATCGCTTTCAGTTCGGGCGGCAGGGAATACAGCGCCACGCGCAACTTGGCGGCGGCTTCGTCCATCAGGTCAATGGCCTTGTCCGGCAGGCGGCGCTCGGTGACGTAACGGGCGGAAAGTTTGACAGCGGCAGTCAGGGCTTCGTCGGTGAAGCGTACTTTGTGGTGCGCCTCGTAACGGTCGCGCAGGCCCTGCAACATCAGCACGGTATCTTCTTCGCTGGGCTCTTCCACGTACACCGGCGCAAAGCGCCGTTCCAGCGCAGCATCTTTTTCGATGTGCTTCTGGTATTCATCCAGCGTGGTGGCTCCCACGGCCTGCAATTCGCCGCGCGCCAGCGCAGGCTTAAGCATGTTGCTGGCGTCCATCGCGCCCTGTGCCGCGCCCGCCCCCACCACGGTGTGCAATTCGTCAATGAACAAAATGATTTCGCCTTCGCCGCGCTGCACTTCTTCGATGGCGGCCTTCAGGCGTTCTTCGAACTCGCCGCGGAAGCGCGAACCGGCGATCATCGCCCCGAGGTCCAACGCGATGACGCGCTTGCCGGAGAGGATTTCCGGCACGTCGTTGGTGGCGATTTTCTGTGCCAGTCCTTCCACGATGGCGGTCTTGCCGACGCCGGCTTCACCGATGAGCACCGGATTGTTCTTGGTGCGGCGGCTGAGTACCTGGATGACGCGCATGATTTCCGCATCCCGCCCGATGACCGGGTCCAGTTTGCCTTCGCGGGCGGCCAGGGTGAGGTCGCGCGAGAATTTCTCCAGCGTGCGGAAGCGGCTTTCAGCCTGCGGGTCGGTGATGCGCTGGCCGCCGCGCAGGGTGTTGATGCCGTCCAGCACGCGCTCTTTCGTCACGCCCGCGCCTTCCAGCAGGCGGGCGGCCGGGGTGCTGCGCTCGCTCAGGATGGCGAGGAAGATGTGCTCGGTGGAGATGTACTCGTCCTTGAGGCGGTTGGCCTCTTCATTGGCGAGGTCAATGATGCGCTTGACGCGCGGGGTGATGAAAATCTGGCCCGCGCCGCCGCCGAAGATGTTGGCCTTGGGGCTGGTGCGCAGGATGTAGTCCAGCCGCTCGGTGAGCGCTCCGGAATCCACCTTGAGGATTTCAAGCAACTGGGGAATCACGCCCTGCGGCTGCTCGATGAGCGCCAGCAGGATGTGCTCGGTGTCTATCTGGTTGTGGCCGTAGCGCTGGATGATCTCCGCCCCCCGCTGGGCGGCCTCCTGGGCGCGTTCGGTAAACCGGTCAAATCGATTCATGGCAAAACTCCATTTCAGGTCTGCGGTCGGATGGCCGCATACCTGCTCACGGACACTCGATTAAATGCACACAGACATTGGGGGAACAACTTTCATGCCAATTATACAGGGCGGCGGGTTAGCGGATTGTAGGATTCGCGTAAGAAAAATGTAGGTGGGGGAAGCGCGAGGCCGTAACAGACTACCCGACACAGCGGGATGCTATAATTAAGACATGGGCAAAACGATTGTGCCGCCTATTTCACATGACCGCCAGCAGGAAGAGCTGACCGCCAAAGCTGCCTGGTTCAAGACCCTTTCCGTGGAAGAACGTATGGATTGGCTGGTAGAAGTCACCGAATTGGCGCTGACCTTCAACCCGAAACTCGGGGACAAGAAACATGTTGAACCGGTTGAAGGGCGTATTCGCGTCCTTTCACAAACACAACGTTAAATATGTAGTCATCGGGGGTATCGCAGCAATCGTCCATGGCGTCCCGCGCGCTACTTTTGACTTGGACATCCTTATAGAGGCTACTGAAGAAAACGCAACACTCTTGTTAATCGCTCTGGAGGAGGCCGGAATGGGTACGGCTTCCCTTATTTCCGCGGCAGACTTAGCGAAACATGAAATCACCATTTTCAATGACCGCGTTCGTGTGGATGTCCAAACATCGACTCCTGGCATTGAGTTTGCGGCAGCCTGGAAAACCAAACAGACGCTCGAATTTCAGGGACAGCCCTTCTACGTTCTCAACAAGGAAGACCTTATCGCTTCGAAGCGCGCTGCGGGTCGCCCGGTGGACCTTGCAGATGTAGATGCCCTTGAAGATGACTAGTTCTCGAAGACATCCGATTCCTTGAAGGAATCAGATATCTCACACAGGTTAGGGAGGGTTTGAATGCAGACATTCAAGATGGATTACAGGAAGAGACCGGAATTACTTCTAAGCCTGAGGAATCATCGCCTACTGGTTGTTGGATTGATGTTCCTGTTCGGTTCGTTCCTTGTTCTTTTTGACGACTCCAATTCGATTGACAAGAGATTCTTCTTTTCGTTGTTACCACTTTATGGTTTAGTCTTGTACGCTGCATTCTCAGTTGTACTTAGGCCTGATGGCAAATTTATTCGAGATTTCTCTATCGAACTTGGCGATAACAACGAGCTCACTGTCTACACGAATGGTCGGAAATCAGGTTCAGTTCGCCCTTCTCAAGTGATTCAGTTCAGAGAAACTAAGCGCGGCCTAACTCTTCATAGATTTTTCGCGACAATTTGGATACCGAAATCCATAAAGGGTTACGAAGAGATCAGAAAAGCCATGATCGGGAACCTCCCAGAAGAGAAGTCCAAACCCTATCGAAATCCAGGATTCTTAGTAGTTACGATTTTCTTCGGGCCACTGATTGTTTTGGCTGTTTATCTTGGGATGGGCCTTGCCACTATTGTGAACATTGTTGCCGTCTGGCTGGCAAATGTAGTGTACTTCCAGATGTGGGAACAAACGAAACTCTGCCTTCGAAACGCGCCCGTCGCTCACTAACAAAGGCATCCGATTTCTTGAGGACCTGAGTCCTGAAATCGGATGCCTTTTACTTCCAGACTACGGAGCCCTGGTTGGGGTAGCCATAACCGGATTGGCGTTGTACTACGGAATCCAACCCGCCCTTAGCTCACGGCTTTCTTCACCAGCGCGGCGATTCGTGCTTCATCGGCGGGGTTCAACGCCATCAGCGCGTAGGAGGTCGGCCACATGGCGCCTTCATCGATCTTTGCCATGTCACTGAAGCCGAACGTCGCGTACCGCGCGCCGAACTTCTGCGCGCTCTGGAAGAAGCACACAACCTTACCATCCTTGTCGGCATACGCGGGCATCCCGTACCAGGTTTTCGGCGCGAGGTTTGGCGCGCTGGCGGTCACGATGGCATGCAGCCGCTTGGCGATGACGCGGTCTTTCTCCGGCATCTCGGCGATCTTGGCGAGCAAATCGGCTTCCCCGTCGGCCTTGTTCGCGGCCGCCTTCAGTTCTTTGGCACGTTCCTTCATCGCGGCCTTTTCCTCGGCCGTAAATCCCGCGGACTTGTTGCGGGAAGCGGTGGCGCTTTTGGCCGGTTTCTTCGCGGGCTTCTTCGTGGGTTTCTTGCTGGTGCTCTTGGCTTTGGGCATGACAGTCTCCTTCTATACTTGCACAGGCATTTGGGGCCAATGTTCACGCCTATTATATAGGGCGGGTGTTAGCGAAGTGTTTGATTGGCATAAATAAGACACCCGATTTCGGTAAATCAGGTGTCTGCTCGCTGCCTGTTACACAGGGCAACGTCGCTATCTAGGGTTGTTCCCCTGGTTCCTAATCACTACTCACGACTCCCGGCTTTTCTACAACCAGCCGCGCATCTCCATCGCTTCGACCACTTTGCCAATCGACACCATATAGGCCGCGTCGCGCATGAACACCTTTTCGCGCTCGCTCATTTCCAGCACGTTGGCGAAGGCACGCGTCATCTTGGTGTCCAGCCGGTTCAGCACTTCGTCCTTCTGCCAGTAGAAGTTCATGTCGTTCTGCACGCCTTCGAAGTACGAGACCGTCACACCGCCGGCGTTGCACAGAAAGTCCGGAATGATGAAGATGTTGTTCTTCTCGAACACCACATCGGCTTCCGGCGTGGTGGGGCCGTTGGCGCCCTCCGCCACGATCTTCACCCGGTCGCTGATTTTCTTCACGCTGTCGCCAGTGATCTGCGCTTCCAGCGCGGATGGGATGAGGACATCCACGTCCTTGCTGAGCCAGGCGTCGCCGTCTTCAATGATATAGCCCTCGGGAACCGCCTTCTTTTTCTCAATGCTGCCGTACTGGTCGGTGATGCTCATCAGGAAGTCGGCATCCACGCCATCCGGGTGCGAGATGGTGAACGGGGCGCGTTCCTCGCGGTCCCAGCACGACACGCACACCACCTTGCCGCCCAGGATTTCCTTGAAACCCTTGGCCGCGTACTGCGCCACATTGCCGAAGCCCTGCACCGCCGCAGTGGCCTTGGCCGGGTCCAGCTTGAGGTGCTTCATGGCTTCGCGCACGGTGTAAATCACGCCGTAACCGGTGGCCTCGGTGCGGCCCAGCGAGCCGCCGCTGCCCACCGGTTTGCCGGTGATGACGCCGGGGGTGTACTGGCCCACCAGTTTGGAGTACTCATCCATCATCCAGCCCATCATCTGGCTGTTGGTGCCCACATCCGGGGCGGGCACATCCAAACGCGGGCCGATGTTGCGGTAAATCTGGCCGATCCAGCCGCGCGTAAGTTTTTCTTTTTCGGCCAGCGAGAGGGTGGAGGAGTCCACCGCCACGCCGCCCTTGCCGCCGCCCAGCGGGATGTCGGCTACGGCGCATTTCCAGGTCATCCACATCGAGAGGGCGCGCACCGTGTCCATCGTCTCGGACGGGTGGAAGCGGATGCCGCCCTTGCTGGGGCCTCGGGCGTCGTTGTGCTGGATGCGATAGCCGAAGAAGACGCGGATATTGCCATCATCCATCTTTACTGGAATCTGGAACTTGAACTCGCGGGTAGGCCAGCGAAGCATTTCGCGCACCTGCGGGTCCAGGTTCAGCATCTCGGCCACATCGTCAAACTGGCTTTGTGCCATTTCAAAAGCGTTGGTTGTGTTGGACATACTCTCCGGTTCCTTAAAATAGTGACGGACGCCCGCAAACGGCGTCCGCATGGATTAACAGATGCCAGCCTCCCGGTTGGGAAGCTGATTGGGTTGCCAACCGCTGGCAGGCTGTTGGGCGTTCTTGCACGTCTTCCTCATCGCAGTGCCTGTCTTCATTACTATTGTTTACGGGTGTTGCTGTCGACCATTTACAAGTCTAACGCCTTCGTCCTGCCCGTCAAGACAAGCCGGGCCAAGTGGGGGCGAATATCCCCCAAAAAAGGGGACTACTGCCCTCCGAATTATATCGTCAACTTCGCCCCGGCTGGTTCAGGCCGGCCTGCGGGGCCGGCGGCAGTTCGATGCCGGCCTGCTCAAACGCCCGTTTTACCGCTTTCAAGCCTGCCGTCTGCGCCGCGGCATGGGCATCGAGGCCGCCTTCCACCCAAAAGGTGACGGCGCCCTGCACAGCCCAGTCGCCAAACTGGTCGAATACCACTTCCGGTGCAGGGTCGTGTAGCACGCCGGGCACTGCCCGCACCGCCGCCAGCGCCGCGGCATGCGCGGCCTCAAGGTCGGCGCTGTACGCCACGCCGATGCGCAGTTCCATCCGCCGCCGCCGGGTGCGGGTGTAGTTCACCAGCGTCTGGGTGATGACATCGCCATTGGGGATTCGCACATACAGGCCGTCCTCTGCCTGCATCACCAGGTCGCGCAGGTTAATGTCCGCCACCCGGCCGGTATAGCCGGCCACGCCGATGGTGTCGCCGAGGTCGAAAGGTTGGTTAACCAGGATAAGCAGGCCGGCAACGAAGTTCTTGGCGACATCCTGCAGGGCGAACCCGATGGTGAACCCCAGGATGCCGAGGCCGGTGAGCAGGGCAGTCACATCCGTGCCGATCTGCTCCAGCGCCACCAGCAACCCCAGCGAGATAATGACGCCGCGCAGCAGCCGCACCATAAGCGCGGCAAAGTCCGGGTCGGTCTGGCGCAGGTTCAGCGAGCGGCGCAACAGGCCGGACGCCACCCGCGCCAGCAGCCACGCCAGCAGCAGCACCAGCAGGCCGGTGACGATACTCGGCAAGTTGTCCTGCAGCGTATGCAGCCAGCGGATGCCGATATTCAGTAGATTGGTGAGAATCTGTTGCATGCCGCCTCCGTCACAATTCTGCCCCAAGTATATCAATCTGCGCCTCACCCCAGCGCCTCCGCACTTCAGCGCGTTCACACTTCTTTTATACTTCCCCCATGCCGGAAATCTCCGTCCTCCTCCCGTGCTACAACGGTGCCGCGACCTTGCATGAAACCCTCGCCAGCCTCGCCGCCCAGACCTTCGCGGACTACGAAATCCTCGCGGTGGATGACGGCTCCACCGATGCCACGCCCGCCCTGCTGGCCGCGGCCGCCGAGCGCGAGCCGCGCCTGCGCGTCCTCACTTTTCCGCACGGCGGCATCGTCGCAGCGCTCAACGCCGGCCTCGCCGAATGCCGCGGCCGGTTCATCGCCCGCATGGATGCCGACGACACCAGCCCGCCGGAGCGCCTTGCTGTGCAGCGCGCCTGGTTTGACGCCCACCCCGACACCGACATCCTCGGCTGCCGCGTGCAGGCGCTTGGCCCGCAGGACGAAGGCTTTGCCCTGTACCTGGACTGGCTCAACAGCCTGATGACTGACGAAGACATCCGCCGCGAACTGTGGGTGGAAAGCCCGCTGGCGCACCCGGGCGTGATGCTGCGCCGCGAAGCCTATGCCGCGCTGGGTGGCTACCTGGACCACGGCTGGCCAGAAGATTACGACCTGTGGCTGCGCGCCGCCGCCGCCGGCCTGCGCTTCGCCAAGACCCCCGAAACTCTGCTGGCGTGGCGCGATCACCCGGCGCGCCTCACCCGCCGCGACGACCGCTACAGCCGCGCCAATTTCCTGCGCGCCAAAGTCCATTACCTGCCCTCCGGGCCGCTGGTCGGCCACGACGCGCTCATTCTGTGGGGCGCGGGCGATTTGGGCCGCGCCTTCAGTAAACTGCTCAAGGAAGCCGGGCACTCCCCTGCCGCCTACATTGATATTGACCCGCGCAAAGTCGGACGCACGCGCTACGGCCGGCCCATCCTGCCGCCGGACGCCCTGCCCGCCGAGTGGGCGCGCCATGCGAATCCCGTCTTGCTCGTGGCAGTCGGTGCGCGCGGCGCACGCGCCCTCATCCGCGCCCAACTCACCGGCATGAATTTCATCGAAGGCCGCGACTGGTGGGCGGCAGCGTAAGACCCCTCTCCCCCGAAAGCATGAACCCGCCGCTTCCCGCGCTGGTTATAATCCGACCAGATGAATCGACTTTCAATCCTCGTTTTGGCCCTTACCCTCGCCCTCACCGCCACGCCGGCCTCTGCCGCCGCCGCAGACAGCGCACCGCCCGGCGTGTGCCTGCCGGACATCTACACCGAGCCGCCCGCCGACTGTGACCTGGCCGGCCCCGCCGCCTCGCTGAGCGAATTGGCCGCCATGGGCCTCACTTACCCACGCCGGCCGCTGCCCGCCGCCCGCATTGACCCCGCCCTCGGCACCCTGCCGTACTTCTATCTGAAGGTGCAGGACGGCCCGACAAAAGTGTTTGACAGCCTGGGGGCCGCGGTGGAGGGCAAAATCGCCAAGCGCGTGGTCGAGCCCGGCTTCCGCTACTTCACCTACATTGACTTCGCCGATGTGGATGGCAAGCGCTATTACCTCATCGCCCCCGGCGAGTGGGTGCGCCGCGACCAGGTCTCGCCCAACCCGGCCATCTCTCAGTTCAGCGGCCTTGCCTTTCAGGCCACGCCGCGCAACCCCTTCGGCTGGTTCCTGTGGCCCATCCAGTCCCAGCGCGCACCGGGTACCGCCGGCGCCGCCCAACCGCTGAACTGGTACGCCAAGCAGGAAGTGTTCCAGTTCTACGAACGCCTCGACCTCGACGGCCTCGTCTGGTATCGCATCGGCCCGGAGGAGTGGGTGGAGTCGCGCGGAACCGCCGTGGTGTACCCCAACGCCGCCGCCCCGGAAGGCGTGCCCAGCGGCCGCTGGATTGACGTCGACCTCGACCAGCAGACCATCGCCGTGTACGATAACAACCGTCTCGTGTTCGCCACGCTGGTGTCCACCGGCGTGCCCGGCTGGTGGACGCGCCCCGGCCTGTTCCAGATTTACGAGAAGCACGAAACCACCTACATGACCGGCGCGTTCGAAGCCGACCGCTCCGATTTCTATTACCTCGAAGACGTGCCCTACACGATGTACTTCGACCAGGCGCGCGCCTTCCACGGCGCCTACTGGCACGACTATTTCGGCATCGAGCAGTCGCACGGCTGCGCCAACCTCTCCGCCGCCGACTCGCGCTGGCTGTTCGACTGGGCGCAGATTGGCGATTACGTCTACGTGCATGACCGCACCGGCCAGACGCCCACCGACCCCAGCCTGTACGGCGAGGGCGGCGCTTGAAGCGACTCCCCCTCGCGCTCATCATCCTTGTAATTCTGTTCGTGGCCGCGCTGGCCCTGCTTCAGGCCGAGCCCGCCACCGCCCCGACCCTGCCGCCGGAAACGTTAACCGCCACCCCATGCCCGCTCCCCAGCAACACGCCGACGCCCACCGTCAGTCCGACCGCAACGCTCACCCCCACGCCGACGCTGCACCCGTTGAGCATCGAGTACCTGCGCGACCCGACCTACGCCGCCGAGATTCAGATTGTCGAGACCCTCGAGCGCGGCGCCAACTACGAGCGCTATTACGTCTCCTACGAATCCGAAGGCAACACCATCTACGCCCTGCTCACCATCCCGGATGGCGAAGCGCCGGAAACCGGCTGGCCGGTCATTATCTTCAACCACGGCTACATCCCCCCGGACGAGTACGTGACCACCGAGCGCTACATCGCCTATGTGGATGCCTTCGCCCGCTCCGGCTACATGGTGCTGCGCTCGGACTACCGCGGCCATGACCGCTCCGAAGGTGTGGCGCGGGGGACCTACCGCTATCCCGATTACGTCATCGATGTGCTGAACGCCACCGCGGCGATGAAGGTCTTCCCGGACGCCGACCCGAACCGCATCGGCATGTGGGGCCATTCGATGGGCGGCTACATCACCCTGCGCGCCATGGTGGTGGACCCGGACATCAAGGCCGGCGTCATCTGGGCAGGGGTGGTGGCGCCCTACGATGACCTGGATGCGCGCTGGTTCCGCTCCAGCCGCGGCGCGTTTCTGGCCCAGTACGGCACGCCGGACGAGAACCCGGCGTTCTGGGAATCCATCTCCGCCCACTACTATCTGGACGACCTTTCCGGGCCGCTGCAACTGCACCACGGCACCGCCGACACCAGTGTGCCGTACGAGTTTTCGCAATCGCTCTACAGTGTGATGCTGGCCGGGGGGCACTCGGTGGAACTGTACCTGTACGACGGCGACGACCACAACCTGGCCAATGAGTTCATCGCCGCCATGGGCCGGTCATTGAGTTTCTTTTATTTTCATGTAAAAGGAGAAAATTAAAGATTCTTGATTGGTGATTGCGAAATCTACAATCCGAAATCATCCCAGCTGAATCTTCGACTCCAAGTCGTCGGGTTTTTCTCCCTCGTCAAATCATGGTAGCATCCCCGCATGCGCTCCCCCCGAAAACACATGCTATTGGCCGCAGCGGCGGCGTTGCTGCTCGCCTGCCAGACCGTCATGGGCGGCCTGCCCGCCACGCCGACCCCGACTGCTACTTCGCAAACCGCCCCAACCCTGCCGCCAACAGCAACAGACAGCGGGCTTCAGCCCGTTGCGACCGTTGCCCCCACCCCCACCGTCGAAACCTACGACCTGCCCCGCGAGCAACAGCAGGCCATCTTCCAGGAACTGTGGGAAATCATCCGCGACGAATACCTCTACCCGGACTTCAACGGCCTCGATTGGGACGCCATCCACGTGGAATACAGCGACCGCATCGCCGCCGGGTTGAGCGACCAGGCCTTCTACTTCGCCATGGACGAGATGATATTCCGCCTCGGCGACGAGCACTCCGTATTCCTTAGCCCGGAAATGGTGGCGGCAGAAGAAGCCGCCTATGCGGGCAGCCTGGACTATGTCGGCATCGGCATCTACCTGGGCGGCGTGCCGGAGCGCCAGCGCGCCGTCATCTACATGGTCATCCCCGGCAGTCCGGCCGAAGCCGCCGGGCTGAAAGCGCGCGACAGCATCCTGACGGTGAACGGCGAGCCGGTGCTGGATGAACTGGGCTACCCCACGGATACCCTGCGCGGGCCGGAAGGCACCGACGTGACGATAGAAGTGCAGACGCCGGGCGAAGCCCCGCGCGAAATCACGATCACCCGCCGGCGCATCACCGGCGGCCTGCCCGTGCCCTATGAAGTGCTCACCTCGCCGGACGGCCAGCGCATCGGCTACCTGCTGATCCCCACCTTCTCGGATGGCAACATCGACAAGCTGGTGAATGACGCGCTGCTGGCGATGACCGCCAACGGCCCGCTGGACGGCCTGATAGTGGACGACCGCCTGAACGACGGCGGCTTCGACACCGAACTGCGCGGCACCCTGCGCCTGTTCACCGATGGCATCGTCGGCTACTTCGTTAACCGGCAGGGCCGCGAACACCTGAACGTGAACGCCCGCGACGTGGGCGGCTCGCAGACCGTGCCGCTGGTGGTGCTGGTGGGGCCGGAGACCTACTCCTACGGCGAAGTGTTCGCCGGCGTATTGGCCGACCAGGGCCGCGCCACGATTATCGGCGAGACCACCGAGGGCAACGTGGAAACCCTGTGGGGCTTTGACTTCGAGGACGGCTCACGCGCCTGGATCGCCCACGACACCTTCGAGCCCGCCAACCACCCGGATGCCGACTGGGAGGCCACCGGCATCGTGCCGGACATCCTCGCGCCGTCCGAGTGGGACCTGCACACCCAGGCCGACGACCCCGGCATCCTGGCGGCGCTGGCCTTCTTTGATGGGCAGTAAACCAATTTGGGAGTCTTGACCATGGCAAGCAGAAACCCTTTGCAAATCAAACGCCTCGGAAGTTTGGCCCTGCTCCTTGGGGGACTCTGGATGGCGGTAGTCTGGCTCATCTATATCAACGCTCATGGGCCAACTTCATATGACGAACTCAACACACAGTTTGGCCGTTCAACGCTTTTCTGGGGCATGATGCTGGGCGGCCCGCCCAACCTCCTGCTCGCGTTGGGGCTGATACTCCTCAAGCCCCAGCTCATTCGCCCCGGTAAGGGTCGGGCGCGCGCCGGCTATTTTCTAACGCTGTTCGGATTGGTCGTCCCGGCTGTGATAGACCTCGCCATCCGCGCCATCGGCCCGCCGTTCTTCCTGCCAATTCTAGCCATAGGGCTCATCCTGCTGGCCAGAGGCGGCGCGGGGAATTTGCTTCAAGGACTGGACGCCAGGCTACTGCTCATCAACGGGCTGTGCCTTCTGGCGTCCATGACCCTGTGGCTCATTCCGCTTGACCTATTCGACCAAATCGAAGGCTACCGGATTTACGGCGTGCTGGCCCACTTCATCCCCGGCCTCGTTTGGGCGTGGCTGGGATTGAGGTTCCTACAGGAAAAAGCCGCCGCTTAAGCAAAATCGTCGGGGGATTCAGACTGGAGTCTTAATCCGCCTCCGGTTCCGTTTTCTTCGTTCTGCGCGCCACATGACGCCGCGGCTATAATCCTCCCATGCGTAACCGGCGTTGGATACTCGCCCTGATCGCGATTTTGCTGGCTGCGGCGCTGATTGCCGCCTGGCTGCGCCTCACTCCGCGCCTGCTGGCGGCACTGCCCGAAGCGGGCGCGCTGGATGTGGCGCCGGATGCCGTGCTGCGCCTGGAATTCAGCCAGCCGATGGACCGCGCCAGCGTGGAGGAACGCCTGGCGCTGGAGCCGGAAACCGCGGGACGCCTCGAATGGCCGGATGAGCGCACCCTGACCTTTACGCCCGCGTCGCCCTGGCCGCGCGGCACAACCGTGCAGGCCACGCTGGCAGCCGGGGCACGGTCCGCGCTGGGCCTGCCGCTGACCAGCGAAACCAGCTGGAGCTTTGCCATCCGCCACATCCAGCTGGCGTATCTGTGGCCGGCGGACGGCCCGGCGCAGTTGTACGCAATAGACGTTGAACGCGGCGATGTGCAGCAGCTGACGGAAGGCCCGGCGGTCATCGCCTTCAGCCCCGCGCCGGATGGCGCAGCGATTTACTACGCGGCGCGCAACGCACAGGGCGGCGCGGACCTCTACCGCTATGAGCGCGCCACGGATGAGAGCACATTGCTGCTGGACTGCGGGCCGGCGTTGTGCAGCGACCTGGCCGCGGCGCCGGACGGCGCGTGGCTGGCCTACACCCGCCAGTTCTATGACGCGGAACGGCTGAGCGAATCAGTGGAAGTGTGGTTGCTGGCCCCCGCCAGCGGCGAGGTCCGCCTGATGAGCGCCGAAGGCGGACAGGCGCGCCTGCCGGGTTGGTCGCCTGCCGGCGCGCTGGCATATTACGATGTGGAGGATGCGGCCTATGTTGTGGTCAACGCTGAAGGCGAAATGCTGGCGCGCTTCCCCAACGGCACCGGCGAACTGGGCACGTGGACGCCGGACGGCAGTTCTTTCATCGCCCCCGAACTGTACGTGCAACTGACCGACACCCTTCAGGGGCCCATCGGCGAACTCGCCAACCAGCCGGACGACCCAGCCAACGACGACCGCGTGCAGGTGCTCACCAGCCACCTGCTGCGCTACCCGCTGGACGGCAGCCCAGCTGAAGACCTGACGCTGGCGAATATCCTGGAAGATACCGCGCCGGCGCTCTCGCCGGATGGCGGTTGGCTGGCCTTTGCCCGACGCTACCTGGATGACGCGCGCTTCACCACCGGCAGGCAGGTGTGGCTGATGCGCCCGGATGGGAGCGACCCGCGCATGCTGACCAACGCGCCTTCCGACAAACACACCGCATTCGCATGGCACCCGGATGGAAGCTGGCTGGCCGTGGTGCGCTTCAACGCCACCACGTTCACCCTGCCGCCAGAAATTTTATTGATTCATGTGGAGACGGGGGAAGTGTTGCAACTGGTGAGCAATGCCTTCAGCCCGCAGTGGCTGCCATAAGAGTTAATCCCATCGTAGCGGCACGTGAGTTGCTTCGCAACTTTCGCCGTGCCCCTACCTGTAGCCAATTGGCTACCTCACCGCATTAAGAAAGTCGGCCAGCAGGCCGTAAGCCGTGGTGTGCGGGCCGGGGTTCTCTTCGATGATGGACAATCGCCCCAGCACATCGGTCTCGAACTGCACGATGCTGGTGGTGCCGTCAATCTGGTAGAACGGCGTCTCCGGCCCGACCTTCTCCGGCCACACTTTTGCCTTCACCCCCTCCGGCATGCGCTCGGCGCGGCACAGCAGTTTCCAGCGTTTGCCTTCCGCCTTCGCCGCGGCGATGTCTTCGGGCGTGATGGCGCGGATGCCGGTACGGTCTACGTCCTGTGGCTTGAAGGGCACATCCATCAGCACGGTGGTGAGCGCGGCCACCTTGATAGATGCGTCCCAGCCGTCGACATCGCCACTCGGGTCGGTTTCGGCAATGCCGATGCTCTGGGCGTAGGCCACGGCCTCGTCAAACGACTCGCCGTTTTCCATGCGGCTCAACATCAGGTTGGTGGTGGAGTTGAGGATGCCGGTGAAGCGCAGCAGACGGGCGGCGGGCAGCGCGGCGCGAAAGGTGCTGAACAACGGCGCGCCATCCATCACCGTGGACTCGTGAAAGAACTTCACGCCATGCTGTTCGGCGATGGCGCGCAATTCGTGATAGCCGTGCACCACCGGCCCCTTGTTGGCGGTGCTGGCGTGCATGCCGGCTTGCAGGGTGGCGCGCAGGTGGCTCAGGGCCGGCTCGCCGTCGGCATAGGACACCGGCGAGTTCTCGAACAACACATCCGCGCCGCACTCCTTAATGAAAGTGAGCATGTCCGTTGGGGCTGGCCGCTCCGAGAGGGCGTTGAAATCCTTGACAGTGATCGCCTGCTCCAGGTCAATGCCGGCGGGCTGTATCGCCGCGCCGTGCCGTCCGGTGGCAATCGCCACCGTCGAATAGGTGATGCCGTATTGTTTTTGGATGTCGGCTTGCTTGTCCAGCAAGAGGCGCGCCAGGGCGCGGCCGACGTTGCCAAAACCGATGAATGCGAGTTTGTAGTGAGTCATGCGCAGATTATAAAGGTCTGCGGCGAGAACTCTCACGTTTTCTCTTAGATTGGCGGCCAGGGGTAGGAATAGCGGTCGCTGGTGGGGCGCGGGAACGTGCCGCTTGCCAGCAGCTTGTCGATGCGCGCCGCGGTGGCGCCCACTTCGGCGGGCGTCAGCAGCTCGGCCAGCGCGGTTGCCAGCGCGCTCGCCCGGTCCAGCAACGCCGCTCGCAAGGTCAGAAGTCGTTCGCGCTCGGCGTCGGGAATCTTCTGCCCGGCGAAGTCCCAGATCACCGTGCGCAGTTTGGGCTGGACGTGAAAGCAGATACCGTGGTCAATGAGCCAGAAGCGGCCGTCCGGCCCTACCAGCACGTGCCCGCCCTTGCGGTCGGTGTTGTTGACTACCGCGTCAAACAGCGCCACCGGCAGCAGGCAGGCGCGCTGCTCCAGCGTGAACTTGAAATAGTGCATCTCGGGGTCGTGCTCCACGTACAACTGCACCGAGCCCGGCCCGGCCGGACCTTCGGTGCGCAGTACGGTGGGCGGCACGAAACCCCAGCCAGCGGCCTCGCTGACAACGTAGGCCGCCACCTCGCGCCCGGCCAGCGACTCAGCCGGAAAGTCCCACAGCGGCTGCTCGCCGCGGGTGG
>SCUK01000060.1 GCA_004297445.1 Anaerolineae bacterium | reverse complement strand
GCCACATCCACTCGAAACCCATCGACGCCCAATTCAAGCCAGAAGCGCACGACGTCAAACATCGCCTGTTCGACATGCGGATTGCGCCAGTTCAAATCTGGTTGCTCTTTTAGAAACGAATGCAGGTAATACTGGGTCGTCGGTTCATGCCATTGCCACGCGCTACCACCAAACACCGACAGCCAATTATTGGGAGGGCCGCCATCCGGCGAAGCATCGCGCCATACATACCAACCCCGTTTCGGGTTATCATGCGAAGATGACGATTCAACAAACCAGGGGTGTTGGTCCGAACTGTGGTTGGGCACAAGGTCGAGGATGACCCTCAGATTTCGTGCATCGGCATCGCTCAATAGCGCTTTGAAGTCCAGCATTGTCCCAAATATGGGATCGACTTCGCAATAGTCAGCAACATCATAACCAAAGTCCTTCATCGGCGAAAGAAAAATTGGTGATAACCAAATGGCGTCTACCCCAAGGATCTCGGAAATATAATCTAGTCGCATCCGGATACCGTTCAAGTCGCCAATTCCATCGCCGTTGCTGTCTTGAAAGGAACGCGGGTAAATCTGGTAAATAACTCCTTTTCGCCACCAGGGACTTATAACGCCTTCTACCATCAGAGACTCTTCCTCATCATTATCCGTTATATGCCTATCGACAAACAAGAACAGGCTTCCTGTATTTCCGCAACACCTTATCTAATGTGCTATCAATGAGGAGGTTCCATAGGGGCGAATGGCCGTAGCCTCCCATCACAATCAGGTCGACCTCATGCTCCCTAGCCGCGTCAAGTACAGCTTCGCTGGCGCTGCCGTATCTGGCCAGATAGGTAGCTTGAATACCCTGCCCTTCCAGGTACTCTCGTGCTCGCCCTTCCGTCCGCGCCTGAATTCGCGCGTTGCTTGTATCCGGCAGCACGATCAGGTCAGTGCCCCAACACGTTGCCAAATAGGTCGCCAGGAAAAGCGCCTCCTCGGATTTGGGGCTACCATCGTAAGCCAAGAGGGTTCGCCTTAATCGATCAATGACACTCGGAACAGCCAGCACCGGCCGAGGACTGCGCTGGATGATTTGGCGGAAGCCTGAACGCGCCCGCGCGATCGGCACAACCGAGGGCGGATGGCTGAGTCCGACCACCAGCAGGTCAGTCCACGCCGCCCGCCTCACCAACGTATCCGCAACCTTACCAGCCTCGATGGCAAAATCACTGGCGATTCCCGCGGATGCGCAGCGTCGGTCAAATTCCTCGCGTATCGCCATTGTCCGCGGCTTGTCCGCATCCTGAGTATCTGCCACAACATGCAGACCTCGAATCGTAGCTCCTTCGTGACGCGCGACCAAGAATGCCTGTTCCAGCGCTGACCAGCCGCCGGGTTCACCACTCACTGGTACCAATATGGATGTGAATAGCCGGTTATCAGGGTGCGGGTTGCTTTCAGGGTCACGCCAGGCTCCCGGGGCCGGTCCTCCTTCCAACGATTCAGGAGTCAGCAGGTCTTTCAGGCTCTGTCCGAAACGCTTCAACACCCGCCCCGGCCTGCGGCTCAGGCGCACCACAAGGTCACTGGCGGCGCGGCGAACTTCGACGCGCCATCCAAGACTCTCCACCAACTCCGATTCGTTCCGCTTCAACCACAGGTAAAGGTCGGCCTCGGTTCGGCTTGGAAACTCACGCAGCAAGCCGAGTTCGCGGATCACCCGCACGACAGGTATATAGATGGTGTCCACCCAGCTGGCAACGGCCTCCTCTAAGCCAAACTCGCGCTTCCAATCCAAGCCCAGGTAATACTTGTGAACCATGATGTGCTCATAGATTTCGCGGTAGTGCCCGGGCTCAGTTACACTCAAATCCACCTCAGAGCGAATTTTGTCAACACGGGTGCTCTCGATTAGATTCGAGTACTCGGCTTTCAGGAGAACATCCCTGAGGTCGTCCCCCGGTTCAAGGCTCACGCGCGTTGGATACTCGCTCACATAGGCTTCGATATGCGTGGCCCCGAGTTGTCGGGCGATCGAGACACGATGGTTTCCATCCTGAACAAAGTAGGCATCGCCGATCTTATACACCTCTATCGGGGGAAGACCTTTTTGCTCAAAAGCCACCCGGACCTGGGCCCAGCGACCCTGGTCGCTGTCATGCAGCGGCAAAAAATCGCGCGTAAAGTCCACATATCGCCCAACACTGCCTACAATCGAGTCAAGTGGGATGTCGTCAAGATAACGACGATAGGGGCTGCCCAGGCGCAGCGATTCTCCTATTTCGTCAAATGACAGTAGCTTTTGCTGGCGGCCTGTCAACCTCCCCATCAACGTCTGCACAGCCGCCTTGCGGCGCGCCTCGCGAAAATCCTGCACCGCCCGCCCCAGGCTGCCTTCCTGAAAATCACTCATTGCCCAACGGCCTCTTGCTCTTCACTCGAGGATATTCAATCGTCCCGCGTCGGTATCCATACGTGTTAATAACTTGCGTGCCTTCATACGACGTTACCACCGACTGGCTGCTGCCCAATATATGCGTATGTCCGTGGAAGTGGTAGCGCGGACGAACCGCCTTCAGCAGCCAGCGCAGGGCCTTGAAGCCCTGATGTGCCTTGTCCTGCCCGTCATTGACTCCCCAGGATGGCGCATGGCTAACCAGGACATCGAGGTAACGCCCATGTCGGACGCGGTTCAAAAGAAGCGCAGGCAGCATTTCAATCACAATCCCCCACATTTCTGCCTGACTGTACTGGAAAGGGCCGTTTCGATAACGAAGCGAGCCTTCAAACCCGGCCATCAGCAATCCATGGAAATTCACGCACTTTCGATGAAGATCACAACCGCCCAGCGGGCCGCGCCGATCCGTTGTTTCGCCGTACTCTACGGTTGGAGCATGGTTACCGCGGACGTAATAAAGCGGCGCCCTGAGGGCATCCTGCACAAATTCGATGTATTGATAGGATAGGTCACCACAGGAGAGTATCAGGTCAATGTCAGGAAATCGAATTCCAGCATCCGCATGATAAAGATAGTCCGATTCTCTATCGCTAATTGTAAGAACGTTTAGCGTGGCAGTCATCTCAACAAATCTTACCGCAACTGCGCACGGTATAATCTCTGCAACTGTAAGACAACTATCCCCATGAACGCAAATCAGCGCCGCCTTTCCGAAGGCATCCTCTATACCGACCAGTACCAGCTGACAATGGCACAGGTCTATTTCCGCAACAGCCTGCATGAGACCCGAGCCGCATTTGATTACTTCTTTCGCAGCTACCCGGACTATGGCGCACACAAAGCGGGCTATTGTATCAACGCCGGTCTCGAATCCCTAGTAGATTGGATGCGTTCAGTCCGGTTTTTGGACGAAGAATTGGAACTCCTGGCATCCCAGCGAGATTCAATAGGCAACCCTTTGTTCGAACAGGATTTTCTGTCCTGGCTCGGAAACACGAATGGATTCGAGACCATAAACCTTCGCGCGGTTCCTGAAGGCCGCGTCGTCCATCCGGGGACGCCGCTCGCCATCGTCGAAGGGCCGCTGCCCATCGCACAATTGCTTGAAACCTCCCTTCTTAACCATATAACCTACCCCACATTAATCGCCACGAAAGCCTCTCGCATTCGGGAAAGCGGCCAGCGCGGCCCCCTCCTCGAATTCGGCTTGCGGCGCGCTCAGGGGCTGGCCGCCAATGAAGGATCCCGCGCTGCCCTGATTGGCGGCGCAGACTTCACGTCAAACGTTGGGCTTAGCCATTCATTGGGGCTTCCGCCCAAAGGGACCCATGCTCACAGCATGGTGCAGGTCTTCTTGGCATTAGGCAGCTCGGAATTGGACGCCTTTCGAGCCTTCGCTGAGATTTATCCCAATGATTGCATCCTGTTGGTTGATACCCTTAATACTTTGGACAGCGGCGTCCCCAATGCCATCCGCATATTTGAGGAATTGAAAAGCAAGGGTCACACGCCCGTTGGCATCCGCCTCGATTCAGGTGACCTGGCCTATTTGAGCATCCACTCAGCAATCCAGCTTGATGCGGCCGGATTCCCCAAGACAAAAATAGTCCTCAGCAATCAATTGGATGAGCTCGTCATCTGGCAGATTCTTACCCAGATTCAGGATGAAGCTCCTCGCTACGGGGCAGACCCAGATGCCATCATCAACCGGTTGGTATACGGGGTGGGTACCAGTTTGATCACCTCTTCAGGAGATTCGGCCCTGGATGGGGTGTATAAGCTTACGGCCATTAAGAGCGGGAGTGAATGGAAACCCACCTTGAAACTCTCTGAGACATCTTCAAAAACCACCCTTCCGGGCGATAAGCGATTGTGGCGTTTGTATGACGACCGCGGAAAAGCTAGCGCAGACCTGGTCGCGCTCTCTCATGAAACTCCGGACACGCAAGCGGCTATCAAGTTACACCACCCAACCGATGAGCAGAAATATAGGACCCTGAATGCCGATTCTTATTCTCGTGTGGAGTCCTTGCACGAACCCATCCAGCACGATGGCCAGATTATCTGCGAATTTCCGGACATCACCGAGTTGCGTCGCCGCCGGGAAGCAGACCTTGATGCGTTGGACCCCGGCATTAAGCGCCTCCTCATCCCGCACCAGTATCATGTATCCGTATCCGAGCCGCTATGGGAACTCAAACGGTCGCTGATAGAGTCTGCGCGCTCCAAATGATGACAGAGAGAAATCAATGACACCCACGCTTCCCATCCCCCCGCATTACAGTTCCGACAGGGTGGAATCCGTATGGCGTGTCCCGTATGAAGAACGCTCCGCGCAGGCCCTCGAATGGAGGCGCAGGCATCAGATTGAGCAAGCCGCGGCCTCGTCACCTCGCGTTGCGCTATTCCTCGTGGATGTGCAAAACACGTTTTGTATTCCAGACTTTGAGCTATTCGTTGGCGGCCACAGCGGTAGGGGCGCAGTGGAGGACAATCAACGACTTTGTGGATTTATTTACCAGAATCTGGCCGGGATATCTCAGATCACAATGACTCTGGACACTCACCAAGCCTACCAAATATTCTTTGCGTCTTTTCTGATCGGCAAAGATGGCAGTCATCCTACGCCGTACACCCTTGTCACAAGAAACGACATCCGCGAGGGCCGCTGGCGGTTCAACCCGGATATCGCTGCCACGCTCGGTCTGACACCGGAGCAAGGTCAGAAACATCTTGAATACTATGTCGCGGAGCTATCGAATTCAGGTCGTTATGACCTGACAGTATGGCCCTATCATGGCATGCTTGGCGGCATCGGACACGCCCTTGTTTCAGCAGTGGAAGAAGCTGTCTTCTTCCACTCGATTGCCCGCACGAGCCCGCCAGACCACATCATCAAGGGGTTTCATCCGCTCACAGAACACTATTCCACTCTTGGTCCGGAAGTCGCCCGCGACACTGAAGGACGCCTGTTCGCTCCGCGCGATCGCAAACTGATTGCTCTCGTTCAACACTACGATGCCGTGATTATCACCGGTCAGGCCAAAAGTCACTGTGTGGCGTTTACCATCAGAGACCTGCTCTCTGAATTGAATACAATCGACCCCGGCTTGGCTAAGAAGATATTTCTATTGGAAGACTGCACATCGCCAGTGGTCGTTCCAGGAACTATTGACTATACGGAGGCTGCCGACGAGGCGTTCGAGTCATTCCGGGCAGCCGGAATGCATCTCGTTAAATCGACTGACCCTATGGAGACCTGGCTTCGGGTTTAGTGCCTACTATTGCAGTAACAGCCGCGGACCGCTGGAGTCGCAACTCACTTCAACAGCATCTCCTGGTTCAAAGTGCTGCTTCCCGGCCACATCCTTACTGCGAATCAAGACCACCAGCCGCTCGCCGTTTTCCAGGTTTACCAGGTGTCGGGTGTCTGGGCCGGCAAAAATCGTCTCTCGAATCTGTCCATGCAATTGAATACCGCGCTTAGGTTTTCCGTCCGATCGAAGAATGCGCAGCTTTTCCGGCCGGATAGCCACTGTGACCCCCTGTCCGGCAGTGACTTCTCGCCCATTACGCGGCAACTCCACCTCGCCGCCGCCCATCTGGAGTCGTACGTGGCCGTTCTTCACTGAAACCACCTGAGCATTAAGTAGATTGGTATCGCCGATGAAGCTGGCAACAAATCGATCAACTGGCTGGTCATAGATTTCACTTGGCGACCCGATTTGAAGCACCTCGCCCTGATTCATTACCGCGATTCTGTCCGACATTGTAAGCGCTTCTTCCTGATCATGAGTGACGTAAATAAACGTTATGCCGACCTCGACTTGTAGGCGTTTTAGTTCGTATTGCATGTCTTTGCGCAGCCGCAGGTCGAGTGCCCCCAGCGGTTCATCCAGCAGCAAAACTGCGGGCCGGTTGACCAGCGCTCGCGCCAGTGCCACTCGCTGCTGCTGACCACCGGAAAGTTGGCTGGGGCGCCTCCTCCCATACGCCCCCATCTGTACCAATTCTAGGGCTTCATTCACTCGCTGCTCCTGCTCTGGTACCGGAATCCGTTTTACTTTCAAGCCAAACGCTACATTCTGTTCCACAGTGAGGTGCGGAAACAGCGCATAGTTTTGGAACACCGTGTTAACCGGGCGCTGGTAGGGGGCTAACTCGTTCGCGACCTGCCCTCCAATAATCACCATTCCCGAATCAGGAGTCTCGAATCCTGCGATCAAACGCAATGTCGTTGTCTTGCCACAACCGGACGGCCCGAGTAGAGTGAAGAACTCGCCTTCGCGGATGTCCAACGAAATATCTTCCACTGCACGCACATCGGCCTGTCCTTTTTCAGGTACAGGAAATTGTTTGGTCACATTGACCAGTCGAACAGAAGATTCAGCGTTCATTTAATACCTTTCGTCTTGCTCGCGCCGGCACCGATTCGGCGCAGCCATTCAGATAGCAGCAGTATCAGGATAGAAACCACCATCACAACGGCAGCCAGAGAGACCGCAAGCGGCAGCCGAGATGGAAACCTGAGTTGCGAGTATAGATACACAGGAAGTGTGTTTTGTGTGCCGGCTAGAAAGAAAGCCAGAGTGAACTCGTCAAACGAGGTTGTGAAAGATGAGAGGAATGCCGCCACTAACGCCGGCGCACTCAGGGGAAGTGTCACTTTTGTCAGGGTCACCCAATAGGTTGCCCCCAGATCCATCGCCGCTTCTTCAAGGTTGGCCTGAAAGCCCGCCAATCTCGCGGCCACGATAAGCATCACATAAGGGACATTGATGACCACGTGACCAATCGCAACGGTCCAGAGATACAGGTCGATGCCCAGCGCGCTGAAAAGGATGAGCAGCGCCACCCCCAACACTACGTAAGGAATGACCAGCGGAAGGCTGGCAAACGAAAGAAACGTATCCCGACCTCGGAATCTGAATCTCATGATGGCGATTGCTGCCAATGTTCCAAGCGCCAGTGATACGGCTGAAGCCAGAAATCCGACCAGGAGGCTGTTCTTAATGGAGGCCAGCAATTCTTCGGCCTGTAACAATTCGTGATACCACTCCAGCGTGAAGCCTTTAAGCGGAAACGCGAGGATCACCGAATCGTTGAACGAGAAGACGATGAGCAGGAAGATAGGCATATACAGGAAAAGAGCCAGAAGGGCGTAGTAGCCTGCCCCGGCCCACCTTGCCGCAACTCGTGCTTCAGCCATATGCCCCTACTTCCGTGATATTCACAAATCGGTTGAATACCATCACGGCTACCAGCACAATCACCAACAACACCATGCTGAGCAGGGCCCCCATAGGCCAATTGAGCGCCCGGGAGAATTGGTCCTGGATCAGGTTGCCGTACATGATGCCATCCACGCCCCCCACCAGCGTTGGCGTCACCCACTCACCTACGGTTGGGATCGAAACGAAAAAAAATGCTGCGAGGATCCCGGGGAAACTGAGCGGAAGCGTCACCCTGAGGAAAGATTCCCATGGCTTCGCGCCGAGGTCGCTTGCCGCCTCCAGCAGATGACGCTGGATTCTTTCAAGGGAAGAGAATATCGGCAGGGCCGCGAACGGCACCCAGACATAGACCAGAGTAATGAGTACCGCTGTGCGGCTGTAGAGAAAGATAGGCACACCCTCGTCAATCCATCCCAGATTGAGTAAAGTGTAATTAAGGACACCGTTTGAGCCCAGGATTAGTTTCCAGGCCAAGATTCTCAGCAGATAACTCGTCCAGGCCGGCACGATCAGGAGAGTGAGCAAACTCATCCGGCGTTTTCCCGCGTGGAATACCAGGAAATAGGCCACCGGGTATGCCAAGAGGATGGCAAAAAAGCTCGTTTGGAGCGACAGGACCATAGAGTCCTTCAACAGCCGCAAGAAGCCGGGATTTTCCGTCAGTGTACGAAAACTATCTAGGCTGAAGGTGCGGCTCGCAACGCCGAACGTACCCTCTCGCACGGTATAGCTGGCCATGATGACCAGCGGCACGAAGAAAAACACAAGGAGAGTAAGCGCTGGCGGAGATAACAGGAACACCAGCCGACTCCTTGACTGCTTGCCTTCGCTCATTCTTTAATGACCGGGCGATGCCTCACTGTCCTGCTTTGACCTCGCTCCAGATCGTGGCGAACAACTCACGTTGTTCATCTGTCAAGGACTGGTAGAAAACAGTGTCATTCAGGATGCTGGGGTCGCCCATCTCCATCAACTCCACAAAGTAGGGATCGAGCAAGGGAACTGCGTCGGCATTAGCAACGCCATAATAGTAAGCATTGCCCATATTGGCCATAGATTGAGCGTCCAGAGCCGCATTGATATAGTCATACGCCAGGTCCACATTTGCGGAATTCGCGGAGATACCGAACCCGCATAACCAACCCAGGCGGCCCTCTTCGGGATTCAGGTATTCAACTTCATATCCTTCATCATAAAGGGCTGCATAGGCATCGTTCCATGCCTGCCCGGCCAGCCACACATCGCCTTGCGCCACCAGCTGGTTGATTTCTGTGTAATCAGTCCAGTAGGTCAGCAGATTGGGTTTCAACTCAAGAAGTTTCTGCTTCACCTGCTCCACCTGTTCCGGGGTAGCGGCATAAGGGTCAATGCCGAGCACCGAAGCAGCCATAACAAAATTCGACTCGCCGGAGTCAAAGACCGCCACATGCCCCGCATACTGGGGATCCCAAAGGTCTGCCCAGGACGTAGGAACTTCCTCGACCAGATCAGTCCTGACCAGGATGGATTCGTATCCCCACTCCCATGGGATGAAAAATTGCTGCCCATCGAAGTTTCCCTGGGAAGCAAGGCTCTCATACACCCCGCTCCAATTGGACAGGCGCGACGTATCGATTGGCTGAACAAGTCCGGCATCTACATAAAGTTTCCAATAGCTTGAGCACGGGTGGATCAGGTCGAACTCAAACCCACTTTGAGCTTTGGAAAAAGCCTCGGTATCCTCTGCAAAAAAAGAATACTTCGGCTCGATTTCAGGGTGCTGGGCCTCAAAGGGTTCCCAGAATTCCGGCAACTCGTACCCCGACCACTCAAGGAGAATGAGTTCAGTATTTTGGGCCACTGTGGTTCCACCACAACCGGCAAGAGTGAGACCCAATACAATCACAATTCCAAGTCTGAAAAGCGGTCCGTTGCGCATCTAGTCTTCTCCTCTAAACCAAAACTGCAAGGGCCATGTACTACACGCTACATCGCGCTTACAGTTTGCTGATGGGTGAACCCGCAGCACGATTGCCGGAATTCACGCAGGATATAAGGTTGGTTATGTTTTTATTGTAAGAGAAGTGACCCAGATGTCAATAATTCAGACGGATGAGTTTTCTTCTGAATTGACGCGCCTCATGGCCAGCCAAAACGCCGGCTGCGACCTGAGACTCAGGGGAAGTGCTCGGAGAGCACGAACACACAACAATAACGCCGCCGAAATCGCTTTCCCCGGCTCTGGCAATTGATACGCCACCCGCAGCCTTTCTGGCAGGGTCATTGCCGCCCAGGTTCGGTTCAGTGGTGCAGCCCAGCGAAACGGCAACGCCATCAGCGACTCTGCAATAAGTCTGGCTTCCTTACCTACAGACACTTCTGCGCCTTCTAGGCTGCTTTTCATCCAATTGCGAAAATCATCCAGCGATCCTGGCATGCCATCGCGCCGCAGACCAAGCAACTGTCCGAACCACACACTTTCCTTGTAAAAGTCTTCCAGGATCCCATCTGCAAACCGGCGGTTTGCGAGCCGAATTCCATAGAGTGTCGAATCGATCAACGACCCCCACACCCAAAGTTGAAGCGCTCCGTCCAGCGCATGGTATCCATCCCCGGAGACCGAAGCATGGCGTCGCTGCATTCTACGCAGCGCGTCCACTGCTTCGGTCGTAGGGCCGAATACAATTCGTTGTTGGGCGCGCAAAGTACTGTACGCGCGCTTGTAGGGCCGGGTCTGAAAACTGCTGTGTTCTGCCACGCCGCGCGCGACCCCCGGGTGCGCCACCTGCATCAGCAACGCCCTCAATCCTACCAACGCCAGCAGCGAATCGCGATTGATCTGCCAAGCCAGGCTTTCAGGGCCAAAGAAACCCCTCAAATTCCCTGTGCGACGGGCAGCATCTTCCAGCCATGCTTGATAGCTATCCAAAGAGATACGCGGTGATGTCATTCTGCTACAATCTTAATAGCCTCAATCGATTCTGTCGCTGACCCGTGGTAGGTTCACCCGGCACTTGAGTGCTTGTCAGCGAAGGCCGCCGGGCTTAGCCTTCTCCACCGTGGAGGCACGATTACAATGAAGATAGTACGCACGCTGATCGTAGAAGACAACGAGAAGTTGCGCAACGCGCTGATCGCCGGGCTGAGAGACACCGGTCGGGTTGAAGTGATTGCATCGACTGGCTCAGGCGAAGAGGCCCTGAACCTTTGCCTTGATCATGCGCCAGAAGTAATCCTGATGGACGTACAGCTGGAAGGCGCACTGAATGGCATCCAGGCGGCTGTTGCGATTCGCAAAGAATTCCCCCGAATGCCGGTCGTGTTCTACTCGATTCAAGATGACGACGGCTACTTTCGCGACTTCCGCGGCTCCGGCATTCTCAGCCACTACGCCTACGTCAAGAAATCGAATTACCTATTTCCTCAAATGGTAGTTCCATTGCTCGAAGATGCCGTCTCAGGACGGTCCTTCATCGACCCTGATATCGAAGCCCGGGTTCAAGAAGTCCGCGCCCTTGATGAGAACAATCCCCTTGCGCTCCTCGAACCCGGCGAACGCCAGGTAGCCGAGATGCTGGCTCAGGGTATGACCAATGAACAGATTGCCGCCCGAATGGGCTTTCGGGACAAGCGCACCATCAGCCGCGCCAACGGCCAGATTTACGCTGCCTGGGGGCTGAATGCCAGCACGACCGATGAGAAGATTGCCAGGACCCGGGCCAGTATCATTGCCCGTCTGGGTCGCATCCTGCGCTGGGACGATGACGGCAACCCCTTCGCGCTTAATGACCGCGGCGAGTGGATACCCTGGGGGGGCGAGTGAGCCTTTCGTTCCTGATAGATTGGGGGATTTTTACAGTTTCTCTCGCGAACATGATGCTCATGGCTTGGCTGGGCCTGACCATTCTGCTCAACGCCGAACGCAGAAGTTGGGGCACACGTCTGGCAGGGATCGGCCTGCTAATGGGTGCGCTATTTTTTGTCGCCCATACCGCCATCCTTGGCTTTGGCCTTGACCTCGTCAGCCGGGGCCTGGCCTTCTGGTGGCAGATTGGCTGGATTCCAGTGGTCGGCCTACCGTGGGTCTGGTATACGTTATTGTTGTGGTACGCCGGATATTGGGATGACCCGCAGGCCTCCCTTCACCGGAGACAACGACTCTGGTTCATCTCTGTCACATTGCTGGGGATTGGACTGTTCGCGATTCTTCTCGTTGTCAGCCCGTTGGAAAACTACGAACAAGCAGCTCTGCTGAATCCCGGCGGCGCACTTTCTCTTGGTCAGTTTCCAAAAATTGTCATTCTGTACCCCATCTACTCGTTCTTGTGCATGGTCCTGGCAATTGACGCCCTGCGCAAGCCCGGACCGACACGCCGGGCATTCGGCGAACTCGCTCGTGAGCGCGCCCGCCCCTGGTTGTTGGGCGTTTCGATAATTTTCCTGATTGTAAGCCTGCTTGTCGCAGCAATTTTGGGGCTCGTTGTGATTTGGGTCAGTCTGGGCTCATTACGCCAGCTCCCAGATTTCCTGCGCCAGCAGGCGCTCATCATTTCGTTATTTGACCTCGCCATTGCGAGCCTGATTGGACTTGCCGTGCTGTTACTGGGCGAAGCCGTTGTCGCCTATGAGGTCTTCACAGGGCAGGCTCTTCCAAGGCATGGCTTCCTACGCCAATGGCGGCGCGCAATCCTCCTGGCGGCAGGATTTGGCGGCGTGGTTTCTTTTTTCCTGCTCATCAATTTCCGCGAGATATACACCATCCTTTTCTCGGCCCTTCTAATCACTGCCTTTTATGCTCTCCTATCTTGGCGCTCCTACACGGAACGCCAGCGATTCATTGATGACTTGAGACCATTCGTCAGTAACCAAAGTTTGTTCGAATCGCTTCTGGCTCCCGGTGAGCTAGAAGGCAAACAGCGGGCAGAAACCATTTTCAATGCCTTGTGCCGCGATGTGTTAAATGCCCGCGTGGCATACTTAATACCTTTGGGAGCATCCGCCCCCCTCGCAGGTCCACCTCTATCGTTTCCTTCCGGGCAATCAACCGACTTCTCCGGTCTGCCCGAATTAATGAGGCAATTCACCACGGCTGCCGCTGTAGCGCTGCCAATCCCGCCTGGAACTCATCGCGGTGCAGCCTGGGCCGTTCCGCTTTGGAACGCCAGGGGCCCCAGCGGCCTGCTCCTGCTGGGGGATAAACGCGATGGGGGTCTTTATACTCAGGAAGAGATCGAGATTGCCCAAACCAGCAGCGAACGACTCATCGATACACTGGCAACCGCCGAATTCGGACAGCGATTGATGCTCCTCCAGCGCCAGCGGATAACCGAAACCCAGATTTTGGACCAGCAGACACGGCGAATCCTCCATGACGAAATTCTGCCAGATCTGCACACGGCCTTGCTGAAGCTTTCATCGGACAGAGAAAGTACTGGCGCCCGCGAAGCTATTGAGTTGCTTTCGTCCTCCCATGGCCGCATCAGCGAGTTGCTGCGGGAAATGCCGGCGGCTGCCCAACCTCAACTCAAGAAACAGGGGATGGTCGGCGCGCTGCGCCACTTATTGGAAATCGAAATGGCCAATGCCTTTGACTCAGTGCATTGGCAAGTCGAGTCGGATGCTGAACTAAGCCTGAGCCTTTTGCCCTCTACAACAGCCGAGGTGGTCTATTATGCCGCCCGCGAGGTTGTGCGCAATGCCGCGCGGCACGCGCGCAATGATGCCACCCGTACTCCTCTCAACCTTTCAATTCGCGTCCACGGGAAAGAGAACTTGGAGATTATTGTAGATGATGATGGCGTCGGGATTTCCGAACCGGACTCAGGTCCGGATACGGGGCACGGCCTTGCACTTCACAGCACGTTGATGGCCGTAATTGGTGGCGAGTTATCGCTGGAAAGTGAACCGGGCAAGTTCACTCGCGTCCGCCTCTCGATCCCCCGAGAGACCTAGACCCCAATTCCTAGCCTTCTTCGCCAAAACACAAGGTATACATTCCCTCGGCAAAGCCATCCAGATTCGCGCCTGCCGCCGCCATCTCAGGGCTAGACATCCCTGCCTTGCGCGCTTCTTTATCCGCGAACGTCATAGTCGCCAGCATATAGGGTGCGCGCTTTCCCACAACGACACGAGTCAATTTCACGACCTGGATATCCAGCAATCCCGGTACTTTCTTGATGAGAGGCACGTGGGTTTCAAAATAGGCTTTTTCGAAGGCTTCGGCATCTTTCGGGGCAGCATAAATTGCAACGACTTTCATGGTCCTCTCCTTACAGCGGCCTAAATTGTTCAAACGGTTGGGAGCAATTATTGCAGTAATAAATCATCCGGCACGGCGTGGATCCGAACGAATTTTTTAGCGTCGTGTTGAATGAATCGCAATAGGGACAGGTCACCGGTGCATCAAGGACATTAATGAAATCCCCCCCATGTACCTGCGGTGGAGCCAGTCCGATTTGCTTAATTTTCCGACGCGCACTTTCGCTGATCCAATCCGAGGTCCAGGGTGGATCAAGCGCTCTGACCACATCCACCAAATCTATGCCCATCTTCTCAAGTCGGGCCCGGATATCGCTTTCCATCACTTCCAGCGCCGGGCAACCCGCAAACGTTGGCGTCATCTTTACAACAATGCGCCCACCCACCTCCATCACATCCCGGATAATTCCCATCTCAACAAGGGAGACGACGGGGATTTCGGGATCGACCACGTCATCCAGCGCTCGCCAGATGTCTTGAAGGCTGATTGCACCCCGGGAGTCAGGATTCCTTACCACCGCGCCTCCACGTTTGCCCGTGCCACCATCTGCGATTCGGAGAGCAAGTCCATCATATGTTCTGTCTGTTGGGTTCGCGGCCGGTTCATGGGGTTAGATTTCTCCGGCGGATTCAGGTTTGCAGAAGCGAGGTCTGCAACCACCTTCGTTCGCCACTCCGCTTCCAGTCCAGGCGTTGTCGGGACAACCCCTGACAATTCAGATTCTCCGGGAAGCGCCTGAAACAACTGGGGTGTGAACGGCCAAAGGTCATTCAGCGCAGTCTGCATTCGCCGGTGGCTTTCTTCTGTGCCCAGACCCAAACGCGGCAACCACGCCCGCCCATGCCGAACATGGTAGAGTTCCTCATTGTAAATTTTCGCCGCGGCTTCCGCCAGTGGCTTGTAACTGCTTTGCTTCAGCCCTCGTAATCGCTCCACTTCCAGCACGTCAAACAAATAGCGACGCAGGACACTGAAGGCCCAATCTCCGTTCGGTAGGCTCACAAGCTGCACATTGCGCCATTCCGATGCATCCCGGAAATAGGCCAGATGGTCGGGAAAGCGCTCCTTGTCTTCATCCAGCAATTCAGCCGCCAGTTCGTACCACAGACGTGCATGCCCCAACTCATCCACCGCCAGATTGGCAAAGGCGATATCTTCTTCAAGAATCGGCGCATGCCCGCACCACTCTGAATCGCGGTGCGACAGGATTAGCTCGTCATCTCCTAGGGCAATCAAGTATTCTGCCAAGCCAGCGTTTAATCGAGTTTCCATCTTAGGTTTACCGTTTACCCCTGGCGCGAATCTGCCGCATCATGGTGATGACCGGATAGTAAGCCTGGTTCTTGAAGTCGTGCGATTCAGCAAACCGGAATAAGCTGTCGATGTCATCCTCATCGGAAGCCAGCACACTGGAAACGGGAAACACCCACCACACCCACACAGTTCTACCCTGTTGTTCACTCATCGCAGTCTTCAATGCCTGCTCTGGGCCAGCGGCTTCCACCATCCCGATTTGTTCGAGTTGTCCCTGATGGTGCAGTTTCCCAAACACGTGATACCGCGCCATCGGGCCGCCCGCCTCTTTCACTCCCGTTAACCACGACCCATCCTGTAATTCTTCAATTGTCTTGGTTAGAATGCATTCCACAGGCACGACCCAGAGCGCGTGCGCTGCCGGCCGCCGTAGAAATACATCTCGCCCATTTAGTAGGGACATTTCAAGGTCAGGCGCATGCACAGTACCGTTATGCACCAGTGGCTCCCCGGCAACCACTTGCTGGAAGACCATGAAGCGCGGCCATTGCGTATCGGACATCGGACCTCTAATTCAGCCGCGCCTGGCGTTCGGCATAGGCAGCCAGCGCCTCACGCACCCAAAGTCCATCATCATGAGCCTTCCGCCGCGCAGCCATACGCTGGGCGTTCATCGGCCCGTCGCCTTTCACCACCCGCCAAAACTCGTCCCAGTTAATTGCGCCAAAATCCCAATTGCCAGTTTCCTCATTAAGCCTCAGGTCAGGATCCGGCAATTCCAACCCCAGGGCCATGAGGTCCGGCGCCATCTGATTCACAAAGTCCTGTCGCAACTCGTCATTGGAACGCGTTTTTATTCCCCAGCGCACCAGCAAAGGCGAGTTGGGCGAATCCGTGTCATGTGGGCCAAACATCATCAACGTCGGCCACCACCAGCGGGTAATGGCGTCCTGCATCATCTTTTGCTGCGACGGCGTGCCCTGCGAGAGCAGGATGACTTGCTCCTGGCCTTGCTTCTTATGAAAGTTCTCCTCCATGCAGATACGTACCATCGCCCGCGAGTAGGGTCCGTAGGAGCAGCGTGCCAGCATTGTCTGGTTCATGATTGCCGCGCCGTCCACCAGCCACCCAATCGTGCCTATATCCGCCCAGTTCAACGTCGGATAATTAAAGATATTGGAATACTTTGCTGCGCCAGTCAACAGCATTTCCACCATCTCTTCGCGCGAGATGCCCAGCGTTTCAGCCGCATGGTAAAGATACTGCCCGTGCCCGGCCTCATCCTGCACTTTTGCCAGCAGGATGAGTTTGCGTTTCAGGCTGGGCGCACGCGTAATCCAGGCGCCCTCCGGCAGCATTCCCACGATTTCACTATGCGCATGCTGCGAAATCATCCGTATGAGTTGTTTGCGATATTCGGCCGGCATCCAGTCGCCCGGTTCGATTTTCTCGCCCCGTGCAATACGCGCCTCGAACGCCGCCATCTTTCCTGCGTCTTCTTTCTCGTCATGCTTTACATCATCTACGCTAGCGCCGTACATACACTCTCCAGTCCATGCCTACTGCGTATTAACCCACACGGTTTTTACTTGCGTGTACAGGTCGATTGCTTCCTTACCCATTTCACGCCCAAACCCGGATTGTTTGTAGCCGCCGAACGGCGCTGCCGGGTCAATCATCCCATACCCGTTTATCCATACCGTTCCCGCCTGAACCGCATGAGCATAGCGGTGCGCCTTGCCAATGTCGCGGGTCCACACGCCCGCTGCCAGACCATACATCGTGTCATTGGCACGTGTAATCAATTCATCCCAATCATCGAAGGCCGTCACCGCGGCCACCGGGCCAAAGATCTCATCGGTAACGATGCTTATCCCATCATCCTGGTACGCAAAAACGGTCGGTTGGACGAAATAGCCGCCGCCCAGATTCTCCACCCGGTTGCCGCCCGTTATCACCTCTGCCCCTGCCTTCTTTCCATCTTCAATGTATCCCACGACCCGCGTCATCTGTTGTTCCGTGATCACTGGGCCCACATGCACCTTCTCCGCAAAGCCGTGATTCACCACCATTTTCTCAACTTGCGTTTTCAGACCCTCAACTACCTGGTCGTAGGCCGCGCGTTCCACAAACAGGCGTGTGCCTGCCACGCATTCCTGCCCGGCAGTGCTAAACACTGCCCACTGCGCGCCGCGAATCGCTGAAGACACATCGGCATCCGCAAAGATGACGTTGGGGGACTTGCCTCCGAGCTCCAAACTCACCCGCTTCAGGTTGCTGTTTGCGGCCGCTTCCATAATCTTCCGCCCGACTTCTGTAGAACCGGTGAATGCAATTTTGTTGATGTCGGGGTGTTTCGCCATCGCCGCACCAGTGGGCTGACCAGGCCCGGGAAGAACGTTGACCACGCCTGCCGGAAATCCGGCAATTTTTACTAGATCAGCGAGATACAAGGCCGTCAACGGTGTCTGTTCCGCAGGCTTAAGAATCAATGTGTTTCCGGCGGTAAGCGCCGGCCCCAGTTTCCAAATCGCCATCAGCAGCGGAAAGTTCCACGGGATGATGGCGCCCACCACGCCCATCGGCTCGCGCCGCGTGTAGACGAACTGGTTGGGAAACGTCACCGGCACGGTACTGCCTTCAATCTTGTCTGCCCAGCCCGCCTGGTAACGCAGATGCTTCGTGACGTATGGAAGGTCGCCGCGTCTCGCCACCCGAATCGGTTTGCCGTTGTCCAGAGTTTCCAACTCGGCCAGCACATCGGCGTGCTCATCAATCAGGTCCGCCAGTTTGAACAATAACGCCGCCCGGTCGCCCGCCAGCGTCTGCCCCCACGCGCCATTGAAGGCTGCCCGTGCCGCGCTCACCGCCGCATCCACATCGGCTTCGCTCGCCAACGCCACTTCGGCCAGCACATCACCCGTTGCCGGGTTACGGGTTTCAAAGCTCTTGCCACTTTGTGCCGCCACCCACTCATTGTTGATAAACAGTGATTTCGGATGCTTCTCCAGGAACGCCATCGTCCCCGCCTGCAGTTGAAAATCCGGCAATTTCAGTGCGCTCATTCGTCTTTCACCTCATGGTTGTCAAATTCGGGCAACTCGCCGCCCAGCCACTCCGGTCGGAGGTCTTCCGCCCACCGTCGCCGGATTTCATCATACCGTTGCGGACGTTTCTCCGTGAACGAGGCCACCCCTTCCCAGGTTTCCGGGCTGGTGTTATGAATTGCCAGCCAGTCACGCCCGTGCCCGATGGTCGTATGCCAGGAGAGGTCGCGCCAGAAATTCAATTGCTGCTTGGTATAGCGCGTCTTCTCCGGGAACTTGTTCTTCAGCTTCTCCACCACTTCCTGCACTTTGGCATCCAGGTCAGCGCGCGGCACAACCCAGTTCACCAGCCCCCATTCATAGGCTTTCTGCGCCGGGATTTCCTCGTTCAGAAAGAGGATTTCGCGCGCCCGCCGGTCCCCTACCAGCAGCGGTAGGAACTGCGTCGCTCCTGCCAGTGCCACACTGCCGTGGCTTGTGCCCACCTGCCGGATGTAAATGTCATCCGCGGCAACCGCCAGGTCGCAGGACAAATTAAACTCGTTCCCGCCTCCTACCACAATGCCGTTCAGCCGAGCGATGGTCGGCTTCCCCAGATTGCGCAGCCGTTCGTGCACTTCAATGAACTCCCCCATCCACTTCCAGTAGTCACGCGGCCGCTCCAGGAACTGTTTCTGCTCATTCAGGTCAGCGCCCGAACAGAACGCCTTATCGCCCGCGCCGGTCAGCACCAGCACCGCCACGCCATCATCCCAACTGGCGTCTTTGAACGCCATAGTCAGCTCGGTCAGCACCTGGTGATTTATTGCGTTCAATTTTTCCGGACGATTAAATGTCACTATAGCGTGGCCATCGCGCTTTTCATAGCGGATGCTTTTGAACGCAAATTCGTCGGGGCTTTTTCCTGTAAAAGTCCGGTCGGCCAAGGTCTCAGACTCCGGTGATTTCAAATGAGGTTGTGCCAATTCTACTTGATGGTAGGTGGCTTTTAAGCCACCTACCATAGTTCACCAGTTTTCCAATACGCTCACATGCACCCGCAGCAGGTCGGGCAAGTTATCCTGGATGGCCAGGCAGATTTTCTCATGCAAAGATGGGTACCAGACATTCTGGCTCTGGTCCAACCAGCGCGCCTCGGCCACTTCTTTGTTCAGTCCGGAAATCACCACGTCATCCACCATAATCAAGTACCATAGATTCAGCGTCCGCGTTCCATGGAAATAATCAACCACCAGGCGCTCGCGCCAGGCCTCATCCGGGTTCGTCAACCGGATTCCCTCTTCATCCAGCTCACGCATCACAGCTTCGTCAGCGCTTTCACCGTCATCCACATGCCCGCCCGGCAGTGTGTACTTGCCATCTTTGCGGTGGCGGTGCAGGACGCCCAGCACCGCCCCATCCCGCCGTCGCAAGACGATAGCCCGGGCGGTGACGGCATCAAAGGGAAGCTTGATATTCGCTTCGGCTTCCGGGGATTTCTTTGGCCGGGGTTCCAGCGTAGCGCGCATCATAATAGGTCCATTATAGCCGGGCTCCATCCCGGCGACGTCTTTAGACGCTTCTATGTTTTAGGAGATTTGCAACCTGATTGCCCCGGTTGCGTAATACTAGTGTGGCAACTTCATCGTGAGAGAGAGGAATCAAATGCAAAAGTACAGAAACATCATCCTGGGTTTGGTGCTGGTTGCGGCTGGCGCGTATTTCCTGCTGGTCAATTTCGGCCTTGCCCCGGAACTTAACAATGCCGGTTGGGTGGTCGTCTTCGGCGCCATCAGCCTGCTCTTCCTGTTCGTCTATGTTTCGGCGGGATGGCGGGAGTGGGGCTGGTTGTTTCCGGTCACCATCGGCGCGTCCCTGGCCATCATCGGACAGACCGTTGATATTTCGCTTCGTGGCGAAGCCGCCGGGTCTATCTTCCTTTGGAGTATTGCGCTTCCGTTTTGGGTAGCCCGATTCGCGAAACGCGGGAACTGGTGGGCCGTCATCCCCGCCGGTGTACTGACCGTCATCGGCGCAATTCCGATTATCACCACGACTGACCGCGAAGACCTCATCCCGGTCGTTATTATGTTCGGCCTCGCCCTGGTATTCGCTCTGGTCTACATCCAGCGGCGCGATCATTGGTGGCCCATTATCCCGGCAGGTGTACTGACCACCATCGGCGCCATAATCCTGCTGGCCCAGAGTGAGCTTCCGGGGAACTGGGAAGGCCAGATTATTGGCGCGGTGCTGTTTGGCGGTGTCGCCCTCACGTTTGCCCTGCTTTATTGGATTGCCCGGGCAGACGCCGGATGGGCGCGTTATCCCGCCATTGCTCTGGCCCTCATGGCCGCATTCGTGTTCATCACCGGCGAAGCTGGCCAACTATTCTTTCCCATCCTGTTGATTGGCGCAGGTGTCTGGATTCTCTGGCGTCGTAATCGCTGAACACCGAATCCTTGCGGCCCCCAACTGGGCATGCTATAATCTCGCCTGCTCAGTTGGGGCCGTAGCTCAGTTGGTCAGAGCGCACGGTTCACATCCGTGAGGTCACAGGTTCGAGCCCTGTCGGCCCCACCAGACAAGAAGCCCACCTTCCGGCGGGCTTCTTTTATTCTAGTACTTCTCAGGCAAGCTCAGTCCGGACTTCAACTTTCCCATCCGGACGGCGAGCAACACACCACCGCTAATGGCCAGCAGACCGGCAACCAGACGCGACCAGGACACCGCAGTTCCCGGGATCAGCGGCTGGTCCGGCCGAAACGCTTCAATTAGGAACCGTCCCAACCCGGCGAACACCATCCATAGAAAGAATGCCGCACCGGGTTTGAACTTCTCCGGATACTTGCGCGATAGCCAGAGGATAAGACTGCCGGTAATCACGTTCCAAATCATCTCATAGGCAAACGTCGGATGAAAGCGCGTGGTCTCTTCCGGAAATGCGGCAAGGTCGCGCCACGGCCCCAGGCGATGGTCCGCCGCAATGGGGATTCCCCACGGCAGGTCAGTTGGCGGGCCGTATAGCTCCTGGTTGATAAAATTGGCCGGCCGTCCAGCCGCCTGCCCAATTAGCAGCGCAGGCGCGATCGAGTCAAGAAACATCCACATGCTCAGTGGATGCTTCTTCGAATAGAAGTACACCGCAACCAGCCCCAGCACCAGCGCGCCGTAAATATGCAGCCCACCCTGGGTGATGTAGAACGTCCTGCGCCAGTCTTCGAGGAAGTATTGCCCGCCACCGGCGATGTCGTTCAGCACATAGTACAGACGCGCCCCAACAATGCCCGCAGGAACAACCCACAACAGCAAGTCCCACAGCATTTCCCCTTTTCCACCTCGCCGGTTCATCTCGCGCTCGGTAATTAATCCGCCCACCAGGATGGCGACACCAATTAACAGGCCATACCAGCGAAATGCCAGTTCGAGGCCAAATAGCCGGATTGTAAAGATTACCGGGTCAATCAAGGTTCACCTCCAGGTGCAATTCGGATTCAAGTTTCGGTTCCACATCAATGTGTCTGCCGTTCTCGCCGAAAGGAAAGCGTTCAAAAATGTCCGCGAAGTGTTCGCGTAGGAAGGCCACCGTGTAGCCCATATCTGCCAGCGAGTAGCGATTTTCGCTTTCATAGTCACGTTGCCGGGCAACTGTTTCCCGAATCGCTTTTTCAAATTCGCTGTGTACATCAAGTCCAAGAAAAGTGTAAAGGTCGCGAATGGTTCCGTCCAGGTCGTCCACAAGGTCTTCATAAGGGAGAATTCGCCTTTGGGACTCTGGCATTGCATCCAGACGCGCCAGGGGATAACGATACCAGTGACCAATCAACTCAAGCGTGAAATCCTTATTCGGGTGCCTCTCCGCGGGCGTTCCCAGGTAATGCCAGATGTAAGAAAAGAACGTGGTCTTGGAAGCGACCGTATCAATGGGATTGCGCACCAGGTAGATGAATTGGGCATCCGGGAACGTACGTCGCAGTGCCTCGATCTTCACGCTGAACGCCGGGTTCTTGGCGACGTAGCGTTTCCCGCCGTGGAACCAGACATGCCGCTGCAGGACCTGTTTATAGAAGCGCATGATTTTGTCCTGCCGCTTCCTCGGGATGTCAGTGTCAAAGCGCCAGTAACGCGGCATCTGCGCCATGAAAGCAAACGGGAACATCAGGAAAGTCGTGTCCCAGGTCTGGCACATCACCCCTTCATCTTCATCTTCGTGCCACAGACCTACGCTATGCATCTGGATTTTGCCCAACAGCCGGTTGTTTATTTTCGTCAACTGGCCTGCCAGCCGCCCGCCAAGCCAGCGAGCATCCATCCTCCCCACCCACAGCCAAAAGTATCGTTGGGTGAGCGAAGGAGCCACATAGATTTCCCACAGTTTCATCGCCGTCAGGTTGTCTGAATCGCGCGCCAGGAGCCGCTGTAACAACGTGGAGCCACTGCGAAAGTTGCCAATGATGAAGATTGGCGCCTTCACTTGCTGCTGCCGGAAAGCAGGGTACAGCAGGGTATCCAAGCCAAAGCACACCTGCGTGATCAGGTTGTGGACGGGCACCAGCAAATACCACCAGAACAGCACCCGCCACCGTTTGGGGGAAAGTTGGCTGGAAGTGCCTTCTGCCTGAAACATCGCCGCCCAGGTCAGGCGGAAGAACTGCGCAAAATTGAAGAGCATCGTTGGACGTCACCGCATTCGGAATTTACAACAAGCTCCAATGATACCCCCAAACGCGCCTCTGGAAATGATGCCAGTCGCGAGTTAGGATTTTGACCAACAGGTAAGTATAATGGTCGTGTCAATCGGGTTACATTGGCCGCAGAAACTGAAGACCTTAGCCCGCATCTACCTTCTTACCTGGAAGAGGACCTGTTGCCCGCCGAGCACTCCGACGCACCTTTTGAGCAGTATTTGGCCGCTGTGAGCCCGCGCGGCCGAACCATGCTGCTTCCCGCACTGCTTGAAGCCCAGCGCCGCTACAACTACATTTCTTCAGATACCGCGACTCAAATTGGCCGCTCTCTAAATGTACCGCTGGCGGACGTCACCGGCGTCATCGAGTTCTACTCCATGTTGACCACCGAGCCAACCGCTCGTAGTGTCATTCGGGTGTGCGTCAGCCCGGTCTGTACCATGTTCGGCTCGCACGATGTGGCGAAATCCCTGGTTCATGCGTTGGGAACTACTCTTGGCGAACCCACCGCTGACGGCGAGTATTTTGTGGAAGAAGTCCAATGCCTCGGCCTGTGTGAGCGTGCCCCTGCTGTTCTGGTTGGCGAACGACCTATCGGCCAGACCACACCGGATGTGATCGCCGAGCTCATCAAGCGCCCACCGGACCCCCCCAGTGGGCTCATCCGCACCGGCACCCGCCTGCTCACCTCCCGGCTTGGGAAGATCTCCCCAACCAATTTGGACGACTATCAAAACAGTGAAGGCCTGCTGGGCCTCAAAGAAGCGCTGGCCCTTTCCCCCATCGAAGTAATTGAGAAAATAAGATCATCCGGGCTCATGGGGCGCGGGGGAGCCGCCTTCCCCACCGGAATCAAGTGGGAGAGCGCCGCTAAGGCATCGGGCGAAAGCAAATACATCATCTGCAATGCCGACGAATCAGAACCCGGTACATTCAAAGACCGGACCCTGATGGAGGAAGACCCGTTCAGTATTCTCGAGGGCCTCTTGATTGCCGGCTATGCGGTTGGTGCGACAATCGGCTATTTCTACATTCGCGGCGAATACCCGCGTGCCCAACAAATCGTTGGGGAAGCGATTGACACTCTCCGCAAAACGGGCCTGCTTGGCAAGGGTATCCTTGGCCGCGACTTCAATTTCGATATTGAAGTTCGTTCCGGCGGCGGCGCCTATATCTGCGGTGAGGAAACTGCCCTTTTCGAGAGCATCGAGGGCAAGCGCGGTTTTCCCCGCATCAAGCCTCCTTTTCCGACCACCTCGGGCCTCTTCGGTATGCCCACGGTGATCAACAATGTGGAGACCTTTGCCAACGTCCCCCTCATCCTCCGCATCGGACCGGAAGAATATCGCAAGTTCGGTACTGACAAGTCCCCCGGCCCACGCCTTTTCTGTATCTCCGGTGATGTATTCATGCCCGGGCTGTTTGAGATAACCGAACCGCTCACCCTCAAGGACCTGATTTTCAAGCATGCCGGCGGCGCGAAGATGGGACGGAAGATTCAGGCCGTCTTGCTGGGCGGCGCCGCCGGCAAATTCGTTCCGCCTGACCAGTTGGATGTACGCCTTACTTTTGAAGATACCCGCGCCGCCGGTCTTTCCCTCGGCTCCGGCGTTGTGATGGTGTTCGATGAAACCCGCGACCTGCGCCAGGTGTTGCTGGATCTCGGCCACTTTTTCGCCCATGAATCCTGCGGCAAGTGTTACCCCTGCCAGCTCGGCACCCAGCGTCAGTTGGAAGTGCTTGAACGGCTCGCTACAGGCACCCTAATCCCCGGCGACCGTGAACGCCTCAACGATGTGGGCTGGACCATGACCGATGCCAGCCTGTGCGGCCTGGGCCAGACTGCAGCCCTCGCCGTGTTGAGCGCCATCGAACATTGGCCCCAGATGTTCGAGTAAAGACAAGTGGAGAACTTATGCCCATCCAACTGACCATTGACGGAAAGCCTGTCAGCATCGAAGACGGCGCAAGTCTAATGCTGGCCGCTCAACAGGCTGGCGTGGATACCCCCGTCATCTGTTATCACGAGGCCACCACCCCCAACGGGCTTTGCCGCCAGTGCGTCGTAGAAGTTGAAGGTTGGCGCGTACTCGCTCCGGCCTGTATAACTTCCGCCGCCGAGGGAATGGTGGTTCACACCGCCAGCGAGCGCGTCACCCGCGCCCGCCGTACCATTCTCGAAATGCTCAATGCCAGCATGGACCTGTCCGAAGCGCCGGCGATCCAGCAACAGATGGATGAATACAAAGCGGACCGCAAACGTTTCCCCGGCGCCCATCGCCGTTCGCAACCCCTGCTCGACGACAATCCGTTCTACGTTCGCGATTACGACAAATGCTTGATGTGCTGGCGCTGTGTTCAAGCTTGCGGCGATGACCTGCAATTCACATACGCCCTCTCCACTGGCGGCCGCGGCTACGAAAGCCATATCGCGACCTTCTTTGATGCGCCAATGACGGAAACCACCTGTGTTTTCTGCGGTAACTGCGTTGCAGTCTGCCCCACCAACGCTCTGGTCAGTAAGACCGAGATATTTATGTCTCGGGGCCTCGATTACGATGCGATCCGGCGCGAGAAGCGCAAGCAACGCCGCGCCGAGAAAAAGGAGTTCAGCGATGATTGAAGCCGATCGTATCGTCCGCAGCACCTGTCCCTATTGCGGCGTAGGTTGTCAGGTCAATCTCCATGTCCGCGAAGACCGCATCTTCAAGGTAGATGCACCCTTTGACGTAGCGCCCAATTTTGGTCGTCTGTGCGTCAAGGGTCGCTTCGGCGTGGATTTTGTTCACCACCCCGCGCGCCTATCCAAACCGCTCATCCGCAAAGATTTTGGCAGAACGCCCCGCCAGCCCGTAGGAGTAGAAGGGTTCCGCGAGGCCACCTGGGAAGAAGCACTCGACCTCGCCGCTGAGCGCATCGCCAACATTCACCGTCAACACGGGCCGGAAGCCTTCGGCACATTCGCCTCCGCCAAGGTCACGAATGAGGACAATTATGTCTTCCAAAAATTTGTACGCGGCGTGCTCGGCACCAACAACATAGACCACTGCGCCCGTCTTTGCCACGCCGCTTCTGTGACCGCCCTGACAATTGCCATTGGCTCGTCTGCCATGTCCAACAGCATTGCCGAAATGAAAGACCTGGAAGTGTTCATCGTAACCGGTTCAAACACCAGCGAAACCCACCCGGTCATTTCAACGTTCCTGCGCGAAGCCGTGGTTCACAACAACGCCAAACTCATCGTCGTTGACCCGCGCAAGATTGAGATGACACAATTCGCGGAGGTCTGGCTACGTCAGGCAATTGGCACGGACGTGGCCATCTTTCAAGCCATGGCTCAAGTGATTGTCGCCGAGGAACTCTACAATCAGGAGTTCATCGACGCCCGCACCGAGGGATTCAAGGAATACGCCCAAAGTATCCTGGACTGCACGCCTGAATGGGCCGAAACCGTTAGCGGCGTTCCTGCGGACGATATCCGCAAAGCCGCCCGGCTGTACGCTAACGCCAAGGCCGCGGCCATATACTGGGGCATGGGCATCAGCCAATCCGTTCATGGCACAGACAATGCCCTTTCGCTCGCCAACCTCGCCCTGCTCTGCGGTCACCTCGGCCGTCCCGGCACCGGTCTCAACCCTTTGCGCGGGCAAAACAACGTCCAGGGCGCGTCCGACTCAGGTGGCCTGCCGCATGTCTTCACGGCCTATCAGCCCGTCAATGACGACGAGGTACGCACCCGATTTGAAAACTACTGGGGTGTACGCCTGAACCCGCAACCCGGATTGACGGTAATGGAAATGGTGGATGCGGCCGCGCGTCAGGTAATCCACTGCTATTACATCATGGGCGAGAATCCATTGATGAGCGAACCGGACCTGAAACACTCCCGCCATGTAATGGAAAACATGGAATTTGTCCTCGCCCAGGACATCTTCATCAACGAATCCTCTGAATTCGCTGACATCATTCTTCCCGCCACGTCTTTCGCGGAAAAATCGGGCACCTTTACCAATTCGGATCGCCGGGTTCAACTCATTCACCCCGCCGTCCCTGCGGTGGGCGAAGCCCGCGATGACTGGTCCATCCTTTGCGACCTGGCAAAGCGCGTGGAAGGCAAATTGGGTCGGACGACCAGCGCAGGTTTCGATTACGCCGACCCTGCCGCGATCTGGCAGGAAATGGCCGCCCTCACGCCTGCCTTCCAGGGCATCGACCACCCAAGACTGGAACGCGAAAACGGCGTCCATTGGCCGTGCCCTTCCCCGGACCATCCCGGTTCGCCCTATTTGTTTGAAGACACGTTTCCGCGCGGCAAAGGGATTTTCACGCCGCTGGTGGTTACACCCGGTGCAGAAGTCCCAGACCTGGAATATCCTTACATTCTTTCAACCGGCCGAGTTTTGTTCCATTGGCACGGCGGGACCATGACCCGCCGCAGCAAACTGGACGATATCTACCCCGAACCCACCGTGGAAATCCACCCGCAGGACGCGGTTGCCATCGGCCTGAATCCAGGGGATTGGGTGAAGGTTCGCTCGCGCCGCGGCGAAATCAAGGTCCGCACGCTCATCACCGAACGCAGTCCGGCCGGCATGGTTTTCATCCCCTTCCACTTTGCCGAAGCCGCCGCCAACGAACTCACCCACGACCAGCGCGACCCGAAGGCCAAGATTCCGGACTATAAGATGTGCGCCGTCCAACTTGAACCGGCCTGAACCACACCAGCTTGATATACTTGGCGCATGTCGGGCGAACTTGCTGAAATCATCGCGCTCTCGCTCCGCGTCACCGGTCTTGCACTCCTCATCAGTAGCCTGATTGGCATTCCGCTGGGCGCCATCGCCGGCCTTAAGCGGTTCATTGGGCGCCGCCTGTTAATGGCGCTGCTCTACACCGGCATGGGATTTCCGCCGGTTGTCATCGGATTGTTCGTCTACCTGCTCCTTTCCCGCAATGGCTGGCTGAGTTTCATGCCCGCCGATGTTCTTCCAAAACTATTCACCCCTTCTGCCATGGTGCTGGCCCAAACCATCATTTCACTGCCATTAGTAGCGGGGTTCACCGCCGCCGCCGTCTTGGGTGTCGACCCCAGTCTGCGCCTTCAAGTACGGGCGCTGGGCGCTTCGGAAAGTCAGGCTGCCTGGGCCGTCCTTAATGAGGCTCGCATGGGTGTCCTGGTCGCCGTCATCGCCGGGTTCGGCAGCATCATCTCCGAGGTCGGTGCGGTCATGATGGTGGGCGGGAACATCGCCGGGCACACCCGACTCCTTACAACCGCCATCGTCCTAGAAACCAGCAAGGGGAATTTTGACCTTGCTCTCGCACTTGGCGGCGTACTCCTCGGTCTGTCGTTTCTTGCCAATCTCGCCATGCTCGCTCTCCAGGGAAAGTCACTCGACGAATGACCCCCCTCTACCGGATAACGGGTTTAACGAAAGAGTACAACGGCCGCCGCGTGCTGGATTTGCCCGCGCTGGAAATCCAGTCCGGCGAACTGCTCGCTCTCGTCGGCCCTAGCGGGGCTGGCAAGAGTACATTGCTGCGCTTGCTGAATTTCCTTGAACTACCCAGTCGGGGCGACATTTCTTTCAAGGATTCGACGTACAACTCCGGCAAACAACCACCATTGGATGTTCGACGCACCATCACCACCGTCTTCCAACGCCCCGCCCTCCTCAAGCGCAGCGTCTTCGACAATATCGCCTACGGGTTGCGGTTGCGTCGGCATCATGCAATTAGGGAAGCAATTACCGATATCTTGGGTCGCGTAGGACTCAACGATCTGGCTCCTCACCCGGCGCGCACCCTGTCCGGCGGTGAAGCCCAGCGCGTCGCCCTGGCTCGCGCCCTCTGTCTCCAGCCGGAAGTCCTGCTGTTGGATGAACCGACAGCCAATCTTGACCCGTACAACATCAACCTCATTGAAGACATTATCCAGCGACACCGCGCAGAAACCAATGCCACCGTCGTCCTCGTCACGCACAACACCTTTCAGGCCCGCCGTCTCGCGGACCGGGTCGGGCTGATGCTCAATGGGAGCCTCGTTGAGCTGACCGGCCGCGACGAATTTTTTGAGAGCCCGCGCGACGCGCGCACCCGCGCTTTTATCGCTGGCGAAATGATCTATTGACCGGGAAGACTCCCGGAATTTGTGAGTGGAGAAAAAATGAAAACAAACGGGCTGTTGGTGTCACTGTTCTTGGTTGCGCTTTTACTCGCTGCATGCGGCCCCGCCGCGCCCACAGAAACAGCGCGACTCATCCTCGCCACCACCACCAGTACTGAAAACTCCGGTCTGCTCGCCTACCTGCTGCCTCAGTTTGAAACCCAATACAATGCTATCGTTGAGGTTATCGCTGTCGGCACGGGCCAGGCGCTGCAACTCGGTGAGGATGGCAATGCGGACGTCCTGCTGGTGCACGCCCGTGACCTTGAAGACGCTTTCATGGCCGGTGGGCATGGCCTCCGACGCGAAGACGTAATGTATAACGACTTCGTGATTCTGGGGCCCGCCAATGACCCAGCCGGGGTTGCCGATGTCGCCACCGCCACAGAGGCATTCGCCCTTATCTCGTCATCGGCATCGCCGTTTATCTCCCGCGGTGACGACTCCGGAACCCATGTGAAAGAGTTGGAAGTGTGGGCCGCCGCGGGCTTGCAACCGGCCGGTGATTGGTATGTTTCCGCCGGTCAGGGCATGGGCGCAGTCCTAACTATGGCTGACGAACTAACGGCCTACACACTGTCAGATCGGTCCACCTATCTGGCGCGAACGCTGGAAGGCACAGACCTCCAGATCCTCTTCGAAGGCGACCCGACTCTCTTCAATCCATACGGAGTTATAGCCGTCAACCCGGGTAAGAATGAAGCGATCAACAGTGAGCTGGCAAACCAGTTCATTGACTGGCTGATCTCCGTTCCCACCCAGGAACTGATTGCCAGTTTCGGCGTAGAGCAGTTTAGTCAACCGTTGTTCATTCCCGATTCGGAAGCGTGGCGGAATCGCTAGATAAACCAATGAGAGTCTTGAAAAGAGGGGCGCTTTGCATCCCTCCTTTTCTTATCCCCAATTCGTTATAATCACTCTATGACCAACAAAGAACTGGCTGACACCTTTACCCTAATAGCCAATTTGCTCGAAATCAAGGGCGAAGTGATTTACAAGATTCTCGCCTACCGCAAGGCCGCAGAGACGCTTTCTGCCCACCCGCGCGCCGCGAAAGACATCTGGCAGGAAGCTGGCATCAAGGGCCTCAAGGAAATCTCCGGCGTTGGCCCCGCTATTGCCGATAAGATTGATGAATTGCTCAATACCGGGAAGCTTGACTTCCTCGAAAAGCTCAAGGCGGAAGTACCCGAATCCCTTGCCGGGTTGCTTCAGGTCCCCGACCTCGGCCCCAAAAAGGTTAAGATGTTCTACGAACAGCTTGGCGTCGCCTCCATTGAGCAACTAAAGGCGGCTGCCGAAGGTGGCAAACTGGCCGAGCTCCCCGGCATGGGCAAAAAGTCCGAAGAAAAGATACTCGTAGGCATCGAAAGTCTGTCCCGCCGCTCTGGTCGCACCCCCCTTGGCGACGCGTTGCCATTTGCCGGCCAACAGATTGCGCTTCTCAAGAAAGTCAAAGGCGTGAAAGCCGTCGAAGCCGCGGGCAGCCTGCGCCGTCGCCGCGATACGGTGGGCGATCTGGATATCCTCGTCGCCGCCGAAGATTCCGAACCAGTGATGGAAGCGTTCACTTCCCAGCCGCTGGTCGCTCGAGTGCTGGGAAAGGGCAAGACCAAGAGCAGCGTGGAATTCAACAATGGCATGCGCGCCCAGGTCTGGGTACATCCCCCGGCACGCTTCGGCACCGCCATTCAATACGCCACCGGCTCTAAAGACCACAACGTCCGCCTGCGAGAAATCGCCCTGGACCAGGGCTACTCACTTTCCGAACATGCACTGACTAAAGAAGACGGCTCGGAGATCCTGTGTGCAAAAGAAGAAGAGGTCTATAAGACGCTGGGCCTTCCCTGGATTCCTCCGGAGTTACGCGAAGACCGCGGCGAAGTGAAGGCTGCCCAATCCGGCAATCTTCCCAAACTCATCGCCGAAAAAGATATAATCGCAGACCTCCACAGCCACACCACCTGGTCAGACGGCAAGTTGAGTATTCTGGAAATGGCTGAAGCCGCCATCGCCCGCGGGCGCAAAACGCTGGCCATCACTGACCATTCACACAATCTGGGGATTGCCAATGGTCTGTCAGTGGAGCGGCTCAAGGAACAACGCAAGGAGATTACTGCCGCCCGCAAGAAGTTGGGAGACCGAATCCTCCTGCTGCATGGCATTGAAATGGAAATCCGCGCCGATGGCACGCTCGATTTCGATGACGAGACCCTTGCCTGGCTGGATATCGTCATCGCCTCGCTTCACGTCGGCATGCGCCAGCCGCGCGAAAAGAATACCCTGCGAATTCTGAATGCCATCAACAACCCCCATGTGGATATCATCGCCCACCCGACCAACCGCCTCCTTCCCGACCGCCTCGGCTCTGATCTGGATATGGAGGCTATCTTCGCCGCCGCGCTGGCTAACGGCACCGTGCTGGAAATTAACAGCAACCCCAGCCGGTTGGATCTGGATGATGTGCATGCCCGGCTCGCTGCCGAACTTGGCATCCCCATCACCATTAACACCGACGCCCATGCCGCGGAACACTTTGATTTCCTCTCTTACGGCGTGGCCACTGCGCGCCGCGCCTGGCTCACCAAGGGCCAGGTCGTTAACACATGGAAACCGGAGAAGATCCAGGCCTGGTTGAAGAAGCGCGGCTAAATCCACGAGAAGTCAAGAAACAAAGAGCTGCAGCGTACTGCGGCTCTTTCTATTTTTCAGAGATTTCCAGCACCAATTCCCGGGTTAGATAACTCCCAGTTTCTTCCCAACGGCCTCAAAGGCAGTCAATCCTTGTTCCAGGTCATCCGTAGAGTGCGCTGCTGAGATCATTACCCGGATGCGCGCCTTGCCCTGGGGCACCGTCGGGAAGCCAATTGCCATTCCAAAAACGCCTTCTTCAAACAGCGCCTTGCTGAACTCCTGCGCCAGCTTTGCCTCGCCCAGCATAACCGGGGTAATCGGCGTCACCGAGCGGCCGGTGTCAAAGCCCAGCTTCTTCATCTCGCCCTTGAAGAATTCCGTATTGGCCCACAGCTTATCTACGAGTTCAGTCGACTCTTCCAGCAAGCCAATCGCCGCCAGACAGGCGGCAGCATCCGGAGCCGTCATCGCTGAAGAGAACAGGAATGGCCGGCCACGCTGCCGCAGCCACTCCACCACCTTCGCGTTTCCCGCCGAGACACCGCCCACCACGCCAAACGCCTTGGACAGCGTGCCAATCT
>SCUK01000059.1 GCA_004297445.1 Anaerolineae bacterium | reverse complement strand
CGCAGGTCCAGCAGGTTCTGTTTCAGGTCGGCCAGGCCGAGGCCCTGTTGGGGCATCAGTTGGCCGGTGAAGTCAATCACGTCCGGCGTCTGGGCGATGCGGTCCGGCAGGATGGTGGCGCCTACGTTAAGCAACTCGGAGTAAAGCGGTTCCGGCGGGCGGCAGGCGGGCAGCGATTCGGCCACGCCCAGGTCCTCCTGCTCAATCTGGTAGGTCTGCGTCCCGGCGGTGTCGCAGGGCGGCAGGGCATTGAGTATCGTTTCCATCAGCGGCAGGGCGTTATCCGCCATGCTGTCCTTCCACGGCCGGATGTCCAGAACCAGTTCCGGCACCAGTGCATCGTCATCATCCAGCCAGTCATAGAACCCGGTCACGGTCGTTTCGGCCAGATCGCTCACGACCGTCTGGGGCGCGATGATTTCCATCATGTGCGTCCATTCGGCGCGCGTCAGGTTGTTCAGCGCCGCCAGCATCACGCGGTTAACTGCCGCGCCATCCACATCTTCCAGGTCGGGCTCGGAGAGCGCGCCCTGCACCACCTCCTGCCCCACCGAGGCCAGGAATTCGGGATTGAGGAAATTGTCGTTGGCCAGGCTCAAGACAGCATCCCCGTTGAACAGCACCCGGCCAAGGTTGCGGGCCGCCAGCGTGAGCGGCAAAGTGATGATGACCAGGCCCATAAGCAAGATGGCGATGAACTGGAAAAAGCGGCTGATAATTTTCATGGTGTTTTGCCTCTATACGATTTTACACCCGCCCGGTCGCGCTCGGGCCGCGAAGCCAGCCACAACCCAAGGCCAATCAGCGCGCCGCCGAGGAGCAGGCCGGGCGTGGCAAGTTCGCCCAGCAGCCACACGCCGAGCAGCGCGCCGACCACCGGTTGGGCGAAGAAGGTGAGCGACGCCACCCCCGCCTCCACCAGTTCAAACGCCTTGTTCCACAGATAAGCGGCCACAGCGGTGGAAATGAGGCCGATGTACAGCACGCCCAGCACGGTGGGCAGAGACACCGGGCCGATGGGCGCGCGGCTGAGTTCCCAGGCCGCGCCAGGCACGGCGATGGCAAGGCCGCCCGCAAACGCCAGCAGGCTGACCGGCAATGTATCCAGGCGGCGGGTGGCCTTACGCACCAGCACCGAGTACCAAGCCCAGGTGATGCCCGCCCCGGCCAGCGCCAGGTTGCCCCAGAACAGGTCCGGGGCAAGCCGCGCCGCGCCCACGTCCAGCACCGCCAGCACGCCGATAGTGGAGACGACCAGCGCGGCGATGCGGCGGCCGGACACCCGCTCACCCAGAATCAGGCGGGCGAACAGGAACACGAACGCCGGGGTGGCGCTGGTGATGACCGCGCCGTTGGCGGCGGTGGACAGCCGCGTGCCGACGAACTGCAATCCCAGCGAGACGCCGTAGCCCAGCAGGCCAAGCGCCAGCACTTCCGGCAGGTCTTTGCGGGCGATGCCCAGCCCCCCACCGCGCAGCCGCAGGGCGACGCCCAGCGCGGCGATGCCGAGCAAAAGGCGCAGGGTGAGCAGCACGAACGGCGGCAGCACATCCAGCACCACCTTGCTGATGACGTACAGCCCGCCCCAGATGGCGGCGGCGGTAAGCCCGGCGAGCAGGCCGCGCGTATGTTGAGTCATAAGGGCGAATTCTAATCGGGATTCGTACGGAACCAAGCCTCCCCACTTTCCCCTCTCCGCTTTTCGCCGTATAATTACCCCCGATGACCACCCCACACGGCTACCTGATACTGAACGGGAACCAGGTGTTCCCACTGGAAAAAGACGAAACCGTCATCGGCCGCGGCGCAGACTGCGACCTGATGCTCAACGACCTGCGGGTCTCGCGCAGCCATGCCCGCATCAGCGTGAGCAACGGCAATTTCCTGCTCACTGACCTCAATTCCTCCGGCGGCACGGACGTGAACCACCGCCCCATTGTGCAGAAACTGCTGGTGCCGGGCGATATCATCACGCTGGCGGCGCAGATTGAATTCGTGTTCCGCACCGAAACCCAGGACCTGCCCGCCGGTCACGTGCCGTATGTCCCCGAAGTCTCGCGGCTCAACGCCTCCACCAACACCGGCGCGCTGGACCCGGGAATCCTTCCCGATAACAAGAAATAACAACTGACGCAGTAAGTAACAAAAACGGCGGATGCACTTGCATCCGCCGTTTTTAGTCCAGGGCTGACCCTAGAACATCATGTCATTGACTTTCTTGATGCTGGCCTTGCTGGGGCGCAGGTCCTTGGCGGTGAAGCGGTTGAGACCGTGGGTCTTGGGCAGTTTGTAGATGTCCCGCAGCGACTCGCGCTGGGTCTCCACGTAAATCAGGCCGGTGAGCAGCATGTTCTGTTCGCTGGTCTCCTGCACCATGCGCATGGCGGCGTAGCGGTCAGTGGGGTCGTAGTCGCGGCTGGTCTTCTTCAGCACGATCTTCGAACCGTCATGCATCGTAACCGTGGTGGTATCACCGGGCTGGTATTCGGCGGTGATTTCCTCTTCCATCGGCACGAAGGTGAAATCATGCAGCGGCTCCTGGTGCTCCTTGGCCCAGCCGTAGGAATGGCGGGCGTCGTCTTCATTGTTGAACGTCACGCACGGGCTGATGATGTCCAGCACGGCGATGCCATTGTGGCTGAGCGCGGCCTTGATGAGTTCCTTGACCTGGTGCGCATCGCCGGCGAACGAACGGGCGATGAACGTGGCATGCGAGGCCAGCGCTTCCATCACCACATCCACCGGCATGAACTCGTTGACGCCCTGAGATTTGAGTTTCAGGCCGTGTTCGGCGGTGGCGGAGAACTGGCCCTTGGTAAGGCCATACACACCGTTGTTCTCGATGATGTACACCATCGGCACGTTGCGGCGCATGATGTGCTTGAACTGCCCCATGCCGATGTTGGTGGTGTCACCGTCACCGCTCACCGCCAGGCCCTTGAGGGTGTGGTCAGCGAACAGCGCACCGGTGGCCACGCTGGGCATGCGGCCGTGCAGGCTGTTGAAGCCAAACGACCGGCTCAGGAAGTAGGTGGGGCTTTTGCTGGAACAGCCGATGCCGGAGAACTTAATCATGTCCTCAGGGACGATGTTCAGTTCATAGGCCATCGCAATGACCTGGTTGGCAATCGAGTTGTGGCCGCAGCCGGCGCACAGCGTAGTCGCCGCGCCGCGGTAGTCATTCTTCGCCAGGCCAACAGTGTTCAGGCCCTTGGCCGTAGTGGTTCCGTTTGTCTCAGTCATCGTTATTTCTCCTCGCCGCGGATGCTCTCATCCACAAACCGGGCGCTCAACGGCAGGCCGTCGTTCTTGGCCACCGAAATCAGTTTCTTCGCCAAATCCGGGTACGCCACGGTCAGCAACTGGTGCAACTGGCCGTCGCGGTTCATCTCGACCACATACACGTACTTGTTGTCTTCGATGAACTTGCGCACTTCACGGGAGAAAGGGATGGCGCGCAGGCGCAGGTAGTTGGTCTTGAGCGGTCTGCGGCCCTGCAGCAGACGGTCGCGCCCTTCCAGGATTGCGGCATCGGTGGAGCCGAAGGACAGGATGCCGACTTTGGCGTCCTTGGCCCGCTTCACTTCCGGCTTGGGCAGGAACTTGACGGCGGTCTTGAACTTCTTCGCCAGGCGCGCCATGTTGCGTTCCCAGTCGTCGCCGCGTTCGGTGTAGCGGCCGTATTCATCGTGGCCGGTGCCTCGGGCAAAGTAGGCGCTGCGCGGGTGCTTGTTGCCGGGCAGGGTGCGGTAGGTGATGCCGTCCTTGTCCACATCCAGATAGCGGCCCCAGGGCTTGTCGTGCACCCACTTGTCCAGGTCCTTTTCCCACAGCACTTTGCCGCGGTCCATCTCAACGTCCGGGTATTCGAAGGGTTTGGTCATCCACTGGTTCATGCCCAAGTCCAGGTCACTGAGGACGAAGACCGGCGTTTGCAGGCGCTCGGCAATGTCGAAGGCCTTCCAGCCGAACTCGAAACATTCGGTGGCCGAGCCGGGCAGGAGGATGATGTTTTCAGTGTCGCCGTGGCCCAGCGAGTGCACCATGCTGATGTCACCCTGGCTGGTGCGGGTGGGCAGGCCGGTGCTGGGGCCCATGCGCTGCACATCCCAGATCACAATCGGCACTTCGGCGTAATAGGCCAGGCCGGTGAACTCGGTCATCAGGCTGATGCCGGGGCCGGAGGTGCTGGTCATGGCACGCAGACCGCCCCACCCGGCGCCTACTGCCATACCGGCGGCGGCCAGCTCATCTTCGGCCTGCACAATGGCATAGGTGCGCTCTTCCGGTTTCGCCGGGTCATCGCGCAGGTCACTGATGTAGGCGCTCACGCCTTCCGCCAGACTGGAAGCCGGGGTGATGGGATACCAGGAAAGGAATTGTACGCCGCCATAGATGGCGCCGAGCGCGGCGGCGGTGTTGCCGTCCGCCATGATGAGGCCGCCGGTCTTGTTCATCGGGCGCACCACGTAGGGGTCGTTCTTGGTGAGCGTCTCGCGCGCAAACTGGGCCGCGGCTTCAATCACGCCCATGTTCAGCGCGATAGGCTTCTCACGGCCGCTGAAATGGAAATCCAGCGCGGCGCGAATCTTGTCCATGTCGATGTCCATCATCTGGGCCACCACACCGACATAGGCCATGTTGGCGACATAGTCGCGCAATGCCGCCGGCGCGCCGGATTCTTTCGCCAGTTTCTTGGCAGGAACCGGGTAAATGGCGATGTCCTTGCGGTCCATGGCGAACTTGAGGTCGTCGGCATAGTAGAACGCGCCGCCGGGGACCACCTTGCGGAAGTCATCCACGAAGGTATCGCCGTTCATGGCGACGACGACTTCATGGGTCTCACGGCGGGCGGTGTAACCGTCCTTGCTGGCGCGGATGGTGTACCAGGTGGGCAGGCCCTGAATATTGGACGGGAACAGGTTCTTGCCGGATACCGGGATGCCCATGCGGAACATGGCGCGCAGCAGGGTGACGTTGGAGGTCTGGCTGCCGGAGCCGTTCTTGGTGGCCACGGTCATCGAGAAATCGTTAACGATTTCCTTCGGACGGCCGTTGGCGGCAGCCGTGGCTTTGCGGGTTTTGGGGGATGCGGTGGTCATTGATTCTCCTTATTAAGAGTGCGTTATGAGACCGGCCGGCGGTAGATGAGGTCCATGTGTTCGATGAGGATGGCATGGCCCTTCTCAAACTTGCCGGCAGCGATGGCATCGACAATCTTGCGGTGATAGTCCCAAACCTCTTCGAGATAGGTAATGCCCTCGTGGCGGTCCAGGCCAACCACTTCGTAAGCGTCCCAATAGGCTTCCAGCAAGCCGATCACGAAGGGATTGTCAATGTGGCGGAAGATGGTCAGGTGCAACTGGCGGTGTTCGGCATGCGGGCGCCGGATAGGCTCAGCGTGCAGTTTCTCTTCAGCGCCGGCCAGCAGTTGCTTAAGAGATTGGATGTCCTCCGCCGTCAGTTTTGAAACAGCCTCATACCAGAAGTCGGCTTCGAGGTGTTTGCGCAACGCGGAGAAATGGTCGAAATACTTGCGGTCACAGGCGATGGCGTAGGTAAGGCTTTCCTGGACGGCAGGGGTGAATGAATACGGCAGGCGGCGGATGCCGGTCTTGGGGCGCACTTCCACCAGACCGAGCGCCCGGGCGACGCCCAACTGCTCGCGCAGGGTGGCGATGGAAATATCGTAGGCGGCGCTGAGTTCGGTGAGTGAGGGGATGCGGTCGGGGTCGTCCCCGTTGGTTACGATGGGATGATCGCCATTGCCATTGGCAACTGCTTCACCCCGAGTCTTGTGAGCGAGGTAATCCAGTAATTCGAATTGAGGGCCTCTGCGAGGCATAGGGTACTCCTGAAACGGACCTATTGTGCCTATTAATAAGATAAATAGGATTAATCACATTATAGACCCCTGCCCTGCGGTTGTCAAGAAGGTAATATACGGGTTGCTGTCCCAAATTTGGTGGGTGAATTTTTGCAGGCGCGCGGAATATAGGTCAGGGTTGGTGTTTCAGGTCAGGGTTGAACTGGAGACCAGCAGCCCGTTGAGCCTTCCGGAGGT
>SCUK01000058.1 GCA_004297445.1 Anaerolineae bacterium | reverse complement strand
GTGATGGCCGCCGTCAGGGTCGTCTTGCCGTGGTCGATGTGCCCCATCGTCCCGACGTTCAGGTGCGGTTTGCTGCGATCAAACTTCTCTTTTCCCATTGAGGTGGCTCCTTGAGTGCAATTCCTGGATGATGGATGGTCGGTGCGGCCTAACCGCCGCTCTTAATCAATTCTGCCTGCGCTTCAGAAACGCGCTGGTAGTGGTCAAATTCCATGGTGAACACCCCGCGGCCCTTGGTGCCGGAGCGCAATTCGGTGGCGTAGCCGAACATCTCGGCCAGCGGCACCATGGCGCGGACGGCCTGGGCATTGCCCTGGCGCACTTCCATGCCCTGCACTTCGCCGCGGCGGGAGCTCAACTGCCCCACCACTTCGCCCAGGTATTCCTCGGGAACGACGACTTCAACTTTCATCATGGGCTCGAGCAACACTGCCCGGCCCGCATGCATACCTTCCTTGAAAGCCATCGAAGCGGCCATCTTGAACGCCATTTCATTCGAGTCGACTTCATGGTAGGAGCCGTCATAGAGCGAGACTTTGATGTCCACCACCGGGTAACCGCCCACGGTGCCGGCATCCGTGGCTTCACGCATGCCGCGTTCGATGGAGTTGATGTATTCCTTCGGGATGACGCCGCCGACGATGTTGTTCTCGAACTCGATACCCTTGCCGGGCTCGTTGGGTTCCATTTCAAAGACGACGTGGCCGTACTGGCCGCGGCCACCGGTCTGCTTCACATAGCGGTATTCGGCCTTCTCGACCGGGCGGGTGATGGTTTCACGATAGGAAACGCGCGGCTTGCCGACGTTGGCCTGCACCTTGAACTCGCGCTGCATGCGGTCCACCAGGATTTCGAGGTGAAGCTCGCCCATGCCGGCGATGATGGTCTGGCCGGTCTCGCTGTCGGTGCGCACCTGGAACGTGGGGTCTTCCTCCGCCAGGCGATGCAACGCTTCGGCCATCTTGTCCTGGTCGGCGGCGGTCTTGGGTTCCACGGCGATGGAAATCACCGGGTCCGGGAAGGTGATGTTTTCGAGCACGATCTGGTGGCTTTCGTCACACAGGGTATCGCCGGTGGTCGAGTCTTTGAAGCCCAGCACGGCGGCAATGTCGCCGGCCTGCACTTCATCGACGTCTTCGCGGCGGTCGGCATACATGCGCACCATGCGGCCCACGCGCTCGCGTTTGCCCTTGGTGGAGTTGAACACCGAACTCCCGGTGACAACTTTGCCGGAATACACCCGGAAATAAGCCAGACGGCCCACATACGGGTCAGACACGATTTTGAAGACCAGCGCGCTGAGTGGCTCGTCGTTGTTCGGGCCGCGCTCCACCGGTTCTTCGGTCTTGGGGTGCAGACCCTTCACCGGCGGCACGTCCAGCGGCGAGGGCAGGAAATCGATGACGGCATCCAGCACGGGCTGGACGCCCTTGTTCTTAAGGGAAGAGCCGCAATAGATAGCGGCGCCAGCATTGCCGATGACCGCTTTGCGCAGGCCGGCCTTGAGTTCTTCGTTGGTGATGGCCTCGCCTTCCAGATACTTGAGGGTGAGGTCGTCATCATGTTCAGCGATGGCTTCAATCATGCGCTCGCGGGCGGCTTCGGCAGCGGCCTGCAGGTCGGCGGGGATGTCGGTCACAATCGGCTTGGCGCCGGTCTCGTCCTGCCAGATGATGGCCTTCATTTCAAAGAGGTCCACCACGCCGGCGAACTCCGACTCGCTGCCGATAGGCAGCTGCACCGGGATGGGGTTGGCCCCCAGCCGGTCACGAATGCTCTGGATGGTGCGTTCGAAGGACGCGCCGACGCGGTCCATTTTGTTGACAAAGCAGATGCGCGGCACGCCGTAGCGGTCGGCCTGACGCCAGACCGTCTCGGACTGCGGCTCCACGCCCTGCACCGCATCGAACACAACGACGCCGCCATCCAGCACACGCAGGGAGCGTTGCACTTCGGCGGTGAAGTCAATGTGGCCGGGGGTGTCAATGACGTTGATGACGTGGTCTTTCCACTCGGCGGTAACAGCGGCGGACACGATGGTGATGCCGCGCTCGCGCTCCTGCTCCATCCAGTCGGTCACGGTGGTGCCTTCATCGACGGAGCCAATGCGGTGCGTCTTGCCGGTGTAGAAGAGGATACGCTCGGTGGTCGTGGTTTTGCCCGCGTCAATATGGGCAATGATGCCGATGTTCCTCAGTTTTTGCAGCGGTACTTTTACAGTCATTCGTTAATTCCACTCAGAGTTGGGTCGAGTCAATCTTGGGCCAATGACTAGACACGATAATGCGAAAAGGCGCGGTTGGCTTCGGCCATCTTGTGCGTTTCTTCGCGCTTGCGGACAGACGCGCCCTGCCCGCTTGCGGCTTCCAGCAGTTCAGCGGCGAGCTTCTCCGCCAGGGTTTTGCCGGCGCGGCTGCGCACGGCGGTGATGATCCAGCGGGTGGCGAGCGCAAACTGGCGCTCGGGGTCCACTTCCATCGGCACCTGGTAAGTGGCGCCGCCCACGCGGCGCGGGCGGACTTCCATGTTGGGCGCCACTTCCTTGAGCGCGGCGTGGAAAATTTCCAGACCGGGTTTGCCGGCCTTCTTTTCCATAATGTCAAAGGCGGCATACACCTGGGTTGCGGCGGTGCTCTTCTTGCCGTCCTTCATGATGCGGTTAATGAAAGACTGGACCTTGCGGTCGTTGAAGCGGACATCGGGTTCGATGATTCGCTTTTCGGGTCGGTTTCTACGAGCCATAACAATTCCTCTTGTGTGGATACGTTCCAAAATGAATCGCCGGGTCTTACCATCCGGCGATGGGTTGCGCCTAGCCGCCCTTGGGCCGCTTTGCGCCGTACTTGCTTCGTCCCTGGCGGCGGTCACCCACGCCAGTCGAGTCCAGTGTGCCGCGTACGATGTGGTAACGGACGCCGGGAAGGTCCTTCACACGGCCACCGCGAACCAGCACCACCGAGTGCTCCTGAAGGGTGTGACCTTCGCCGGGGATATAGGCGGTCACTTCCAGACCGTTGCTGAGACGCACACGGGCGATCTTGCGCAACGCGGAGTTCGGTTTCTTGGGCGTCATGGTGCGCACCACGGTGCACACGCCGCGCTTCTGCGGCGCGCCCTTGGGCTGGCGAAGCCGCCGCTGCTTGTACGAATTCAAAACGTACTGCAAAGCGGGCGATTTGCTCTTGACCTTCTTATTGCGGCGGCCCTTGCGGACCAGCTGATTGATAGTTGGCACACTATCCTCCAAACACCTATTGTTGATTGCTCTGTCGCCATCCAAACAGCAAGGCCATCGGATCGTGCGTGATGGCCTGCGGTGCGATCGACGGTATTAGACTGTTGTATTAATGGGGCCGCGCAGGCCCGCGGTTGTTAATCTCGCACAGTCACGAATGCGGATTTTATCACTATCGCCAAAGCGAGTCAAGGATAGATTCGGCGTCGCGCGGCGTCAAACCCGCCAGATTCACGGCTGATTCGGAGCCGGGAGCCTATTCTATAGGAAGGACTCCGTAGTTTACCCATGAATTGCTGTCCTGCCTCCCTCCCCAACGCCGGGAAGTACCCTGCTGGTTGCACAAACAAAACGTGCGCTGCATGAATTGCAGCGCACGTTCCAAATCGTTTTGACTCGTGTTTATTCTTTGGGTTCGAGGGCGGGGGCGCCGGCAGAGAGGTCCAGCAGGCCGGTACCGATGCGCGGCGTGCGGGCCTTTTCCTCTTCCTTGCCGAACTTGACCACGCCATCTTCGGTCACGGCTTCGACGGAGAGGCCCAGGCTCTGGAGTTCCTTCACCAATACACGGAAGGATGCCGGAATGCCCGGTTCCTCAATCGGCTCGCCCTTGACGATCGACTCGTAGGTCTTGACGCGCCCGACCACATCGTCGGACTTGACGGTGAGCATTTCCTGCAGGGTGTAGGCCGCGCCGTAGGCTTCCAGCGCCCACACTTCCATTTCACCGAAGCGCTGACCACCGAACTGCGCCTTGCCGCCCAGCGGCTGCTGGGTGACCAGCGAGTACGGGCCGGTGGAACGCGCATGGACCTTGTCTTCCACCAGGTGGTGGAGTTTGAGCATGGTCATCACGCCCACAGTCACCGGGGTGTCATAGGCCTGACCAAGCATGCCATCGCGCAGGTACTGCTTGCCGTAAATAGGTGCGGGGTGGGCGGTCGCCAGCGTCACCTCGTGGGCCTTTTCGGCGAGGTCTTCATCGCTAATCTTGCGGGTGTCCACATCCATCGTCCCGAGCCACAGGCGCAGGCAGGCGGCAATGGTGGCTTCCACGCGCTCGGGGCGGTGCATGCCGTCTTCTTCATCGGCGAAGTCCAGCAGGTCTTCGACGTTGTCAAAGCCTTCATCGCGCATCCACTCGCGCAGCACGGAGCGGCGGGCGTAGGTGGTGTCAGACACCAGGCGGTACACGTCGTACTTGCGTTTGCCAAGCCACTGCTCGAGGTACAGGTTGCGCACCTCGCGTTCATCTTCGTAGTTGTTCGGGTCGGCGTCCGGGTCCTGCTCCTTGAGCCAATCCCAGGCAGAGTCTGCCGCTTTGCGCCAGGTGTGGTCAATCAGCCAGGCGCGCGCCAGTTCGGCTTCGATCTCGCGTTCGGAAGCGCCGTCAAACACCGGCACTTCGGCACGGAAGCCGAGGCGCAGCGCCGCCCAACCCAGGTGCGTTTCCAGCACCTGGCCGATGTTCATACGGCCGGGAACGCCGAGCGGGTTGAGGATGATGTCCACCGGCGTGCCGTCTTCAAGGAACGGCATGTCTTCCACCGGCACGACCTTGGATACCACGCCTTTGTTGCCGTGACGGCCGGACATCTTATCGCCTGCCTGAATCTTGCGGCGCTGGGCAACGCTCACCCGCACCATCTGTTCCACACCGGCAGAGAGTTCGATATTGTCTTCGCGCGAGAACACCTGCACGTCGACCACTTTGCCGCGCTCGCCGTGCGGCATGCGCAGGGAGGTGTCCTTCACATCGCGGGACTTTTCGCCGAAGATGGCGCGCAACAGGCGCTCTTCGGGCGTCAGTTCCTTTTCGCCTTTGGGCGTGATCTTGCCCACCAGGATATCCGCCGGGCCGACTTCAGCGCCGATGCGGATGATGCCGTACTCGTCGAGGTCCTTGATGGCCTCTTCGCCGACGTTGGGGATGTCGCGGGTGATTTCTTCCGGGCCCAGCTTGGTGTCGCGGGCTTCCACTTCATACTTCTCGATATGCACAGAGGTGAAGCGGTCTTCCTGCACCAGGCGCTCGGAAATCAGGATGGCGTCCTCAAAGTTACCGCCCTCCCAGGAGATGAAGGCCACGGTGACGTTCTGGCCCAGCGCCAGCAGGCCATCCTGCGTGCTGGACGAGTCAGCGATGACCTCGCCCTTCTTGACCCGCTGGCCCTTGACGACGGCCGGACGCTGGTCAATGCAGGTGTTCTGGTTGCTGCGCTGGTACTTGCGCAGGGTGTAGGCTTTTACTTTCTTGGTCTCGTGGCCCAGCACTTCGATTTCGCTGCCGGTCACTGAAACTACTTCGCCATCTTCTTCGGCCACAATCACCTGGCCGGAGTCCTGGGCGGCGAAGCCTTCCATGCCGGTCGCCACCAGGGGCACTTCCGGCTGAATCAGCGGGACGGCCTGGCTCATCATGTTCGAGCCCATCAGGGCGCGGTTGGCGTCGTCATGCTCGAGGAACGGAATGAGCGCGGCGCTGATGCCCACCACCTGATGCGGGGCGACGTCCATGTAATCGATTTCGGTCGGCGAGGAGAACTTGAAGCCGGATTCGAAACGGGTGGACACGCGCGGGCGCACGAATTCATGCGATTCGTTGAGCGGTGCGTTGGCTTGGGCGATGTAGAACTTGTCCTCAAAATTGGCCGAGAGGTATTTCATATCGTCGGACACATACGGCACAATCAGGACTTCATTGGTCTCCAGGTCGGCGTTGGCAATCTTGCGCGCCAGCGTCTCGTCCACGCGTACGCCTTCTTTGGCGATGACCTTGCCCTTCTTGTCCAGGACGTCCTCACGCAGCATGCGGCCGTTGAGGTCCTTGATGGTGGGCTTGGCAACGCGCACCACGCGGCGGTAAGGCGTCTCGATGAAGCCGTACTCGTTGACGCGGGCAAAGGAGGCCAGGCGGCCGATGAGGCCGATGTTCGGGCCTTCAGGGGTTTCAATTGGGCAGATGCGGCCATAGTGCGAGTGATGCACGTCACGCACATCGAAGCCGGCGCGCTCACGGCGCAGGCCGCCGGGGCCGAGGGCCGAAATGGTGCGTTTGTGTTTGAGTTCCGAAAGCGGGTTGGTCTGCTCCATGAACTGCGAGAGCTGGCTGGAGCCGAAGAACTCGCGCAACGCAGCCACCACCGGACGGATGTTGATAAGCGTGATGGGCGAGAGTTGTTCCTGGTCGCGGATGGACATGCGTTCCTTGATGACGCGTTCCATGCGGCGCAGACCAATGCGCAGTTTGTTCTGAATCAGTTCGCCCACGGTCTTGACGCGGCGGTTGCCCAGGTGGTCGATATCGTCGGCCTTCTCGACCTCATTATTAATGAGGATCATGCGCCGCACGAGGTAAATAATGTCCCATTTGGTGATGTTGCGGTGCGCCAGCGGCACCAGTCCTTCTTCTTCCATCTCCAGCTTCTGGTTGAGCTTGTAGCGCCCGACCCGCTCGAGGTCATAATGGCGCTGGTCAAACAGCTGGGTTTCAAGGAATTCACGGGCGTTGTCCAGCGTGGCCGGGTCACCCGGGCGCATGCGGCGGAAGAATTCAATCAGGGCCTGCTGGGCAACGGTCAGGTTGCTTTCGGCATCCCACTCGCCTTCCTGGCGCAGGGTGGCCGGGATGTAGAGGCGCTCGCTGTTGGTGTCGATGTCCTCAAAGAGGGCGATGATTTCCTCGTCGGTGCCCTTCTTCAGCGGCGCGGTGTCCAACCCGTCGGAGACGGCGGCAAGAGCGCGCAGGAAGATGGTGACCGGCACGGTGCGCTTGCGGTTGAACTTGAGCGTAAGGTAGTCGCTCTTGCGGGTTTCAAATTCCATCCACGCGCCGCGGTCGGGAATCAACTTGGCGGTGGCCAGCGGGCGGCCGGTGGCGCGGTCCTTGGGCGCTTCGAAGTACACGCCCGGCGAGCGGATGAGCTGGGAAACGACCACGCGCTCCGTGCCGTTAATAATGAAGGTACCCTTGGGGGTCATCTCGGGAAAATCGCCGAGGAAGATTTCCTGCTTGATGGGTTCGGGCACATCGTTGCCGGCCAGCAGTACGGATACGTACATGGGCCGGGCGAAGGTCAGGTCCCGGTTAATGCATTCTTCAATGTTAAACTTGGGTTCGTCGAACCAGTAGGTCAGACCCCACTGTTCGGCTTCCGGGCTGCGGCTGGGGAAAAACAGCTTCATGCCCTTGTTGTAGGACTCAATTGGAGAGATCTCATGAAAGAGATCGAACAAGCCTTCCGCCTTCAACCGCTCGAACGATTCAAGCTGGACTTCAATCAGGTTGGGCAAATCCAGCTGGACCGGGATGCGGGAATATCGTTTGGTCGGAAGTGAACGTGACATAGAATGGGGTCTCCCTGCAGACAAATGAAGAAGTGGACGCGATGCGTTTCTCGCTTAAACAATAAGAACGGCCTGCCCAGACAGGCCAAGCGTCTATTATATGGAAAGAGGGGGGGTGTTGTCAAGAGGCAGTTTTGGGTTTATGATGGAATTCCCCACGGCTGGCCGGGCGACCGCGGGACTTCGCAGCGATGCGGGGTCTCGAGGAAAGTCCGCACTCCACAGGGCAGGATGCCGGGTAACACCCGGGGCGGGGCAACCCGCCGGACCGGGCCACAGAAACAAACCGCCGGCTTCGGCCGGCAAGGGTGAAAAGGTGGTGTAAGAGACCACCGCGCCGCCCGTAATGGCGGCGGCCAGGCAACCCCCATCCGGAGCAAGGCCAAGCAGGGACGAGCCGCGGCCCGCGGCGTTTGAGTCCCGGGTAGGCTGCACGAGGCGCAGGGCGACTTGCGTCCCAGAGAGATGGCCGCCCAGGCGCGCCGGGCGAGGACGAAGCCTTCGGGCGTAAACTCGATTCCGGACGCTGGACAGAATGCGGCTTACAGGCTGGCCCTGGGGATTGAATAATTCAGCAAAAGCATGCTGAATTATTTTAACAGTTGGCTTTGCCAACTGCACACCATGAGAGCCGACCGGAACAGGTCGGCTCTCTCCATTTGTCCTCTCCTCTACATGGATAATGTTCACAACATCAAGGGGTCACCTGCCCCTGCCCTGCCGCGCAGGATTTCACTATAAATGAAAGTGGCGCTTCCCTGTGCGCCAGCCTAACGACAATGCGCGCCCTCTTCTTTGACCGCTTCGACCAGTTGCGCTGGCTTTGGAAAGCCGGCATCCTCGTGTTGGGCGCGATTTTCTTCAACGTCTTCGCCACCCTGCTCTTTCTCACCTCCGCCACCAACGTCATCGCCACCCAGCGCAACACCCAGCTGGAAGCGTTCAGCGAGGCTAACCTGCTGGCCACCCAGATGGAGATTCAAACACTGTTGGGAATCCTGACCATGGCCGCCATGCTGGGGCTGGTCGTCTGGCTGGTGCGCACTGTGGAACGCCGCGCCCTCCTCTGGTCCCGGCTGGGCCTGCCGGCGCTACGCCGCCACCGGCGCGCCATCGCCGCCGGCACGGGCATTGGCCTGGTGGTCGGGCTGGCCTGTTGTGTGGGCGGACTGGCGGCGGGAACGCTGCATCTGCACGGGCCAGGCAGCCGGTTCTTTTCCGCGGCGGAAATCCTCAACACATTCATGTATGCCGCCGCGCTGGCCGCCGCCACCGCCGTGGCCGAAGAGGTGGCCTTCCGCGGTTACCTGCAACACCGGCTGGCGGCGCGCACCCATCCGGTGTTTGCCCTGTTCGTGGTCAGCGGACTGTTTGCCATCGCCCACCCGTGGCAGGGCGGCGAGGATGCCCTGCTGGCCCTGGCGCGCGCCGGGCTGATGGGTTTGCTGCTCGGCGTCCTCTATATGAAGACGGGCAACTGCTGGACGGGTATCTTCGCCTACGGCACCTGGACCTTCCTGAATACGGCCATCATCGGCATGCACTCCCCGGCCGACGAGCACTTCTTCGGCGCGCCCTTGCTGTTGCTGGAGCACGTCCCCGGCACCAGCGAAGTCCTGCTGGATGTGCTGGTGATTGGCGCGGCGGCGCTGATACTGGCGCTACTGCCGCGAATGGGCTGGCTAAATCTGCGGCGCGCCGTCCGAATTTCCTGAAGCCCGGGCCGTCTGAACCTGGGAGACAAACTTCCTAGTGACCCGCACCGCGGGAAATGCTACAATCTTGCCAGCCCCCGGAAGCAACCCTTGTATTCCGGCCCTCATCCCCCCACCTCCCAACCGAAGGATTATTCCATGTCGTCTCGTCGCACATCGATTCGTCTATTGCCATTTATTTCCGCATTGCTCATCGTGTCGCTCGCCTGTAGCGTGGGCGGAGCCACCACCCCCGAACCCGGGCAGGATACTGGCGGCGACTCCCCCGCGCCGGATTCGGCGACTCCCACCCCGGAAGTGGAAGCTGACCCCTTGCCCATCAGCCTATCGGAATACCTGGCGCGCTACGTGGAAGAGGGCGGTGACCCGGTTGAAGGCTCAATCGCCATCCTCAATCATCTCACCGCGCAGGGTGACCTGCCCGAAGGGGTGCGTGCCGATGCCGGCGTGAATTATGACTCCATCTTCGGCTTCACCTCGCAAGTCGGGCTGCTGCTCGAAGGCGACCTGACCGACGACCAGCGCGCTGAAATCCAGCGCCTGCTCCAGATTCTGGCCCCCTCCGAGGAGAGCCTGCAACGCTACGCCCGGCCGGCCGAAGCCAGCTCCGGAAAAACGGCCTCGCCCTATGCCGAAGCCGCCCGCCAGGTGGAATGCGCCACCCTGTGGGCCGAAGGCTTCCCGGCCGACCCCAGCCCGCCCATCTGCCTCGAATACCGCGATTCGGTGACCTACGGCGGCGGGTTCCGCGCCCGCGCCTATTACGCCACGGAAGACAGCACGGATACGACGGTGCAAACCGCCATCCGCCTCGCGCTGGATGCCATTGTGGACGCCGCCAACACTTACCAGGGGTTGGGTCTGGAGATTGGCAATGCAAATCTGATTTTTACGCTGCTGGAAAACCCGGGCGAAGAAGGCACCTACGCCATGGTCCCCGGCCGGTCCGCCGCGACCATCGCCGCCGAGCCCTGCCCTATCATGGTGTATCCAGTGGGCGTGGAATCGCTTAGCGAAGAACAATTTAAGCAGGCAGTGGCGCACGAGTTCTACCACTGTGTACAGGACCTGCGATATGGCTATACCAACTACGGTGTTACGGACTGGTGGATAGAAAGCTCTGCCACGTATTTCAGCAATGTAGTTTATCCAACCGCCAACCAGGAGTGGGAGTACGTCTTCGATTTTGACCTCTTCTCCGCGCGCTTCCCGCTCGTGCATTCCAACCTCGCCTACGCCGACGTGGTGTTCTGGTTTTACGTCAGCCAGACGTCCAGCCTGTACGACGTCCTGTACATCAATGACTCGCTGTCCAACAGCCGCGGTGGCGCAGACGTGGAAGCCAGCAAGGCCAACCAGCTTGTCGCGCTCTCCGGCTGGCCCGGTATGGACGAACTGTTCTTCGCCTTCAGCAAAGCCTACCTGGACCGCCAGATAAGCGACACCGGCGGCGGCTTTCTGTCCCTTGATCCCGCCCCCGGCAACGTCATCACCTTCCCCGGCGGCGGTGAAATGGAAACCCATCCCTTTGTGGTCACGCGCTATCGCGTGCGCTTTAACGAGGGCTACCTCTATAACATCACGCAAAATGTTTCCGGCGCTTCCGGCAACCATGCCGTCCGCCCCAGCGTTGAGGGAGACGAATGGGGCAACCTGCCGGATTCCCACTCTACAGCATGCGGCGAGTCCACGTTCCGGCTGGTACTGGTTTCCACCGACCCCAGCGCGGTCTCTGACCCGCACACGCTGGAATTGGAAACGGATGAAGAAGAAACCCTCGATTGCGACGAGTGCTTAATCGGCCATTGGGAAATGAGCGTTGACTTCATGCGACCCACTTTCGCATCGTTCATGGCCTCCACCGCCAATGCGGAACTCATCTGGCTGATTGGCGGCTACTCTGTGGACATCTTCCCCGATGGCACCTTCGTCTTCCAACCGATAGGACTTTCCACGAGAGTCCGCCAGTACACGAACGATTTGGAGCCAATCGATTTCGAATATGCGCTGGGCGGATACTCCACCGGACGATGGGGCATCAGCTCGCCCGGCGTGCTGGTCACCACTGATGAAGTGCCAAATTTCGCCGGCGTGGCGACCATCACCGCGGGAGAGTTCATCAATGAAATCGTGATTGAAGACTTTCCCGGGGAATACGGCCTGTCAACGGGCTTCGGCGCAATGGAATCTACCTACTCCTGCACCGGCAATGAGTTGATTACCAGCACCCCGCCGGCAGCGCTGGTGCCGCAACTCATCTACTACCGCATCAGCCCGGAGCCCATCCCATTTGTGCCGCCCTCGGACTGACCCAACAAACGCCATAACATTTGCTTAAAGTGAAAGCCGCCCTTACGGGCGGCTTTCGTGTTTGGCGCTGCAGCAACTACTTACTCTGCAGATGTAAGGAGGGTTGCCACAGCGCCGTTGGTTTTACCACAACTCATTAGCAACACCTCCTTTACCATGGAATGGCGATGGGAGATCCAGACTGTATGCCGGATGGATGAAGTAAACCATACTTGGGGGTGGCTGTCAATCTCCGGCCGGGACGGGTTGCGGCGCACCGTCATGGTCAGGCAGGGAATCCTCCACGCGCCGCACGGCGGGCAGACCCAGGCCCAACAATCCAGAGCCCATCATCCCCAGCCCGGAGAAAAAGAAGAGCAGCGCGAACCCGGCCCCTGGCCCCGCGCCCACCAGCGGCGCCCAGACCGACGGCCCCTGCAGGGCAGGCTCGAAAACCCGGTCGCCCAGCGGGCCGGCCAGCGTGTAGCCCAGCATACCGGCCACCTGGCCGGTGAGGTGAATGGCGGCGAACACGCGCCCCTGCACGGCGGGTTCCACCTTTTGCCGCCAGATGGCGCTGTAGGCGCTGTCCTTTAGAGGAAAGTTAAGCGACGAATAGAATTGCAGCGGCACCCAGGCCGCCACGCCGCGCCCCAGCGGGAACAAGAGCTTGGCAAGGCCCGCGCTCAACGTCCCGAGAAGAAAGGTGCGGATGCGCCGCTTCGGGCCGCCCCAGGCGCTGACGAGCAGGGCGCTCAACATGCCCGCCACGCCGGCGGTGGCGACCACTTTCGCCAGCACGACTTCGTCGCCGCCGGTGCGTGCCAGCACCATCGGCGTGTAGACGCCGCTGGAAATGTCGTGAAAGAAATAGAAAAGGGAGAATACCAGTAGCAGCCCGGCCAACTGCGGGCGGGCCAGCACATAGCGAAATCCATAGAGAATGCGAATGTGCAGGGGTTGAGCCTGCTCGGATTTCTGCTGTTCATCCAACACCGGCTGGGGGATGGACTGGAATGCCAGCACAATCAGCGCGAAGGCCAGCGTGGCCAGGTCGGCCAGCACCACGGCATACAGCCCATAGGTGACATACAGCGCGGTACCAAACGCTGTGGCGGTGATGTTGGTGCCATACAGCGTGAGCCAGTTCAATCCGCTGATACGCATGTAGTGGCGTTTGGGCACCATCAGGGTGCCGGAGGCATCCCACGCCAGCCGCTGCACCGCTTCAAATGGGCTGCTGATCAGATTGATGGCGTAGAGATGCCATAGTTCCAATCGGCCGGAGAGCATCAACGCCAGCAGCGCGGTGGTGGTCAGGCCAGTCAACATGTCGCTGATAATCATCAGCCGCTTGCGCGAAAAGCGGTCGACCCAATCGCCCGCGATCAGGTTGGTGAGCAGGCCCGGCAGCATGCGCGCCAGCCCCAGCATCACCAGCGAGGTGGCGCTGCCAGTCTGGTCGAAGACATAGAGGGCCACGGCGAAGCCCGTCATGCCGCTGCCGACCAGCGAGACGGATTGGCTGAACCACAGGGTGAGATACGGACGAATGGAGACCAGCGCTGCCCAGCGGGCGCGCCAGGGGGAGGGCGTCAAGCGGGGTCTCCGCCCACCGCCACACCGTCCACAAAACAAACGAGAGGATGCCCGGGTTCAAGCCGCACGGCCACCGGCGTGCCGGGGCGAATCATGCGCTGGTGGGACTCGAGGGCATGCAACAGGCGGCCGCTGGGCAACCGGAGACGGTAGGCATTGGCGGCCCCGCGGAAATGGCGCGCCAGCACCAATGACTCGCCGCCGGCCTGCGGGGTGAAGGCGATGTCGTCCGAGCGCACCGCCAGTTCCACGGCGGTGCCTGCCGGTAGGAAGACCGGCTGCGCCACCAGGCCAATCTCGGTCATGATGCCGCCTGCAGCCACTACCCCCGGCAGGAAATCCGTGCCGCCCATGAACTCCGCCACAAAGCGGCTGCGCGGCCGCTGGAAGACGTCTTCGGGTGTGCCCACCTGTTCCAGCCGGCCCCGGTTGAGCACCGCCAGCCGGTCACCCATATAGAGGGCTTCTTCCTGGTCATGGGTCACAAAGATGGCGCTGGCTTTAATGCCCTTGAGAATCACGCGCACTTCCTCGCGCATGACCGCCCGCAGGTCAGCATCCAGATTGCTGAAGGGTTCGTCCATGAGGACAAGGATGGGCCGCGGAGCAAGCGCACGCGCCAGGGCCACCCGCTGACGCTGGCCGCCGGAAAGTTCGTGAGGATAGCGCGCCGCCATGCCCGCCAGGTCCACCAGGCTGAGCATCGAGCGCGCGTCGTCCAGCGCTTTGCGGCGCGGGCGTCCCTGCAGGCCGAAGGCGACGTTTTCTTCCACAGTTAAATGAGGGAAAAGGGCATAGTCCTGGAACACCATCCCCACCCCGCGCTTCTCGGGCGGCACAAAGGTGCGCCCCCCGGCCACCAGCCGCCCGGCGAGATGCACCTCGCCGGCATCCGGGCGTTCAAACCCGGCCAGCAGGCGCAGGGTGGTGGTCTTGCCGCAACCGCTGGGGCCGACCAGCGCCATGATTTCGCCGGCCTCGACCATCAGGTCAAGGTTATAGACGGCGATGTCCACCTCGAATTGGCGTGTCAGGTTAATGGTGTGTACGGCTGGCTGGGTCATTGGAGGCGGGGGGGCGATGAAGGCGCGCTGTCATGTTGGCCGGGGCCGCGGTCGCGCAGCAGCAGGACGGCCATCGGCACGGATGATACCAGAATGATGAGCAGCGCCGGCGCAGCGGCGCGAGCGAAAAACGCTTCGGACACCGCGCCCCACACGCCGATGGCGAGGGTCTTAAACCCGATGGGCGCCAGCAACAGCGTGGCGGGCAACTCTTTCATCGTCGTCAGGAACACCAGCGCCGCGCCGGAAGCTACGCCCGGGCGTACCAGCGGCAGGGTGATGCGCCGGAACACCGCCCACGGCGAATGGCCCAGCCCGCGGGCCGCTTCTTCCATGCTGGGATGTACCTGCAAGAGGGAGGTACGAATCGCGCCGACTGCCTCCGGCAGAAACAGGATGACATAGGCCAGGGTAAGCAGTGGCAGGGTCTGGTACAGCGGGCGGACGTAATTGGAACCAAAGAACACCAGCGCCAGCGCGATAACGATGCCTGGCAGCGCGAAGGCGGCATACGCCAGCCGTTCGATAAGCCAGCTGGCGCGGTTGCGGTAACGCACACTCACCGCCGCCGCCGGCAAGGCTGCCACCAGCGTTGCCACGGCCGCCAGGGCCGCCGCCCAAATTGAGTTTCGCGTTTCCAGCCACAACGCGCCGACCTGTTCACCGGCGGCCACGCCGCGCCACAACCAGTAGCCCAGGTTAACCGCCGGCATGACGACGCCCGCCAGAACCACCAGCGAGCAGAAGAGCAGCGCCGGCCAGCGCCAGCGCCCCAGCGGCAGCAACACCGGTGGGCGCGGGTGCGCCGCGCTGCTGCTGTAATAGGCGGCCCGGCCGCGCGTCCATGTTTCGATCGCCAACAGGGCCAGCGTGAGCGCCACCAGCACCAACGCCAGCACCGCCGCCGCGGTACGGTCGAAGGTACTGGTGTATTGCAGGTAGATGACACGGGTAAAGGTGTTGTAGCGCATGATGGCCACCGCGCCGAAGTCGCGCACCACGTAGAGCGCCACCAGCATCGCCCCGGCGGTGATGGCAGGCCGCAATTGCGGCAGCACCACCCGCCAGAAGGTACGCCAGGCGCTTAACCCCAGGCTGCGTGCGGCTTCTTCCTGGGCAGGGTCCATGCGCTGCAGCGCGGCGCGTACGCTTAATAAGATGAAGGGATACGAGAGGATGGTGAGGATGTATAGCGCGCCGGGAAAGCCGTAAATCTCCGGCAGGCGCGTGACTCCCAGCCAGGTTTCCAGCCAGCCCTGCAGCATGCCGCGCGGCCCGAGGGTGCTAACGAGCAGGTAAGCGCCCACATAGGAAGGGATGACCAGCGGCAATGCGGTGAGTACTGACCAGAGGCGTCTTCCGGGCAGGTCGGTGCGGGTGGTAAGCCAGGCCAGCGGCAGCGCCAGCCCGGTCGAAGCAACGGTGACCGACAGTGCCAGCAGCACGGTGCGGCCCAGGGTTTGCAGAGTGGATGGCCGCAGCACCAGCGCCCAGACTTCTGCGCCGGCCTGCGAGGCGCGCAGCACCAAATAGGCTACCGGCAGCAGCACCGCCGCCGCCGCCACACCGGCCGGCAGCCACAGGACCAGCAACGCGCGCAGACTGGGCACGGCCGCCCGGCGTTTGATGCGCGCCGGCAGGCTTTCGGAGTCTGGAATCTGCCGGGCCAATTCGGTCATGGGTTAAGGATACCCCAAGTAAACAGAGAGTCTGGACTAGCCAGACGAGATTCAGGTATACATGCAAGGGCGCGGGAGTTGCTTTCCAGCGTCTCCCGCGCCCCGGCAACGATTCAACTAATTCTCACCGCTACGGTAGCATGCCCACCTGCTGCAGCAAGGTCACGGACCCCTGCAAGTCTGCCAGGTCACCCAGTGAGATGTCGATGGCATTCAAAGAGGCCAACGAGGGCAGCAGCGGATGCGTCGGAACCCCGGCGATGAGCGGGTACTCGAAGGTCTCTTCCGCAAAGTACGTCTGCGCCTCAATCGTGAGCAGGAATTCAATGAATGCCTGCGCGGCCGCCGGGTTGTCAGAACTGGCCAACTGGCCCACGCCGGCGGTCATCACCAGCGCGCCCGGTCCGCCATCCGGCAGAAAGTAGTTGCGGGCCGTGAACCCTTCACCCTCTTCGGCGATGAAGCGGTAGAGATAGTAGTGGTTGACGAAACCCACTTCCACTTCTCCGGCGGCCACGGCCGCCACGACGGCAGTGTTGTTCTCGTAGAACACCGGCTCATTGGCCATGATGCCTTCCAGCCAAGCCGTTGTAGCTTCTTCTCCCCATACCTCGCGCATCGCCGTCACCATTGTCTGGAAGGAGGCGTTGGTGGGAGGGAGGCCGATGCGGCCCTTCCACTGCGGGTCAGTAAAGCCTTCCAACCCGGTGGGCAGGTCAGCTTCGGTTAGCGAGTCGGTGTTGTAGACGATGACGCGCGCCCGGCCGGATACCCCCACCCACTGGCCGTTCGGGTCAGCGAAACGCGGGTCCACCGCGCCCAACAGGTCCGCCGGCAGCGCGGCCAGCAGGCCGGCATCCGCCACCGCGCCCAGCCCACCGGGGTCCTGGGCAAAGAACACATCCGCCGGGGAGTTGGCGCCTTCCTCCAGCAACGTGGCCGCCAGTTCGGCGGTGCTGGCATAGCGCACTTCCACTTCAAGGCCGCTGGCCGCTTCAAACTGCTCGATCAACGGCGCGACCAGCGATTCGCTGCGGCCGGAATAGATAACCAGAGTGCCGCTGGCCGCATCGGCAGTGGGGGCATCAACGGGCTCGGCAGAAGGGGTTGCCGCCGGCGCGGCCTGCGGCGAGCACGCCGCAACCAGCAGGCTGAGGGCCAGCAGCAGGCCTATTAATACGGAAGTCTTACGCATGAAGTTTGAATCTCCTTTGTTACGGCAGGTTAATGGTTGGTAACTCACAACAGGTTGAGTATACGAATATTGACATCATTTATCCAGACACTCGTATTAAATTTCACTTTCACCCAAAGTGGAGGTAGAATATCAACCTGGGTGTAGTTTTTAACCCGATTCAGATACCTTAAGGGTATCATCTGCTGTTTGAACTGTGCAAGCAAGGACACACGCGTTGGACGAATTGAAGGAAACCGGGCCAAGCCCGGCCATGCAGCGCTACGCTGCCGAAATCTACCGCCTGCAACAAGACCATGAACAGGTGAGCCTGACGGACCTCGTTCACGAGGTCGATAACTCCATGCAAGCGGTCTCCCGCATGGTCAAGCGGTTAAAGGACGATGGCCATATCCAGCACACCCCCTACCGGGGGATGCGCCTGACGGATTCAGGCGAGCGAATCGCCATGCCCGCCTTGCGCCGTCATCGCCTTGCCGAAGTCTACCTGGTACAGCACATGGGCTATGACTGGGCCTCCGCCCATGAACTGACCGGCACGTTTGAACGCGGTTTGAATCAGGAACTGGAAGACCGCATTGACGACCTCACCGGCCACCCCACACGCTGCCCGCACGGCGAGCCCATCCCCACCCGCGCCGGCGTGATTACGCCCCCGGATGACCGGCCGCTGGTCGAGGTCGGCTCCAAAGTGTGGTGCCGCATCAGCCGCGTACGCACGCACGACATGGACAAATTACGCTACATCGCCGAACTGGGATTAACCCCCGGCACCGACATCTACGTGATGGGCTGCGCCCCGTTCCAGGGGCCGCTGCGCATTCAGACCCGCGAACACAAGGTGGACCAGATCATCGGCCACGAACTGGCGCGCGCGTTGTGGGTGGAGCACGTTCATCACAGCCCCCCGCCCCAGCCCCGGAAACGCATGACGTGACCCCCCAAATCCAGATTCTCCTTGCCACCTACAACGGGGGCAATTTTCTGGCGCAGCAACTGGATTCGCTGTTTGACCAGACCGTGCAGGACTTCGAGATTCTGGCGCGCGACGACGCTTCCAGCGATGACACGCTGGCCGTGTTCGCGCATTATATGGAGCGTTTTCCGGGGCGCATCCGGCTTCTGCCGGTCGAATCCCGTCTGGGGCCAGCGCTCAACTTCGGCACCCTGCTGGAGCACAGCCGCGCGCCCTACATCATGTTCTGCGACCAGGACGACCTGTGGCACCCGGACAAGATTCAGCGCAGCCTGGCGCGCATGGCCCAGATGGAAGCGCAATATGGCGCAGGCTCCCCCCTGCTGGTGTTCAGCGACCTGGAAGTGGTGGATTACCAGATGCAGCCGCTGGCCGCTTCATTCTGGAAACACCTGCACATGAATCCTCGCAGCGGCTCGGATCTCAGCCGGCTGCTGGCGCAGAACATCATCGCCGGGTGTACCATGCTGCTCAACCGCCCGCTGGTGGACCTGAGTTTGCCGGTGCCGCCGACGGCCTTCATGCACGATGCCTGGATTGGGCTGGTGTGCGCCTGCATCGGCAGGATGGACTATCTGCCGGAGACCACCGTGCGCTACCGGCAGCACCAGAATAACGTGTGGGGTGCCCAACCCACCTGGCCGCCGCGGCTGCCACGTCTGCTGGGGCGCTTGCTGCGTCGCGAACGCCGCGAATTCATCGGCCAACCGATGGCCGCCGTACTGCTGGAACGCTTCGATGGACGCCTGAACGCGGGGCAACGGAATGCGCTGCAGGTATTCGCCAACCTGCATGACCAGCCGGGAGTGGTGCGACGCTGGCAACTCGTTCGCTATGGCTTCTGGCAACATGGGCTAATACGCAACATCGGGCTGCTGTTGGAGATTTAGGGGCGGGCCCAGCTGTAAGGTAGTTGTAAGGTCAATTTGGTCAGATTAATGCTATAGTATCCTCAGTACGAAAAACCGAAAAGGCAAACCCGGTGAAAACCGGCGACGCAAAGCCATGGGTCTAATGACATTCTTCGAATGTTTATGACCGCCAGGCCGCCGAAGAAAGTCTCAGCAGTTGACGCTCTTTAGCGGGCCTGGCCGGAAAGCCGGGCCCCTTTGTTTTGCGAAGTACATTAAAAAGAGAATACTCGATAATGGCAAACCCGGCGAAAGCCGGGGACGCAAAGCTATGGGTCTAAGGACATTTCCAGAATGTCTATGACCGCCAGGCCGCCGAAAGTATCTTCTTCACATTATCCCTATCCAACTACCCTCCCAACTTCCATACTCCTTCAGCGGCCTGCCAACAGACAGGCCGTTTCTATTTTCTTCCCCAACCATTCCCGCCCAGGGAAATCTACAGACAGGAGAAAGAACCATGGACAAAAAACAGACCATCCTCATCATTGACGACGACGAAGCCAACCGCACCCTGCTTGGCGCCATGCTGGAGATCGGCGGTTTTGAAACGCTGAAAGCCTCCGGCGGCAAGCCCGGTCTCGCCATCCTGCAGGTCTACGAAGTCGATTGCGTACTGTTGGACGTGATGATGCCGGAGATGGACGGCTTTGAAGTGTGCCGCACCATCAAGACCAACCCGGCCAAGTCTGCCACGCCGGTCCTCATGGTCACTGCGCTGGCCGACGAACCCAGCCGTCAGCGCGCCTTCGCCAACGGCGCGGATGGGTACCTGACCAAGCCCATCGGGTTTGACCGGCTGCTCAGCCAGATTCGCGACATCGTTGAAGTGCATGCCGAACTAGCCGCCCACACTCGTTAGATCCCCACCCCACTAGAGAACCAAGGAGCCTGCTCACCAAAACCGTTTGACCGATAAAGGCAAATCCGCCGAAAGACGGAGACGCAAAGCCATGGGTCTACCGACATTCTACGAATGTCCAGGACTGCCAGGCCGCCGAAGCAAATCTATACGGGGGAACTGCTTTCCAGCGCTGTGTCGAAGTCTCTTAGTCGCCTTTTTTCGCTCGAGCACCGAGCAAAGGATGAATAAGATGACCACAACCAAGAAAAACCTCACCCTGATTTTGATCACCGTTCTGCTGATTACCAGTCTTTCCGCCGTCTTCACCACCCGCGCCGCCAGCCTGCCGGTCACCGGCGCGCAGGCCGCCCCTATCGCGGCCTCAGCCGCCGCCAGCCCCGCCAAGGGCAGCCTCACCGCCACCAAAGTGGTCGCACACGGCTTGTTCACCTACACCGTGGTACAGAACGGCAATTCCGTTCCTACCGGCGGCAGTTCGGTGGGCCAGTATGCCGCCGCCGCCAAGAAGAAGTCCATCGGTTTGCTGGCGCACAATTATCTCGCGGGCGGTTCGTTCGCTTCCCTGAAGGTCGGCCAGTTAATCACCGTCACTTTCAGCGATGGCTCGACCAAGACCTACAAGGTGTATAGCGTTCAGACCTACCAGGCCACTGACCCCAACGACTTCAGCCAGCCCTTCATCAACAGCAACGGCAAGAAGGTCAGCGCCCGCACCGTGTTCAATGCGGCCTACAAAGCCAACCAGGTCACCTTCCAGACCTGCATCGCCAAAAATGGCTACTCCTCCTGGGGTGTGCTCTTCGTCATCGCCAAGGAAGTGCCGTAACCCGCTCCAGCCGTCAATTTCCCGGACGCCGTTCCTCCTCCTCACGGCGCCGAACCTGGGCTAAGCCAGCCGCCTGTTTGTGCAGGCGGCTGGCAGTTTAATCCCCTGGCGGTTTTACAAATTCTTTACCGCTTCGCAACCTGCCGGTCACATGGAGCCGCTATCCTGTAAGCAGCCGGAACCACGCTGACCGGTATGCTCTCTCCTCTTTCTCTGGGCAGTGTCTCCTCCACTGCCAAAGACACGACCTCCCGCTAATAGCCCTCGCGGGAGGTCGTGATTCTGAGAGGGAAGGGCCGGGGTCAGCGCGGCGTGCGCAGCAAAGCCCAAAGCGTGAGCGCCGTTCCGGGGATGGCGGCTTCTTCCACCACTTCGAAGCCGAAATGCTGGTAAAGCGGTACGTTGGCGGCAGAGTAGGTGTCGGTGTAGGCGATGACTTTCTGTTCATCCGCCTGCTGCAGAAAGGGTCGGATGAGCCGGGACGACAGCCCCTGCCCGCGCGCTTCGGCCAGAACGCCCAGATTGTCCAGATAGTAGTGCGGATGAGCGGCGTACTTCTTATAGAGCGAATCCTGCCTATCCAGCGAGGCGCGGGCACGGAGGATTCCGATGGGATAAGCCGTGAACAACAACGGGAGGAAGACGCCCAGCGATTTGACGCTGATGGACAGCCCCTCCTGGCCCGGAGTCTTCCAGTAGGCGACGCCCATGAGCGGCTCACCCACCCCCCACACGCGGCCGCCGCGAATGCTGGCGCCACCGTAGGCGCGAAAGAACTTAACCAGCGTGCGCGCCCGGGTGTGGGTATTGGGCAGCATATGGGCGACCAACGGGTCCTCCACAAACGCCTGGGCGATGACCCAGGCGGCGCGCTCGGCATCCGCGGGCGTTAGGAGGCGGGGTTCGGTTGCTGCGGGTCCCATCCTCTACTTCTTCCGGCTCGTCGCCTTCTTCGCTTTTTTCGCGGATTCTTCGGCGTCGATTTCTTTCACGCGCGCTTTGACCATCTTCTTCACCAGCGCGACGGGCACAGGCCTGTCCAGCGGGAAGCGGAACGTACCGCGCCCGGCCACCAACGGTTTGAGCGCGGTTTTGTCGGCGGCGATGACGGCATCCGTAGCGGGGTAGTAAGCGTAGTGGGTTTTCCACGCGCCGTAATAGGCCAGCGTTTTACCCTTGTATTTCGTGCCCGGCATGCCGTAGCCGAACACCTCCACCGCGGCGGGCGCAGCGGCCAGCACGGTAGCATGCAGTTTTTCCATCCAGGCGCGGCGCTCCGGCGGCAGGGCGGCCAGCCATTTGCCGATTTCCTTTTTGGCCGATTCGGGTTTCTTCGTCGTCGCCATTGGGCGTCTCCTACTTCTTCGTTTTCTTCGCCGTGGACGGCGCATCAATTTCCTTGATGCGCGCCTTCACCAGCTTCTTAAGCAATGTGACGGGCACGGGCTTATCCAGCGGGAACTGGATGGACCCCTTGGCGGTCTTGTAACTCTTGAGGTCGTCCTTGAATACAGTGGTTAGTTTGCCGCTCATCGGGTAATAGCCATAGTGGTTCTTGAAGGCGGTATAGCCCGCCAGCCCCTTACCCTTATAGCGGAGGCCGGGCAGGCCATAGACGATGGCTTCCTCGGCGGCGGGGCATGCCGCCTGCACCGTCTGGCGCACTTTCTCCAGCCAGGCGCGTTGTTCAAGCGGCAGCGCGGCGAGGGTTTTGTCAATGGCAGCCGTAGCAGATGCGGGTTTCTTTATTGGAGGCAAGTCCGTCACTACCCCTATTTCTTCTTCCGCCCCGTAAACGGCGGCACGGTCAGCGCGTAGATCGTGCACAGCCGCGTGTCCAGCAGGCGCGAACGGACGCGGGCATCCATCTCTTCCAGCGAGTCGCTGGTGGATATGACGGTGGGGAGTTGGGCGTTGTAGCGGTGGTTGAACAACTGGTATAGCTTCTCGCGCACCCAGGGCGTCATGTTCTGCGTGCCCAGGTCGTCCAGCACCAGCAGCGGTGTGGCGCGGATTTCGTCGAAGCGCCGGTCGTAGGTCGTGCCGCTGTTAGGGCTGAAGGTGGCGCGCAGGTGGTCGAGCAGGTCCGGCACCATCACGAACAGCGGCGGCGTGCCCAGGTCGGCACGCGCGTTGGCGATGGCCGCCGCCAGGTGCGTCTTGCCGCTGCCGAACCCGCCGGTGAACACGATCCAGCCCTTGGGCGTCTTGGCATATTTCTCGGCGGCCTTGAGTACCTTTTCGAGGTTCTTGACCTCGTCGGACGGCAGGCCTTCGTCCTTGCGCAGTTCGAAGGTGGCGAAGGTGCGCGCCCCATGCAGCGCCAGCGACGACAGTTCGTGGTGGCCGGTGTCATCCATCGGGCGGCGGTAATCGGGAGCGTTAATCTGTACGCGCGTCACCAGTTCCGGGTCTTCCAGCCGCGAACGGATGCGGCCTTCGATTTCATTGAGCAACAGGTTGGTGGTCACCACCGTGGGCAGGCGGTTGATGTAGCGGTGGTTGATGATTTGGAACAGTTTTTCCTGCGCCCAGGCGGTGGCGTTCTGGGTGCCGAAGTCGTCCAGAATCAGCAGGGGCGACTGGCGGATGCCCTCGAAGCGTTCCTCGAAGGTGGCGTCCGGGTCGCTGTAGGCGAAGCGCAGGGTGTCGAGCAGGTCCGGGACGGTGACGAAGATGGGCTGGACGCCCAGTGTGACGGCGAAGTTGGCGATGGCGGCGGCGAGGTGCGTTTTGCCGCAGCCGTACTTGCCCTGCAACAGCAGCCAGCCCTGCTGGCGCTGGGCGAACTGCTGCGCCTGGTTGAAGGCGTATTCCAGCGAATCGGTTTGCAGCGCGCCCAACCCCACCCGGCCGCGCGTCTTGAAATTTTCAAAGGTCAGTTCTTTGAGGTGGCCGAGCTGGCTGAACGCATACAGCCGCTGGCGGTTGCGGCGGCCCACTTCCTCCTGGCGGCAGGTGCACACCAGCAGCTTGCCGAAATCCGGGTGGCCGACCGGAACGTCCACGCGCAGGTAGCCCAACCCGCCGCAATGCGGGCAGTCCGGGTCGCCGGCCAGCCCCTCAACGTTCGACGAAGTCCGAGAACTCGCCTTCGGTGTATTTCTTGCGGTCCTGTTCAGGGCGTCCTCGATCGGTTCGGTCATCGCGTCCTTCTTTCTGCCAGCGCTGGAGGATGGCCTCGACATAGCGCCAGTTTCGTATGTTGTTCTTAATGGCTATACGCATCGCATCCGCCAGCCATGCGGCGGGGTAATCGGCTTCGGCGGCGCGCAGCGCTTCGGCAATCAGCGGCGTGAGCGGGCCGATGTTCTCTTCATATAAACGGTAGATGTTGGGCTTCTCCTGGGCCAGCGTGCCCCCGGCGTTTTCGCCCGGCTGCCAGGTGCCGGCGCGCAGCGCCACGGCGGCGGCCAGCCCGGCATCGTCATGCAGCAGGTAGTAGGTCGAGTCTTTCTCGACGGCCAGCAAGGTGCCGCGGGTGACCGCGGCGGCCAGCGCCGCTTTGAGCCGCCCTGCTCCGCCCAGCCCCTGCAGGAAGATGTCATCGGCTGCGAGGTGCGCTTCGGTGAGGGCGCGAAAATCGCCTTCCAGTTGCTCCATGCGCCACAATACGTACAGCGTCAGCTTGAGTTCGTCGAGGTCGTCGATCTGCGGCAGGAGGTCGGTGAACAGTTCTGCCGGGAGGGCCGTGGCGCGGCCGCGGCCAAAATAAGGAGACATGACGCGATTATATCGCGGGCAGCATAGCCGCGCTGTTGGCGGGGTGCGGCGAAGTGTCTGGGCGCTGAAGTCCTGAAGGGAGTCAATTGTGAGACGTGCGGGACACGGCGGAGTAGAGGCTTTAGCCGAGAGCCTGACGAGTTCTCCGCTAAAGCGTCGACTCCCATCCGAACTGGAGAATTCCATAACCTCTTCAACTTTTCTTTTCATCTTTTACCCAACCCGCCTCGCTTGCCCTGCCATGCATTCCTACTTAATTCCTACAAAAGACGGATAACACCCTTCCAGCAGCCTCGTTTTCTGAAGTGGAAACGGCCGTTTCCCTGGGCGCACATCGCCCCCACGTTTTTCCTCACTGCCATCCATCTGCGTCCAAGAAAGGAGCCTTCGTATGACTCTAATTGACCTTATCCTGTACTTGCTCGTGGCCGGTCTGGCCGGCGCCATCGGCCAGTCCATCGTCGGTTATGGCCGGGGCGGCTGCCTTGCCGCCATCGCCGTCGGTTTCATCGGCGCCATCATCGGCACATGGCTGGCGCGCCAGTTGGGACTGCCCGCCTGGCTCACCTTCACCGTCGGCGGCACCAGTTTCCCGTTCCTGTGGGCAATCATCGGCGCGGCACTGTTCGTGGCGGTCATCAGCCTGCTGTCCCGCGGGAGGCTATAAGATGAAAATTCGCGCACTGTTCCTACTGATGGTGCTGCTGGGCGGGCTGACGCTCGCAGGCTGCAATGGCCGGGTCGGGCTGGATTTCGGCCTCGAGGGCGAAGGCGGGCTGGGCGGCCTGCTGGACGGGGGTGAATCCGAGGAACCCTCCGACCAGCAGGGCGACGGTTCCGGGACTTCCCCGGACGCCAACCTCATGCCTCTGTTCATCATCGTGGTTCTGTTCCTGCTCTTCTTAATGGTGGGAATGGCGATGGGCAGTAAGAGAGACCTCTAACAAATCAAGAGAATTAGATTGAAGAAAGGAGTACCCCATGCAACAGAATACCGATCTCAAACTCGCCCGTGGTGAGCGCAAAGTCCACATCGTTGAGGACTCGCGCACCAGCACCGGCGACCGGCTCCGCAAGATCAGCCGCGGCGTGTGGGTGGTCTCGCTCGGAGCGCAGTTCATGCTGCTGTTCCGCTTCCTGCTGCAGCTCCTCGAAGCCAACTCCGCTAACCCGTTCGCCCGGCTGGTGTACGCCATCTCGGATGTGCTGATGCTGCCGTTCAACAACCTGGTCAGCAACCCCACCTTCGGCGGCATCGTGGTAGATGCCCAGGCGGTCATCGCCATGCTGGTCTACATGCTGGCGACCTGGCTGCTGGTGGAAGTCCTCTGGGTGGTTTTCTACGGCAAGCGCCACACCGAAACCATCGTTGAGGAAAAACGCTAACCCAACGTGTACGAACAAAAAACCGGACTCCAGTATTGGAGTCCGGTTTTCTTTTTGTGAGACTGCCTGTTCCTGCCCTACTTCCCAACAATCGGTTCGAACCCCTCGCCCAGCGCCTCGTAGGCCTGGCCGATGACGACGAACGCCGCCGGGTCGGCATCCGACACGATGACCTTCAGCCGTTCGACCTCGGCGCGCGCCACCACGCAGTACAGCACCGCCCGCGGCGCGCCGGTGTACGCGCCCTGGCCGTCCAGTCGCGTCAGGCCGCGCTGCAATTCATGCAGGATGCCAGCGCTTACCGCCTCCGGCTGGCCGGTGATGATAATGGCCGTGCGCACCACCCGCGAACCCTGCAACACGGTCTCGGCGGCCAGCCCGCTGATGTACAGCATGGCGATGGCGTACAGCGCGTTCTCCCAGCCGAACACCAGCCCGGCAATGAACATTACCGCGGCATCGGTGAGCATGTAGGTCTGCGAAATGGGTGTGCCGCGGTAATGGGCAATGATGCGCGCCAGAATGTCAGACCCCCCGCTGGTGCCGCGGCCGCGGTAGATGAGCCCGGCGCCAATACCGCCGACCGCGCCGCCATACAGGGCATTCAGCAACAGGTCGTTCGTCACCCCTTCGGCGGGCAGGTAGGGAGCGACCAGGTCAATGCCCAGCGTGTACACCAGCAGCGCCAGCGCGGTGCGCACTGCGAAGCGCGGCCCGCCCAGGTAGCGCCAGCCAACAAAGAACAACGGAATGTTGCCCACCAAGATCATCAGGCCCACCGGCCAGCCGTTGAAATAATTGATGACTTGCGAAAGACCGCTGACGCCGCCCGCCACCAGCCGCGCTGGAATCAGGAACAAGCCCATGCCCACCGCCTGAATGACACCGCCGGCAATGATATAGACACTGTCGCGCAGTAGCCGCCGGGTGAGGATTTCTTTCAACGTCGCTTTCATTCTGCACCGCTCACGGCATTCACCTTCAAGTCCGGCAGGATGTACTCCCAATCGTCGCCCTCCGGCGTGGCAGCCAGCAGGCGGCCATCATCCAGGATGCAGAACATCCGCCCGCTGATTCGCGCCAGCCGTTCCGGCATCGTGCGCCGCCACGGCACTTTTAGCGAGCCGGAGGCCGCTTGCCAGGTCGCGCCGCCATCCCGGCTGCGTTCCAACCGCCCCATGCGCCCCACATCCTCCGCCGGCCCCATGAGGATATGTTGCGAATGCTCCGGGTCCAGCCACAGGGCGCGCACATAGCACTCGTACCGCAGCGCCCAGGTCGCGCCGCCATCCGTAGAGTGGTACAGACCGCCGCCGGTGGCGGCCCACAACAAGTTCGGGTCGAAAGGATGCACGGCGATGTCATGCACATCCGGATAGACGAAGCCGGGCCGCGGGTCGCCAAACGAGGGGACGCCATCGCTGCCAGCGACCAGCGCAAACGTGTTGCCGCCGTCATCCGACCTTAGCACGCCGCCGACTTCCACAGCGGCATACAGGCGCGAACCGTGAAAAGCCATCCCGCGCACACAGCCCGCCTCCGGGGAATAGGGCAGCATCCAACCGAGCTCCTCGCGCAGCGCTGCCACTTCCGGGCGCGCCTGCCACGAGTCGCCGCCATCCTGTGAGAGGAACACACCGGCTGGTTCCGTGCCGGCCACTTCAAAATCGGAGATATCGGGATGATAGGCCAGCCAGCGGATTATGGGATGCTCAATGCCCGCGCTGGCGGATTCCCAGGATGCGCCGCCGTCCGCGGAACGAAACACGCCCTGCCGCGTGCCGGCCAATATCACGCCCTCGCGGGCGATGAGGCTGGTCACTGGCTGGCCAGCCAACCCCAGCATTTCGGCGCGCCAACCCTCTGCCCCCAGGCTTGCCCGCGCCACGCCCTTCGTCGTCGCCAGCAGAATGTGCATCGCCATCGCTCCCGCCGCGCGGCCCTGTGCCCGCGGCGCTGAGGATTATAGCCTGCCGCCCACAGCGCCAAACTGGGGGTAGAATAACAACCGGCCACAAACAAAACGCTCATGGCAAAACCAATCCTCCTCTCCGTCGACGACGAACCCCAGGTGCTCAACGCCATCGTGCGTGACCTGCGCGGCCGCTATGGCAAGGACTACCGCATCATCCAATCGGCCTCCGGCCGCGAGGCGCTGGGCGTGGTGAAGCAGCTCAAGGAACGCAACGAAACCGTGGCGATGTTCCTCTCCGACCAGCGCATGCCGGACCTGAGCGGCACCGACTTCCTGAGCGAGGCGCGCCAGTTCTTCCCCTTCGCCCGCAAGGTGCTGCTGACGGCTTACGCCGATACCGAAGCCGCCATCACCAGCATCAACACCATCGAACTCGATTACTACCTGATGAAGCCGTGGGACCCGCCGGAAGAGCAACTCTACCCGGTGCTGGACGACCTGCTGGAAGCCTGGTGGCTGGACGCGCCGGTGCCCTACGACGGCATCCGCGTGGCCGGCACGCTGTGGTCTTCCACCAGCCACGACATCAAGGACTTCCTTTCACGTAACCGCATTCCCTACCAATGGCTGGACATCGAACTAAACGAAGAATCACGCCTGATGGTCGACGCGGTATTGGAGAAAGAACCCAAGCGCGACCTGCCGGTGGTCTTCCTGCCATCCGGTGATGCGCTGGTGAACCCCGACCTGCAAACCCTGGCGATGAAGGCCGGCCTGAAAACCTCTGCCTCCACGCAGCATTACGACCTCGTCATCATCGGCGGCGGCCCGGCCGGGCTGGGCGCGGGCGTGTATGGCGCTTCTGAAGGACTCAAGACGCTGATGATCGAGCGCCATTCCACCGGCGGCCAGGCGGGCACCTCCTCGCGCATTGAGAATTACCTCGGCTTCCCCAAAGGGCTGAGCGGCGCCGAACTCGCCAAGCGCGCCACCGACCAGGCGGTGCGCCTGGGTTGCGAAATCCTCACCGCGGTCAATGCCACCCAGGTGCGGGTAGAAGGCCCCACCAAGGTGGTGTGCCTGAGCGATGGCAGTGAAATCACCTGCAAGGCGCTCATCATCGCCACCGGCGTTACGCTGCGTGAAATTGACCTGCCGGGCAGCAAAGAACTCTACGGGGCAGGAATTTATTATGGCGCGGCCCTCACCGAAGCGGCCAACTACCGTGACCAGCACATCTTTGTGGTCGGTGGCGCTAACTCTGCCGGGCAGGGCGCGATGTGGTTCGCGCGCTTCGCCAGCAAGGTCACCATGCTGGTACGCGGCTCCAGCCTTCAAAAGAGCATGTCCGCCTACCTGATTGACCAGATTAACAACACGCCCAACATCGAAGTACTCTGCGAAACCGAAGTGCGCTCGGTGCATGGGAAGCAAAAACTCGAATCCATCTGCTATACCAACGTCAGGACCGGCGAAGAAACCACCGTGCCGGCCGCGGCGTTGTTCATCTTCATCGGCGCGGTGGCGCACACCGAACTGGTGGCCGGCGTGGTGGAACGCAACCCGGCCGGGTTCATCCTTACCGGTACCGACCTGATTCGCAACGGGGAACGCCCCAAGGGCTGGCGGTTGAAGCGAGACCCGTTCTTCTTGGAAACCAGCGTGCCGGGGATCTTTGCCGCCGGCGACGTACGCGCCGATGCAGTGCGCCGGGTGGCCTCGGCCGTGGGCCAGGGCGCCATCGCCGTCAGCCTCGTCCATCAGTACCTCAAGGAAGTTTGATGACCACCGTCCGCCTGCACGACCACGCCGAAGACGACGTCATTTTCGAGTTCTTGAACAAAGTCCCTCTGTTCAAGGGTCTGAGCGACTCTGACCTGCACCAGTTATGCGAGACGGTCAAAGTCGTGATGGTGCCGGAAGGCAAGGAACTGTTTGTAGAAGGCAGCGAAGGGGACAAAGCCTACATCATCCGCCAGGGCGAGCTGGAAATCGTGAAGGAATCGGCCGGACGCGAAGTGCTGCTGGCCGTGCGCGGCGAAGGCGTGGTGATTGGCGAGATGGCGCTGCTGGAAAGCGCGCCGCGCTCTGCCAGTGTGCGGGCACGCACCAGCGCGGTGTTGTATGCGATCGACAAGGAAAACTTTGATGCCCTGCTGGCGCGCAGCCCCTCGGCGATGAACGCCATGCTGAACACCATGCTGGGACGCTTCCGCGAGAACCAGGGCCTGCTGCGACAGAGCGAGAAGATGGCCCAGCTCGGTACCCTCACCGCCGGCGTGGCGCACGAACTGAACAACCCGGCCGCGGCGGTGCAGCGCAGCGCCGACCAGCTGCGCGAGGCGATGGGCGGCTTGAGCGCGTCCTATGCCCGTATCGGCGTGCTGGGTTTCAATGAGGAACAGGAAGCCAGTCTCAACATCTTGGGCGAGCGCGCCCGGCTGGCCGCCGAACAACCCGCCGAACTGGACGCGCTGGCGCGCAGCGACCGCGAATATGAAATCGAACAGTGGCTCAACGACCGCGGCAAGCCCAACGCCTGGGAGACCGCCCCCAACCTGGTGAGCCTGAACTTTGACGAAGCCGGCCTCACCAAACTAACCGAAGATTTCAACGATGAGCAGGTCAATTGCGTCATCGACTGGCTGAACAACACCTACAACGTCCACAGCCTGCTCAACGAACTGATGCAGGGCGCCGGGCGCATTTCCGCCATCGTGAAGGCGCTCAAGTCCTACGCCTACCTGGACCAGGCGCCTACCCAGCAGGTGGACATCCACGAGGGATTGGACAATACGCTCGTCATCCTGCGCAGCAAACTTAAGACCGGAATCAACGTCAAGCGCGAATACGCCGAGAACCTGCCGCACATCCACGGCTACGGCTCGGAACTCAATCAGGTATGGACCAACCTGATTGACAACGCAGTGGACGCGCTGGCCGGCAGTGAAAACCCGCAGATCATCCTGCGCACGCGGCAGGAAGGCAAATGGGTGATTGTGGACGTCGAAGACAACGGGATGGGCATTCCCCCGGAGAACCAGAGCAAGGTGTTCGACTCGTTCTTCACCACCAAACCGGTGGGCAAGGGCACCGGCCTGGGCCTGGATATTTCCTACAACATCGTGGTCACCAAGCACCGCGGCGATATCAAGCTGCGCTCCAAGCCGGGCGAGACGGTGTTCTCCGTATGGTTGCCGCAGAACTTCGAAGAGCCGAAGTAAGGGCTCGCCAGCCGTTTGGCCCTAACGCCCCAGCAACACGCTCACATCATCTTCATACAAGACCTGCCAGCCCTGCGCTTTCAACGCGGCCACCAGCGGCCAGGTGGGTTCCACCAACACGCTGTTAATCCCCCACTCGTCCAGCAACGCGGCGTACCCCGGCTGTACCGTCAATATGTCCACCATCGGCCCCAGGATTTCATCGCCAAAGAGGTCGGTGCGGCTGTCGGCAAAGACCGGCATCTCCGGATAGGCCCATACCAGGTAGCCGCCAAAGTTATAGGAATTGAACAATTGCGGCGTCGGCGGATTGGCGCGCATGAAGTCCACTGCTTCGTAAGGTGAGGTAGAGCGCAGCGCGGCGAAGTTGGCCCCCGCCGGAAAAACCAGAACCAGTTTGGCCAGCGCGGCCAGCGCCACCAGCCCGGCCAGTACGAGGTTCAACCGCGCCATGCGCGGCGGAACCGACTCCGGCTCCGCAGTCAATGGCGCGAAATTAAGCCGCGTCGCCAGCGACTGCGCCAGCGGCCAATACAGCCGGGTGAACAGCGGCAAAGCGGAGATAGCGAAGAAGTGAATCGCCCGCGCCGACAGGAACGCCTGCGCCCCCCAGAAGCCGACCAGCAACACATCCACAAGCGGCACGCGGCCGCGCACCAGCGCCACGCCCACCAGCAGCAGGCCCACATAGGTCAGGAACGGCCAGAACACCGGCAGGCGCGGGTCCACCGGCTGCCACTCGTCAATCTGCAACTGGAACTGCACGCCCACCGTGTCGAACGGGTGCAGCAGGGTACGCGGGCCGAGCGGCGTGAGGCACGTGGCAATCACCAGCGCCAGCCCGATGAGCAGCATCCGCCCCACCCGGCCGCGCAGCCCCTCTCTGAACCACGCCCCCCCGAAGCCCGGCACGCCGCGGCGCAACCACGCAACGAACTCGCCCAGTCCGTACACTCCCGCCAGCGCGATGCCCGCCGCGCTCACGCTGTGGGTGTTGGCCCAGACCAGTTGCGCCGGAATCAACCACACCAGTCGGTCGCGCCGCCCCCAGCGCCATTCTTCCAGAATCCAGAGGTAGAGGCCGAAGAACAGGAATGAAAAGATGTTGGTGCGCGCCGGCCAGAACACCGCCGCCGCCGTGGCCGACAGCACGATGGCAAACGCCCGCAGGAACGCCCCGCCGGACAGCGCCGGAAACAACAGCGCATACGCCAGCGTCACCACGCCCGCCACCATCAGGTTCAGCCCGCCCGGCCCGGCCAGCACGTAGAAGCCATACATCACGAGTTGGCCCAGCCAGTTCACCTGCACATAGTCCCATGGCTGGCCGTAGCGGGTGTAGGAGAACAGGTCGACGTCCAGCAATTCCCGGTGTTCGACCATCCAGCGCGCGCTGGCGAGCTGGTACCAGGTGTCGTTCTGCATCGTCATGCGCGCCGCCATGGCGAACAACGACAGGAACGTGATGGCGATGACCAGTCTGCGAGTGGACACATTGCGGATTCTAACCGACCGATTCGGGTTGATTCTGTCATGCTGACTAAGTCAATATGCAAAGTTCTGTCACCCTGAGCAAAGCGAAGAGTCCCGAGTCGGAATTGTTTTCCAGCGAGTCAGTCTGAAATAAGATTAAGAAACGGGATGCCTCGCTGCGCTCGGAATAACAAGGATTACGGATTTGCTAGTCTGCAATAGTGAATATCGACTAACTGCTTGGCCATACCTGCTATCGCGTCAACAAAATACTGACGTCATCTTCATACAACACCTGCCAGCCTTGCTGTTTGAGTGCGGCCACCAGCGGCCAATGGGGCTCCACCAGCACGGTATTAATCTCCCACCTCGCCATCAGGTCTTCCCAGCCGTCGGCTACGTGCAGCAGGATGAGCAACTTGTCCAGCACCTCGTCGCCGAAGAGGTCAGTGCGACTGTCGGCAAAGACCGGCATTTCAGGCAGCGCCCAGGTAAGGTAGCCGCCGAAGTTGAACGAATTGAACAGGTTGCCAGGTAGCCGCCGGGCGCGCATCACGTCCACCGCGCCGTAGGGCGCGGTCGTGCGCAGAGCCGCCGCGTTCACGTCTTCCGGCAGCACCAGCGCCACCTTGGCCGCCGCCGCCAGGGACACCAGCGCCAGCAGGACGATGTTCAGGCGCGCCAGCCGCGGCGGCAAGTTATCCGGCTCCGTCACCAACGGTTTGAACCCCACGCGTGCCGCCAGTGCCTGTGCCGGCGGCCACCACAGCCGCGCCAGCGCGGGCAGGGCCACCAGCGCGAAGAACGGCACATGCCGCAGCGCCAGCGCTGACTGCCAGCCCCAGAATGCCAGCGGCAGAAGATGGCTCAACGGCAGGCGGCCGCGCGCCAGCGCCGCGCCAAGCAAGAGCAAGGCAACCACCGCCATGTAAGGCCCAAACACCCAACTTGCCGGAGAGAGCGATTGCCATTCTTCCGTCAGGTACTGGAAGTTCACCACGATGGTATCGAAGGGGTGCAACAGGGTGCGCGGTCCCAGCGGCGTGAGACAGGTGGCAACGATCAACGCGAGGCCCAACAGCAGAAATTTACCCACGTTGCCGCGTAACCCCACCGTCAGCCACGGCTTGCCATACCGCCCGCGGCCCGCCCACAGCCAGCCCAGCAATTCCGCCAGCCCGTACAACCCGGCCAGCGCAATCCCGGCAAACGATGCACTGTGCGTGTTGGCCCACACCGCCTGCGCCAGCGGCAGCAATTTCAGGCGGTCGGCCCGCCCCCAGCGCCAGTCTTCAAGAATGCGCAGGTGAATCGCGAAAAACAGGAACGAGAAGATGTTGGTGCGCGCCGGCCAGAACACCGCCGCCACCGTGGCGGTGAGCACCAGCGCGAACGCCCGCAGGAACGCCCCGCCGGGAATGGCCGGGTACAGGATGGCATACGCCAGCACCACCACCAGCGCGACGAACACGTTCAGCCCGCCCGCGCCACCGACCACATAGAACGGGTACATGAGCAACTGGCCCAGCCAGTTCACCTGCACGTAGTCCCACTCCTGGCCGTAACGGGTGTAAGAGAACAAATCCACATCCAGCAGTTGGCGGTGCTCCACCATCCAGCGGGCGCTGGTGAGCTGGTACCACGTGTCGTTTTGCATGGATACCCGCGCCGCCATGGCGAACAGCGCGACGAAGGTGATGGCGATGACCAGTCTGCGGGTGGACATGCGGCGATTGTAATCTAGCAAGTTGATATGACTTGGGCTGTAAGTGAACTGCATTTATCTCCTCACCCTAGATTTCTACACTGTATAATGTCATCAGATTGTTCAGGAGAGATGCATGTTTCAAGTCTATGCTGAGAACGTAAGATGTTTCCGTGAGCCGATTTGTCACCAAATCAGGCCTATCACTTTTCTGGTTGGTGAAAATAGCTCAGGGAAATCTACTTTTTTGGCACTTATCAGATTAGCGTGGGATATTAGTAATGGGATTTCCTCACCCGACTTTAACGAGGAACCCTTCCAGCTAGGTTCCTTCGATCAAATTGCTACTTACTTTGGTGGTAAGGCTGGAAGAGCCAAGTCTTTTCGTATCGGCCTAAAGTCCACATTGAAAAGGGGACCTGGCAAGAAAAACAACTCTGAGATTGGGGTCTTTGCCACATTTGTTGCAAGAGGATCTCAACCGGGGCTGTGGAAATGGGAATATAGTTTCGGTGAATACTCACTCTCATTAACATTTGACGATTCCAAAATCAGTAAATTGGACCTGAAGGCGCCATCTGGAGTAGTTCAAGGACTAGAAATTGACTTTCCGCGTTCATTGAGTTTTTTCAAAGACCCTTTTTCCCTATTGCGAATTCTCCAATTTGAATTGTTTAGCTTGAGAAACAAGAATGAAAGAAGGAATAAAATTCCAGTGAATTCAATTTCTGACAAGGATATTGAAGAGCTATCCGAATTGTCTTTTTGGGGTCTTGAAAGTTTTGGCCAAAGACCTTACGCGTTTGCGCCTGTTAGGACAAAACCCCAAAGGACTTACGATCCACTGAAAGATACACCTGAACCAAGCGGTGCACATGTTCCAATGATTCTAGCTCGTACTCGCGAGTCGGATACGAAAGTCTGGAATTCAATGCAGAGTGTTATTGAAGCCTATGGAAACGCATCAGGTCTCTTTAAGAACCTGGACATAAAACGGATGGGCGGAAAAGAAAGTGATCCGTTTCAAATAAGTGTACAGATCTTTTCTCCAAAATACAATTTGGTAGATGTTGGATATGGAATCAGTCAAGTTCTTCCTATTATCGTTGACTCCCTCTTGGAAAAAGAGGATTCCACTATCTTATTACAGCAACCGGAGGTTCATCTTCATCCGAAAGCACAGGCCGAGTTGGCAGATGTGCTGGCACTTATTGCAGCCCGCCAAAATAAGAACATTGTGATCGAAACCCACAGCGATTACATAATTGACCGAATGCGGACACTTGTAAGGCAAGGTCAAGGTATAAAACCGGAAGATGTCCTGATACTCTACTTTGAAAGACTTGCCGCAGGAGTAAAAATACACGAAATTACTGTCGATGAAATGGGTAATATTCATGGTGCTCCAGAAGGGTATCGGCAATTCTTTTTGGATGAAGAGAAGCGTATCTTAGGAATGTGAATGTGCGTCATTATTGATGTCCATCTTTCACATATGTGCCTTTGTGGTTCCCCAACAAATGACTTTCGTCCACTTATGAATTGGGTCGAAGGCCGCCATGGAAGTTTGGCAATTGGTGGCCATCTTACAGAAGAATTAACTGGAAACAATAATGTTAGGAGATACTTGCTTAGATTAGAGCAAATGGGGAAGGTCATGAAGTATCGCGACGATTCAATTATCCGAGAACAATCTAGACTTGAGAATGCTGGTGGTTATGTCTCAGATGACCCTCACATCCTTGCATTAGCCATAGTAAGTGGCGCAAGGGTATTGTGTAGCCACGACCAGGACTTACACACTGATTTTCGGAATGCCCAACTCATAAATCAGCCAAGAGGAAGTATTTATCAAAACGCGACTCATAACCATCTATTGAGAAATCCTAACCCCTGCAAACCGACAATATAGAACCCTAAGAAATCAATAATTTTGTTGAAGAACTGCTCAACTCATACTCAGATGAAAGTGTATTGAGCAGGTCAAAATCTATGTATAGCTGGTAACTTCTGTAGAGTATATAGGTTCTGTGAACGAAAAATCCCCTATATGATTTCTAGTTATGGCAAGCACTACTTCAATAGTCGACACAGATAGTGTGCGCGACCCAGAAAATAGGTCGCGCACATCAGGTTCTCTCCAAATTACCACTTACCGCTTTGCTACTTCCCCAGCCGTTCCTTCATCACTTTGGTCAGCGCGGGGACGATGTCATGCAGGTCACCGACCACGCCGTAGCGCGCCAGTTTGAAGATCGGGGCTTCGGCGTCCTTGTTGATGGCAACGATGACCTTGCTGGAGCGCATGCCGGCCTGGTGCTGGATGGCCCCCGAAATGCCGCAGGCGATGTACAGGTCCGGCGAGACCACTTTGCCCGTCTGCCCCACCTGGTGAGAATACGGGATGTAACCCGCATCCACCGCGGCGCGCGAGGCGCCGACCGCCGCGCCCAATGTTTCGGCCAGTTCGCCGATGAGCTTGAAGCCCTGCTGGGCGCGCCAGATTTCCTTCTGCTTTTCGTCGGTGATGTCCGCCGGGGGTTGCAGGGCGGCGTTGTTGCTGGTGCCGCGCCCGCCGGAGACGATGACGCCCGCATCCGTCAGGCTCAAGCGGCCTTCAGATTCGGCGTAGCCGGTGACTTTGACCTTGTCGCCATCGGCCACCGCGGCGATTTTGGTCACCGTGCCGGTGCGTCCGGCGTCCACTGCGGGTTTGCCGAAGGCGCGCACGCGCAGGGTGATGAGTTGCGGCCGCGCCGTGCAGGCCACCTTCGCCAGCAGTTTGCCGGCATACACCGGCCGGGTGGCGACGACCTGATCGCCTTCGAGGGCGATGTCAGTGACATCCGGGATGACGCCGCTGTTCAGGTCAATCGCCGCCATACCCGCCACTTCGCGGCCACGGCTGTTGGTCGGGAACAGGATGATGACGGGAGAGCCGGATTTGGCCGCCGCCGCCAGCGTGGCGGCATACGCGCCGCCGCGGAAATCGGCCAGCGCGGGGTCATCGGCCACAAGCGCTTCATCCGCGCCGTGGTGGAAGGCGGTGGCCGCCAGCGCTTCCACGCCGCTGCCGAGGATAACGGCCGTCACGCCGCTGCCCAGCTGGTCAGCCAGTTTGCGCGCCACCGCCACCGCTTCCCAGGAGGCGGGTGTGGCGACGCCTTTGAATTGGTCAATATACGCCCAGACGGTATTCGCCATCACAGCACCTTCTCTTCCATAATCTTGTCGGCCAGTTTGGCGGCGATTTCGTCCGGTGATGCGCCGGTAATCATTTCGTTGGTCACCTGGCGCGCCGGCGGGTTCAGAATCTCTTTCCACGTCACGGCGGCGGCGGGCGCAGCCACGCCCAGGTCGGCCAGCGACCAGGCGGGGATTTCGGCCTTGGCCGCCTTGCGGATGCCCATGAACGACGGGTAGCGTGGCTCGCCAAAGTCTTTGACGATGCTCAACACCGCGGGCAGCGGGGCTTCGGCCTTCTGGCGGCCTTCTTCCATGGCGCGCTCGACTTTCAATGTGTCGCCGTCCAGTGAGACGCTGGCGGCCAGCGTGAGGGCCGGCCAGCCGAGGGCACGCGCGGTCTGGGCCGCCGTCACGCCGCTGTCGCCGTCAATCGCCTGCTTGCCGAACACGGCGATTCTTGCATCGCCGGTCTTCTGGATGGCGGCGGCCAGCACGCGGGCTGCACCCTGCGTGTCGATGTCGGCCAGCGCCGGGTCGTTCACCAGCACGGCGTCGTTGCAGCCCATCGCCAATGCGTGTTTGAGGGCTTCTTTGGCCGCTTCGCCGCCCAGGCTGATGGCCGTGACGGTGCCGCCGGATTTTTCCGCCAGTTGCAGCGCGGCTTCCACCGCGTATTCATCCCACGGGTTGATGACCAGCGGCGCATCGCCCCAGCTCACCACCCCGCCGTCCACCACCACTTTGGCGGCGGTGTCCGGCACTTGTTTGACACATACGACAATTTTCAACGTTGTCCTCCTGGAACAAGGTAGGGGCGACGCAATGAGTTGCGAAGCAACTCCCATCGCCCTTACAAAAGATACAAAGACTAACTATCCGCCTGCCAATATTCTTCGTCGTACGCGGGCAGTTCGCAGCGCAGGTCGCCGTCTGTGCGGTAGCCCAGCGCGTAGCTCGCCTGCATCAACTGGTGAATCTCGCTGGTGCCTTCGTAAATCACCGCGCCCTTGGAATTGCGCAGGTAGCGTTCCACATCGTACTCATCGCTGAAGCCGTACGCGCCGTGCACCTGAATGGCTTCGGCGGCAGCGTCAAACGAGGCATCGGTGGCGAACCACTTGGCCAGCGAAGTTTCGCGGGTGTTGCGCAGGCCCTGATTCTTCATCCAGCCGGATTTCATATACAGCAGGCGCGCCATCTCGTAGGATTGCACCATGTAGGCGATTTTCTGCTGCACCAGTTGGAACTTGCCGATTTCGCGGCCAAACGCCTTGCGGTCGTTGGCGTATTTCACGCTGGCATCCAGGCTGGCACGGATGAGGCCGGTGGCCCCGGAACCCACGGTGTAGCGGCCGTTATCGAGGCAGGACATGGCGATTTTGAAGCCTTCGCCCTCCTCCCCCAGCAGATTTTCCGCCGGCACCTTCACGTCCTGAAATGCCAGCCAGCCGGTGGAGCCGGCGCGCACGCCCATCTTGCCGTGGATGTCGCCGGTGGTCACGCCCTTGCTGTCCAGTTCCACGAGGAACGCCGAAAGCCCGTCGTGCGGGTCGGCGGCGTTGAGGTTTGTGCGCGCCACCACCAGTGCGTGGTGCGCCTTGCTCGCCAGCGAGATCCACATCTTCTCGCCGTTCAATACGTAGTGGTCGCCTTTCTTGATGGCGGTGCTGGTCATCCCGGCCACGTCCGACCCCGCGCCGGGTTCGGTGAGGCCGAAGCAGGCGTATTTTTCGCCTTTGGCCTGCGGGACGAGGAAGCGCTGTTTCTGGTCTTCCGTGCCCCATTGCAAAACCGCCATGCTGTTCAGCCCCATATGCACAGACATCACCACGCGCAGGGTGGTGTCGGCGTATTCCAGTTCCTCGCACACCAGGCCCAGCGTGATGTAGTCAAAGCCCTGGCCGCCGTAGCGCACCGGGATGTTGATGCCCAGGATGCCCAGTTCCGCCATGCGCGGCAGGATGTGGGGGGCCATTTCCTGTTTGCGGTCCCATTCGCGGATGGTGGGTATCACCTCTTTATGGGTGAAGTTGCGCACCATCTCCACCGCCATGTTGTGTTCCTGCGAAAGCGTAAAGTCCATGTTTGCCTCTTTATCGTGAGGGATTTCACGCAGCATTATACCCGCGAGCCGGATAGCGCACGGGCATTGGACAAACCCCCGCCCAGGTCACCGCCCGGAGTCGAGGCTTCAGCCGAGACGAGTTTGGATTGTAGATTGCTGATTGCTGATTGTTACCGCCTCCTGACCCGCCCTCATAGGGGATGACACCGGCGAAAGCGAATATTAAGGGGTTTGGATGGACAGAATTCCTTGCAGCGCATAAAATGACAGGGAGGGTGTTGATATGTCAAACGGGAAAGAAGCCAAAGCCAGAGTAAAAATTAACCGCCTTCTCGAGCAGTCCGGCTGGCGTTTTTTTGATTCTGCCGCTGGTCCGGCCAACATCCAACTTGAACAGGACACCAAGATTACCCAAAAAGATGTTGATGCCTTTGGCGAGGACTTCGAGAAGACCAAGAAAGGCTCGATGGATTTCCTGCTCATGGATGACCGCGGGTTTCCATTGGTTACTCTGGAAGCCAAGCGCGAAGAGTTGAGTCCGCTGGTTGGCAAAGAGCAGGCGCGCCGCTATGCTCAAAATGCTAACGTCCGCTTCGTTATCCTGTCCAATGGCAACCTGCATTATTTCTGGGATTTGGAACGCGGCAACCCCGAAGTGATTACCGAATTCCCCACCCAGGAATCGCTATTGCATCGTCAGGAATTCAAGCCCGACAACAAGCGGCTGGCCGATGAAGCAGTAGAAAAAGATTACATCGCCCTCTCCCAAAACCCGCACTACAAAGAGGACCCGCGTTTCAGCAATGAAGCCACCCGCGACAAGTTCATCGATGATGAGGGGCTGCGTATTCTGCGCCCCTATCAGGTGCGCGCCATCCATCATCTTCAAAATTCGGCGGCAGAGGGCAAAGACCGTTACCTGTTTGAAATGGCTACCGGAACGGGAAAGACTCTCATCTCCGCCGCCGTCATAAAGTTATTCCTTCAAACCGGCAATGCGAAACGTATCCTGTTTCTGGTTGATCGCCTTGAACTGGAAGAGCAGGCGTACAAAAACTTTGTCCGTTACCTTAGCAAGGATTACACCTCTGTCATCTACAAGAGAAATCGCGACGACTGGAAAAAAGCGGAAATCGTCATCACCACTGTACAAAGCCTCTCTTCACAGAACAAGTACAAGAAACTGTTTTCGCCCACCGATTTTGACTTGTTGATTTCAGATGAAGCGCATCGCTCGATTGGCGGGAACGCCCGCGCGGTTTTTGAGTATTTCGTAGGCTACAAACTTGGCCTCACCGCCACCCCGCGCGATTATCTGAAACACATCAACCCCGGCACGCTGTCCGTGCAGGACCCGCGCGCCTGGGAACGCCGCCAACTCTTGGACACCTACACCACCTTTGGCTGTGAAAACGGCGAACCCACATTCCGCTATAGTTTGCTGGAAGGCGTGAATGAGAAGTACCTCATTAACCCGATTGCCGTGGATGCCCGCACCGATATCACCACCGAACTGCTATCTGAAAAAGGCTATGTGGTGTCCGTGACGGATGAAAATGGCGAGGAGGCCGAAGAAACCTTCTATCAGAGAGATTTCGAGCGGAAATTCTTTTCGGACAAAACCAATCGCGTGTTCTGCCAGACGATTTTGGAGAACGCCTTGCGCGACCCTTTGAGTGGGGAAATCGGCAAAACGATTGTGTTCTGCGTCAGTCAGGTACATGCCACCAAAATCACCCAGATGCTCAACGAACTGGCCTACAAATACTGGCCGGACAAATACAATTCGGACTTCGCCGTTCAGGTTACATCAAACGTGGACGGCGCGCAACAGATGACAATTAACTTCGCTAACAACAACCTTAACAGCCACACCCGTTTTCTGCCTGGCTACAAGTCCAGCAAAACCCGCGTTTGCGTCACAGTCGGCATGATGACCACTGGCTATGACTGCGAAGACATCCTCAACCTTGCCCTCCTGCGCCCCGTCTTCTCGCCCACTGACTTTGTACAGATGAAAGGCCGTGGCACTCGCACCTTCACTTTTGAGTATCGTGATGAAGTTGGGGAGGTGCATACCGCCAAAAAAGAGCGATTCAAGTTCTTTGACTTCTTTGCTAACTTCGAGTTCTTCGAAGAAAAATATAACTACGATGAAGCCATTAAACTTCCCCAGCTGCATGGCAGCGGCACGGGCGAACCCCCGGGTGTGGATATCGACTCGCTTGAATATGAGAATTTCAACCCTGACAATCTGAATTTCATTCGCGAAACCCCCATTGGTGCGGAAGGCATGAAGGTAGACCGCAAGCTTTTCGAAAAAGCCCGCGAAACCATCCAGAAAGACGTTGAAGTTCGCAAGGCAGTGGATTTGGAGCAATGGGACCGTGCCATCCGGCTCATGCGCGAACGCTACGAGGACAAGCCGGAATTGTTCCTGAATCTGGAAAAAATCCGCAAGAGCGAAAACCTGGACCGGCGCATCACCTGGCGCGAATTTCTGGAACGCGTCTTTGGTCTGATTGATTCTTTCCCCACGCGCGAGAACAAGCTGGACGAAGAAGTCAGTAAATTCATCGCCATCAAGAAGCCGCAAAGCGAGTGCGTGCCCCTTATCCGCGATTACCTGAAAGTGTACGTCACCGATGACCACTTCCGCGCCATCATTGACGGCGGTACGTTTCAGGATTTAAGCACCTACCCTGGTTTCGGTTATCAGGACTTCAAACGACTTAGAGCCTGCCAGAAAGAAATGGATTGGGTGAAGGTTGTACCGGAGTATGTCAAAGACTACATTCCCCTGAACGAGTTCATGAATTAAGGATTATCCATGCTGGACGACACAACCAAGCGCAATATTAATGCTGCCCGCGACGTACTGGTGGGTAAAGTGCCGGACCCTAAAGCCCAGGTCGAGCAGATTACCACCGCGCTCATCTACAAATTCATGGATGACCTCGACAAGGAATCCGTCGAGATGGGCGGCAAGGCCAAATTTTTCACAGAAGATTTTGAGAAATATGCATGGACGAAAGTGCTGGATACCCGTCTTTCCGGCGAAGCGCGGCTAGATCTTTATGTACAGGCTATCACCAGCATGTCCCGTAACCCCAACCTGCCGCAATTGTTTCGCGATATCTTCAAAGACGCCTTTCTCCCCTACCGCGACCCTGAAACCCTTTCTCTGTTCCTGAAAGAGATAAACAAATTCACCTACAGCCACAGCGAGGAACTCGGCAACGCCTTTGAATACTTGCTCTTGATACTCGGCAGTCAGGGAGACGCCGGGCAATTCCGCACACCCCGCCACATCATTGATTTCATCGTGGACGTGGTGGACCCCAAGAAGACCGACTCGATCCTAGACCCCGCCTGCGGCACGGCAGGCTTTCTTATCTCGGCCTACAAACATATCCGCAAGCACAACTCCTCCAACTACCAGCCGGAAAAGGAAGAAGGGGATCTCGTCGGGAAGACCGCTAGCGAAGTGATTGTGCTGGAAAAAGAAACTTACACCGGCGACAAACTCTCACCAGCCGAACGTACTCGCCTCGCCGAAAACATCCAGGGCTACGATATCTCGCCGGACATGGTGCGACTCTCGCTGGTGAACCTGTACCTGCACGGTTTTACCAACCCGAAAATTTTTGAATACGACACGCTGACCAGCGAAAAGCGTTGGGGGGAAACCTTTGACGTGATTCTCGCCAATCCGCCCTTCATGACGCCCAAGGGCGGCATCCGCCCGCACAAACGCTTTCAGGTACAGGCCAATCGAAGTGAAGTGCTGTTTGTAGACTACATTCTTGAACACTTGAACCAGAAAGGCCGCGCCGGTATCATCGTGCCGGAAGGGGTAATTTTCAAGTCCGAGAATGCCTATAAAAACCTGCGCAAACTGTTGTTAGAAGACGGACTGTTTGCGGTGGCCTCCCTCCCGCCCGGCGTGTTTAATCCGTATTCCGGCGTGAAGACCAGTATCTTGTTTTTTGATAACGAAGTCGCCAAACAGACGGATGAAATCCTGTTCATCAAGATTGAAAACGACGGCTTTGACCTCGGCGCCCAGCGGCGTAAGATTGACCGGAACGACCTGCCCGAAGCACAAGCGACCCTGCAAGCCTGGAAAAAAGGCGAGAAGCGCAACAGCGAACTGGCCTTGTGGGTAAAAAAGGACAAAATTGCGGAAAGCAGAGATTACAGCCTGATCGGTGAGCGCTATAGCGAAACCGAAATTAGGGCCAATCAGAAATGGCCGATGATTGAATTGGGCGAGGTCTGCACTTTTGAATACGGGAAGCCGCTCAAGAAAGAGGATAGAAAAAATGGGGAGTACCCTGTTTTCGGATCAAATGGCATTGTAGGCTATCACGACGAATACCTTGTTGAAGGGCCATTCATCATAGTAGGCCGAAAGGGTTCAGCAGGGGCCGTTGTCTACTCGGAAGTTAACGGTTTTCCTATCGACACTACATTCTACGTTCAGCTATTCAATAAGGACAATGTAGAACTGAAATTCCTATACTATATATTACAAAGATTAGGATTAGAAAAAGTAAACACCCAAGCAGGAGTACCTGGACTAAATCGCAATGATGCTTACAAAGTCAAAATCCCCCTGCCCCCCCTGGAAGTCCAGCGCGAAATCGTCGAGCAGATTGAGGTCAAGCAAGCGGCGATTGAGGCGGCCAAGGCCGTCATCAAAAACCTGGAGAGAGAGAGACGCTATTTTGGTCACGAGCTTAAAAAGCTAGATGGCGTGGAGTGGGTGTCGCTGGGGGATGTTGCCAAGAGGATTACAAAGGGGACCACCCCAACGACAATTGGATTCAGCTATGCCGATTCCGGCATTGCGTTTGTGAAGATTGAGAGCATTGACGGTCTAGGAAACATTCTTACAAATAAATTGGCCTACATTGATGAAGAGGGACACAAGGCTCTCGGAAGGTCTCAATTAGAAGAGGGGGATGTCTTATTCTCAATTGCAGGGGCGTTGGGGAGAGTTGCAGTGGTCGAAAAGACAATTCTTCCTGCTAATACAAATCAAGCCCTTGCAATTATCACCCCGAAGCACGAGATACTTGACTCTAGATATCTTGCGCTTATTCTTGGGTCAAACTTGATTCACAAGTTGATTGATGGATTGAAAGTGGGTGTTGCTCAATACAACCTTTCTCTCAATCAAGTCTCAAACTTCCAAATCCCTCTCCTATCACTTGAAGAGCAGAAATTGCACGTAGAGCAAATCAGAAAAGAAGAGGAAATCATTTCAGTCAATCAGAAGTTGATAGAGTTGATGAAGAATAAGATCGTAAGCATCCTTGATGTAATACACGAGAGTTAGCAAATGGAAGTCGAAAGGTATCTCTCCCTGTACGGAAGTGAAAATGCTTATACCTCACAGCTTATTGAGGACCTCTATTTTCTTATCCAGAATGAGCATTATCATCAAGCCTTGAACGTCTATCATCTCTTATTCATGACGGTGGTATACCAAACAGTTCTAAAAGCCCGCGATTGGCGCACGCAAAAATTTGAGGATGCTACCATCCTGATAAATGACCGCGACCTGTCCCGAAAAGAAATGCTGGCCGCGACATCAGCATTCGACTTTTCCAAGATTCCGGAAAGCCGTTTTATGGAATTTCTAAGGCTCTTTGATGCAGATGACACATTAATTGGTGATTGCAAGAAACTGGTGAAAGATCGGAATGATCGATCTCATGCGAATGGAAACTACTTTTCTGACTCGCAATTGTTTGAAGACAAAATCATAGAGTACGACAGAATCATGGAGCGCATACAAAACCTTTACAGGGATTATCTTACTGAGATTTTCAACGAGTACCTTCACGACCTTGAAGGTGACGAAGCGGTTACGCGAAATGACCTTGAGCTCTACTTGATGACTCCTCACAAATTGAGTATCTTCGACCTGGAATGTATGTACGATTTGTGCGACTCTGCGCTCAAATCGCATACAGAAATCAAAGGGATACTGCAACTTGATTATGGAATTGGCGAAGAAGCTTGATTGAAGCCTTGCTGTAGGGTTTACATTCCCGCCCTATCGCTTCCCCTCCCGCCCGCCTCATGCTATCATCGCAATTGGGGGCATTCTCACATGTTAATCTTTCCTTTTTCTTATTCTTTGTGTCGCTATTTTTTATGCGCACTTTGCGGCTTTGCGTGAGCCGCTTTCCCCGCGCCCGTCAAGTCTTTTACAAAAGGGAGTGACACAAAGTGACACGAAGTGACAAAACTTTCACTGGGGGTGTACTATGTCACTTAATTTGTCACTTCCTCCCGCCCCCGCAGACAGATTGGACGCTCAAAGGACGCCGCGCGGACACCTCGCGGACAGGGGGGTGGGTGTACGTCTGTCCCATGTCTTTGCTTCGTTTTTCTTTGCGTTCTTGGCGTGAGATGCCCTTCCTAAGACATATAATTACTTTATGAACATCCTCAAACGCATCTCCCCGCCCGGCTGGGCGATGATCCTCATGGTCGGCGTCACCGTCTTCATCAGCCTGTTGGGCCGGCCCGCCGCCGCGCCCGCGCCGGCCGCCACCGCCACCTTGCCCGCCATCGGCGACCTGGCCGCCCGCCGCGCTGCGCTGGGCGCAACCCTCACGGCCGAACCGGCGAACGCCGCCGCCAACTTCCAGCTCGGCCTGCTGCTGGCGCTGGACCAGCCGGACGAAGCCGCCCGCCTGCTGCGCATCGCCGCCGAACAGGACCCCGCCTACCAGGCCGCCTCGCAATCGTTGCGCAGCACGCTGGTGCAGGCCAGCACGCTGGACAACCCGGCTTATGCCGCCATCCTCATTGGGCAGGCGCTGGCGGCGCAGGGCGAATGGGCCGCCGCCGCCGCCGCCTTTGAACGCTCCGCAGCCCACAACCCGGACTACGCCGAAGCCTGGGCCTTCCTGGGCGAAGCCCGCCAGCAACTCGGCGGCGAAGGCTACCCCGAACTGCAAAAAGCCCTGCAACTTGACCCGGCCTCGCTGGCGGTCAACCTGTTCCACGCGGCCTACTGGCGACGGCAGGGCGACCCCGCCCAGGCGGTGGTGTTCCTGGAAACCGCCGCCGCCCTCCAGCCGGACAACCCCGCCATCCGGGCCGACCTGGGCGAAACCCTGGCCGAACTGGGCGACGTGCAGGCCGCGCTGGAGCATTACGTCATCGTCACCGACCTCGCCCCAGACTCGGCGGCCTCGTGGCAACTGCTGGCGGAGTTCTGTATCCGCAACGACGTACAGGTGGAGGCCTTCGGCCTGCCGGCCGCGCGCCAGGCGCTGCTCATGGTCGGCGAAGACGCCTACTCCCTCACCCTGATGGCGCGCGCCTTCACCCTGCTGGGCGACACGCTCAACGCCGAAAAATTCTTTGACCGCGCCATCACCGCCGACCCCGAGTATGCCGATGCCTACCTGCACCTTGGGCTGTACCTCGTGGGCCGGGGGCAGATGGAACCGGCGCGCGCCGCGCTGGAGCAGGCCAGCCAATTGGGTGCAGGCACACCCATCGGCGCGGAAGCCGATGCGGCCCTGACGCGCTACTTCCCATGACGCTGCAGGGACTATGGTCAGTCATCCTAATAAGAGTATCTCGTGTAGGGGCGACGCATGCGTCGCCCCTACTTCCTGTAACGCGGCACCAACTAGGCCATCTGTCACGTTGCGGCAAGCCTGAATCTTGTTACAATTCAGGTGTACGCCAACCCTTATTCAGGAGATAGAAAAGAATGAAACCCACAACCCGGCTTTATCTGTTTATCGGAGTGCTCACGCTGGTTGCCATGGCCTGCGCGGTAGGCGGCGGCGACTCCGGCGGCGGAGACACCGGCAGCGGCGGCGGGGACGCCAACCTGCTGTATGAAGATGATTTCTCCAACACCGGCAGCGGTTGGGATCGCTACAGCGACTCCGACGGCAGCACCGACTACTCCAACAACCAGTACCAGATCACCATCAACACCAGCCAGTGGCTGATGTGGGCCAACCCCGGCCGCTCGTTCACCGATGCTATCATCGAAGTGGACGCCACCACCGTGGGCCTCACCGCTGAGTCAGACACCGAAGATGACAACAACTTCGGCATCATCTGCCGCCACCAGGACACGGACAACTTCTACGTCCTCGTGATTTCCAGCGATGGCTACTACGGCATCCGCAAGCGCTTCCAGGGCGCCAGCGAACTCGCCTTCATCGGCCTGGACGGCATGGACACCAGCGACGCCATCAACACCGGCAACGCCACCAACCACCTGAAGGCCGAATGCGTCGGCGGCACGCTGCGCCTCATCGTCAACGGCACCACGCTGCTGGAAGTGACCGACACCGACATCCCCAGCGGCGACTCGGGCCTGATGGCCGGCACCTTCAGTTCCACCAGCACAACCATCCTGTTCGACAATTTCAGCGTCCGGCAACCGTAACCCTGGCGATTTGAATCAAACGCCTCCCGCGCGACTGCGCGGGAGGCGTTTCGTTTTCTACCCTCTGCGAAACGCTAACTCATTTCCCTGTCGCCAGCGCCGGTTCGATATCTTTTACCCGGTGAAGCGCGGAATGACCATCGAGATCATATGGCCATTCTGCCCGGCGCTCTCGACCACTGAACCATTTTTCTGGCGCGGCTCGCAGGGCGGACAGCACATCTTGATGTACCTCGTAATGCCAGGCCAGCACTTCCTTAGGCGAGCGGTCGCGCCAGCGCAGGTAGATGAGGCGGTTGCCTGCCGTTTCGCCCAACCCGCGCTCTTCTGGCGGTCTGCGCTGCCCCCGGGCGGACCGGGCGACATCGGCCTTCCAATGGGTGATGTGAGCGAGGGTATCTTTTACGGTCCAGGGGTCTTTAGAGTCCGGGCGGGGGACATACCGCCCCCAATCCGACTTTGAGAGATGAGCAACCAGATTATCCAGCAGACCAAACTCGCGGAGGGTACGCTGGATAACTTCTTCGCGCGTATGACGCATCGCCTGGAAACCTCCTTCCCTGTAGGTATAACCGCAAGGACCACGTAATATCCGCATTATAGTAGTTAGGTTATGTTAAGATTCCAAAAGAGCCGCTCTAAATCAGCCATTCTGAATACTATGACCGTGTCAATGGGTGAAGCGAGCGATGATTAGGGATGAAGGGGCGTTGGTCGCGCAAAACGGCACAGATGATTTTGAGGAGCGAGTTCTGGATGTTGTTCAAGACGAGAGTGGGTGGTTTGCCTTGGGCAGTCTTGCGCAGGAAATACGCATTGAAAGCGGGTTGATGGGTGCGCACGGAACAAGCCGCCAGGTAGAGCAACTTGCGCGGGGCGGAAGGTCCGAACCGGCGCGAGCGCCCGGCGCGGTA
>SCUK01000057.1 GCA_004297445.1 Anaerolineae bacterium | reverse complement strand
CATGCGCGACACGTTTACGGGCTCTTCCTCGCCAAAGGCTTTAACGGGGAAGGTTTCGCCCTCCCCCACCTCGCGGGTGAGGCTGTGGCCGTGCAGCAGTTTGATTTCCTCGGCCTGGCTGAATGGCAGGCGCAGCCCGTGGGCGATGTCGCTGGTAACGTGGTTGCCGCCCACTGCCAGCACCATCGTGTGCCATACGTCGCCTTCAATGAAAATCGCCATGTCGCTGGTGCCGCCGCCGATGTCGCATACGACCACGCCCATCTCACGTTCAGTGTCGGTCAGCACCACTTCGCCGGAGGCCAGCGGGTTGAGGACGAATTGGGTGACCTCGACACCGGACGCGCCGACTACCTGGCGCAGGTTGTCCACGGTGGCGGCGGCGGCGGTGATGATGTGCGCCTCGACTTCCATGCGGTAGCCGTGCATACCAATCGGCATGCGGATGCCGTCCTGACCATCCACGGTGAAGCCGCGCTGGATGACGTGAATGACCTCGCGGTTGTGGGGGATGGCGACGGCGCGTGCGGCTTCCATCGCCCGCACCACGTCACTATCGTCCACGACCTGGCGGCTGACGCCGACCACCCCGCGGCTGTTCACGCCGGAGACGTGCGAGCCCGCCAGACTGACCAACGCGGAGGTGATTTCCAAACCGGAGGTGCGTTCGGCCTTGTCCACTGAGCGACTGATGGCCTGCGAGGCGGCGTTCAGGTCCACCACGCTGCCCTTGCGGATGCCCTGCGACGGCTCAATGCCCACACCCAGGATGCGGATGCGGCCATTGTCCTCCACCCGCGCCACGAGGGTGCAGACTTTGGTGGTGCCGATATCAATGCCAACGATAATCGCGTCGCTCATCAGTCTTCCCGGTAATAAGGCGCGTGCAGGAACTCCACGCTGATCAGGGTCGGCTTGATGCCCTGTGCCTTCAATTCTTTTACGATGGCCTGGTACACCGCCAACCGCTGGGCCATATCGGTGGGCGCCAGGCCGAAATACACCTGCCAGCCGCGCGGGTCCGCCCAGCCCAGGCCGTGTTCGGGGTCGAACACCAGCGGCGCGCCTTCCGGAGCCGACGGCGCCAGGGTGAGAATCGCCTTCACCATTTGCGGCGTGAGTAACTGCTGACTCTGGTCCGCCTGCCCGGCGATGGGAGCCGGCAGGCCGTGAGCCACCACGGGCACCAGGCCATCCACCTGGCCGCGCGGCAGGAACGAATAGCCCGACGAATCCACCCAGGTCTGGATGCCTTCATGCTCCCAGGCGATGACCGGGGCGCGTTCGGCGGCTTCGACGACGACCTTGGCCGGCAAGCCAACCCGCACCCGGATGCCCTGCAATTCCGGGAAGGCAGCCTGCAAACGGGCTTCCAGTTCGGCGGGGTCCAGCGTGAATACAGACGCGCCGCTGACCTTCAGGACAGTATTGACCTCATCCGCATTCAGCCGCGCCAGCCCCACCACTTCGGCGGCCGAGACATGGAACTGCGGCGCAGTCCACAGCATGTACAGCGCCCAGGACAGCGCGGCGGTAAGGACAAACGACAACAGACGCCAACCCACCCGCACCTGCGGCATGGCGGGCAGGCGCACTTGCCCGCCGGCGGCCATGGGCAGCGCCACGTTGTAGCGGCGGCGGGCCTCGCTGCGGCGGCGCTGGGCGGGGGCGGGAGTCATCACACCGCGGCGCGTCACCATTGGCGGCATGGCGCGGCTGGCGGTGGTGCGGCGTTGCGCCGCGGTCTGCTTTTTGGCAGGGCCGCGGTCACTGCGGCGCGAGCGCACCCGGTCGGAACGGCGGGGAGTCGTCATGCGCTCGCCTCGCGTTCAAATTCGCGCCGGGTGGCGTCGCGCTGCGCCTTGCGTTCCAGGGCGTAGGCAATCAGTTTATCCACCAGGTCGGCGTTGCTCACCCCGCTGGCCGCCCACAGCATCGGGTACATGCTGATGGAGGTGAAACCGGGGATGGTGTTAATCTCGTTGATATAGACCTCGCCCGTTTTGCGGTCGAGGAAGAAATCGGCGCGCGCCAGGCCGGCCATGTCGCAGGCGGCATAGGCTTTGACGGCGAGGGCACGGATGCGCTCGGCGGTGGTTTCCGGAATCTTGGCGGGGATGACGGTGCGCGAACGCTCGTCGTGGTACTTGGCGTTATAGGAGTAGAACTCCTCGCCCGGCAGCACTTCGCCGCACACCGAGGCGATGGGCTGGTCATTGCCCATCACGCTGACTTCAATCTCGCGGACGTCCAGACCCTTCTGGACCAGCACGCGCCGGTCGTATTCGGCGGCTTCCAGAAGACCTTCCACAAGGTCGGAACGGCTTTTCACTTTGCTGACGCCCACGGACGACCCCAGGTTGGCGGGTTTGACAAAATAAGGGTAATCTGCCAGCCCGGCTTCGACGCGATCCAGCACGGTATCCATTGAAGAACCCATCTCGCTGCGCAGCGCCAGCACGCCCGGCACCACCGGAATGCCCTGGGCGCGCATCAGGTCAGCGAAGATCGCCTTGTCCATGCCCACCGCCGCGCCAGCCACGCCGGGACCTACATAGGCCATCTCGGCCATTTCCAGCAGGCCCTGCAGGGTGCCATCCTCGCCAAACGTGCCGTGCAGCACCGGGAAGAGCACATCCAATTGCGCGAGAGGTTTCAAACCGTCCGCATCCAGCCGGTAGAGGCCGGCGCGGGTGGGGTCAGGGAGCAACGTGACCGGTTGCAGCCGGTCATAGGCGCCGGATTCCATCACCGCCAGGACGTTCTCGCCCGTCAGCCATTCGCCGCGGCGCGTGATACCAATCTCAATCACATCATAGCGGGCGCGGTCCAGGACGCTGAGCACGAAGCGCGCCGACATGAGCGAGACGGCATGTTCACCGCTGCGCCCGCCAAATAACACGCCAATCGTCAGTTTGTCCATCATTGCCACTCGCCTACCAGTTCCACTTCCAATTCAAGGCGCACCCCGGTCTGGCTTTCGACCTGGGCCTGCGCCTGTTGAATCAATTCCAATGCCTGCGCGGCGGTGCCTTCGCCGAGGTTGACGAAGAAGTTGCCGTGCAGGTCGCTGATCTGTACCTCGCCGACGCGCAGACCTTTCAAGCCGGCGGCCTCAATCAGGCGGCCGGCATAGTCGCCGGGCGGGTTCTTGAACATCGAGCCCATGCTGGCGCCGGGCGGTTGTGTGCGGCGGCGGTGCGCCAGGTACTCATCCATTTTCTTCTCAATGGCGGCCGGGTCGCCGTGGGACAGGTTAAGCGTGGCCGAAAGCACCACCGCCTGCCCCAAACCCTCTTTGAGGACGCTGGAACGATAGGAATAGCGCAGGTCTTCCAGCTTCCATTTCTGCCGCCCTGTATGACGATGCAAGACTTCTGCCAGCCGCAGGTTGGCGGCGATGTCGCCACCATGGGCTCCGGCATTGCCGTACACCGCCCCACCGACCGTGCCGGGGATGCCGGCGGCCCACTCCAGGCCGGAGAGGGACTTCTGGGCGGCCTGGCGCGCCAGCGCGCCGAAGTTAGCGCCAGACTCCGCCCACACTGACGGCGGTTCATTTTCGGTGTGCCAAGTTACGGCGTGCGCCCGGTTGTGCACCACCACGCCGCGCACGCCCCGGTCGCTGATGAGGATATTGGAACCGCCACCCAGCATCGTGAAGGGCACATCCAGCGCCCAGAGGCGCGTGACGATTTCGGCCAGTTCATCGGCACTGGCGGCTTCCAGCAGCCAGTCCGCCGGGCCACCGATGCGGGCAGAGGTCAGGCGCGCCAGCGGCACGTTGGCCAGCAGGCGGTCCCCAAATTGCTCCACCAACGCCTCCAGCGGCAGCGCGGTCATCGTCATGCCACCCCTTCCCCGGCGCGAGACTGCAGACCAGCCAGCAGCCCGGCACTCACTTCAGTAGCATCGCCCGCCGAGAACACCAGCACGACATCGCCAGGGCGCACTTCGGCCAGCAGGTAGCCAGTGGCTTCCGCCAGCCGCTGCTGAAACACCGGCTGGTCGGCACGGATGGCGGCCAGTACCCGGTCATGCGAGAAGTCTTCCGGCGGCGCTTCGCGGGCGGCGTACACGCCGGTGACAAGGACCCGGTCGGCGTGGTCAAAGGCGGCGCCAAAGGATTCCAGTAATTGCAGGGTGCGCGAATAGGTGTGCGGCTGCCAAACGGCCCACAGGCGGCGGCCCGGGTAGCGTGCCCGCGCGGCACTCAACGTGGCGCGAATTTCGGTGGGGTGATGGCCGTAATCATCCACCACGGTCACGCCGCCCGCCTCGCCTATGACCTCAAAGCGGCGGCCAGCGCCACGGAAGTCGCCCAGCGCCAACGCGGCTTCCTGTACATCCAAACCCAGCCAATCCACCACGGCGAGAACGGCCAGGGCGTTGCGCACGTTGTGCTCGCCGGGTGCCTGAAGCGCCACATCGGCCAGCAGTACGCCGCCTTTGAGGGCGCGGAAGCTGTAGCCGGAGCCGGGAAGGGACTTGACGTCAGCCGCTGAGAAATCGGCCGGGCCATGCAGCGCGTAGGAAACTGTGTCCTTGTCGCCGCCGGCGGCGCGCGCCAGCAAGGCAGCCGCGCCGGGGTCTTCGGTATTGGCGGCCAGCAAGCCACCGGGTTTGATGCGCTCGGCAAAGCCTTCAAACGCCAGGCGGAAATCATCAGCCGTGGGGAACATATCCGGATGGTCATGCTCAACATTGGTGACCACCGCGGCTTCGGGGTTCAGACCCCAGAACATGTAATCATATTCATCCGCTTCGATTACGAAGTATTCGCTCGTGCCGGTGGCAGCATTCACGCCGAGGTTTTCCACCACCCCGCCGACGATGAACCCCGGTCGTTCGTTCATCGCTGTCAGCGTCCAGGCGAGCATGGCGCTGGTGGTGGTCTTGCCGTGCGAACCGGCCACGGCCAGCACACGGCAGTCCTTAAGCAGTTCCGGCAGGTACTCCGCACGCTTCAACACGGGCAGGCCAGCGGCACGGGCTGCCAGCACTTCCGGGTTGTCATCCGGGATGGCCGATGAGCGGATGACCTTGTGCGCGCCACGGATATTTTCAGCCGCATGGCCAATGACGATGCGCGCGCCGGCGCGCGCCAGGCTATCGGCCAGCGGCGAGGCAGCCCGGTCTGAGCCGCTCACGGTTTGGCCGCGCTCCAGCAGCACGCGCGCGATAGCTGAAAGCCCCGCGCCGCCTATGCCGATGAAGTGGATGTGTGCCATGAAGTCAATGCCTTCCTTATACGAATACGATGACGACGAAGGTGAAGGCCACGGCGATGGCGAAGTAAATCAACGGGGCATCCAGCCAGTTGGGAGGCAGGTAGGTAATCAGGTTGATGGCCGCCTCGCCGAGCGGATTGCCGGGCTGGGGCGCGCTAATCAGGTCAAAGGGGTAGCCGGCGCGGTCCAGGTAGGCCCAGGCCGAACCGATGATGAGGTAACCATTCACGCCGCCCAGCACAATGCCCAGCAAAGAGTCCTGCAACTTTTCGCGCCGCGCAGCAGTTTGAAAACGGGCGATGGCGCCGGGTGTCTGGTACCCGAAGAAGGCCAGCAGGAAGATGATCAGCGAGCGCACCCAGAACTCCAGCTTGGGGCCGCCGGCCTGCAGCATGCCCTGAATGAAACCCACGTAGGTTTCCAGCACCAGGATGACGAAGATGCCGAGGATGACGGAGAAGGTCACCAGGAGCTCCTTCGCCCAGCCGCGGGTGCCGCCCACGATGGCGCCGAGGATGACGAATAACCAGAAGACGAATGCCAGCGATACCATAGCGAGTCCTTAGCGCGCCGCCTCCACGGGAGATGACGCAGTGATTTGGCGCAGCAAACCGGCGATGTCGGCGGCCGCCTGCGGGCGCGCCAGAGCGCGCATGGCGGTCTGCATGGCGCTGCGCTTTGATTCATTATGCATCAACTCGAGAAGCGTTGCTGTCAGTTTCGTCTCCAAATCCTCATCGTTCAAGACTTGCGCGGCGCCGTGGCGGGCGAGGTACTCGGCATTCACGCGCTGGTAGCGCCAGAAGTAAGGCAGTGGCACCAGCACCGCGGGCAGACCGAACAACGGCAGTTCGCCCAGTGTGCTGGCGCCGGCGCGGCATACGGTGAGGTCGGCAGCAGCGAACGCCGCGCCCATCTGTTCGTGCAGGTAGGGGTAGGCCTTGTAGCGAACGCGCAGGGCCTCCGGCAGGGGCGGCAGGGCGGCCCGGGTTTCGTCCCAGGTCGCATCCCCGGTCACGTGCAGAATTTGCATCTCGGACAGCAAGTCGTGCAACCCCTGCACCACGGCTTTGTTAATTGCCAGCGAGCCTTTGCTGCCGCCGAACACCAGCAGGGTGGGCACAGCCGGGTCCAGACCGAATTCGCGCCGCGCGGCGGTCTGGTCCCAGCCGGTGAGGTCAGCGCGCACGGGGTAGCCGGTGACGTGCACGGGCAGGCCGGGGCGGAAAAACGCCTTCGAGTCTTCGGCTGGGGCGGCGACGGCTGTGGCATAGCGGGAGATGAGCCCCAGTGCCTTTGCCGGTTCAATGTCCGGCAGGCACAACAGCATCGGCAGGCCGCGCCCCGCCAGCCCCACCGGCACGCTCACGAATCCGCCGGTGAAGAAGAGCACGTCGGGCTTGAATTGCCACACCAGTTTGCGGGCGGCGAAATAGCCGCGTACCAGTTGAAAGAGACCCAGCAGCGCCCGCAGACCGACGCCCACCACCTGCCCGGCCGGGATGGCGACGAACGGCAGGCCGGCGCGTTGAACCAGGCCAGCTTCCATGCCGCCTTCACCGCCAATCCACAACACTTCGTGGCCGTCCTTACCCAGCGCCTGTAGAACGGCCAGGGCGGGATACACCCCGCCGCCGCTCGCGCCGGCGCATATCATCAGGCGCATGCTGTCTCCTTCGGGGCAGGGGCGCGGCTTCATTCGCCGCGGCCTTTCCCTGCCGAGCTACGTTCAAAATAATACCCACCGCCCCCAGCGTCACTATCAGGTTGGAACCGCCCACACTGATGAAGGGCAGGGCGTTTCCGGCAAATGGCACCAGTCCCACCATGACGGCCATATTGACCATCGCTTCCAATGCAATCCAGATAGTCAGCCCGGCGGCGAGCAATGAACCCAACTGGTCCGGGGCGCGCCGGGCAATCACCAGCCCGCGCCACAACAGGACGAGGTAGAGGCTGACCAGCACCGTGCCGCCGATCAGGCCGGTCTCTTCCACCACCACGGCGAAGATGCTGTCGGTAGGCGGCACCGGCAGGCCGGTGTACTTGGTGCCGGAATTACCGATGCCGACGCCGAACAACCCACCATTGACGAAGGCTTCAATCGAACGGCGCACGTGGTAGCCGGCCTGAGTGGGGTCCTTGATACCCTCAAGATACGAAGCAATGCGGTCGCTGCCGGTGGGCTGCACCTGCACTACGAACCAGCCCACAAAGACCACAAGGACGGACAGCACGAAAATCTGTTTCAGGTCACCGCCCGCCAGAAAGAACATCAGCCCGCCTAGAAGCACGATGGTGGCGGCGGCGCTCAGGTCAGGTTGCAGGTAGATAAGACCGCTGACAAACCCGACAATCATTCCCAACGGGACCAACCCGAAGCTGATGTCCCGCAGTTGCTCACGCTTGCTGAACAGCCACACTGCGAGGTAGATGATGATGGCGACCTTGGCCAGTTCGGAGGGCGAGTACGACCCTTCGGACAGCGTGCGGGTGGCGTTGTAGCGCACCTCGCCGATGATGAATACGGTGATGAGACCCACAATGGTGGCGGCCATGATGGGCACCGCCAGACGGCGGTACCAGTGATAATCGAGGAACGAGGCGACAACGGCCCCAGCGATGCCGACCACCATCCACATCATCTGGCGGCGGAAGGTGGCGGTGGGGTCGCCTTCGTTCACGAACAGCGAGAAATCCCAACTGGCCGAGTACACCATCAGCGCGCCGAACACCAGCAGGGTGAACACTGCCAGCAGCAGCCAGACATCAATGCCGAGGGTCAGGCTACCGGCCGGCCGCGCCGCCTGGCGGGGTCGTTCCATCGGGGGTCGTACGTTGGTCTCAATCATCATCTCACTCCTCGAGGGCGAGCACCCAGTGCTTGAAGCGCTCGCCGCGTTCCTCGTAATCCTTGAATTCGTCAAAACTGGTGCAGCCCGGTGAGAGCAGCGCCACCCAACCGTGTTCCAGCACCTGCGCGGCTTGCTGAACGGCGGCTTCCAGGCCGGGGCACACGCTGACCTTCACCTTCCCGCCAGCGGCATCCAGCGCGGCGCGGATTAACCCCGCGGCTTCGCCGAAGAGAACGATATGAGCAGCGTTCCTTCCAGCCACGGCGGCAAACTCGTCCCACGGCAGGTGTTTGTCGCGCCCGCCGGCCAGCAACACTACCGGCCGCCGGATGGATTCAAGCGCCACAACCACCGCGGCGGGCGTGGTGGCCTTGGAATCGTTTATCCAGTCCGCGCCGCGCCAGGTGCGCACGAATTCCAGACGGTGAGGCACACCGCGGAAGCCCTGCACGCCGGTGCGGATGGCCTCATCCGGCAAGCCCGCGGCGGCGGCCAGGGCGGCGGCGGCCAACACGTTGCGCTGGTTGTGCAGGCCGGGCAGCAGGTTATCAGTCAGCGGCAAGACGGCGCGTTCGCCCTGCGCATCCCGCAGCCAGACCGATTCATCACGGATGAACGACCCGTTTTCTCTGTTCGGCAGGTCGGTGAGGCCAAATGTCAGCACCTGCGCGGCGGTCTTTGCGCGCAGGGCCATCACCATGGAGTCATCCCGCCCCAGCACGGCGTAGTCGTCCGCCATCTGGTAGGCCAGCAAGTTGGCCTTGGCAGCCGCATAGGCTTCCATCGAACCATGCCGATCCAGATGATTGGGGGTGATGTTCAGCAGGCCCGCCACGTGCGGCGAGCGAGCCATGATGTCCAATTGGAAGGACGAGAGTTCCATCACGGCCAGGTCACCGGCCTGCATCTCGTCCAGCATGGCGATGAGCGGCGCGCCGATGTTGCCGCCGACCCACGCCTTGCGCAGCGTTTGGCCCTCGGCGGCCTGCGCCATGCGCCCCACGAGTGTGGTGGTGGTCGTCTTGCCGGCCGAGCCGGTAATGCCAATCACCGGGCAGGGAGCATGCTCGAGGAACACCTGCGAGTCATTGGTGAAGCGGATGCCGCGCGCCCGCGCTTCCTGGAGGAAAGGGATGGTGAGCGGCACGCCGCCGGACGGGCACACGGCGGTGGCGCGGTCCAGCAGGCTGAGCGGATGCCCGCCCGCCGCCCATTCGATGTCCAGGTCCTGCAATTGTTCCATCACGTCCTTCAATTCACTTTCCGGCCGCGCATCCGTGAGGATGACGCGTGCGCCGCGCTGAACCAGGAAACGCGCCAGTGCAGTGCCCTGACGGGCCGCGCCCAATATCACGAAACACTCCGTTGCGGCCATTTCACGTCACCGCCAGGGCCACGCCAATCATCGCCGCCAGCAGGGTGATGAGCCAGAAGCGCTGCACTACCTGGGTCTCGCTCCAACCGGACAATTCAAAGTGCAGGTGAATGGGCGACATCTTGAAGATGCGCTTGCCTTTGGTCAGTTTGAAGTAACTCACCTGCAGAACGATGCTCAACGTCTGTATGGTGGGGATGATGGCGATGATGGGGTACAGAATCCAATGGCCGGACATGAGCGCCACCACGCCGAGAGTGCTGCCCAATGCCATCGCCCCGGTGTCGCCCATGATTAACATCGACGGATGAACGTTGAACCAGAGAAAACCGAACAGCGCGCCGACGACAGTGAAGCAGAATTGCGCCAGGAACACCTGCCCCTGAATGAGCGCGATGAGCCCGTAGACCGCGAAACAGGTAGCGGTAATCAGCCCGGCCATGCCGTCCAGCCCATCGGTGAAGTTCACCGCATTGGCGCTGCCGACAATCATGAACATGGCGACGAATATGTAGAACCAGCCAAGAGAAATCTCGCGCTGGACACCGGGCACGAACATGTGGGGGACATCCAGATAGGCGTACAACCCCCAGGCGACCACCGCCGCCAGCACCACCTGCAAGAGGAACTTGTAGCGCGCCTTCATGCCTTCCCCGCGCGCCCGGTTACGCAGTTTCTCCCAGTCATCCACCGCGCCCAGCGCACCGAAAGCCACCATTGTGCCCAACGGGACGAGTACCGAAAGCCCCTGCCCGCTGAACCCGATGAGCGAAACGGCGTTGAGCAAGCCTGTGAGCAGAAGCACGGGCAGAATAACCATCACGCCACCCATGGTGGGTTTGCCGGCCTTGGCCTGGTAGGAATCCGGCAATTCAAGGCGGATGCTGTCGCCCATTTTCAGGATGCGCAGGATGCGGATGAGCGGCGAGCCCCAAATGACGGTCAGGATGAAGGCGATGCCGGCCAGCGCCAGCGCCACAGATGGCTGGGTCATCGGATTTCCTCCAGGGCGGGCACGATGCCGTCCATCTTCATGCCGCGCGAACCTTTTACCAAGACCACATCGCGTGCGCCCAACCGGTCGCGCAGGGCGGCAATCGCGGCGGGGCTGTCCTCCACCACGTGCACCTGCTCACGCGCCAGCCCGCCATCCACCGCGGCGGCGGCAATCACGCGGGCGCGCTTGCCGACGGTGACCAGTTCATCCACAATTTCCGCGGCCCGCAGGCCGACCATTTTGTGGCCCTGCTGTTCGTACTGCCCCAGTTCCAGCATGTCGCCCAGGACTGCCACGCGGCGGCCGTCAAGTTCGGCCAGCAGGTTTAGCGCCGCCAGCGTGGATTCGGGCGAGGCGTTGTAGGTATCGTCCAGCAGCAGCGCGCCGTTTTGCGCCCGCACTGCGACAAGCCGCAGTTGCATGTGACCAAAGCGCAATCCGGCGATAATCTCCGGCCAATCCATGCCCTCCACCAGCCCCACCGCGGCGGCGCGCAGAGCCGTATGGACGGAATGCCGCCCCAGCATAGGTACTTTCAAGTGAAAGGTCTGCCCTTGATAGTGCAGGCGGAAGCGGATGCCATCCAGCCCCAACCCTTCGATTTCATCGGCCCACAAGTGGGCCTCATCGGTCAGACCGTAGTACAGCACCTGGGCTCTGGTGTGGGCAGCCATGGCGCGAACCCAGTCATCATCATGATTCAAAATCGCCCAGCCATCCGCGGGCAGGCTCTCCACCAATTCGGCCTTGCCGCGGGCAATCGTCTCCTGCGAGCCGGCGCGCTCGGCATGCACCGTCCCGATATTCGTCACTACGCCCACCGAGGGCAGCGCCAGGTCGCAGAGAAATTTAATCTCGCCCGGCACATAGAAGCCCATTTCCAACACGGCGCGCTGGTGACCGCGGGTCAGGTTGAGCAGCATCAACGGCAGTCCAATCTCGTTGTTGAAATTACCGGAGGTCTTGAGGGTACGGTATTTGCGATTAAGGATTTCAGCAACCATTTCCTTGGTGGTGCTTTTGCCCACCGAGCCGGTGATGCCGATGACGCGCAGGTCCAGGCTGCGCCGCCAATGGCGGGCAATCTGCTGAAGGGCTGCCAGCGTATCGTCCACCTGGAGGCAGACGGGGAAGTTGAGCGCGGCCAGTTGCTCGGCGGTCACCGGCTGGCGCAGGTCCAGCACGCTGCACTGCGCAGACACCTCACGCTGCACCAGGGCGAACGACGCGCCGTTGGCAAAGGCGGCCTCGACATAGTCGTGGCCATCGACGCGTTCACCCGGCAGACAAACAAACAAAGAACCCGGGATGGCTTTACGCGAGTCAATCACGGCTTCGGTGATCACTTGCGTTGCCTCCGGGCGACTGTGGGGGGTGAATGCATCCAGCACATCGGCCAGCGTCAGCATCGGCGGCCACCTCTAGGGCCCCGAGGTCAGGCCGGCGCGAATGCTGTCGGGGGGAAGATTGAGCAGCACCACCAGCCGTTCCACGATTTGGGCGAACAACGGCGCGGCGGTCTCCGAACCCCAGATGGAGGCAGAGGGTTCTTCGAGCCACACGTAGACAATGAATTTCGGGTCGTCCACCGGCCCCCAGCCAACGAACGAGGCGTTGGTAATGGCGCTGGTATAGCCGAACTCGGTGGGGATTTCGGCCGTGCCGGTCTTGCCGGCCACGCGGTAGCCGGGTACCAGGGCGTTCGAGGCTTCGCTCTCGAGCGACTCGGCCAGCATGAGGGTGAGGGTGCGGGCGGTTTCTGCACTGATGGGCTGCCCGGCATACTGGGTGTGGAAGTTAAACTGGCGGCCATCTTCGACCATCGAGCGCACGAGATGAGGCACCACCATCTGGCCCTCGTTGGCAATGGCGGAGATCCCCATGAGCATCTGAATCGGGGTGACGGCAATGCCCTGCCCAAAGGTGTTGGTGCCCAGGTCGGCTTCGTACCAGTCATCGTCGCCGGGTTCCTTCAGGCGGCCGGTGGCTTCGCCGGCGAGGTCCACACCGGTGTTGTGGCCGAAACCAAAGAGGCGCAGGTACTGGTAGAAAAGGTCGGCTTTCATCTCGCTGCCGAGCCAGGCCATGCACACATTGAGCGAGTGGCGCAGGCAGCCGGTTATGTCCTGTTTGCCCCAGGCACCGCTGTTCCAGTTGCGGATGGTGATGCCGCCAATCTGGAAGACGCCGGTGTCAAAGAAACTGGTGCTGGGCTGAACGGTGCCGCTGTCCAACGCAGCGGCCACGGTGAAGACTTTGAACACCGAGCCGGGTTCATAGGACTTGCTGACGGCGCGGTTGAACGGCGTGGAGCCCGGATAGACTTCCTGATAATTCCAGTATTCGTTCAGGTCAAGTCGCGGGGTGGAGGCCATCGCCAGGATTTCGCCAGTCTCGGGGTCCATGATGACCACTGTACCGGCCTTGGCGCCGTAGAATTCCACCGCCAGGTCCAGCTGGTCTTCGACCATCGCCTGGATTTCGCGGTCCAGGGTGAGCACCAGGCTGGCGCCGGGAGGTACTTCCGGCAAACTGGTGGCGAGGTTGGGGTCCACGGGCACCAGGATGCGCTGTGGCTGCCCGGCCAGCAGGTCCTGGTAATATTGTTCTATGCCGAAGTAACCGATGCCTTCGCGGTTGACAAACCCCAACACATTGGAAGCCAGGTCGCGCTCAGGATACGAGCGCATGAGATGCGGCTTGAAGACCAGGCCCGCCAGGCTGGGCGCGCCGGGCTTGGCGGTTTCCGGATCCTTCTGCTCGAGGACGTAATCAATGAGGATATCGGCTTTATATGCCGGGACATAGTTCGCCAAGACGACGTACACGGCGTTTGGGCCGGCGGGGATGCTGGCGCGCTCCAACAGGGTGTAATAGTCCTCGCCGAGCACGCCGTTCACAGCGCGGGCGATGGCTTCCGGGTCTTCGACTTCGGGCAGGTTGACACCAATTTCATAGACGGTGACGTTGCCGGCCAGCAGGTTGCCCCAGCGGTCGTAGACCTGGCCGCGCGGCGGGGTGATGAGCATTTCTTCCACCGAGTACAGCGCGCCCTGCTCACGGAAGGACTGGGCCTGGGGGCCGAACATCAGGAAACCGGCCATACCTACAATCGCCGCGCCCCACACGGCAAGCGCATAACCCAGCATGGTGAAACGCCAACCGTGGGACATCAGGGCTGCCCCCCGGTCTGAGCGCCGGTTTGCAACGCCAGCAGATTAATCATCTCACCCACCCACTCAAACAGGCTCTGGGTGTAGGCGCCGGGCAACTGGTCGGTCCCGGTAAACGCTGGCTGGTTGGCATGCACAGCCAACGAGGTCTCCGGGCGACCGCCATAACCGGGCGCTTCAATGTAGGTGAGGCGGTCTTTGCTGACGCGCACAAAACCGAGGTCTTCGGCGCGCTGCTGCATCGTCCTGCCGGACGTGAGGTAGGCCAGCACGGTGCGCAGATTTTCGTTGGATTGTTCCAGGTCGCGGGCACGGGCCTGCATGCCCTGCACTTCACGGCCGGCCTGCGCCGCCCGCGCCGAGACGTTGAGGTAGCCGCCGGCCACCAGCGCAAGGAAGATCACCGCGCTCACGAACAGCCCGATCCACTGGAGCTGTTTGCGCCACGGGGCCTGCCGGTATGCCTGGATTAACCGCGAACCACTAACCATCAGTCTCCTTGCCTGCAAGTTCTGTTCCATTCGCCTGTGCGGGCGGCGGAACCCTTCTGAGGGAGGCCAATTCCTCTATATATATGCCGGATGGCGAGAACTCGCCACACATCCGGCTAATTTTCAGCCGATTCAGTACTTTTCGGCCATCCGCAATTTGGCGGAGCGCGCCCGGGGGTTGGCTCCGGCTTCCGCTTCGCCCGCTTCCAGCGGTTTCTTCGTCAGCAGCTTCAGGGCGGGCTGGTCAACGCCGTCCCCCGGTTGGCTGTGCTGGCGCAGGAACTGCTTGACCCGGCGGTCTTCCAGCGAGTGGAACGAAATGACTGCCATGCGCCCGCCGGGGGCCAGCGCCGCCAGCATCTGGGGCAGGACGGCATCCAGCGATTCCAGTTCGTTGTTCACGGCTATGCGCAGCGCCTGGAAGGTGCGGGTGGCGGGGTGAATGCGCCGGCCGTGCCGGGGCGCCCGCACCGCCCGGGCCACCCACCCGGCCAGTTCATCGGTGGTGTGGATGGGTCGTTCGCGAACAATGACCTGGGCGATGCGCCGGGAAAACCGCTCTTCGCCGTATTCGTGCAGGATGGCGGCCAGGTCTTCCTCCGGCCACTCGTTGACGATCTCCGCTGCGGTGAGCGTGCCCTGCGGGTCGAAGCGCATGTCGAGCGGCGCATCCTGCTGGAAGGAGAAGCCGCGCTCGGGCGTGTCGAACTGCATGGACGAGGCGCCGAGGTCCAGCACGATGGCGTGAACGTCCGGCCAACCGTGCTTTGCAAGCTGCTGCGCCAGCGTGGTGTAGGAAGCCTGCACCAGCGCCACCCGCTCGCCGAAACCGGCGAGCCGTTCGCGCGCCAGCGCCAGCGCCGCCGGGTCGACATCGAAGCCGAGCAGGTGAGCGCCTGGGGCCGCCTCCAGCAAGCCCCAGGCATGCCCACCCGCCCCAACGGTGAGGTCGGCGATACGCCGCGGTGAGGCGGCGGCCAACGTCTGAGTGATCTCCTGGTAAAGTACCGGTTGGTGCGGCGAGTTCGCCGCGCCGGGCTGCGCGGTCACGCCTGTTCCGCGTTGAGCTGCAATCCGATAAAGCGTTCGGTATTGGCTTCGGCATCCTGCAGGCGGGCGAACTGCCGCTTCCAGTCTTCCGGGGGCCAGATTTCAAAGTAGTCGCCCACGCCTACCAACGTGGCGTCAGCCTTCAGGGCGACGAGGTCGCGCAGGAACTGCGGGACGAGAATGCGGCCGTTCTTGTCCGGCTCGACTTTCTCGGCGGTAGAAAAGAGCAACCGCTTGAGTTCGCGGGCGTGGGGGTCAACCAGGTTCATCTGGTTCACCTGGCGCACCATGGCTTCAAACGCGGCGGCGGGCAAGACCATCAGGTTTTTGTCGAAACCCTGAAGCAGGTAGGCGCCGGCCTCCATGCCTTCGCGGAAGCGCGCCGGCACGGTGAGCCGCCCCTTGTCATCCAGATTGTGCTGGTATTGTCCTAAGAACATTTGTGCTACCTCTGGGTTAAATGGCGGAGACGCCTGACGGCGTCCCACTTCGTGCCACTTCTTCCCACGGTTGCCCCCATTCTATCCCATTTCCCCCCACTTTGCAATACCCTGCCCCACTGTCGTTGGATTATTAGGATAGAATAGACTCGATCTGTTTAATTGTGTCATTTCCAGAGTTCGACCGGAATTTTGATTTTTTCCGGAATTAGACCGGAAAAAACGATTAATGGATTCTCATAATTGGGCGATTCTCTGCCAGCACGATAGAGCTTTCGTGTGATTTCGAAATCGCAAGTTGCCGATTAGACGCGAATACTCCACCTGCCAATCTTCCTATCAACGGCGGAAATCAGGGTTGCTTCTAATGATTGGCATTCATTGAAGCAGCCCTGCAGTTCTGTGCTAGCAGAAGGGATATCTGCAACTTCCCAAGTTCGACTCTGTTTCACCACATCCTACCTATGTCGGGGATTGGCAAGCTTAAACTTCCTGAGAAATTCCGTATACTCGCACTCTCCAAATGCACCTTCCCATTCGAGCGGAGATTTCACACTCCGGGGATCAAGCGACTCATTGTAAGCTAGACCAAGCTTCCATATCTCTGGAAAACAGCCGATCGCATTTGCTCGTTCTATAAGTTCTGGCAGTCGTTCTGCAACCTCTTCGGCGCCGTGTTGTCCTCGCAAGAGGGAGTCTCTCATTGCCATCATCTGTGGAATAATAGCCCCGAGATGCGCAAAGCCCTGCAAGTCATCAAGAGGTTGCATACTCCCCTTATAGATTTCTCCAAAGTCGATGTCTAGTCGACCAGCCCACATTCGCGACTGCTGGAGGACATTCCAAATCCCTTCTTTCGCAGCTACAGCTGCAATCTTTCTTATCAGTGATCTCCCGTAGGATTGGTAGGTTCTAGCCAAGCGCTTATTACCTAACCAGTTGGCAATCTCGTAAAAATCCCTGTATACGAGCAACTCTTTTAAATCCAATTCGGTCACCAATCGTTTTCTCAACGAGCTTGATACTGTGGATACTGCCATTCGAGAACGCGCTCTTGAGATTTCTAGTAGGGAATCCCAGAAATGCCCCGCACAGCGCAAGGCATCAGCCTGACGAGACACACTGGCCACAAACCCGGGCATGTCATCACTATTCGAGAACTGTGAAGCTGCGATAGTGGTTTGTTCAGCAGACTGCAGGTATTTGCCTCGGTGGAACAAGGCATCTCCGAGCAAGAAATATGCTTTTGGCAAGTGCTTCGACTTGTTATCAATCGTATCGAGGATCCACCCAGCAAGTTTCTGAGCTTGAAGTCCGTATCCTAACGGTGATATTACTGAGCATGCCCAAACTTGAAGTTCAGGTTTGGACAATATCGACTCAAGATCCCATCCGGGAACAGCATTGCTCGGGACCAATTTTGGCAAACCTCCTGCGATTAGCGAGAAGAATCTCGCCATATCTCCCCAAAGCACGATATTTCGTTCGCCCGATCTGACCACTCTGGCAGCATTTGGAGATAATGCTCTTGGATTGGAAAGTGGATCTGAAAAGCAATTCCATATCACTCTACTTGGCGCAGCATGGGCAAGTTCCGGACAGATTTCAAAATCGAGACCTGAGTATCCGATAACCAGCAGCTGCGAACTCGTTACGCAACGACTCAAGACATCTCGCTTCCATTCCGGCAAGGTGCCTTCGTGAGATAGTCTATAGACAATCGATCTCTCCATCCCTTTCTTTGCACTCCCATGAATTTTGAAGTAGATCCGATCAGATTCCAGGATTGCTTTTGCATTCTTTCGTGTTGTTACCTCCCGCAAATCCTTAATCCCCCGGAATACGTCATCAAGGCATGTATCGTAATTGGTGGTTATTACATGCTTCACGACTCCAGTCACCAACAAATCCCTGATGGCTTCGTGAATTGGATTGGGTGGTCTATCTCGGAATGTTTCAAGCAACATGTCACGAATTTCAGCCAAATCAGGAATCTGCTCCCAGATGTACTCGAAGGGGGTGCCGGTAATCGCTTCCTTTATTTCCCGACGCTCTTTCTTTTTCAATCCACGAAACTGCCTTAGCATCAATTCGCCTATATGATCAGTAACTGCCTGACCCGTTGGAATTGAAGTAGGTTTCCAACGAGAAATCCCACTACCGACAAACAGAGTTAATTCTCCTTTGTCGCGCAATTCCCTGATCAAGAGATTTCCTTCTTTCGAACCGATGGGGACTACATCTGGAGTAGCGCCTTTATCCAACCTGCCAGTCATGATCACCTCCTCCTGAACTTCAGTTACATAAGCAACTAGCATTCATTGAGTCCAAATTGCTCCAGCCGCTCTTTCCTCTCGCGCCAATCTGGCAAGACCTTGTCAAGCAGTCTATAGAATTTCTTATCATGATTGGGAAATAGTAAGTGTGAAAGCTCATGAATAATGACATAGTCTATGCATGGTAGAGGGGACTTTATCAATTCAATGTTGACCTTGATCTTTCGGTTAGGCGCACAGCTACCCCAGCGCGTTTTCATCAAGCCATACTCGATTTCAAGGCTCTCATATCCAACCCCCAGAATTTCAGGGGCCATCTTCCTGATTCGTTGATCGAAAATAGCCTGGCCGTGAGGGGCATACCAATCTAGCATGAGCAATTTCACCTGGTCACTGTCTTCGGGGTTCCGGGTGGTGACGATGAAGAACTTTCCGGACAGCCGAACGCTTTCGTCAGAACCTTTGCGGATACGCAGGCGATACTGCCGGCCCAGGTAGTAATGTGTCTCGCCGCTCACGTATTGGCGGGGTGGCTGGATCGGGTGGAACTTATCGAAGTAGTTGATCTGCTTCAATATCCACTCGCCGCGTTTCACCAGTTTCGTCTTGATATCTGTTATGTCGCTGCCAAGGGGAGCGCGCACCAGCACGGACTTGTCTGGCCGGACCGTGATCGCAAGATTGCGCCGTGCCTCGTAGCGCAATTCATATTCGATTATCGACCGACCGTATTGAAATTCCTGCTTGCTGCTTTGCGTTTGTTCGTCAGTCGGCATCAGCTTTACGGCGTTTGGCGATAGCAATGCACTGCTCCAAAATCTCGTCGACGACTTCAAAATCCAGCGTCATTTCATGCTGGCTGGCGTATTCAAACAGCCAGTCCTCAATTTCATTGCGCATTTTGTTCTGCACATCCTGGTTGTCGGCCCACTGGACAATGCGGTTGCGATCTACGATCTCGTCCACAGCCACGGCAATCTTGATCCGATCTTCCTCGGTCAGTTCATCAACGCTCCCCGCTTCTAGCGCCTGGCCTATGACGCCGTAGTACGCCTTGGCTACTTCCTTGCCTTCCAACGCGGATGGAATATCATCGCCTGTGCGGTTGACGACCGCTTCCATGATCTCGGTGACGCGCGCTAGGTAGGCATTTTCATCTATCCGGCGCTGGCGGTAGTCGTCAATCGTCTTTTGCAGCAATTCTGAGAAGCGGGCGTAGAACACGGGGTCATCCCCCATGCGTTCATAAATGGTGCGACTGGTGCGGTGGGCGATGGTATCGGCCTTGGCGGATGGCGACTCCAACCTTGCCACTTCCTGGGCGAAGGCTTCCTTCTCGAAGATGTTTACCAGTTCGGTGATGCGTTCGGTTTCTTCAGTGCTGACATGCGTATCAAGCAGCTTCTGAATCCGTGGCTGATATTCGGAGAAATCGAGTGTTTCGGCGAAGCGCCGCTTGACCGAGGAGCGCAGTTTGGTGAAGAATTTCAGGTCGCGCTTGTAGCGCTCCTGTTCGTCGGGCGGAGTCTCATCAAGGTACCTGGCGCTTGAAAGCGCGATCGCCAGCACATTGGAGTACTCCGTAAGGCGAGCATAGAACTTGTCGCGGCTTTCGGGATCGGACAGGGATTGTTCGAATTCTTCGACATCCTGCCGGTTCTTGACTTCCTTGAAGGTGTCCCACAGCACGCTGTGCTTCTGGGGGAGGTCACGAATCGGCACGCTGATGTCGGTCAGCAGGTCTTTGAGGTCTTCCGTGTCGAAGTCGTCCAGTTTCTCGTACAACTCCAGGGCGTCACTCAGGTTGGCAAGCACACCGTAATAATCAATGATGTAACCGTATTGCTTGCCTTCATACAGCCGGTTGACGCGGGCGATGGCCTGTAGCAGAGTGTGGTCGCGCAGGCTGCGGGTGAGGTACAGCACGGTGTTGCGCGGTGCATCGAAGCCAGTGAGCAGCTTGTCCACCACGATGATGATCTCCGGCTCGTCACCATGCTTGAAGGCGTTGATGAGCTGCTTGTTGTATTCTCTTTCGCTGCCGTAGCGGTCCATCATCACTTTCCAGAAGCGCTGGACCGGCTGGCTGTTCTCTTCGTGGATATCGGTCTCGCCTTCGCGCTCGTCCGGGCCAGAAATCAACACTTCAGCCGATACGATACCGATGTCATCCAGGAATTGTTTGTAGAGCAGAGCGGTGGCCTTGTCGGGCGCCACCAGTTGGCCCTTGAAGGGCGTGCCTTGCCAGTGCTCGCGGAAGTGCTGGCTGATGTCCCAGGCGATTTCGCGCACCTTCTGGGCGGCCTTGTTCAGTTGGTCAGTGGAGGCAAACATGGTCTTTAAGTAGGCGGCCTGCTGTTCGCTGACCTGCCGGGTTTCACGCTCGAACCACTTGTCCATCGCTTCCTTGTCCACCCGCTGGTGCACGTGGCGCCCCTCGTACAGCAGTGGCACAACGGCCTCGTCATCCACGGCCTCGGTGATAGTGTAGGTGTCGATCATGCCGCCGAACTTGGTAACAGTGTCCTTGTCCTTCTTCGCGACCGGCGTGCCAGTGAAACCGATGTAGCAGGCGTTGGGCAGCACCTGTTTCATGCGGCCATGGAACGAGCCATATTGGGTGCGGTGACCCTCGTCCACCAGCACAAAGATGTTCGGACTTTCAATCTTCGCTTTGCCCCTCGCAACCGCCGCCTCAAATTTGTTGATGACGGTGGAGATGATGCGCGACTTTGGGCTGCGCAGCAATTCGGCCAGGTCGTTGCCGGTAGCGGCCTGCACCACTTCCTGCCCGGTCTGGATGAAGTTCTTCTTTATCTGGTCGTCCAGGTCGACCCGGTCGGTGACCAGCACGATTTTGTAGTCTTCCAGTCCCTCGGCCATAGCGATGGCGCGCGCCAGGAACACCATGGTGAGCGACTTGCCGCTGCCCTGGGTGTGCCAGACCACGCCGCCCGTGCGGCGCCCGTCGCGGTCCAGGCTGGCAATGCGCCGGATGATTTTCTCGACCGCAAAAAACTGCTGGTAGCGGGCGATTTTCTTGTCCGGCCCATCGAACAGGATGTAGCGCTTGGTGAGCGCCAACAAACGTGCCGGGCGGCAGAGGGCGTAGATGGCGCGGTCCTGGGCCGACAGTTTGCGTTCGGCGTTCAGTTCCCGAAGAGCGGGGATCCGGTAGCGCATGTTCTCGCTGCCGGCGATCATTTTTTCTATCTGCTTCTCGCCCAGCGGGCGGTTGATTGCCGCTTGGGCTTCCTGCTCAAAGCGCGCCGCCTCTTCCTTGCTGATGCCCTTCTCGGTCCAGGCGCTCCAGAATTTGGCCGCCGTGCCGACGGTGGCGTAGCGGGCTTCGTTGCTGCACACGCCGAGCAGCAGTTGCCCGAAATAGAACAGGTGCGGAATCTCGTCCGCTTTCTGGTTGCGAATGTGTTGGGAGATGGTTTCCCTCATCGGGTCTTTGATGTCCGGCGATTTGCATTCGATGACCGCCAGCGGGATGCCGTTGACGAACAGGACGATATCCGGGCGGCGGGTTTGGGCCGAGGCTGCCCGCTCGACCGGGAATTCTTCCGTGACGTGGTAGACGTTGTTCTCCGGCTTTTCCCAATCCACATAGTTCAGCGAGAAGCTGCGCAGGTCGCCTTCAATGGCCTGCTGAAGACTGGCGCCGAGCGTGAGGCGATCGTACACCTGTTCGTTCGTGCGGATGAGGTTGTCGGTATAGACGGATTTGAGCCCTTCGACCGCGCTCTGGATGTTGCCTTCGCTGAAGGGGATTTCCCGCCCCTTGTACTGGATGCGGTTATTAGCGCGCAGCCAGTCCGTCAGGATGCCTTCCAGCAGAATATTACGCAACCGTCCGCCGCGCTGGGACTGGGCTTCCTGCGGAGTGAGGTACGCATAGCCCAGGTTTTGCAACAGGTGCAGGGCTGGCAGTTGTGAGGCGGTTTGTTCGTTGAGATTCGCTCCGTTCATATCACCCTCCTGTACCTAAACCGCAGAGGCGGCACAAGGCCACCCCGCACCCTGTCACGAATGATCGGGAGGATACAACCTGAATGTGCCAAATTCCTAGAATTCTTAAGGCTACCAAGGAGGGTTTCACTCTAATTTATAACTCCTGTATCAGCTTCAAAGTGGCTTCTATCTCAGGTATTAGATCTCGCCGTTCCAGATTTTGAATTGGCCGACCATATTCCTCTGGGTGGTGGGTTGGACTGGAAACTCCGTTTAGGCGGTTTAGCTCAGTGCTTACATCATTTGATATCATCCCTCTATCAGTAAGCACTTTGATCATTGCCCCAAGCATCGGCTTTTCTTCCAAAAGCGGGTAGTATTTTATCCGAAGGATTCTTTCTAGGGCCGTTCTAATATTCTCCTGCATGTCTTTCACTTTCGGCCCAAAATCCTCAGTGATATACCGCCTCATCTCATCGAGGCGGCGGAAGTGCGGATCCTTGCGGAGCCACTTTATGTCAATAGGAATAATTTGACTACCCAAGGTATCATCATTTGATATTGTCAAGCCATGTAAGTTTTTTAGTTCATCGTCTAATTGAAATAGGAAGTCTTCTTTATGGGTGAAGACGATAAGCTGCCCTACTATTTCACTTATCTCAGAAAGTGCCTTGGCAGTTCCATACTGCCGGCTGTTATCCATACTTGTCAGAGGGTCGTCAAAAACGACCACATGCTCAGACAAATCTGGCTGAGCGCGTAACCATGCTAGGAAGAAGGCTAACCCAAGAGCGTTCCTATCACCTTGGCTCAGTGTGTTCAAGAATTTCGGCTTTCCGCTCCGAGCGGAGAGTGGTACTTGTTGATCGTTTATTGTTATTACGAAGTTTGCGTAGGCAGAAGTAGCCACTCCATCCGTCTTTCCTTCAAGTTGATCAATTCGAAATTTAGCTCTTAGGTTTTCGAGATACGTATTTACTTCTTCCTTAAATCTACTGAGAAGTGATTCTGAGTATTCCCCTGCGATAGTTTCCTGATCTTCCCTCTCTGAAGAGATGGTTTCGAGCTCTTTCTTCGTTTGTCTATACGCGTTACACCACTCCACTTCTTGCGGGTTGTATCTTTGAATCCTGGCTTCTAATTGCTGTATTTCAAGATTCATAATGGAAATCTCTTCGGATGGGACTGCTTTTGCTTTCGCCTGAAAAGTCTCGACAATGCTTTTTAGGTGGTTTCTGAACTGGCTAGTCAATTCGTAAAGCTCTTGCTCGATGCCTAGTAAGTCAGCAAGAAGTTGGTTGTTATTGATATTTGAGGGATTTGAAAGTCTAACTTCCAAATTGGAAATGATTTGGCTGGCCGCCGATGCAAAGCGTTCGGCATAGCCAGATAGGTCGTGTGAGCGCGGTTCTTGGCTTTCACCAGCCAACAGCAATAGCTTATGAGTTGTTTGCTCGCATTCGTTCATCCAGTTTTGTACGTCATAAACTGATTTTCGAAAATCCCAGTTTCGAAGAGCTGCAATCTCTGTTTCAAGCAGATCCACATATGCAGTGTAATTTTCGTCAAAATACACCTTATAAGAGTCCAATAGGTCTGAAACTGAACCTAATGCCTGCCCACAAAAGGGGCAGTCCTCAACTAAAAGACCCATACCCATCTTTATAAATGCTTCCCCGCTAGCATTAGGTCGGGCATGTCGGTTTAGATGAGCAACTACCTTTTGCTTTACATCTGTGTGGAATGTTTCGGGAGATTGCTCTGAAATTTTTTCAAGATTGTCTTTAGGGTAAAGATTTATTTCGATTTCCTCAAATCTAGAAAGCTTCGAAATTTCTTCTCGATTTTCTTTGGTTTTAAGGCGGCCTCGAATCTCATTTAGCCGATGCTGAAATTCCGGCATTTCCGCTTCTTTTATCGCAAGATAGTCACTTACATTGCAGGACGCGTTCTTTCCTTGTAATTGGTTTGCGAAAACCTGAAACACTTTGCGTTTTTCTTTTTCTTGTTGAATGAGCTGATTTAGTTTTGCGGCAATTTCGATCCCCTCGGAGCCCATTACCAATTGGTAAATACGCTTTCTATGGTCCGATTCTACTTCTCGTATGAACAGGTTGCTTTCTACAAATTCATGGTCAAAAACAACTAGCTTCAGTTTTTTATCCTTTGCGGACGACCATTGTCCATTTGAGTAGGTATATGCCCCATTGGTGCTCCTAATAATGACACCTTGAGGCAAGTCCTTACCAAGGGTCTTTCGTTCAATAATCAGTTCTGGGTTGTCTTCCTTTAGTGCGCGTAATATGGCTGCCAATGTTGATTTGCCGTGACCGTTATTTGCAAATATTACGGAATTGCGTTTCAAGTCATGCCCACGCCCTTGCGCAATGAAATCATAATAGACACCAATGCCCTTAATCTCTTGGAATTTGCTGATCATTTTTCCTCCGTACGATCATATCCGAAAATTTTTGGAGAGCAACTTCTACATCTCCCCTCATTACATCACACCCCTGCCAACTTCCGGGTTAGGAATTGCATGAGGTGTAGTCTTCCTATTCTTTCCGACGTCTTTCAACTCATTTCTTCCCAGATGTTACGAGCGTTTGTCTTTCGGCTGCAATCGCTATGAACGCACGATGCACATGCATTACCCAATATCCACGCAGGTAGAGATATCGCCGTCGTAGTGCCCAGGTGATATACACAGCAAGTAGAAGAAGCCCACTGCCAGCGATTCCAGAGGTTTGCAATAAGCGCGTCCCCAAAATCAGAAATAGAATCGGGACAGGAGGAAGCATCGCCTCGGCAAAGTTCACCAAATCCAACGTCCTAACACTCAAATCATAGCCACCGCCGCCATGATTCGCAACGAATGCGCGAATGTGGTTGAAATTTTCGCTGGAAGGCAACTTCTTCATGCCAAAGATCTTTGTTGCCTGTTTCTGGATGATTTCTACTTCATCGACTGACAAGCCAAGTTTATTCAGAGGTTCGCTCGGTTCTGTGGACCATTTGACGGCATCGTTCCCACGTTTGCGTAAAAATTCGGTGAGCATCTCCCCCAGCGGATTCATAACGAAGCCCACTAGGTAGGGTATCAGCGCTAAGAAAAGGAGCCAAATGACGCCAGAGACCTGGACAAACACTATGTTCCAACTCTGAAGGAATTCCCCCAAGGCTTGTAGGTTTTCAATCGGCAGAATAACAGCGAACAAACAGAGAAGCCAGATTATCCCTGGGAAATAGTAGTTAAAATAGTCCTTTAGCAAGAAAGTATTCTCAAATTTCATTGTCTCTCCTTATATCTTCACTCGCCCCCCCCCGGTGAGCAGCCCTTGCATAAACCCAAGTCTTTATGCACCCCATTTGCTTTCGGGATTGATGACGACACGGATTACTGCATGCTTATTCTTGTTTGCCATCCTCGTCAGTTCCTTTGTTAAATTGATCTTTCCAGTTACTTAGGCCAGACTGTAACTGCCTACCGATTCTTTCGATAGCAATTGTCAGTTTAGTGATCTCACCTGAGGAAACACTTATCTGCCTCCCGACTTCTGCCCGAAAGTCCTGAGTTGTATCAATGTACTTTTGGTCAATAGTGCCATCATTGTGCGCGATCAAGTGCCGCTTGCCAAAACAGGCAATTATCTCGCGCCAGTTTTCCTCAACAAGACCGTTACAGAAGTCAAATCCAAACTCTTTCCTAATTTTTTCTCGTGCCTTGCTTATGCTTTGAAAAGACACTTCTGATCCCTCGAGGGGCGTGTTTCTCACGAATAAGCGAACAGTATTTCTTCCAAAGGAGTCGAACGAAGACACAACATCCTCTAAACTATTTAGTAGCAAACTTTCCTTGATATCAACATTTTCCTCTCGCAAAGCCAGCGAAATCAATTTCTGGACTAGTTCCAGATTTGCCCGCAGAATTTGAAGTACGTTGGCATCACCACAACAGGGACAGAATGAAAACTTGCCAAAGATTGAGTACTCTAGAGCACACGTCTTGCAGATGACGATGGTTTCCAGATCTCTTTCGTCATAATGCTCAACGGGAATAAGGGAGGACTTGAAGTGCGTTTTGATTCTTATGAAGCTTCTGCGTGTGCTTCTTTCAATACTCCTTCCCCATTCCTTTAAGTCTTGCCTCAAAGCTTTTTGAACCTCTTGCATCACCAAACTCTTTGCATATTCAATCTGCTCTGGCGTTGCAAGTTCATTGTTTTCGCTGCGCACTCCGCAGTATGGGCATCTCATTAAATACTCTTCGCCCATTATTCCAGTCCCTGGTTTTATTTTGAAGTAGCTTTCACAGGTTTCTATAGGACATTGCCTTCCGATTAATCCATTTTCATCAGGCAGTAGGTTGATAGAAAATTTCTTGCCATTCAAGTCATTTAAGTTTCTTAGCACCTGATTACCCTCCTCCTTACACCCTCACCCGCACTTCGCCGGTAAGCAACTTCTGCATCAGTCCGCGCTTCTGAAGACGGTATAAGCGCTGCTCTTCTTGAAGTGTCCCGATTTCCCAATTAACTCGGTTAAGAAAAGCAGCGATCTGATGCTGTTCGTTGTAGTTTCTAGGAATTATTATCCTTTCTGAAAGAAAGTCTTTGATTTTGACACTAATCCTTTCGTATATGGTCCCCTCTCCAAAGCGTGAAAATTTAGTGATTTGACGAGGAGAACTCAGGATAGCAAATATCAGTTCCACAATATACTGCTTGGGATCTCGCAAATACAAAACCTCATAAATCGGGGAGACCAATACGCTCTTGTCGAACGTATTTATTCCTATAGCACCCCACCTCAGATTCGCCGGGTTATAGACAATATCATATGGATGCACAATCTTGTATTCTTTTATAGTTTCTTCTTTTACCAATGCTTCTCTATCGTATCTGTCAGTCTTAGGGGTAACGCCCTCTTCAATAGTTAAGGAATACAGTTGAAGTTGCTCAGATTGTGGTGACTTCTCATTCCGGGACTTTAGAATTTCTCCTAAGTGCACTTCTTTCCAGTCCTCCTCAAACTCCGGAAACCGCACCTTGCCAGTCAGCAGGCGCTGCATGAACGCTTTCTTGAGCCGCTGCTTGGTCGCAATCTGCTTGCCGAGAAGTTCAATCGCCCGGTCCCACGTGCTAAGGATGGCAGCGATTTTGCGCTGTTCGGGGAGGGGTGGAAGAGGAATGACGATTTTCTTCAGCAGTTCGGGGTAAATGTGCACTACTGAATAGCCTTGTCCAAGTTTGGCTTTCTGGCGATTTATTGTTTCATGATTCAACGAATATCCAAGAAACGCAGCATCCGCCTTTTCTGGCCTCAAAATAATGATGTCTCCACCTGCATAGGCTTCTTCATTTCCCAAGTATGCAGCACACTTTCCTATTTCAGCCGCGGTTTCTCCAGAACCTGCAAATAGAATGTCGCCTTTGTGGATGCGTTTGCTGGTGGCTGCCACTTCTTCATTAATGAAGGAGTGAAATCGCTTTATTACATAATTGTGGTTGGTATAGAGTTCGCCGTACCGGACGCAAGGAATACCGGTTTCGACAAGGTCAGCTTTTGTTATTCCTGAACCCTTTGTAAATCTGCCGATATTTCCAAGGCGTGACAAATGCCAGCCTTCTGGAAGATTTAGAGGAGAGTCGAAGGAACTTGGGTTACTCAAGCCCCAACTCCTTCAGATATTCCGCCATTTGTACCTGCACCTCAGCCAGTTCGCCCTCCAGAGTGGCGATCTCGGCCTGCACCGCCGCCAGGTCAATCTCTTCCTGTTCTTCAAACGTATCCACGTAACGCGGAATGTTGAGGTTGAAATCCGCTTCCTGGATTTCCTCTAGCGTGGCGCGGTGGCTGTATTTTTCCACTTCGCTGAACTGGAGGAAGGTCTGTACAATTTTCTCGATGTGCGCCTCACTCAAACGGTTCTGTTTGGTGCCGTCTTCATATTCGCGGCTGGCGTCAATGAACAGCACATATTGGTCGCGGTCGTTCTTCGCTTCCTTCCATGGTTTACGGGCTTTGTTGAATACCAGCATGGCCGCCGGGATGCCGGTGCCAAAGAACATTTTTTCCGGCAGGCCGATGACCGCCTCCAGCAGGTTGTCCTCCACCAGCTTGCGGCGAATCACGCCCTCGGCCGCGCTGCGGAACAGCACGCCGTGCGGCACAATCACGCCCACCTTGCCCTTCATCTCGTGGGCGATTTCAATCATGTGGCTAATAAAAGCATAGTCGCCGCGCGATTGCGGCGGCAGGCCGCGGTGAAAGCGTTTGTAAATATCATTCTCGGCCACATCGTAGCCCCACTTCTTGAGCGAAAACGGCGGGTTGGCGACCACGATATCGAAGCGCATCAGGTCATCGCCTTCCAGCAGTTTGGGGTTGCTGATGGTGTCGCACCATTCAATCCGCGCCCCATCCATCGAGTGCAGGAACATGTTCATGCGCGCCAGCGACCAGGTCGAGCCGTTGCTCTCCTGCCCAGCCAGGAAGAAGTTGTCGCCGCCCACCTCGCGCCCCACTCGGATGAGCAGCGAGCCGGAGCCGCACGCCGGGTCGCAGATGCGCTGGCCGGGTTGCGGCTGCATCAGTTTCGCCAGCAGGATGGAGACCTCCGGCGGGGTGTAGAACTCGCCGGCCTTTTTGCCGGCATCGGCGGCAAACTGACCGATGAGATACTCGTACACGTCGCCAATGATGTCGCGGTCCCCTACCACCGATGGCCGCAAGTCCAATCGCGGGTTAGCAAAATCGTCCAGCAGATGCTTTAGACGTCGGTTGCGGTCTTTGGTCTCGCCCAGGGCATGCGAACTGTTAAAGTCAATATTGCGGAAAACCCCTTCCAGTTTCGATTTGTTATCATCTTCGATTTTTTCAAGCGCCTCGTTGATAAGTTCACCGAGGTTTGAGGCCTCGCGCTGGCTGTAGAGCTTGTCAAATGTGGCGCTCTCTGACAACCGGAAACGCTCACGCTCCAGGGCGCGGCGCACACGCTCAGCATCGCCGCCGTAGCGCTCGGTGTATTCCGCCTTGCGGTCCTTGTACAGGTCGCTCAAATATTTGATGAATAGCATCGTCAGGATGTAATTCTTATACTCCGCCGGGTCCAGCGCCCCACGAAATGAATCACATGCCGCCCATGCAATGTCGGCTAGTTCGCGTTGGGTGAGTTTTCCGTTTGCCATTTTTCTCCTCAGGTCGTGGAATACGGTGTTGTCGAATTCTTATGCATTCGCCTGCGACGAATGCCGGGCCGCTTTGCGGCAGACTTCCTCAATCAAGATGTTCTTCTTTTCTGCGAGCTGGCGAGTCAACGCTCTTTCGCGCCGGGCCAGATTAATGATGTTCCCGATGCGGGCCTGCACTTCCAGAGGCGGCACCCGCACCATGCAGGCCCCCAACGCCTTCTTGGAAAGGAACGGGATTGTGCTGCGGCCCTGCTGCTGGGCGAAATACGTCTGGGCTTCCGGGGCGTTCAGCCACCAGACGAGGTATTCGGGGAGCAGCGCGGTATTTCCCAGCAGACGTACGATGTAGAACGAGTTGGAAGCCACCGCATTTGCGGGCGCCTCCTGGACAAGGTGCGCCAGGTGGTTCTGCCCCCGAGCGACCAGCAGGATATCGCCGCTGCTTATCAGGTAGGGGGCAGCGTTGATGCCCGGAGAAAAGCGCATCGCTCCGCTAAAGTTAAGCCCGCCGTCGTCAATATCCAGCGCCCGCAGGACGCTATACTCTGCGTCCAGGTTTTCAGCAATGCCCGCCCGGGCCTGATACCCCATCTGGATGTTGGCGATATCTTCGAGGCGGAGTTCGGTTGCCGTCAAGTGCCCTCCTAGTAGTGCACGGTACTCTAACACTCCATATTATAGCACAAAAGAGCAGATTTGTCAAGTATTTTGTTCAGTATCATGAATACTGATATTTGTTTGTGGGTTAATTCTGGGAAAGAATTTCCTTGGCCTCGCTTCTCCGCAAACCCCAAAACTTCCCAGAACATATCCAAGGGAGTCGGGCCAACAGAATCCCCATGAATCTCTAGAGGAGTGTTTTGCCCCCACTTGGGCAGGTTATTCTATTCAAGTTATTTCGTTGCCCTCGCCTTCAGATACTGCTCTACCATCTCCATTGGCGTCTTCCCCATGTTGCGGTAACCGAGAATGGGGCATTCAGTGTTGTAGTACAGCAGCCATGCATTAAAGGCCTCTTGAACCGCCTCCAGGCTTCGATAGGATCCACCGCGAATAGCCTTTCGAGAAAATTCCGTTCGCAAGGTGGTTTCAAATCGTTTGCAGAAGCTAGTGCGGCGAAGGTACATCTTAGGAACGCTGGCGTTTTCGATCCCCGCCAGCCTTAAATAGAATTCATATATCAGATACTAACAACTCCCCTGATCGGGTACTCTCGCTATCGCGCTCTCTGAGCGAAGGATTCGTCCTGAATAGATACTCAACTTTGTTTTCCTGTAAACAAGATCCTTCTTGGAGATACATCTTCTCCAATGCTAGCCACTTTAGATGACTGGGGTTGAGAGGGCTTTCATTTAGAAGTTTAGGTTTGCTCTAGTAGTTGATACTCTCACTTTGATTGAGTGGACGACAAGACATTCTGTACATTACCCTTCGGGGCGTACTGTTGCCCCTGTTGCCCGAATAATGACACGGTGTGGCAATCGCAGCACTTCATGTTGGTCCCAACTCCCAAGTACCAAGTTCTACCTGTGAGTTTAACTATAGTTTTCTATTGAATGAAACACAAAATCGGAAAAGGATTGATTTTCAATCAAATCTATCTGCCCTGAATGTTGATTCAAATATTCGCAATAGATGTTTCTCAGAAATCGATATCGCGCCGCGATAATTCCCGTCTCGAAATCCATCTCTATCAATTTTCGGGAAATCCGCTTACATAAGCAATATGAGGCCTTGTATCTGAAATGCTTGGAAGAGGTTCTAGTTTCCCAAGAGGAGCAGTGAGCCGTGATGCCATCAAGCAGCATTAAATCGTTCAGGCCGAAGAATATGACCTTATGAAGTTCTTCAGAGTGGGCAACATCGCACAAGAAGGTGATGATCTTTTGCCCGAGGACCCTAAATACTTCTCCTGATTCAACCCGTGCAGGAAAATCGGGGTCTAGCAAGAATCTAACCATGAATACACACTCTAGGAGTTCTATTACCTTGGGGCCTTCGGGAACCTCGCGTGGGGCTCCTCCTAGTCCGATACTGCAGTTAGGGCATTTGGTAAGGTCACCCATAAATGGCATATCAACTGTCACCAAACTACCGCAGGGGCATCGATCCTGAAGCAGACATTTGTGTTGATCGCAAATTTGTACGCAAGGGATTTGCCAGATGAGTTTGTATCCACCATATTCGGTAACGCAATCCGGGCAGTAGCGGAGTTTTCTCAAGTAAGCCTGGTTCGGTGTATTTTCTACTTGGGCAGCAGTATTTCGTTCTCCAAGGTTCTTGAAATAATGATAGAGTGACATACTGGAGAGTCTTTGTTCAGAAATTCCAAGAAGTTCCGGAAGCTTGCCAAATCTTGACAACCTATCTATCCGCGGGATTAGATTCGAGTCGTGCGTAGAAATTTTGGAGTGACCTCGAGGAAAAGCAATCTTATGAAACTGTCTGGAGCTGATTATGCCGTTGCCCGAGGCTGTCCTCATCAATAACGAAGACAATGACTCTCCGTCAAAAGGGTGGGGGTGAAAGGGAAGCCTCTGATAAACCGAATAGCCATCCATAGTTTTCAATTCCTTTCATCATCCAGCGACCAGACCTTACTATACACATAGCTATTCCCTTCTGTGCATAGACTTCCAGGTGCTTTGCAGATTCTCCATGGTAATTCTTTCGTCTTGGATACCGTTCTTGCTGGCCGCAATAATCAATCGCATTATTTCTCGCAATACTCCTCCGGTCCATTTCTCAATGTATATCGCCGGGCCGTCAACAACATCCGTTTTCTTCGTCCCGATCTTTATTTGATCAAGGGCGAGATAGGACGGTTGTGTAAAAGGCAACAGAATTTCAACGAATGACAATAGAGCCCGCAGACGAGCTCCTGTATATTTTTCCAGATGGAGCGCTTCTCCCCATCGTCCTTTTACTTCTACGTCGCCTTCTGCCCAGACAGTAGTACTCGCCCCGGAACAAACAATGAGTGTGTTTCTGAGCTGATTGCAGATTTCGATGAAGAGGCGGCGGATGATTTCGGTCCTAACATTTACAATTTCATCAAGCATGAGAAGCTCAGTATGGGCAAAAGCGAACGCTCTGCGTGCTTCACTAATGATCTGGCCCTCCAACCATCTCTGGCTCGGATAGGACCCAACAGACCAACACAAGGCCATTGGCAGAAATTTTTCAGAACGGTTTGAACTGGGAGTCTCAACGAATGCTGCATTCTGTAACCGCCGCGTTTTAGTTTCATCTTCTCTGGCCAGATTGTTACACAAAACCCAATACAGCATGGACGATTTCCCCATGCCAGAAGTCCCAACCAGTGAGAAGCCAACCCGCTGACCAACTTCCGCATCGTGAAGTCGATTTGAAATTAGATTCAGAAATTCGCGCACATCACTGGTCACAAGGAAAAGAAGATTGTTCAGCCAGAAAATCTTATCTTCCCGACTAAACGAAGCATAACGAGGAAGAAACGCACAACGAAGATCGTTATATGCCATTTCACTTTCAAGATTCTTAGCAGTTAGCTCTATGGGAGGGGGAAGCAGCTTAAGAGATAAAGAATCTCGCAGGTGTTGGAGTTGGTTAATCTGAAAGTTCCCATACAGGGTTGATGTATCAAGACTGAGCTGGACTCTCTCCAAACGGGCATCCTCAATAGCCAACTGTATGGTCGCCGAACGAATTTCACTCAGTCGTTGCATTAAATCCAAGCCAGGTGACAATAAGGTGGTAGATGGAATTACCAGTTCCGATTTGAAATCAGGTACGATCATTTCACGTCCTCCACAGTGGTCTGGAGGTTTCGCGTGTATGCCTCATTTAGATTGATAATTCCCGACTGCAACAACTCGTCCAAACTCTTCATATCGCCAATCGATGGAGAAGTGCCATTAGCTTTTTGGATGAGCTCATTCCGGATCTTTTTCTGCTCCCGGCGCCGTTGGACACCGCGCTCCTCCGTTTCCTTGGCAAACTCCATCCAACCGCGTGCTGTGCCAGAATGAATTTTTGAGAGCTTTCTCGCTATCTTCAATTGGGCCAATGAAATCGGATTGGTTGATCCATCGGGAAGGAGACGTTTTCTCATAGGCAATTCCCCAACGAAGACCCCATCGTTGAATACGTAGATTCTGGAAATGTCATCAGGGTCGTATTTAATGGCGTAAGGAATCAGTCGTTGGCGCAGACTACTAGGCTTGTCCTCAGTTTTGTCGGGCGGGAAATAGCGTGGAATAGCCGCAGAATCCCGTGCGCCGTATTTCTCTCCAAAAATAGATACACCTTGTCGAAGAATCTTCCGAGGTTGGTGGTATTCACGCATAAAAAGGAGTTCTATCTCCCTCGTACGCGGTGGAACTTTTTCTGGCCCAACCAAAGCGATCCCTTCCATCCATTTCTCATGCGGCGTCATCCCAAGCTCGGAGTGATAGGTGTGTTGATACTTCACCACCAGCCTATGAATGCTCTCGTTGAGGTCCTCAAATAGGAGAACTGCGCTTCTTCTCGACTGAGCCACAGCTCGAGGCGACGTTCCCAAGATTGCTCCATCAAGATATTCGGTTACCCACCCATGGAAATTCAGGAAAATCCTCTCGATGATGGCCCCATACCTCGCCTTATAAGGCGGGCGGAACACGAGGTCAATTGTTGGAAACTGCCCACCCCGGCTGATGTGCCGGCTCAAGTTTCGAAGGCTGCCACTCAGATTGGCCCAGGCGTTGTCCAAGAAGAGCGCGCGCGGACTTCCATAACAAGACCAATCTTCTTCAATTCCCCATTCAAGATGGGAGGTTTTTGGATAGATGGCATGCAATAAGGCAGTTTGGATTGACTCAATTCTGGGCGCATGGTCATGGATTGCGAATCCCACGATTGATCGAGAAAACGCGTCGATCAGCATGGTCAGCCAAACTTTATATACTATTGAACGAGTCTCGTCATCTACCAGGTGAATATCAATTTCCCAGTAATCCGCGAACACATATTGATTCGGAAACTGCGCGAGATGCACGAATTGGTCAAATACCATGAACTGCGACTCCCACTCCTCCCGATCTGCTCGGCTGCGGATTTGGGCAGCGGCAGAAGTTGGAGACGCCCTGTACCAGTTGCAGTAATCTGAAATTACAGTATCGCTGGGCGGTTCAATTTTTGAGAGCAAGGGTGCGTAGTCTAGATTGGCAAGAATGCTGGCAATCGGGATTTCTGGATCGAGAAGAGAATCAACCAGTCCAGAAGGGATAGCTTTTCCGCATTTGCTTCTATCTATCCAAAGGTTTCCCGTCCGGGTTAGCGTTTCGCGCACGAATGTCGTAACGGTCTGATTTCTCAATTTCCTCCGCTTTCTTCCTCCAACCTTATAACGCATGATAAACGTGTCCAGCAGATGTTCCTGATTGGACGTAGTTCGCGCTTTGCCCTTATCGGAACGGCGGCAAGTTGCAGCGATCTTAGCCCGATCTCCGCTTGCCTGGTCATACCAACTCTCCCATGCATAGAACTGGCTTTTTCCAACAGGCCCGCCGAGTTCTTCCAACGCCTTCAGCTTGGCCTCAACCACGCTGAATTCTTCGCCGCGAATCCTGGCAGTCATCGCCGCGGTTGAACAGTATCTGCGGACATGCTCAACAGTTCGGATGACCTTATCTGCAAATTCTAGGCTCCTGGGTGATAGCCCAGCAGAATCGACAATCTCTTGGGATCGGACGCGCTGGACATAGATTTCGTCCTCGATCTCGGCTACCGTATTCCGAAAGATCGCAGCCGGTTGTTCCGGACGATCCACGAACACCTTCATTAGACTAAGTCGTTTCGAATCTCCCGTTAGGTAATTGACCACCTGAAGCTCATCCGGCGCGCTCCGGGACCACGATTCGATATGCCAAATCACGCGGTCCCAATAAACATATGTTCCCGGTCTGATATTCGATTCCAAATATGTTGTAGTTACAGCACTTTGGGTTGAAGTTGGCATCATCCCCCCGAAACAATCCATACTTTGGATTTGCGTGAAATCTGGCCGTGAACAAACATCAAAGTGTCGGGGCTCGTTGCCAGTTTGCGTTTCCAGAGCAGGTGGCAGATTGTGGAAACAACTCGACCCGATGGCACTCCAGAGATCGAGGAAGCGGCATTAACCAAATCACTAAGTGCCTGTGGAGACTGGTCGGTGAGCAGCTCAATTACTGTCTCCACTGCGGCAGGTTCCGCGGAGCTTGGAGCCCGAAAACTATATTGCACTTGGATGTTTGCCCACTCAGTCGGGTTAGGTAAAGATCGGTCTGTGGACACGATATATTCGGTGTCTGCGGCGTGATAATGTTTGCGAGCAGCCTGTTCGCGCTGGCTAATTCGCGGGTCCGAGCGTCGCATCTCGAGACCTACCTCGTGGATTTGCGACTGTTCGCCAGGTGGGGTGATCTTAAAGTCAGGAACGTAGGTATGCCGTTTTTCGTCCTCGTCCTGAAATTCGATTCGCTCTGGTTGACTCACAATTTCGGCGCCCGGCAGACGCTGCCGAGTTCTCACAATATGCATGAACTCCAGATTCGATTCGCACCAAACCGAATTGCCGTGATCATCCGTGGTCATAATACGAATGTTTCGGCCGGTGGAGCGCGGGACGCGCTTGTTATTTGGAAGTTTTCCTGGCGGCATAGCGACCCTCCCAGGAAACCAGCCGAGTCACATACCTGGCATAAAGCTCATCTAGCCAAGGGGCGAGGCTACAAAATATAGCGCTATTCCCGAGCGACCTGACCAACCACCTGAAAACACCAAGGATGCGCTCCTCTCTAACGTTAAGAATTTTGAATCCAAGAAGGGATCTTGAGCGCGTGTCGACAAGGGCTAGGATGTAAGCTTTCCGCGCGAGTCGGCGACCTTGTATATCGACAAGATCAAAATCGATTTGGGTACCAGTTGCATTCATGGCCTCTCTCCTATTCGTGCTGAGGGAATTGTCTCGGTTTGGTGGTGAGAGCAAGATCTTCTGCAACGATATACGCATTGGAATTTGGATAACCTAATTATCTCCCTATGTATCGGTCATCTGATTCACAGAAATGAACCAAACAGTTAACAAAACAATAAGGGGTGACTTAACACCAGTGGTCGATTCTGTGAACATGATTTTGCAGATTTGTGCGAAAATGTTAACAATATTAAGACTCCGTTTCAGTCTACGAGGGATGCCAGTGTCCACCAGAACAGCCAAGCGTACACCTCTCGCTTCTGCAATAGCAACATACTTGGAAAGTGTTCTTTTTCCCGGCAAGAAAATTAGGGCAATACTGCTTGTTGAAGGCAGAATGAAAGAAGGGGTATTCGTCAATTCGTTCTCTGGTTCAAGAAACCCTTCCAAAACCTGCTTTATGGAAATTTGTAAATTGACCATCCGGCGAGCGGGAGAGTTGGGACGCCTACAAGAGGCAACCAAAGAGGTTTTGGCCTGGGTCGCCATGCACAAAAAACTTAGCGCAAAAGATGTGAAAAGTCTGCTAGAAATCGTATTCCTCGCTACTCCGCAAGAACCTCCCGCCTCGCGAAGTGTCATACCAGAATTTGGGATAGGAGTTTCTCACTTGCTCAAACCTGTCTCCCGATTTGCAATCGACATCGGCCGATACTTACCAGAACTGGCGGTGTTTTTCCAGAAAAACTCGTTTACCCCGACAACTAAGACTGGCGCCCCGAGAATTCCATTTAACTGTCGATATCTTCGCTTAACCGGCGAGAATCAGGATATTGCAGGAGTCGTCGTTCAATCTGTATTTGGGATTTCCACCGCTGAAGTAACCAACCACACCCTTAGGACTGGGCAGACCATTAATCTCTTAGTTAGAGAGTTGGCTTCCAAGAAACCCGTTCTCTGGTTGGTTGACAATGTCACATCAGCTGCCCAGCTATCTGCCCTAGAGGAGTTTATTCCAGATATCAACCCTCTGATAATAAACTCGCCGTTAGCATCGGATCTTGTCGCAGGGCTGAAGAAATGGAAAGTACCCACGATTCCGGGGATTGAGTCGTTTCAAGAACGATCCGGAAGAATGAAAAGGGAAGAAAAGAGCCCCATCCAGTTCAAACCCGAAGGTGACGGCAACGAAAATGATAGGGAACCGGTTGCTAAGAAGACTGCCCCAGAAGTAACGCGACCGACACGTGCGGAGCACAGATCTCCTTTTGAAGTCGAGGAGATGGACAAGAGATCCTATACTGATGATGTTGCTCCTGTACAAGCGCCACTCGCAGTTGGGCAAGGTGGGTCTCAGTCTGGGACGTTGGGCACCAGCATCAATGAGCCAGAGCAGTTCAAGGCTCACGCTGAGGGGAAATCTCTAGAACGTCCTGAGAGCAAGATCTCGACAATCAGAACGACTGTGGAACAATTAGAAGTATCGTCCACCGATTCGAAACGGCTGTACTGCTTTCTTTACCAGTCCACAACAATTCTGGACATAGACAAGTATTCGACGCATAGATTATTGGTTGCAGCAAATTTTGGCGACTTCTCGATCATCAAGCAAGCGCTCGTTTACCTAAGAGACCTCGGTCTCGTTTGCGAACCCAAACCCGAGGTTTGGAAGTTGACAGGATACGGGCACTTGGTCGCTGAATGTATTACACAAGATCCTAGCATTCATGCATCTCTGAATCCAAAAGTCGCGAAGTCCTGCATTAAGGATTGGGAAGAACCCAACAGGCTGTTTGCCAATTCTTTTTTCAGATTTGTTCCCGACTTGGCGACTGTCCTTGTACTCTCAAAACTCCGTTTTCAATTTGGAAATTCAAGGACAGCCCTCGCCATAATCCTGAAGAATGCCGTGCCAGCCTTTTACGCCCCTTATTCCTACAACAGCCGCCGACACTATATATATTCAGGCGCCTCGCGGCCACAAACACTATCAGAGATAATGGCCGTCGAAAAGTATCTTCACCTAGATTCCAAGACAGATCGCGGAACCCGTCTGATCTTACGACTTTCTATATGTGTATTTGTTCTGCAATTCGCGGTGTTTATCGCTATCCTTCCGCAATGGAATACATACGGACGCACAATTGCGGAAATCAATATCAATAGCATATGGTGGATGTTAGCCGCCATCTTCTTGATTGGCGTTAGAGATATTCTCGTCCATGAAATACCAGCTGATTTGCGTTTTCTTCGGTGGCTATTTCCCGATTAACCAGATCCAGATGTTAGGTTGTAGCCTCAATCACTAGCCGGTCGCCGATTCCCGCTGAGAGATCTCGGAAAGAGCGGTAACTCCTCAGAGTTCCTCGAGTCGAAACGGTACTGGCGTCTTCGAGTGGATGGCGTTTGTGCCAGCCAAGGGCAACCCGCGCATCGGGGCCGCCAACCGTTACTTCGGCAAGTTCTTGGACGGCACGCTCAAAATCCGCGGGCTGGCCCAGCGCCGGAGCGACACGTCGGACTGGATCGCCCGGGTGGAAGCCGCGGCGCTGGCCGCGCTGGCGGGCGACTCACGCGACCGGCCACTGGACACCGCCCTGCCCGACATTGTGGCGCTGGCCGGGCAGGCGGTGGCGGCTCTGCAGGCCGGGCGTGCCCCGCTGGAAGACCTGGTCGTATGGCGGAAATTGACCCGCGAGCCGGACGAGTACCGCGGCCGGTCTGCGTCCGGGGCGGCCGCCCGGCAGCTGCGCGCCGCGGGGAAAGATGTGCAGGTCGGGCAGAGCGTCGGGCTGCTCTATATCAAAGTCCAGCCGCCAGGGGCGCGGGCCTGGTGGGCTGCCGTCCGCGCCCGCGCCGGCCGAGCTGGACCACGCCCGCTACCGGCGGTTGCTGGCGCGCTCATTGCACGGGCTGCTGGTGCCGCTGGGGCTGGACGAGCCGGCGGTGCGGAGTCTGGTGACCGGGGCGGTGCGGCAGATGGAACTGTGGCCGCTGAAACGTCAGAACCCTGATTCAGCCAAAGCCGGGGGTTATGAGATTATTCTTCATTGAATTCCCAGCGCCAGCGCGGGACGTCCGAAATAGATACTGCTATCTGATAAAGGCCTTCCCCTCCCTCTACCATGGAAAGAATGGGAAGCACAGCAACCAACGCTTTAAGCAACGGTTCTGGATGGGTACGCGAAAATGCATCAAAAACCTCACGAACAAACAATCTCTTCTCTTCACCGGTCAGGATATCTTCGATTCTTGGTAGTTTTGCGATCATCCTAAGCAATTCAGCATTGCCAAGTTCAATGCACATCTGAGAAAATTTCATTAGATATTCGTCGTTCAGCTTCTTCGCAAGCCGGATTAGCGCCTCGGCCCGCGCCCTTCTATCCTCAATCGCCAGCGCCGCCTGAAATGCCTCAGCCACCTGCTTGTCGTTCAGATTCTCCGCCAGATTGGAAAACGTCAAGGCCCGCGCCCACTCGTCCCTAATCGCCAGCGCCGCCTGCAGCGCCTTGCTCAATGCCTGTTCGCGTTCGCTTCCACTCAGCTTTTCCGCCAGCCCGGTTAGCGCCTCGGCCCGCGCCCACTCGTCCCTAATCGCCAGCGCCGCCTGCAGCGCCTCGCTCAATGCCTGTTCGCGTTCGCTTCCACTCAGCTTTTCCGCTAGCCCGGTTAGCGCCTCGGCCCGCGCCCTTCTATCCCGAATCACCAGCGCCACACTCAACGCCTTGGCCACCTGCTGGTCGTTCAGCTTCTTCGCAAGCCCGGATAGCGCGATGGCAGCCGCCTGCCCATACCCGAACGCCAGCGGGTTCCTCAACGCTTTGGAGAGCGGCTCGACCCCCAGCGGCTCCTCGTCCGCAATCGCCAGCGCCGCCTGAAATGCCTCGGCCACCTGCTGGTCGTTCAGCTTCTTCGCAAGCCCGATTAGCGCTTCGGCCCGCGCCCTTCTATCCTCAATCACCAGCGCCACACTCAACGCCTGGGCCACCTGCTCGTCGTTCAGATTCTCCGCCAGCCCGGTTAGCGCCCTGGCTCGCGCACCCTCATCCCGGATCGCCAGCACTGCCTGCAGCGCCTTGGATACCTGCTCGTCGTTCAGATTCTCCGCCAGCCCGGATAATGCCCCGGCCCGCGCCTCTTCATCCCCAATCGCCAGCGCTGCCTGAAATGCCTCGGCCATCACCTGATCTCGTTCGCTTCCTCCTAGTTGCTCCACCAGACCGCAGAGCGCTTCGACTCTCGCCCTCATACTCCTAATCGCCAGCGCCGCCTGCAACGCCTCGGCCACCTGCTCTTCGTTCAGCTTCTCCGCCAGCCCGGTTAGCGCCTTGGCCCGCGCACCCTCATCCCGGATCGCCAGCGCCGCCCTCAACGCCTTGGCCATCACCTGATCTCGTTCGCTTCCTCTCAGCTTCGCAGCCAGCCCGGATAGAGCCTTGGCCCGCGCCTGCCCATCCCGTATCGCCTGCGCGGCCCTCAATGCCTTGGCTACCACCTGATCTCGTTCTCTTCCTCCTAGTTGCTCCACTAGCCCGGAGAGCGCCTCGGCCCGCGCCTGCCCATCTCCAATCGCCAGCGCTGCCTGAAATGCCTCGGCCATCACCTGATCTCGTTCGCTTCCTCCCAGTTTCGAAGCCAGCACGGATAGAGCCTCAGCCCGCGCCTCCTGATCGCCAATCACCAGCACTGCCTGCAGCGCCTTGGCTACCTGCTCGTCGTTCAGCTTCTCCGCCAGCCCGGTTAGCGCACCCGCCCGAGCACCCTCATCCCCAATCGCCAGCGCCGCCTGCAACGCCTCGGCCACCTGCTCATCGTTCAGCTTCTCCGCGAGCCCGGATAACGCCCCGGCCCGCGCCTCTTCATCCCGGATCCCCAGCGCCGCCTGAAATGCCTCGGCCATCACCTGATCTCGTTCGCTTCCTCCTAGTTGCTCCACCAGACCGGATAGCGCGATGGCCCGCGCCTGCCCATCCCCAATCGCCAGCGCCGCCTCCATCGCCTTGGCCACCTGCTGGTAGTTCAGCTTCTTCGCCAGCCCGGATAGCGCCTCGGCCCGCGCCCTTCTATCCCCAATCATCAGCGCCACACTCAACGCCTCGGCCACCTGCTCTTCGTTCAGCTTCTCTACCAGCCCTGTTAGCGCCTTGGCTCGCGCCTGCCCATCCCGTATCGCCTGCGCGGCCCTCAACGCCTTGGTCACCACCTGTTCTCGTTCGCTTCCTCCTAGTTGCTCCGCCAGCCCGGTTAGCGCCTCGGCCCGCGCCCCCTGATCGCCAATCGCCAACACTGCCTGCAGCGCCTTGGCTACCTGCTCTTCGTTCAACTTCTCCTTCAGCCCGGTTAGCGCCTCGGCCCGCGCCTCCTCATCCCGGATCCTCAGCGCCGCCTGAAATGCATCGGCCACCTGCTCATCGTTCAGCTTCTCCGCCAGCCCGGTTAGCGCACCCGCCCGAGCACCCTCATCCCCAATCGCCAGCGCCGCCTGCAACGCCTCGGCCACCTGCTCATCGTTCAGCTTCTCCG
>SCUK01000056.1 GCA_004297445.1 Anaerolineae bacterium | reverse complement strand
CTCGGGTGGAAGAGATGCTGGGGATGGAAATTAACGTGTGCCTTGGCAACGATGGCTTCTCGCAAACCATGTGGGAAGAGATGAAAACCGCCTACCTGCTCCACAAGGTGCATCACCGCGACCCGCGGCGGATGAACGGCATGGACGTGATGCAGATGGGCGTGACGAACAACGCCGCGCTGGCCGAATCGTTCTTCCCCGGCGAGCGGCTGGGGGTGCTGGTCCCGGGCGCGGCGGCGGACATCCTCCTGGTGGATTACCAACCGAATACGACCCTCACATCCGGCAACCTGCCGTGGCACATCCTGTTCGGGTTCAATGAGAGCATGGTGACGGCTACAATGGTGGGCGGACAGTTGCTGATGAAAGACCGTGAACTGCTAAAGCTGGATGCGGAGGCGATTCATGCTCGGGCGCGAGAACTGGCCCCGGCCGTGTGGGCGCGGTATGAGCAGTTTGCGAGCGCTGCGTAAACCAGTCTCGATATTCGAGAGTGGTTATTCGAAAGTCGTGAACCGATCACCTCACATATAGGAATCTCCCGACTGATAGGCTTAGTCTCGAGACTCGAAAAACTGCTCGCGAAAAACACTTTTGCGGACACCTGGAGGCCTGACACCATGAACGATAAACCCACCCTCGCCATCCTCGGCGGCACCGGCAAGGAAGGCCCCGGCCTCGCATTGCGCTGGGCCAATGCCGGTTACAAAGTGTTGATTGGCTCACGCGAAGCGGCCAAAGCCGAAGCCACCGCCGCCGAACTCAATACGCAACTGGGGATTGATACGGTTGAAGGGTTGGAAAATGCCGAAGCGGCAAGCCGCGCGGACATCAGTGTACTGACGGTGGTGCAATCGGCGCATGCCGCGGCGCTGGAAAGCGTGAAAGACGCGTTGCAGGGAAAAATCCTGGTGGATGCCACGGCGCGGGTGGAGTTTACCGACCCGCGCCCGCCCGAACCGCCCAGCGCGGCGCGGCTGGCGCAGAATATCCTCGGCAGCGGCGTGCGGGTGGTGGCGGCGTTCCAGAACGTTCCCGCCAACACGCTCAAGAAAAACCTCGACCAGCCGGTGAAGACCGATGTGCTGGTGTGCGCCGATGATGTGGACGCCGCCGAGCAGGTGGTGGCGCTGGCCGAAGCCGGCGGTATGACGGCCTATTTCGCCGGCGGGCTGGACAACGCCGTGGTCGTCGAGGGCATCACGGCATTGCTGATCGCGATGAACAAGCATTACCGCGGCCACGGCACGGTACAAATCACCGGCGTGCAGAAACCCTAAATGACCCTCGTCCTGACTCCCCTGCCCGGCCTGCCGCTGGTCCAGCCGGGTGATGACCTCGCGGCGCTGGTTGAAGCCGGGCTGGCACGCGCTGGCCTCATCTTGCAGGATGGCGACATCCTGGTGCTGGCGCAGAAAATCGTCTCCAAGGCGGAAGGTCGGATGGTCTCGCTGGCAGATGTGACCCCCGGTCCGCGCGCCACGGTGCTGGCGGAAGAAACGCAGAAAGACCCGCGACTGGTGGAGTTAATCCTGCGCGAGAGCCGCGAAGTGGTGCGCCACCGCCTCGGACTCATCGTGGTGGAACACCGGTTGGGATTCGTGTGCGCCAATGCCGGCATTGACCACTCCAACGTGGCCGAAGGCGACGACCAGTACCTGCTGCTGCCCGAAGACCCGGATGGCAGCGCGGCCCGCCTGCGGGCGACGCTGGAAGCGGCAAGCGGGGCGCGGCTGGGCATTGCCATCATCGACTCGCACGGGCGCGCCTGGCGCACCGGCACGGCCGGTGTGACCATCGGCCTCTCCGGCCTGCCGGGGCTGGTGGACCTGCGCGGGCGGGAAGACCTGTTCGGTTATGAACTGCAATTCAGCGAGGTGGGCGCGGCCGATGAGCTGGCCGCCGCCGCTTCGCTGGTGATGGGCCAGGCGGCCGAAGGCACGCCGGTCGTCCATGTGCGCGGCTTCCCCTACCCCTTGCGCGAGGCCGCGCTGCCCGAACTGCTGCGCGAAAAGGAACGCGATATGTTCCGCTAGGCGCGAATCATTCAAATCGTCGATGGGCGAAAGACGTTATTCGAAGACTGAATCACGGGTATCGACTCAAGACTACCCAGGAGCAACTCTATGAATGGCATTCCAACCGAATACCTGGATCTGTTTGCAGACGAAGTCCGGGCGTTTGCCTTCATGGCCACGGTGATGGCGGACGGCTCGCCGCAGGTGACGCCGGTATGGTTCAACACCGAAGACGAAACCATTCTGATTAACTCGGCCAAAGGACGCACCAAGGATCGCAATGTAGAGGAACGGCCGCAGGTGGCGCTGGCTATCATGGACCCGGCCGACCCGTACCGCTATATCCAGATTCGCGGCAAAGTTGTGGAAATCACGACCGATGGGGCGGATGCCCATATCAACGCACTCTCGCACAAGTATCGCGGCAAGGACTACGTCATCCCGGCCGGGCAGCAACGCGTGACGTACAAGATTCGACCCGAATCAGTCAGTCAATAAAATGAGCCCTGAACCGCTGACCATCTCGCTGCATGAGTTCCTGCGTTCGCGGCGCTCGGTGCGCCGCTTCACCGATGCGCCGGTGGATGCCGAAGCGCTGGAGCGCATCCTTGAATCCGCCACCTATGCGCCGAATGCCCACAACCGCCAGCCGTGGCGGTTCGCGGTGGTGAGCACGCCGGCCGCCAAATCGCGACTGGCCGAACACATGGCAGCAGACTTCCGGCGGGCGCTGGAAGCGGACGGTGTGATGGACGAGGAAATCGAAGCGCAAATTGCGCGCTCGATGGCACGCACCGAAGAGACTCCGGTGGTAGTGGTGCTGTGCGCCGACTTCACCGTAATGGACGCCTACGACGACCCGGTCCGGAACCAGGGTGAGCACACGATGGCGATGCAGAGCGTGGCGCTGGCCGGTGGGCAGTTGCTGCTAGCGGCGCATGCCGAAGGGCTGGGCGGGGTGTGGGTGTGCGCGCCGCTGTTCGCGCCGGCGCAGGTGCGGGCGGCGCTGGACCTGCCGGAGACGTGGGAACCACAGGGCATGTTGCTACTGGGGCATCCGGCTGGCGAGAGCAAATCGCGGGAGCGCCGGCCGGTAAGTGACGTCACGGTGTATAAGTAGTCAGGGAGAATGCAATGCAGATAGGTAATTCAACTACCCCAACTGAACCGAGTTCTTTTCAAGAGCAATGGGACGTGATTTCAGATCATGGAAAAAGGGGTTCGGCAATTCTGCTGCGTGGGATGGGAATTTCAGTTCTATTCCTCGGTTCTATGATGTTACTGGGTGTTGGATTCTTCCTATTAGGTCAAGCCGTATTCTTAACAGTGATATGGTTCGCCCCCTATTGGCAACCAGCCTATTCGCTATTAGTCCGTATAACTAACATTCCCGAAGCCCCTCGCAAATTAATTCCCCTTGCGATTCCTCCATACAGGTACATCTTACTTCTCATAAAAGCCGGTCTGATACTGACTATGTTCTATTATGGAATACAGATGTTCATTCAGTTCGGGTTTATTGGGCAGAATATTATTTACATGGCCTTGGTGAGTCAATGAAGTTTGGCGTCAATTTACCCAACTACGGCGCGGTGGTCAGCGCGCTCAGCCTTGCGGAACTGGCCGCCGAAGCGGAAGCCGCCGGCTGGGATGGATTCTTCCTGTGGGACCACATCCTCGCCAGCAAGAACCAGGGGCTGCAGATCGTGGACCCGTGGGTAGCGCTGGCGGCGATGGCGATGACCACCGAATCCATCCAGCTGGGCACAGCGCTCACACCGGTGGCGCGCCGCCGCCCGTGGAAACTGGCGCGCGAGACCGTGACCCTCGACCATCTCTCGCTGGGCAGGCTGATTCTGGGCGTGGGGCTGGGCGCGCCGGTAAAACAGGAATTTGAGCATTTTGGGGAAGACGGTGACCGCCGTGCCCGCGCCGAAAAACTGGATGAGGGGCTGGCGATTCTGGAGGGGCTGTGGCGCGGCAAGCCGTTTGCATTCAAAGGCAAACACTATTCGATCGACAAAATCAAGTTCCAGCCTCCGGCGTTGCAGGAACCGCGCATCCCCATCTGGGTGGGCGGCTTCTGGCCCAATCCTGCGCCGTTCCGGCGGGCGGCGCGCTGGGATGGCGCGTTGCCGCTGAAGCACAACCGCGACCTCACGCCGGACGAAATGGGGGCCGTGCGGGACTTTATCCTGGAACATCGCACGTCGAAAGAACCCTTCGACCTGGTTCACATCGGCACATTGAGCGGCAAACCCACCGGCGTGAGGAAGACCCTGCTGGCCGCACATGAAGCCGCCGGCGTGACCTGGTGGCAGGAGGAATTCCAGAAATATAAAGACGACTTCAAAGCATTGAAAGCCCTGATCAGACAGGGGCCGCCGCGATGATTATTAAGAGGTAGAGAATGGGTTGGAGAAAAGAAGACGATTGGTTTTGGGAAGGAAACGTTCAAAGGATATTAGAAGAATTCTTTAGAGCTAGTGGCTTTGAAGTAATCGCGACAGATGCGATAAAGAAGCAACAAGGGCCAGATATGCTAGTCTCTGATGGTTCGAGAAAAATCCTCATTGAAATCAAGGGCTGGCCCGCAGCCAAGATTGCAGACGGCCCAAGACAAGGTCAAGAAAAGAAAGCAGCTTCCGCTTTGCAGGCTTCACACTGGTTCGCTGGCTGTCTATCAACCATAATAAGAAGAAGGAAGAAATTTCCTGATCATGAATTGGCGATTGCATTTCCTATGTTCAACCGCTATGTAAGCCTACTTGAAGAATCAAAATGGGCAATCGAATTGTTAGGGATACAGGTCTACTTGATAAAAGAAACCAAAGAGGTCTACAAATACCTATGAAGGTGGTGGCGTTGGCGGGCGGCGTGGGCGGCGCCAAACTGGCAGATGGGCTGGCACAGGCCCTGCCCCCCGAAGACCTGACGGTCATTGTAAATACCGGCGATGATTTCAACCATTACGGCCTGCGAATCTGCCCGGACCTGGATACCGTGTGCTACACGCTGGCGGGGCTGGCCAACCCGGAGACCGGCTGGGGGCGCGAGGGCGAGACGTGGAACGCGCTGGAGAACCTGAACCGCCTGGGTGGGCCGGGCTGGTTTCGCCTGGGTGACCGGGACCTCGCCACCCACCTGGAGCGCACGCGCCGGTTGGCAGCGGGTGAAACGCTTTCGCAGGTCACCGCGGCATTCTGCGCGGCGTGGGGCGTGGGGCCGCGCGTGCTACCGATGACGGATGATGACGTGCCAACCATCGTGCGCACGGACGAAGGGGAATTGCCCTTCCAGGAATACTTCGTGGCGCGGCAATGTGCGCCAAGAGTGAGCGGGTTTCATTTTCGCGGGGCGGCGCAGGCGACCCCCGCCCCTGGCGTGTTGGAGACGCTGGCAGCGGCGGATGCCATCATCTTCTGCCCGTCCAACCCGTGGGTGAGCATTGACCCGATTCTCAACATCCCCGGCGTGTGGGATGCGATGAAGGGGCGCGCGGTGGTGGCCGTCTCGCCGATTGTGGGCGGGCAGGCGCTGAAAGGCCCGGCCGCCAAGATGTATGCAGAACTGGGCACCGAGCCGTCTGCGGTTGCAGTGGCAAAACACTACCGCGGCTTGCTCACCGGATTCGTGCTGGATACCATCGATGCCGGTCTGGTCAGCCTGCTTGACATGCCCACCCTGGTTGCTGATACAATCATGCAGAATCGGGGACACCGCTTGCGGCTGGCGCAGGAAGTGCTGGAGTTTGCAGCCGGGCGCGTCCCCCAATGAAACAATACCCTGTTCACTTAACCGTGAAGAGCGAGGAACAACCCGCATGAGTTTTTGGGCCATTGTCCCAGTTAAGCCGCTTCGGCGCGGCAAGTCCCGCCTGTCCGGCGTCCTCACAGAAGATGAGCGGACGCACCTTAATCGAAATCTGCTGGTTCATACCCTGGATGTCCTCCACCAGGTGCCCGGTCTGGCGCACGTGCTGGTGGTAAGCCGCGACCCGCAGGCGCTGACGCTGGCGCGCGAGCATGGCGCCCGCACGCTGCGCGAGGACGGCTCGCCGCACCTCAACCTGGCGCTGGCGCGCGCCACCGCGGTTGCCACCACTTACAACGCGCGCGGGGTGCTGATCCTGCCCGCCGACCTGCCCAACCTTGCCGCCGGGGATGTGACGGCGATGCTGGAAGCCGGCCAAGACCCGCCGGTGGTGGTGCTGGCGCCGGACAGCCGCAATGAAGGCACCAACGCCCTGCTGGTGAATCCGGCCGGGTTGATGGAATTCGATTTTGGCGAAGGCTCTTTTGAACGCCATAAAGCCCTGGCCGAAGCCACCGGGGCGCAGGTTAAGGTTTGCGAACTGGCCTCGCTGGCACTCGACATCGACATGCCGGAAGACCTGGCGTACCTTAACGGACAAGCTTCCAACTGGTTAACCGGCGAGGAAGAACCCCGACCCAAAGCACCCGAAGAAATCGTCAAGTAGTCGCTTTCCCCTGTTTCTTCGGGTCACCGCCTGAGGAGGTGACGCATGATTCAACGACCAGCCCTCTATCTCCAGGACTCGCATGACCTGCGCGATGGCCTGGACTATGTGCGCTACGCCGAAGAAAAAGGCTTTGAAGCCGTCTGGCAGGCCGAGTCTCGGCTGGTGCGGGATGCGATTGTGCCGATGGCGGCGTACGCGGCCGTTACCGAAAAACTCAAGGTGGGTTCGGGGGTCATCAACAACTGGACGCGCAACATCGGCCTGCTGGCCGCCACCTTCCTGACCCTGGACGACCTGGCTCCCGGGCGCATTATTTGCGGCATCGGCGCGTGGTGGGACCCGCTGGCGAAGAACGTGGGCATCGAGCGCAAAAAACCGTTGCTGGCGATGCGCGAGACGATTGAAGTAATGCGCAAACTCCTGAACATGGAGCGCGTGACGTACCACGGCGAATTTCACCATGTGGACGGAATCGAGCTGGATGTGGTGCATGGGCGGCGCGAGCCGCGCCACGTCCCCATCATGATTGGCGCCACCGGCCCGCAGATGATGGAACTGACCGGGGAAATCGCCGACGGCGCGGTGCTGAACTACTGCGTACCGCCGGAATACAACGATGCGGCCCTTGAGCAACTGGAAGCCGGGGCAAAGAAAGCCGGCCGCAGCCTGGACGACATCGACCGCCCGCAACTGGTAGTGTGTTCGGTGGACCACGATCACGACAAAGCGATTGATACGACCCGCGAATTGCTGTGCCAGTACCTGGCCCAGCAGCCGCATATTGCGAAAGCCTCGGGCGTTTCAATGGATGTGGTTACGGAGATTCAAAAAATCCTCGGCTGGCCGGCCACACACGAGCAGATTTCTGCCGCCAAGCATCTCGTCCCGGAAGACCTCATCCATCGCATCACGGCTTCGGGCACGCCGGACGAGGCGCGGGCCAAAGCCCAGCAATACATCGAGCACGGGGCGACCAGCGTGATTCTCTACCCGGTGGGCGGGGATGTGCGTTTACTCATTGACACGTTTGCGACGAAATGACCGTCAAACTCCCCAACTCGCGTTCGTGCTTTGCCTGCGGGGCTGAAAACTCCATCGGGCTGAATTTGACCTTTCATGTGACCGGGCCGGACACGATTGAATGTGTATTCACTGCCCTACCGGAATACCAAGGCTTTCCCGGCGTATTGCATGGCGGCATCACCGCCACAATTCTGGATGAACTGGTGAGCCGGACGTACATGATTGACGACCCCAACCGGCTGATGTACACCGCCCGGCTGACCACCCGCTTTCGCAAACACGTGCCCATCGGCCAGCCGTTGCGCGGCGTCGGAACAAAGGTGAAAGACCGCGGCCGGATGGCGGAAGCCAGAGCGCAGTTGTTCGGCCCAGATGGCGACCTGCTGGCGGAAGCCGAAGGCCTTCTGGCCGATATCGGCATGGCCCTCAAGCAGGACGAGTTGGATGCACTGGGTTGGAAAGTGTATCCCGATGAGGTGGCAGAATGATCCTTGAATACCATCGCCCTGAATCGCTCGAAGAGGCGTTGAAATTGCTCAACCGCAAGACGCCGCGCACCGTGCCGTTGGGCGGCGGCACGGTGCTGAGCGCGCCATCGGACGAATCTGTGGCGGTTGTGGACTTGCAGGCACTGGGGCTGAACCAAATCGAGAAGCAGGGCAACGGGCTGAAAATCGGCGCGACGGCCACATTGCAGGCGCTGCTGGACACCGAGGGACTGCCGGCAGCGCTGGTCGCCGCCATCCGGCATGAGGCAGCGTACAACCTGCGCCAGTCGGCCACGGTGGCAGGGGCGCTGGCCGCTTCGGATGGCCGCAGCCCATTTGCCGTCGCGATGCTGGCGCTGGATGCCCAGTTACTGTGGCAGCCCGGAGACAAGACACAAAGCCTGGGGGACTTCCTACCCCTGCGGGCCGAAGCACCCGGAAAACTCATTACGACCATCACGATACCGATAAATGCACGACTGGCCTATGAGTACGTGGCCCGCACGCCCGCGGATCTGCCCATCGCGGCGGTCGCAGTGGCGCAGTGGCCCAGCGGCCGGACGCGCATGGGGCTGGGGGGTTGGGGCAAAACGGCGTTTGTGGCACTGGATGGACAGGATGCCACCGGCCTGCCCATCGCCGCTGAAAACGCGGCGCTCAGCGCCGCCGACGAATGGGCCAGCGCCGAGTATCGCATGGATGTGGTTAAGACGCTGGCAACGCGGGCACTGGCTGGCTTGAAAATGGAAGAGAAGTAATTATCAATAGCTGATTACGAATTACCTTTCTCACTCAAACATCACCAGAAGGAACGCTTATGCCGAGCCACCCCGAATTTGAAATCATCCAGGAACGTACGCTCGCCGAACTCAACGCCAAAGGCACGCTGTACCGGCATAAGGCCAGCGGCGCGCAATACCTGTCCATTGAGAATGATGACGAGAACAAGGTATTCGGCATCACCTTTCGCACCCCGGTCAGCGACAGTACCGGCGTGCCGCACATCCTTGAACACAGCGTATTGAACGGTTCGGAGAAATATCCCCTCAAAGAACCATTCGTTGAACTGATTAAGGGCTCGCTCAATACTTTCCTGAACGCCTTCACCTACCCGGACAAGACGTGCTACCCGGTGGCCAGCCAGAACACGCAGGATCTGTACAACCTGGTGGATGTCTACATCGATGCTGTGCTGCACCCGCGATTGCTGGAACACATCCTGAATCAGGAAGGCTGGCATCTGCACCTAGAAGAAGCGGACGGCGAAATCATCTTCAAGGGCGTGGTGTTCAATGAAATGAAGGGCGCGATGTCGAACCCGGATGCGCGGCTGTTTGAGGCCATCCAGAACGGGCTGTTCCCGGACAACACCTACCGATACAACTCCGGCGGTGACCCGGCAATCATCACGGACCTTACCTATGCGCAATTCAGGGGATTCTGGGAGACTTACTATCATCCTTCCAATGCGCGCATCTTCTGGTACGGCGATGACGACCCGCAGGAGCGGCTGAACCGCCTAGCCGGCTATTTGTCCGGTTACATGGCAAAACCTGTCGATTCTACTGTAGGCGTGCAGGTCGCGTTTGGCGCGGCGCGCGCGGTGGCGGCCCCCTACCCCGCCGGCGAGGAAGACGCCGAAAAGCATTTCATCACGCTCAATTGGGGCCTGCCGCCGGATGACGACCCGGAAACCAACCTGGCGCTCAGCATCCTCGGCCACATCCTGGTCGGCACGCCGGCCTCGCCACTGCGCAAAGCGCTGATTGATAGCGGGCTGGGTGAAGACATCGCCGGGCCGGGTCTGGAGAGCGACCTGCGCCAACTGGTGTTCGGCACCGGTCTGCGCGGCGTGAAGGCCGGCGATGTGGACAAAGTGTCGGCGCTGATTCTGAACACGCTCGAATCACTGGCGAAGGACGGCATTGACCCGGACACCGTGGCAGCCTCGCTCAACACCGTCGAGTTTCGCCTGCGCGAGAACAACACTGGTCACTTCCCGCGCGGGCTGCTGCTCATGCTGCGCGCGCTCGCCACCTGGCTGCACGATGGCGACCCATTCGCGTCACTGGCGTTTGACGCCCCGCTGGCGACGGTGAAGAGCAAGACCGCGAAAGGGAAATTCTTCGAGGGTCTGATTCGCCAGTACCTGCTGGACAACTCGCATCGCCTCACCGTCCACCTCCAGCCGGATACCGGATTGAATGACCGCGAAGCCGAAGCGGAAGCTGCACGGCTGAAAGAGATTACCGCCGGGCTGACGGCTGATGACCGCCAGCGAATCCATGCCGCCACCCAGCGGCTGATGGAAATCCAGCACACGCCGGACTCGCCCGAAGCGCTGGCCACCCTGCCGATGCTGAAACTCAGCGACCTGGAACGCGAGGCCAAACCGCTACCCATTGAGGTCGGCGCGCTGGGTGATGCGAAACTGCTCACGCATGATGTCTTTACCAACGGCATCGTCTACCTCGACCTGGCCTTCGACCTGCACGCCGTGCCGCAGACACTGCTGCCCTACCTGTCGCTGTTCGCTGATGGGCTGACACAGATGGGCACCAAATCGCAGGATTTCGTGAAGTTGGCGCAGCGCATCGGGCGCGACACCGGCGGCGTGGGCGCCAGCCTGCTGCTGGAGCCGCTGCGCGAACAGCGCGGCAGCGCCGCCTACCTGGTGCTGCGCGCCAAGGCCGCGCTGGACAAGACGCCGGAGATGCTCGGCATCCTGACGGACATCCTACTTGAAGTGAACTTTGACAATCCCCAGCGTTTCAAGCAGATTCTGCTGGAAAACAAATCCGAACTTGAAAGCGCCATCCTGCCGGCGGGCACGCGTTTTGTGAATCGCCGCTTGATGCGGCGCGAGACCGAGGCCGGCTGGCTGCAGGATGAACTTACCCTGCTGGGGCAGTTATTTTTCCTGCGCGATCTGGCGGAGAAAGTGGAAAAGGACTGGCCCTCTGTGCTGGCCGAGCTGGAGGCGGTGCGGGCAGCGCTGTTGCAGCGCGCGGCGATGGCTGCCAACCTCACGCTGGATGCGGCATCACAGGCGAAGGCGCTGCCCGCGCTGGAATCTTTTGCGGCGGGACTGCCGGGAGAAACATTTACTCCGCAGGCGTGGCACGCGCCCGGGGAAGAGGAGGATGAGGGCTTCACGCTGCCCGCGCCGGTGAATTACGTGGGCAAGGGAGCGAATCTAAAATCGCTGGGCATTAAGATAAGCGGCTCGGCCAGCGTTATTACCAAGACGATTGGCACCACCTGGCTGTGGGACAAGGTGCGCGTGCAGGGTGGGGCCTACGGCGGCATGGAGTATTTTGAACCCGCCACCGGCGTGCTCAATTTCCTGTCCTACCGCGACCCCAACTTGCTGCAAACGCTGGACGTGTATGACCAGACGGCGAACTTCCTGCGCGAATTACGGCTCAGCGATGACGAACTGACCAAGAGTATCATCGGGGCCATCGGCGATTTGGACCCCCACCTGTTACCGGATGCCAAGGGCTACACCAGCATGGTGCGGCACTTCACCGGGTACACCGAAGACATGCGCCAGCAATACCGTGACGAGGTGTTGAGTACGACATCCAAGCACTTCAATGAGTTTGCTGACGCCGTTGCCGCCATTGCCGACCGAGGGCATGTGGTGGTCATCGGCAACCACGATACGGTGACGAAAGCCAACGAAGAACGCGGTGGTTTCTTGAAAGTCAAGAAAGTCTTGTAGCCTGGTGGTGAGGTTGTCCACTTCCACGAGGATGACTTCTTGACCACGCGACCACAGAACCCCATGACCACAGGACGGTAATCTATGAAGCGTCTTTTGCACTGCAATGGAACCAAAGTCGTCGAGGCCGACCCGGCAGATTTGCGGCGGCTGTTGAAGTCCCGCCGCGGGTTTCTGTGGTTGGATATGCTGGATGAGTCGCCCACGGAGACCGAGGCCTACTGGGAAAGTCATTTCGGGTTTCACCCGCTGGCGATGGAAGACGCCCTGAGCGAATCGCATGTGCCCAAGGTCAATGACTGGGACGAATCGATTTACATGGCTCTGCGGGGAGTCATGAAGCACGACGATGGCGTGCTGGAAATGCCCCTGGCCGAATTGGACCTGTTTGTGGGCAAGAACTATCTCATCACCTATCGCGCCGATGATGTGCCGGCGATTGAACGCACCTGGGTATCACTGATGCATGATGACCGCTTCATCAAGCGCGGCAATGATTATCTTTTTTACCGCCTTTCGGATGAAATCGTGCATGACTTCCTCCAGCTCATCGATGAACTGACCATAACGCTGGACTACATTGACGACCAGGTATTTAAGGCGCCCAACCCGGCCCTACTGGAAGTGGCGTTTGACACTAAGCGCCTGCTGCTTGACCTGCGCCGGGTGATGGAACCCCAGCACGATGTTTACACCAAGCTGGCGCGCGGCGACATGAGCCTGTTTGACCGCCGCAGCCGGGTGCTGTTCCGCGATGTGGAGGACCACTACGTGCGGCTGGAAGGCCACATCCAGAGCATGCGGGACTTGGTGTCCAGCGCGGTGGAGACTTATCTTTCCCTGGTGAACAACCGCATGAACGACATCATGCGCGCCCTCACCATCCTGACCGCATTCTTCCTGCCGCTTACTCTGCTCACCGGGTTCTTCGGGATGAACTTCTTTGGGCCCACCTATCCCTTTGACGAATGGACCGGAAAGACGGCATTCTTCATCACCATGGGCATCATGCTCGGCCTGCCGCTGGTGATGATTGCCTGGATGCGCCGCAGAAGGTGGATGTAGCGCAACGCAACCGGAATAGGCGGAGCTATTCTTGAAAAACAAGACTGAAAACTCAATGTCGCTTACCTCCACCCGGCTGACCGGTAATGCGTTGTGGATTGTCCGCGTCATCTGGTTGATTTCAGTCGTTCTGGTATTGTATGTGCAGGTTCGCTCGGCAAGCCATATCCTGGAAGACCGGCTGTACGTCTGTGATCAAGGCTTTTGCTTTCCCGGGAATCTCTTTCCTGAAGAAGTGGAAATCCTAAACAACGCGGGCCTCTCCCAAGAATTCTATGCCTGGTATTTCATCCTAGTCGACACAATCCCCAGCGTAGTTGCACTTATAGGTTCCGGTCTTCTGCTGGCCTGGCTGCGCAATGATGACTGGCTGGCTCTCTATGTCTCGCTATTTCTGATTTCGCTGGCGAGCATCAAACTACCCCTTTTTGATGTCGCGCCCTGGGGCCTGGTCGACAGCCTGATGGCCGCGCTAGTCATCATCAGCGGCCCGCTCATCATGTTCGTCTTCCCGAACGGACGCTTTCTGCCGGGTTGGACAAAATGGTTCTCCATCCCCATGATTTGGTTCATGCTGTGGTACGCGTTCCTTCCACCGGAATATTCCGGCCCGATAATTGTCGATCTTGTTCCGCTGCTGGTCATCTTTGTGGGGGCCGGGGCTTCGCTATATCGATACTTCCATACAACGGATGAAGCCCAGAAACAGCAAATAAAATGGGTCACTTGGGTCTTTCCGCTCCGGCCCATCAGTGAGTTCGGGATACGCACGCTTTTGTTGCCGATTCTCTTTCCATTTTCGACGCAGCCGGGACTCGGGCGCATGGTTTTCCACATGCTCGCCATACCGTTGTTCAGTACCTGGCTGTTTGTGATGACCGGCGTCGCGCTGACGGTCTCCATACTCCGATACCGCCTGTGGGACATCAACTTTTACGTCAACCGTGCGGTTGTGTATGGCTTGCTCACGGCCGGACTGGGCGCCGTGTTTGCCGGGGCATTCTTTTTGCTGCGGGGCGGGCTGGCGCTACTGCTTGGCGGCCAACAAGCCGTGACTTCAGCAATCCTCGCCACAGCGCTGGTGGTTGGCTTGTTCGGCCCGGTACGCACCTGGCTACGACGATTGGTGGATCGCCGCTTCTACGGCATTGAACTGGACTATGTGAAAGCGGTCAAGGAATATCACCGCAACCTGTCGACGCCCGAAAAAACTACAGAACCTGCCTCTACTTATGGCGCCTATAACGTGATTGACCTGCTTGGCAGAGGCGGGATGGGACAGGTGTATTTGGGCAAACACCCGACCCTGAATCGAACGGTTGCCATCAAAGTATTGGCGGCAGATCTGGAGGGCGACGATACTGCTTACCAGCGTTTCTTGAGAGAGGCGCAGGTAGTGGCAAAACTCAATCACCCGAATATCGTCACTTTGTATGACATGGGAGAACGCGACGGCAATCCCTACATTGTGATGGAATACGTGGAAGGATTGGATCTTGGCAACCTGCTCAAACAACAGGGGAAATTGGACCTCACCGAGGGCCTTCCCTTGCTGGCAGACATTGCCGCCGCCCTGGATTATGCCCATGGTCTTGGAATCATCCATCGCGATATCAAGCCAAGCAATGTGATGATTGACGCCACCACGGCCTCCGGTTCCGGGCGACGCCAAAGAGCCGTACTGATGGACTTCGGAATCGCCCGACTGACTGCCGGAGCGGCTCATCTCACACAAAGCGGCGGATTGATGGGAACGCTGGACTATATCTCTCCGGAACAAATACGCGGCGAGGCAAATCTCGACGGTCGCGCGGACGTTTACAGCATGGGCGTTATGGCTTACCAGATGCTCACGGGCGAACTGCCGTTCAGGCACAGCAACCCGGGGGCGCTGGTGATGGCACATATGATGGAACCTGCACCTGATCCGCGGGACAAGGTACCAGAACTCCCTCAAGCCGCAGCAACCGCAATCATGCGAGCCATGGCAAAAGAGTCGCAAGATCGATTTATGTACGCTGGTGAAATGGTCAGCGCCATGCAGGTAGAAGCCAGTTGAGTTCGTGAGGAAGTACCAGTAGATGATCACCACCATGAAGTGGCAAGAACAATATCAGCGAATGTATCGTTGGTTTGAGAGATTGAAGGAAACCAAGAATGGTCGGCTCCATGACCGAGATTCAAGGTATTACGAGGATGAAATTCTTGCATTTTTCATGAATTGTTATCATCTGAAAGACTGGATAAAAAATGACAATATAGTTGACAAACAAATCCGAGATAAAGTTGATGATCATATAAACAAGGATAAAAATCTTCAAATTTGTGCGGATCTGTGTAATAGTATCAAGCACCTGAATCTGAACCGTCCACCACGTAGTGGACAGATTCCAGAGTTTGGTACGAAGAAAATCAGAATCTCACTTGGTTCGGAGCCGACGCGTATTGGATTTGACTGGTTCATTGAACTTAATGGTTCAGTAATAGACGCTTTTGAACTCGCTGAAGCCTGCATCCAATCATGGAATGACTTTCTTAGTCTCCAAGGATTAACCCTCTAGATAAACAAGAAGGATACCTATGAAATTATCACTCACCGTAAACAGTCTCATCTTAGAAACTGACGCCGCTCCGGGCGATTCGCTGCTGAAAACGCTGCGCGGCGAAGGAGTATTTGGCGTGAAGCACGGCTGCGAGACGGGCGAGTGCGGCGCGTGCACCGTGCTGCTGGACGGCAAACCGGTCAACTCGTGCGTGACGCTGGCGGCGCAGGCCGAGGGCCACACCGTCGAGACGATAGAAAGTATGGGTGAACATCCGGAGCAGGGCTGGAAGACCACCGCCGGCCTGCACCCCATCCAGCAGGCGTTTGTGGACAGTGGCGCGATCCAGTGCGGCTTCTGCACGCCGGCGATGGCGCTGGCGGCCAAAGAACTGCTTGGGCGCACCCTCAACCCCAGCGAAGCCGAGGTGCGCGAGACGCTCTCCGGCGTGTTGTGCCGCTGTACGGGCTACGTGAAACCGGTGGAAGCGGTGCTGCATGCCGCCGCCGTGCTGCGCGGCGACGCCGAAAGCGGCACGCTCTTCAGCCTGGACGACATCGACCTGCTGTTCACCCCGCCGGGCGGCGAACCGCACGCCCCGCGCACCGGCCCCGGCTCAACCCAGACCGCGACCCAGGTGTTGCCGCGGGTGGTGGTTGCGCCGCAGACCGCAGGCTGGCAGCGGGTGGGGCGGCCGGAAGTGAAAGTAGATGCGGTCAAACTGGTGCAGGGCAAACCGGCGTTCGCCGCAGATATCGAGAAGCGCGGCATGCTGCACGCCAAGGTGCTGCACAGCCCGGTGGCGCATGCCCTCATCAAGAAGATTGACGTGAGCAAAGCGCGCGCGCTGGACGGCGTGGCGGCGGTGCTCACCCACCAGGACGTGCCGCGCGTGGTGTACTCCACCGCCGGGCAGTCCGACCCGATTCCCGGCCCGCTGGACACATTTTCGCTGGACCGCAAAGTGCGCTTCGTGGGGGACCGGGTAGCGATGGTGGCCGCCGAAACGCCGGAAATCGCAGAGGCGGCGTTGAAACTGATTGAGGTGGAATACGAAGAACTGCCCGCCATCTTTGATTCGCGGCAGGCGCTGGACAACAAGACCCTGATTCACGATGAGCCAGAATACGTGGACTTCGCCGAGTCGGAGGCCAAGCGCAACCTGGCGGCGCACATCCATATTGACATCGGCGACGTGGAGCAGGGCTTCAAGGACGCCGACCACATCTTCGAATTTGACTACGAAGTGCCGAAAGTGCAGCAGGTGAGCATCGAGCCGCATGTGGCGGTGACACATTGGGATGAAGACGACCGGCTGGTCATCCGCACCAGCACCCAGGTGCCGTTCCACGTGCGGCGGCAACTGGCCCCGGTGCTGGGCCTGCCCATCAAGCGCATCCGGGTCATCAAGCCGCGTATCGGTGGCGGGTTCGGCGGCAAACAGGAAGTGCTGATGGAAGACGTGCCGGCGCATCTCACCATCGCCACCGGCCGCCCGGTCACCTATGAGTACACCCGCGAGGAAGAGTTCATCGCGGCGCGCTCGCGGCACCCGATGCGAATCAAAATGAAGACCGGCGTGAAGAACGATGGCACCATCACCGCCAACGCCATGTACGCCTTGAGCGACACCGGCGCCTACGGCTGCCACGCCCTGACAGTGACCGGCAACACCGGCCACAAAGCGATGGCGCTGTATGTCGGCGACGGCCAATACCGCGAGAAGCCCAACATCCAGTTCATCGCTGACATCGTGTACACCAACACGCCGCCGGCGGGGGCGTTCCGCGGCTATGGCGTGCCGCAGGGCTTCTGGCCGGTGGAACGTCACATGGAGCGCATCGCCCGCGCCCTGGCGCTGGACCCGATTGAATTTCGTTTGAAAAACGCGCTGCGTTCCGGCGAGTTGCAACCGTTCAGCACCGCCTGGAGCGAGGGGCGCGCGCCGGTGCCGGAGACCATCGAGACCAACGGCCTAGAAGAGTGCGTGCGGCAGGGGCGCGCCGCCATCGGCTGGGACAGCAAGTACGGCAATGGGCAGTGGCGGGTTGTGGAAGGCAAACCGTGGCTGAAGCGCGGGGTGGGCATTGCGATGGTGATGCAGGGCACCGCCATCCCCTACCTCGACATGGGCGGGGCGAGCATCAAGATGAATGACGATGGCTCGTTTAATATGCTGGTGGGCGCCACCGATCTGGGCACCGGCTCGGACACCGTGCTGGCGCAAATGGCCGCCGAAATCCTTGGCGTGCCGCTGAATGACGTGCTGGTGTATTCGTCCGACACGGACTTCACGCCGTTCGATAAGGGGGCGTACGCCTCCAGCACCACGTACATTTCCGGCGCGGCGGTGGTGAACGCCGCCAACAAGGTGGCCGAGCGCATCTGCAAACGCGCTGCCGCCATGCTGAACAAACGCGGGGATGGACCCGAGGTGGAAGAAGGAGAAATCCACCTGGGCGACCAGAGGGCCAGCGCGCCGGACGGCCGATTCGTGACACTGTCCGAAATAGGCCACAACTCGCTGCATCACGAGAACCAGGAACAAATCATGGGCGTGGGGTCGTACGTTTCGCCCGTGGCCCCGCCGCCGTTCGCGGCGCAGTTCGCCGAGGTGACGGTGGACACGGAGACCGGCATGGTGGTGGTGGAGAAACTGGTGATGGCGGTGGACAGCGGCATCATCATCAACCCGGTGACGGCCAGCGGCCAGATTGAGGGCGGCATGACGCAGTCATTGGGTTACGCGGTATGCGAGGAGATGCTGTACGATGAGAAGGGCCGCGCCCGCGAGCGCGACCTGCGCGAGTATCACATCTTCCAGGCGCATGAAATGCCGCTGCTGGAAACGATTTTCGTGGAGACGTTTGAGCCGAGTCACCCGTTTGGGGTGAAGGCGGTGGCCGAAATCCCGATGGACGGGGTGGCCCCGGCGGTGGGCAACGCGATTCTGGATGCCTGCGGCGCAGACCTTGAAGTGATTCCGGCGACGCCGGAGAGGGTGTGGCGGAAAGTCAAAGAAGGCCAGGGGTCTTGAGGTCAAGGGGTCCGGGGGTAGGTTGGGCGGCTATGGCAACGGGGTACCACAACCGGGTGATACGCACCGAGCGCAAACTGGATGAAACGCGCAGGTGTATCCGGTTCAATGCCCAAAATTGAGCCGTGGATTCGGAAACCATGCCGCATGGTGAAAAGCACCTCTAATTACACGACCAGCGGTTGGTGGCTGTATCGTAATTCAGACTCACAGTTATCGTTTCCACTGCGGGGTCGATGGGGCCGCCATACAGTTCGAATTCAGAATATGGCAAAACACCTTCGCAGCTTGCGCCCCCGGAAACCAACTGTTCGATGCGACCCCGAATTTCACCCATCAATCGCACCGCTTGCAGCACATCCCCGGAGCTGGTCACCCGGTCATCCACTATCGCCTGCACAATCGAATCGCTGAGGTTCCTTAATACGGAAACATACTCTTCATAAGGCAATACTTCAATCGTATAAGGGCCGCCCTCAAACGATACCCAGGACGCCGATTGCGTACTGGGCAGGGTGATGGCGTTTACCGAACCGTCGGGTAAGCTCACGCGTATGGTGGCGCTTTGCGGGCTGGGATTGGTCACCACCAGTTCAGAGCAGGCCAGCGCCGCCAGTCCCAGGGCGACAATTAAGAATGCAAGTTTTCGGTTCATGGTCAGTCTCCACACAGCGGTGAGTTGCGCACATCCAGTTCGCTGCCTCTTTGCACCGGGAAAGCCGGGTCGCTGACCGCCATGCCGGTGCGCACCGCGACGAAGGTCAACTGAGAATCCTGTTGGAGGGTGGTGGTGCAACTCTGTTGAAAGTCCTCATCGGCTGTGTACGCGAAGGTGAACTGATACTCGCCTGGCGGCAAGGCCGCCAAGTTGAAAATCTCGTAGGGCGTCAGCTCGTCCGTCAGCATCTCCTCGCGCTCTGCTCCACTGATCAAGTAAATACTGAACTCCACAGCCCCTTCTGTGGTGTTGATGATTGTCAGGTTCGCGTTCCACGTTCCCACGCCCAGACGCCAGACGCCATCGCTGCCCAGAATCAGCACTGGCCAGGTCGTATCGGCCTCGTTGGTAAGCCAGACCTCAACGCTTCCATCAGCGTTTTGATGATTGACCAGCGCAACAGGCTGGTCGTTGAGATACCAGCGGCCATCGCGCTGCTCCAGCGTGCCCAAGCTTTCCGGGAGGGTAATGTCTTCAAACGAAGGGGCCGGACCCAGATCTGCTGTGGGGGTCGGAGGTGCCGCGGGCTGGCCGCTGCTGGCTTCCACGGTGAGCGCCACCTGGGTGCCGCGCGCGTCCTCGCTGGCGACGGTGGGCAGGTTACAACTCAGCAACAAGAGCAATGCAATTGCTGACAAAAACCGGATTCGTCCAACTGGCATAGACCGCTCCTCCTCCGCGCACGAGGTCGCTGCCGGGCTGATTCGATGATAGGGTATGGGGAAGGCAGATCGCCGCAGTAAGGCCATTCTCGGCGCAACCTTATTATACTCATGTCTGCGTGCCGCTCACCGACGTTCGGTTCAGCGAAAAAGAACGCGATGGATATCTGTATCCCGCTCAACGGGCTCAAGCGGGCAACACCCCGGGAGTTGCCGAAACTAATTCACTACGGCAAATACATGAATGGGTTGGACCGGCGTGGTGGTCTCGTTGCCGGCCGCATCCCGGGCGCGGGCGTACAACACATAGTCTCCGACAGCAAATGGGCCGATGATGACCTCGCAGGTGGTGACGTTGCGGCACACCGCCACGCGGGTCTCTGTCCCATTGGACGTGTAGAAGAATATTTCAATGCGCGTGACGGCCACGTTATCCGCAGCGGTGGCCGTTAACGTGATTTCCTGACGGCTGTTCGGCATTCCCCTCTCGTTGGGCTGGTAGGTAACGGATACACTGGGCGACCGCGTGTCCGGTTGAGATGTGGGCGTGACGCCACTCACCACCTCAATCAATACCCAGATGGGCGTCTGGCCGCTTGAGCCCACGCCAAACTGAACGCCGGCGCTGTTTGCCAGCATCCAGTCGCCCTGATATGAGCCGGGATTGGCAGGCGATGTGAGCGAGAGGGAAATCGTGACCTGCCCGTTGGGCAGCACGCTGGCGGGCAGGGCCATGGAAAGCGGCGCGCCCATCCGCTGGCCGCCGTCGAAGACCAGTTGATAGCCCGCCCCCCAGGTGCAGGTTCCGGTATTGCGTACGGTCCAGGTCTTGGTGAAGGCTGTGTTCGGCGCGAACTGCGTGCCATCCGGGATTGTCTCGCTCACGAAGGCGGCCTTGTTCGTACACCCCGCAATGACTGTCGGAGTCCGGGTCGGAATCCTTGTGGGGGTTCGAGTCGGTGTGCGAGTAGGTGTACGCGTCGGAGTGCGTGAGATCACAGCGGTTGGAGTCTTGGAGGGCGTGCGCGAAGGCGCGCCGGTAGCCGTCCTGGAGGGCGTCAGCGTTTGTGTGGGCCGGGTGGTGCTGGTGGCAGACGGCGTCGCGGTTACCGGGGCGGGCGTGGAGGTGGCGCGGCCCAAGGCCACGGGGGAATTGGTCAGCGTGACCTGCGCCGAAGGCAGCAGGTCAATCAGGCTGGGCGTATTGGAAGCCAGCGCCGGCTGTCCCAGCGAAGCCGGGGTATTGCTCACGGTCACTTCTGGCGTCGGCAGACTGTCCACGAGGCTGGGGGGCGTGGGCGTGACCAAAGAGGGCTGGCCGAGCGATGCCGGCGTATTGGTGGCGCGCACGTCCAGGATGGTGATGAGCGCATCGGCACGCGGGCCCCAGCCGGCAGCGCTGCTGGCGCGCAACGAAACAGTGTGCACGCCGGGGGAATTTGCCTGCCAGTTGAGCGAAATCGAGACCAGCGCGCCGGGCGCGGCAGTGACTTCTTCCCCCTTGAGGATTTCGCCATCCACAGAGAGTTCGAGAGCCTGAACCCCTTCCGCCCCACTGGCATGCCCGATAACCAGCACCTCACCCACCGGAAACTGGCTCCCATTGAGCGGTGAATCCAGCCACGCTGCGGGACCGCCGGTTGCGGCTTCCGGCGTGGAGGGGGCACAGGCAGCCAGGAGAATTAGCACGACTGCGAGAACTATCAGGCGGCGGATGGGCATCAAGGCAGTTCTACCTGCAACGTGTCGGGTTGAATGCATGCGCTGCCGGGCGCGACGGATTGGTTGCCGAGGATGGCGCTGCCGGCCGTTACCTCTCCATCGGCGTGGCGGATGATTTCATACCAATCTTCCAGAATGGGCGGGCTGGTCCAGTGATTTTTCCAGAGTTGCTCGGTCCAGGGCAAGGTGTAGAGCCAGACTTTGTCCAGGACGGCAACGAACTGGAACGTTTCGCCCTGGGCCAGCGGCGGCACGACGATGCCATCCCCATGCCAGGGGTCCATCACTATCGTCTGACCGCTGATTTCCATGCTCTTGCCCACCGGCCCCCATTGTGTGCCTGCTGGGAAATATTTGGACGCGGTTATGCCCACGGTCAACAGGCAGGTGGGGTAATCCGATGGAATCACCGAACCGGGGATACGGCTAACCTCCACCACCACCACCGGGGAACGGTTGCTGGCAAAGGGCGCCGGTTTGACGATGATGCCTGCCGGCGGGCAGAACGGTTCGCGGCCGTGTTCGTGGGCGATCTGCTCGCTAACGCAGGATGGCGCGATCGAGGTGTTCTTGATGGTCTCCAGACCCTTGTCAATGGCGGCTTCAATGCCGGCGCGCAGGGCCTGCTCGCAAATGGCATCACAGGGGACGGGGGAGTTCTTAAGCGCTTCCTCGGTAGCGATGTCCACGATATCGCCTTTGGCCGCGTCTACGAACTTATCGAAGTCCGGCAGGTTGGGCGGCAGGCCCACGCTTGCCAGGCCATAATCCACCGCGGCCGTGACGACCATCTTGCACACCGATTCGACCGGTCCACAAGGCAGGGCCTGCAAGGCCAGGTTAATCGCAAAGGATTTGATGTCGTTGTAGATTCCCGCAACCGCATTGAAAACGGACTTGAGGCCGCCCAGGATGTCTTCCGAGAACTGCTCCCACGCGCTTTTCGCGGCGCCTGAATACGCCTTGGGGCACATTTCCTTGCCAATGGGCATGGCGGCTTTCCAGGCCGCCCCATTGGGAGACTTGCTGAGGATGGCATCATCATGCGCCACCACCACCACGCACCCCCAGCGATTGGGGTCTTCATAGTCCGGCGGGGCGTATTCAATAATGGTCGCCTGGTAAACGGGTTCGATTTTTTCCGGTTGGGTGAGGTCAATCTCTATGTTCCCGGCGGCCACGGGGTCATACTGCCCCACAACCGAGTTGCTGGGCTGGCCGATGGGCTGCTGGTTGGCGGTGGGAATCACGCGAATGTAGTAGTTTACGGTCTGGTCCAGCAATGCCTTAATCAACAGGACGTTGAAGCCGATTGTTTCGGTTTCTTCCGACTCGGACTGTGCCCCCGGGTACGCGCCGACAGCCACCGGATTCAGGTCAATGACCGGCGGGAGGGATTGCGCTTCAACGTTGACCACGGTTGGGGCGGCCGCCGGGAGAATCTTGGAGAAATCGAACGTGAAAACACCGATGGACACGGTCTGCTCGGCAACGAGGCCGGTCGGGTTGGCTGCGGCACCGCTGCCAAATGGCACCAGCGAAATCTGTAGTTTGCCCTCAGTGACGCCGGGTATCTGGCTCGACCACTTGAATTCCCATGTATGGGCGTAGATGCCGGTGGTCATGACCCACGGGCTGACATCGCTGTGCTGGCTGAGTTTGGAAATCTCCAGCGTGCTGGTCCCAGGCGAAGCCGCGAAGGTCCGCAACCCGGTGCCGACGGTAATTTGCCCTTCGCCCTTGCCAATGAGTCCGACCTGCCCGTCCTTCCAGCCCCAGGCCTCGAAAGTTAGTAAGACGGGGTTTCCCCAGGTGCTGATATTAAGCTCATCCAAGAACGGCGCGAAATCGTAGCCGTCCGCGCTGGGAGAAACGAAGTCATCCGGGTCAGAGGGTATACGCTGGTGTTCGCCGCCATCCACCGATACGTACAGGTAGGTGGCGCTGTAGGTGGTCGGCACATCTAATAGGCCGCCTTCCAGCGACAGGCCCGTCCAGTCTGAGTCAGCGCATTGAGCAGAGCCGACGGCGCTGGCGGGCTGGCTGGCGTACACCCCCGAAGGGCCGAATACTTCGGCGTAATACAGGACCTTGCTTTCAGCATAGGCGGGCTCTTCATCGGTATAGGCAAAAGTCCCTTGCTGCGGCCCGACCGAATCGAACAGCAGCCAACTGCCCGTGTTGGCGGCGTACTTATACAGGCGGTAACCGGATTCATCCGAAAACGAGTCAGTGACCTGCAGCGTCACGTGGCAGTCCTTCACGGATGTACTTACCTGTGGAGCCTGCGAAGGAATGCCAGTATCCTCTTCCGGCGCGGGAGCAAAAAATGGGTTGGCCTGTTCCCCCGGAAGGTTAAGGATATCGCCCGGCAGGGTGATGGGCGTGCCGGGCTCCAGAGGCTGATCGGCGTCCTGGCCGCCGTTGTAGGCTTGCAGGTCAGGAAGGGGGACGTCGAACACGATAGACAGGTTGGCGAGCGTATCGCCGGGCTGGGCGCGATAAGTTTCCACCGAGATGGCTGAATCTGCATTGCCCGACACCAGCGTTACTGGATTCGATATGACCCCATCGTCATTGCCAGATCGGGTGCGGGCAAACAGGATGTGCTCACCGCGGCTGGTGGGCAGCCACTCGATGGTTGCCTGCCAACTGTAGGCGCCGGTTGGCTGGGGTTCGGCCTGCCCTACCAGAGCTTGGTCAGCCCACAATTGAATCGTGGAAGGCTGCAAAGGGGAGACAACCTCGATAACCACCCGTGTAGGCGTGAGCATCGAAACCGAACCCTGGTCGGCCGGACTGAGGATGGCTATTGCGACATGCGAGAAGTATCCGATTTCATCAGGCTGGGGAGTGGTCAGCCAGAACCAGCCGCCCGCCGCGAGCAGGGCAATGAGGAACAAGAAGAACGAGAGTGAGAGAAGTCTGCTGCGTCCCGGTGCGTTGTTTGCCATAATGGCGAGGGCTGGCCCAGTTATTGGCGGGCGTGCAAGAGAGTCAGCCCAACAGGATAATACTTATCGACTATAGCACCATTGAAAAAGCAAGTAAATAGGGAACAGGAAAATCCAACTAATCGGGTCGTATTTCTGCGAAAACACGATTGAAAATCGAATTCGCCTGAATTCGCAGGGTTATAATGCCCGCGCCCATGATACGCCGCATCCTGATTCTCATTGTCCTGTTTGCTGGAGCCGGATTCATTTCCCTGCACTTCAGCAGCCTGAGCGCCGAACTGGCGGCACTGGGCCGCGGTGACTTTGAGCTGATCCTGTTAGCGCTGGGGGTGGTGGCGCTGGTCAATGTGAATATGGCGCTCTCGTACAAAGCCATCTTCAACGCGCTGGGCATTGAAGAAAGCGTATGGCGGCTTATTCCGCTGGCGGCGGCCGCCTCGTTCATTAACATCGTGGCGCCCAGTGTAGGCGCCTCGTCGGTGGCGCTGCTGGCCAGCGAAGCGCACCGCCGCGGCCAACCAGTTGGCCGCGCCACAATTGCCGCCACGTTTTACATGCTGTATGACCTGCTCGGCTTTATGCTCGTCCTGGCGCTGGGCATTATCGTGCTCATTCGGCGCAACACGCTGGATGCCAGCGAAATCGCGGCGACCTTCACTCTCAGCACAGTGGCGGTGACCCTGGTAGTGCTGATGGCGCTGGGTTTAAAATCTGCCGAACGATTGGAAAGCGCGTTGCTGCGGCTGGCGCGAATTGCCAACCGGCTGGCCGCCTGGTTGCGCCGGCCAGCGTTCGTTGATGAGAAGCGCACGCATTCGTTTGCTCAGGACATGGCCGAAGCGCTATTGCAGATGCGAAGCCGGAAGCGCAATTTCCTACTGCCGCTCCTGTTCAGTCTGACCCATCGCGTCTTATTCATCGCTGTGCTGGTGCTGATGTTCCTGGCCTTCACCACGCCCTTTTCGGCGGGCACCATCATCGGCGGGTTCAGTATCGGATACCTGTTCACCGTGGTTTCGCCCACCCCGGCCGGGATTGGGGTGGTGGAAACGCTGATGCCACTGGGTCTGGTCTCGCTCAATGTGCCGCTGGGGCGGGCCACGGTCATCACCCTGGCCTACCGCGCCCTCACGTTCTGGTTTCCCTTACTTATCGGGTTCGTCGCCTTCCAAACCCTGCACGGACGCGGGTTGGTGGGCGCGCCGGAATCCGAGCAGGTATAATTTCTTCGTTCATGCCCCAACACGAAACTGAACACACCCGGAGCAGCAAGCAGGGGGATCAGGGCAATTTCCGCCCCACGCGATTATGAGATTCGTCCACAACCCGCGCCTGCGCGCCTGGTTAGCCGCCCACCCGGTGATGCGGGCCATCCAACGGTTCATCGCCGTGCCGCTGGTCAAATTCTATTACTGGCTACGCGACCCGGAACGGGCGGCGCTGGCCCATTCTGCGCCGGTTGCCCCGCCGCCGCGCCGGCCGCGCCGCCTGCCGGGCAGGTTGTGGGCAATCACTTCGTATTACAACCCGGCAGGATACACCTCGCGAAAACGAAACTACGACCAGTTCCGGGCGGCATTGCGCCAGCAGGGTGTGCCTTTGCTGGCTGTGGAAGCGGCCATGGGCAACGGGTTCGAGCTCCACGCTGACGATGCAGATTTGCTGATTCAGGGGAAGGGCGGCGCGGTGCTGTGGCAGAAAGAACGGCTGCTTAATATTGCATTGGCAAACCTGCCGGACGACTGCGACAAAGTGGTGTGGATGGATAATGATGTTCTCCTTACCCCGGGCGACTGGGCGAACAAGACGGCAGCCCTGCTGGAGGAATATCTGGTTGTGCAGCCCTTTACAACGTACACGCGTATGCATACGGGAAAGGGGCCAGCAGCGGAACATTTGAATCAGCTACCGGTGGGACGTGAGGAAGGCCAGCGCTATCACAGCATGGCTTGGGGCGTGGCCCACAAAGGGTACCCGGCGGTTCCCTCTTACAAAGAACGCGGCCACACCGGCTTTGCGTGGGCTGCCCGCCGGGATATATTCGACGGCCTGGGATTCTTCGATGGCGCAATCACCGGCGGTGGCGATCTACTCATTGCGCTGGCGCTGTACAGCGGCGCAGAGCACATTCCATTTAGCCAATTGCCGCCGGGCATGGGCCGCGCGCTGCGCGAGTGGGCGGACGCCATTCACGCACGCGTGGAACGCAGCATCGGGTATACGGAGGCCAGCCTGTTCCACCAATGGCACGGGTCTACGGTTGACCGGCTGTATGGGCATCGCAACCAGATTCTGGTCGAATCGGATTATGACCCGGCGCGTGACCTGCGCGTGAACGAGTTTGGCGCGTTTGAATGGGCGACGGACAAACCTGCCCTGCAGCGCTGGTGCCGGGACTATTTCAACCAGCGCCGCGAAGACTGACCGCAGACATTGACGCCCGCCGCATCCGGCAGGCCCATCTCCCTCCCTGTATAATCCTCGCATGGCGCATCGCGTGTGGCGTGTAATCACCCTGCTGTTGGCTCTCGCGCTGGTCGGTACGGCCTGCGCCGATGTGACCTTCGGCGACGACGAACTCACGATGTCCGAAATGCAGGCCACCGCAGAAGCGGTGTTCGCAGAAGCCGCGTTCACCTCGGTGGCCGAAGATGCCTCCCCCACAGCCGCCCCAGCCACTGAGCCGCCCGCCACCCAGCCGGCCTTCCCAACCCTTGACCTCTCGCCTACGCCGTTGCTGGCCGATTTGCCAACCGAGAGCGGCCCGAGTCCCACCGCCACCACTGACCCGATTCTGAGCGTGCTGCCCCCCACGGCCACGCTGGAAGCGCCGCTGCCCACAGTTGAGCCTTCACCCACCGTGGCCCTGCCGCCGCTCTGGGAGGTGTATTTCACCGAGCCGCGCCGACTGGGCGCCGGCGATGAAATCGTCAACCGGCTCATCAGTCTCATCAACGGTGCGCAGACCAGCATCCATGTTGTCGCCTTCGAATTCAATCTGGACCCGGTAGCGGATGCCCTGATTGCGGCTCATGAGCGCGGCGTAGAAGTCATCTGGATCACGGACAACGAATACGGCCTGGTGGCAGACACGGACGAAGGTCACGGCCAGTTCGCCCGACTACGCGATGCCGGCATCACTGTGCTGGCAGACAACCGCACCGGCCTGATGCACAACAAGTTCATTGTGATTGACGGGGAAACCGTGTGGACCGGTTCAACGAACATTACCCACAATGATACGCAGTTGAACAACAACAACGTCATCGTGCTGCATGCGCCAGAAGCCGCGGCGATTTACGAGCGCGAGTTCACCGAAATGCTGGCCGGGCAGTTCGGGCCGCGTTCGCCATCCAACGTCGCCGAGCAATGGGCCATTGTGGAAGGTGTGCCGGTGCAAGTGTTCTTCGGGCCCGAAGACAATGTGATGAGCGAGCTCGCACGGCTGGTAGACGGCGCGCAGGAGAGCGTCCGCTTCATGTCGTTCTCATTCACGCACGAAGCGCTGGGATTCATCATGCGGGTACAGGCCGGGCTCGGGCTGGACGTTGCAGGCGTATTCGAAACGCTGGGGTCCAAAACCATCTATAGCGAGATGCAGCCCTTCGTATGCGCCGGAGTGCCGGTGCGCATGGATGGCAACCCGCGGCTGCTGCACCACAAAGTGGTCATCATCGATGAGACAATCGTCGCCACCGGCTCGTTCAACTTTTCCGCCAATGCCGACCAGAGCAACGACGAGAACCTGCTGGTTATCGCCAGCCCGGACGTGGCGCGGCTATATATTGAGGAATTCAACCGCCGATGGGAAGAGGGACGAACCCCGGAGGCGGGCGTGGATGTGACCTGCGATTGATCCCCCATACGTGACTGTCCCATAAACGGTGGGTTTTGAGAAAAAGAAAGACCTCTTGTAGGATTAGTTTGTCACAACAATCCACAAAAGGCCTTCCATGTCCATTGTCATATTACAACTGCCCAAAGTCAAGCGCGAATCCTTCGAACGGCCGAAGCAGTGCCGGTACTGCAAGGGTGAAATCCTGCAACGCTGGGGACGGGCGGAGAAACG
>SCUK01000055.1 GCA_004297445.1 Anaerolineae bacterium | reverse complement strand
GAGATTTGAGCATCTTTCAGATCGGATTGCGTTTTATTGAAAGGCGGATGACAAACGGTTTACCCGCCCCAGCCCCTACCTGTATTTATCGATGATTTTGAAACTGTCAGGTGGCTAGAAGATTATCAAATTTTTCGTAGTGGCTTGACTTTTGATTCAGACCGTCCATATAATAATTTCAACCCGAAGCCTGGCCTGCCGGGAGGAAGGATGTGCCATGCGCATGCCAAGGCTGTTCATCACGGGGTTTGCTATTCTTTGCTTGTTTGCGGGGGCAATCTCTGTATCTGCGGCACCCAGCCAGGATTATGTCTATGAAGGAACTCTGTACTACGGGGATTTGATTCAGGATGCGGTGACCACCAATGAAGGCGATATCTGGTATTTCAACGGCCAGGCGGGGGACGTGGTCAGTATCTTCATGCAGAGCAGCGAGATGGATTCCTATCTCAACCTGTGGTCGCCGGATGTGGCGTTATTGACCGCCAACGATGATTATGGCGGAACGCTTAACTCATTCATCCAGTCTTACAGCCTGCCGGTCACCGGACGTTACTTGATTGGCGCGGGGGGTGTCGGAGACCAAACGGGTTCCTATTCCCTCGAACTGGTTAAGGATTCCGCCGGTAGCGGCACGGGTGGCTCATCCGGTGGCAGTTCAGGCGGCAGTAGCGGCGCTCAACCCAATAACACCACGGTTCAATATGGTATTGATGCATGGAACCCGGAGGATATCAATGCGGCCTGCCCAACGGGGACCTATTGTCTCCGGAATGAGTCATTCCGCTGGAGCACACCTAACCTGGATTATTGCATTGCGCCTGAGTCCGGGTTTTGGGTCAACGTAAATGGATACAACTTTGCGATCTCCGGTGGGTTGGAAGATACTGTTGACCTCGGCGTGATGGTTTGGGAAGCTACAGCCTACTGGTCTGGGATTACCAGTTTTCGTTTTTCGCAGCTGGTATCCTGTGATTATGCAGACGTTATCTTTGGATGGGTAGATCCACTAGACCTCGATGCATCTTCCCCAAATTACTCCTACAACCCGGCTCTGGGGGAGGACCCGTGTGACAAACTCCCACTTGGGTACTCCAGGGCAATTCAGGATGAACCCAAACAATTCATTATCGTCATGAACCGCGGCTGTAACTGGAACCGCGCCGCCAACGCAAATAATTGGGATGCATCAAATACGCTTACGCATGAACTGGGGCACTCCATGGGGCTTGGCCATGATGAAACATTTGGAACGCTCATGTACCCTCTCGAGGGTTCCACCGCGCGGCTCACTTCTGCGGTATTGGGTCAGGATACCGAAAACCAGCTCGCTACCACGTATCCCGGATATGTGACCTGGACAAGTTCTCGTGCTGGATTCAACATAGATGCTTTTGAGGCCACCAATGGCCAGCCGGTAACCATTTCACTGCCTTACCCGGCCGGTGCCACCAATGTCTACGCCAACTGCTATATCGAGGGCTATAACCCGGTTGATAATGATGGGGAAGACAAGGATATGGGCTGGGTATGCGGCTGGCAATATGACAATGCCAACAGAATCGCGTACTTCACGCTAACACCCCAATACAGCGATGCGGGGACGATCTATGCCAAGGCAGTCTTGTTTGACAACGATGTATACCGTGTGGTTCAGAACTTTAGCTTCACAGCAGAGTCTGAGGGTACCTATGGCGGGGTCATCCAGATTCACCCGACGGTGTTCACCGACCTGTTCTACGGTGGGACATATGAGTCGCTGAACGTCTACAACCTTCCTGCTAATACCATTCCGATTATCTCGGTACCGGTCTTCATAACCAATGAAGACGACGATTTTTCTTATTGGATCACAGCGGATCCTGTGAATGGGTTTTTTGATGCCCTGGGTTGGATAGGAGATGGCGGCACCTTTGTTTCCGGCTACATCAATTTTGTCCAGCCTCAGGGCCAGGCAACCGCCTCCTACTGCTTCGTGCAAGGCGGCAATGCCCAGGGTGAGTCAATAAGTTTCCCAACCAGCAATTGCAATACATCATCAGTATTCCAGCAAAGCTGGAATACCGGCGCATTCAGTAGTTTGATTGGTTACAGCACCGATGAAGAAGACTACTATGCGGCATCTTTGCGTCTCGCTGTCACAGCCACCACCAATCCGGGAGGTAACATCGAGTTGAGCGGGTATCTGTACACCAATAATGGCAACGCCGAGACCAGTACGTCCTGGCAAGTAGTCATTCTTCAAACGCCATGAGACCTAACGCCTGATAACCTCGCACTCTTCCCTGAGGGCGTATGCCGCCCTCAGGGAGTTTTTTATAAGCCTCATACATCATCCTGCTGCGCCGGTCGGATGTATTCGACTCACGAGATTAGATTGTCAATCCAGCTGGCTAACCCAAACACGCATGTCTCCAAAGCCCTCGACGGATTGGACTCGTTCTTCAGTTCCAGGAGTGTCGGCCGTGGTTACCAGATTCTTAAATTCGTTTGTCAACAAGAGGTATCTGGGCTCTGCGATGGAGTTACGCAACAGGCGATGTGCCAGGATTACGTCTTCCCCGCCCATTTCCTCAAACCTGCTTATGGACTTAAAGGCAGCCTGACCGAAATGCAGGATAGCCTTAAACTGTACCGCTTTGCTGGCCTGGTAAAGAATGGGGATCTGCCCCAGCATGGCTGCGGCAGTTTCCGCCGGATCACGCTCAGCGATCGCATAGAAAAGTACGGCGTCGCTTTCCAGTTTATTCACCACCAGCGGCGCTTGCGCTGCGCGAAGGCACCGGTGCAATGCACCGGTTTTCCCGGCTGGGTCCACTGGTGCGGAGGACACCTCAAGAAGCAAGAGCGCTACTGGCCGCACTTGCACCTTGATTTGTCCGAACCGAGAGAGCCGCCTGACCAGTTGACTCATAACCTTCCATCCGCTTTGCACACCTTCAAGCAGATATCGGATGAACGAAACGTCGCCCCTCTGGAGGTGGCTGAACTGAGAACGGGGTCGTTTTCCCATCATCCGGCGGTAGGCATGCCGGTTGAGCCGCCGGGAAAAGGCTGGCCCGGCCCCCGCGGGCGGCGCAACCGCGATGAGTGCAGGTTGCAGATAATACACCTGCGCATGCATCTCTTGTCCTGAAACGCTCACAGTCATTTGACCATCAGGCGAACGGCCGGCTAACCCGCCGCTCAAGGAATGGAATCGTTCTGTCAGTACGGCAAATTCGTCGGCATTGGCGGGTGACTTGATCAAGGCGCGCAGAATCTCCACGCTTTCACCGGTAATCTGTTGGAGCGAGCCGATTTCCTGACGGCTGAACTTCCCGAAATGCAACGCCGCCTTGAGCCGCAGCCCTCCGATGGTGTTGCAGGCATCACACGCGCATCCGGCATCGCAGGCGATCAGAGCTTGTTCCTGCGCATTGAATGATTGGAACAGCGCATTGACCTGTTGCGCCACATCCATACAAACCTGGGCTTCACGGCCCGGCTGGGCTACGGCCGTCAATAGAACGGCATCGCCTTCAAGCTGGCTGACCTGCAAGGGGAACTCGGCAGCCGCGATGACCGCTTCAAGCAGTTCGGAAATGATCTCTTCGGCGTGCAGCAGGCTGGTGGCGTGCATCCGGGAGAACCGGGTATACCCGCTGATGTCTGCCATGAGGAGCGCGCCGCTTTGTTCCTGCATGCGCCGGATTGTATCATCCGTGAATCGGGCCGATTGCCCCGGCTGGCGCGGGGCATCTGCCCGTTGTGGGTGCTGTCATCTTCCGTGAGAATTGTGTCGTCACTTGAAAGGAGTCAGATCATGGAACTCAAATTGGCTGCCAGTGAATTCCTCAAACAGAAGCGCATAGCCGTGGTGGGCTACTCTCGCAACCCCGCGGAGACAGCCAACGCCATCTTCAAGAAATTTCAGGACAATGGCTACGAAGTATTCGCCGTCAACCCCGCCGTCGAGAGGGTAGATGGCGTGACCTGCTACGCCAGCGTGAAGGACATTCCCGGTGGCGTGGGAGCGGCCATGCTGGTCACCACTCCGGAGGTCAGTTCGATAGTGGCGCGCGATTGTGTGGAATCGGGCGTCAAGTGGGTGTGGATGCACCGCTCGTTTGGCGATAGCGTGAGCGCAGAAGCCGCCCAATACTTGCGAGGAAATCACGTGGGTGTGATTCCCGGCGGCTGCCCGATGATGTTCCTGGACGCTGACCCCGCTCACAAAGCGATGTGCTGGATGCTGCAACTTGTAGGGCGGGTACCTCGGGCGGTTTAGAGAGTTAGCAGGCGTCAGACGGAAATCAAAAAACGGACGCCTCAAGCGTCCGTTTGTCTTATTCGACCTTCACGATTTTCATTTTCATTTCGCCCCCCGGGCTTTTGTAGATGATTTCTTCGCCCACCCGGTGGCCCAGCAACGCCTTGCCCAGCGGCGATTCGTTGGAGATTTTGCCCTCGCGCGGGTTGGCCTCCACTGCGCCCACCAGGTGGTAGGTTTCCTCCGGGTGAACGCCTTCCTTCACCGTAACATGCGAACCGATGTTAATCACGCCAGTCTGCTTTGCGTTAGCGTCGATGATAAGCGCCTCGCTAAGAATCATCTCGTATTCCAGGATCTTGCCTTCCAAAAAGGCCTGGTCTTCCTTGGCTTTGTGGTAATCGGCATTCTCGCTCAGGTCGCCCTGGGAGATGGCAAAGCGCAGCCGCTCGGAGAGTTCCTCTCGTTGGCGGCCCTTCATGTCGGCCAGTTCGGTGCGCATTTCCTGCTCGCGCTCCGGGGTAAGGTAAACCTGTTCGTTTCGGCTCATAACTTTTTCGCCCTCTCCACACGGGGGCAATGAAAGGTAATCATATACGGTTTGAATCGGCTTGGCAAGGGCCAGCCGTCTTCTCTAGGGTTTCGTGTACGGGTCGAACAGACGCTCGTATTCCTGCAGCGCGTAACGGTCGGTCATCCCGGCCAGGTAGTCGCACAGGGTGCGCTCCAGTCCGCGCGGCTCAATCAGCGCGCGAAACGAGTCCGGCAGCATATCGGGTTCGTCATGGTAGGCGCGGAACAGGTCGGTGAGGATTCGCTCGGCCTTAACCGCCATGCGCACCACCCGGAAGTGCCGGTACAGCTTGGCGTACAGGAAATCCTTGAGTTCACGGTTACGACGGTGCATGTCGTCGCTGTAGCCGGTCACATTGTGGTCCAGCTTCTGGATATCGGCGGCGCCGCGCACTTTGGCGGCTTTGATTCGCCGGTCGGCGTTTTGTACTGCGTCCGTCACCAGCAGACCGATTAACTCCCGAATCAGCCGGTGGCGTTCCAGGTCGGTAAGCGCCGTTGCGTCGCTGCGCCCCAGCTTCTCCATGAGTACTTCCCATAATTCGATGCCGGAAAGCATCGCCGGGGTAATCATCCCGGAACGCAGACCATCGTCGAGGTCGTGGGCGGTATAGGCCAGCTCGTCGGATACATTCGCCAGTTGCGCTTCGAGGTGGCCGCGCAGCCCGGGGTTGAAATCCTTGGCGTCTGAAACGTCGTATTCCGTTTCGTGTTTAACAATGCCCTCGCGTACTTCCCAGGTCAGGTTGAGGCCGGGAAAATCGGGGTAACGGTGTTCTAACTGGGTCACAATGCGGAAGGATTGCTTGTTGTGGTCAAACCCGCCATAGTCCTTCATCAGTCGGTTGAGCACCACCTCGCCGGAGTGGCCGAAGGGTGGGTGGCCGAGGTCGTGCGCCAGGCAAATGGCTTCCACCAGTTCCTCGTTGGCGCCCAGCGCCTTGGCCAGCGTGCGGCCAATCTGCGCGACCTCCAATGAGTGAGTCAGGCGGGTGCGGAAATAGTCGCCCTCATAATTGATGAAGACCTGGGTCTTGTATTCCAGCCGTCGAAAGGCCGTGGTGTGCAAAATGCGGTCGCGGTCGCGCTGGAAGGCTGTGCGATAGTCCGGCTCATGGTCCGGAAACTGGCGGCCCTGGCTGTCTTTGCTGCGCAGCCCATAGGGGGCAAGCGCCTGGTCTTCGATTTTCTCGAGTTGTTCGCGGGTGACCTGCATGTTCAGTTCTTTCGTTGGTGGGGAGGCTGACCTTATTATAGCGAAAAACGGGGGTTCAGGCCGCGCTCAGGTGCGTGCCGGGGTTCTCGCCCAGCAGTGCCGCCCTTACCGCGCCCGGTTGCGTGCCGGAAAAGATCAGCGCCTCGCAGCCGGGGATGGCGGCTACCTGGGCAAGAGTCTGGCGCACTTTGGCCGACATGCCTCCGGTCACATCGGTGGCCGCGGAGCCGCCAAGGACGTTCAAAATATCAGGGAATGTGGACGATGTAATGCTCTCCACCACGCGGGTCCTGGCCGGAAAGTCTGCCCATACCGGATCGAGCCCTGCCTGCAGGATGCGTGTGGGCTTCAGCCGCCCGGCAAGGAAGTCAAAGATGTCTTCCGTGCTCAAGATGGTGCCGCCGCGGGTAGCGTCAAACGCCACATCGCCATACACCACCGGCAGCAATCCCGCGTTCAGGCTCGCCTGCAGCGGGCGGATGTCCCACTCGCGGATGTGTCCGTCTTCTGCCAGCCCTGCGGCCGACACAGGTAAGGCCAGCACCGGGAGTCCGGTGGCGGTCAACGCGTCCATTACGATATTGTTCAGCGCGCGCGCCTGCCGCCATACTTCGGCAAAGCCGCGCCACTCCTCGGCAGTTCTTACGCCCTGGCGGGTGTTGTGCGCCTTGCCCGGATTGTGGCCAAAAGAGCCGGAACCATGCCCCAGCACGAGCCGTAGGTTGAGGTCGGTCTGGAGGGCGGAGGCGATTTCGCCGGCCAGACGTCCGATAACATCATGGCGCGCAGCAGACACCGCCGCTTTATCGGTGATGAGTGATCCGCCGAGTTTTAGAAAGACCAGCGACATATCTATTGGCCGACCTGGGTGATAACCGTGTTTTTTGCGCCGGCATCCATCAACGCATTTGCGATGAGAGTGGGGTCGACTTCCAACGCCAGCGCAATCATGTTGCCGCCGCGCCCGCCGCCGGAAAGTTTCGCGCCGGCCGCCCCGGCAGCCCGCGCCGCGTCCACCAGCCGGTCAAGTTCGGGGGACGAAACGCCCATTTTCTGAAGGAGGGCGTGATTTTCGTTCATCAGCAGTCCGAGCGCGCCTACGTCGCCACCCTCGATCGCTGCCCGCGCCCGTACCGCGATGTCCCCGCAGCCGGCGAAGAGTCGTTCGTAACCTTGCCTGTCTGCTTCCCATGCCTTGCGCACATCGCCAACCGCTACGCTGGTGGGGGAGGCGATCCCGGTATCTCCAATGACCAATGTGAACGGGGAACGGATGTCAAATGTCTCCAAGGGTTGACCCTTGATGAAGTAGACGGGTTGCGCATAGGTGATTACGGTGTTGTCAATGCCGCTGGGCGTGCCGTGATGAATCTTCTCCACCTCGAAGGCGATTGCGTTCACCTGCTCGTCCTCCAACGGATGCCCAAAGAACGCAGAGACAGCCCGCGCCGCGGCCACGCTCACCGCTGCGCCGGACCCCAGCCCGGCCGCCAGCGGGATGCTGCTGGTGATTTTAAGTTTGAACGCAGTGGGGTGCTCGATGCCCAGCGCTGCCAAAGTTAATTCAATCGCCTGCTTGATGGCGTGGTCCAGCGGCAAATCTCGCAGCGGGCTTTCCAGCGCGATTTCCGGCGCGGTGATTTGGATTTCGCCATCCGGCAGACCGATGCCGGGAGCAATCGTAGCGCGTGCCTGCACCTGCGTCACCGGCACGGCAATCGCCGGATGTCCGTACACCACGGCGTGGTCGCCGAACAGGATGACCTTACCGGGGGCGGTTGCAGTGAAATTCGGCATGGCAGGGTTTTACGAAAGATAGAAGATTACGAAAATGGTCGCCGCCCACAGCACAAGATCGGCCTGCAATGGCCGGTCGCTGAACAGCAGGTCTTCGGGCGCTTCACCGTGGCCGCCCACCTTCACCAGCCACAAATACCGGAAGATGGCGTAGATGACAAACGGGATGGTCAGCATCATCGTGTGATTTTCCGGCAGGTTGGGCGCCGAGAAGGTGTACAGGCTGTACGTCACGATAGCAATCGTGAGGACGATGATCATCAGCTGGTCGAGGAATTCCAGCGTGTAGAACTGCAGCACCTTGCGGCCGCTGCCCTCCGTAGCCGCCAGTTCCGCGCGCCGCTTGCCGATGCCGAGGAACAGCGCCAGGAACAACATCGCCACATACAGCCACGGCGAAAACCGCTCCACCTGGATCAGCACCACGCCCGCGCCCACTCGCAGGATGTAAAACGACGCCAGTACCAGAACATCGATGATGGGTTGGTGCTTGAGCCATATAGAATACAGGATATTGAGGGTGTAGTACAGCGCCAGGATGGTGAGGAACGCCGGGGAGAGCCGCCACGCCAGCGGCAGGATGAGCAACGGGAGGATGACGGCCACAATTTTGGCGGTTGGCACGGGCAGCGCGCCGCTGGCGATGGGCCGGTTCCGCTTGGTTGGGTGCTGGCGGTCGGCTTCCACATCCCGCAGGTCATTCACCAGGTACACCGCGCTGGCGGTCAGGCTGAACAGCGCGAAACCGGCCAGCGTGTCCAGCACGGCCGTCGGGTTGCCCAGTTGGCGGTCAAACACCAGTGCCGCGAACAACAGCACGTTCTTGGCCCATTGCTTGGGCCGCATGGCGCGAATCAATGCGATGAGCATGGCTGGAATGATAGCATAAGCCGCGGGCGCGAACCCTTGTATACTTCTCCCATGAAGAAGCAGCGTGTGGACCTTCTGCTCGTGGCCCGCGGGCTGGCCGAAAGCCGCAGCCTCGCCCAGCGGCTGGTGATGGCCGGGCAGGTGCGCGCCGCCGGGCAGGTTGTCGCCAAACCCAGCGACACGTTTGACGAGAGTGTCGTTTTGGAAGTTGTGCAGGGGCCGAAGTATGTCTCGCGCGGCGGCGAAAAACTTGAAGCAGCCTTTGGGGCATTTGCCTTGGATGTGCGCGATTTGACGTGCGCCGATGTCGGCGCGTCCACCGGCGGCTTTACGGATTGCCTGCTGCAATATGGCGCGGCAAGAGTCATTGCGATCGATGTGGGCAATGGCATCCTGCACTGGAAAATCCGCCAGGACACCCGTGTGGTGGTGATGGAGGGCCAGAACGCCCGCCACCTGGAACGGCTGCCGGAACCCGTCGCCTTCATCACTGTGGATGCCTCGTTCATCTCGCTGAAGACCCTGTTGCCCGTGCTGAAGGGCTGGTACGGCGAAGGCGGCGGCCAGATGCTGGCGCTGGTCAAACCGCAGTTTGAAGCCGGCCAGAAGGAAACCGCCCGCGGCAAGGGCGTCATCCGTGACCCGTTGATTCATCGGCGCGTGCTGGAAGAGGTGCTGGCCTTTGCCGAGGGGGCGGGGTACGCGATGTTGGGGCTTGTCCAATCCCCTGTGCTGGGGCCGAAGGGAAATGTGGAATTTCTGTTGTGGTTGGGGGTGAGCGCAGGAGACGGCCAGACGATTGAAACGCTCCTGGCCGCGGTTCAACCCACGGTCTGACTTCTCACTTGCTTTCGCGTTCCTGTCCTCCTGCTGTTATACTACCCTCCGCCATGTCACAGGAACACATTCGCAACTTCTGCATCATCGCTCACATCGACCACGGCAAGAGCACGCTGGCCGACCGTATGCTGCAACTTACCGGCACCATCTCGGACCGGGACATGCAGGCCCAGGTGCTGGACACGATGGACCTCGAACGCGAGAAGGGCGTGACCATCAAGGCGTCTGCCGTGCGCATGGCTTACACCGCCGCCGATGGCCGAGCCTACGAACTCAACCTCATCGACACCCCCGGTCACGTGGACTTTGGCTACGAAGTCAGCCGCGCCCTGATGGCCTGTGAAGGCGCCGTGCTGGTGGTGGATGCAAGCCAGGGCCTGGAAGCCCAGACGCTTGCCAATCTGTACCTCGCCCTCGAAGCCGACCTTGAGATCATCCCGGTGGTCAACAAGATTGACCTGCCCGCTGCCCGGCCGGATGAAGTGGCCGAAGAGATTGCTGCCCTCATTGGCGTTGACCCGACCACCGTATTGCAGATTTCTGCCAAGGAAGGCGTTGGTATCGCCGATGTTCTTGAGGCGGTCGTCAGCCGCGTGCCGCACCCCATGGGCAACGAAGATGCTCCACTGCGCGCCCTCGTGTTCGACTCGCACTATGACTCCTACAAAGGCGTGGTGGCGTATATCCGGGTGGTGGATGGCGGCCTGAAACACACCGACGAACTGCACCACCTGGCGACCAACATTACCTTTAAGCCCGTCGAGATTGGCACCTTTGCCCCCGCCATGCGCCCCGGCAAGGAGCTCAACACTGGGGAGGTCGGCTACATCGCCACCGGCCTCAAGACTGTGGCTGAGAGCCGCGTGGGCGACACCGTCACCGTCAAGGCCAAAGACCTGCCTCATGCGCTGCCCGGCTATCGCGAACCCAAGCCAATGGTCTTCGCCGGCATTTACCCGGTGGAAGGCGAGGAGTACGGCGAACTCAAAGATGCGTTGGAAAAATTGCAGCTGAACGACGCCTCGCTGGTCTACCAGCCCGAGACATCCCAGGCGCTCAACTTCGGCTTCCGCTGCGGCTTCCTGGGTATGTTCCATATGGAAATCATCCAGGAACGCCTCGAGCGCGAATACGACCTCGACATCATCGTCACGGCCCCCTCGGTGGAATACGAAGTCATGCTGAAGGATGGCAAGGTCATCACCATCGAATCGCCCGCCAAACTTCCGGAAGAGGGCGACATTCAGGAAATTCGCGAACCGTGGATGACCCTTCAGATTTACACCCCTACCGAATACTACGGCCCAGTGATGGAACTGGCAACCAAGCGGCGCGGCATCTATATGCAGGAAGAGTACCCTTCTCATAATCGCGTCCAGCTCAGCTATGAAATCCCGCTCTCTGAACTCATCATTGACTTCTTCGATGCCCTGAAATCGCGCACCAAGGGCTACGCATCGATGGATTATCACTTCAAGGAATACCGCGCCGAGAATCTCACCAAGCTGGAAGTGCTGGTAAATCAGGAACCGGTGGACGCGCTGGCCGCCATTGTTCACAAGGATCACGCCTTCCACAAGGGGCAGGCGCTGGTCACCAAACTCAAAGACCTCATCCCGCGCCAGTTGTTCGTGGTGCCCATTCAGGCCAGCGCCAGCGGGCGCATCATCTCGCGCGCCAATGTCAAGGCCATGCGCAAGGACGTGCTCGCCAAGTGCTATGGCGGCGACATCACCCGCAAGAAGAAACTGCTGGAGAAGCAGAAAAAAGGCAAGAAGCGCATGAAGATGATTGGCAGCGTGGAGATTCCCCAGGAAGCCTTCCTCGCCGTCCTAAGGCTCGGCGATGAGTGATGTTGCCGCGCCGCCACGGGGCGGTCTGCGCCAGATGTTGCCCGGGGTCATCATCAGCCTCGTGGCTCTGGCCCTCGTCTTCTATTTTGTTGACCTGCCCACGTTTGTTGCTGCCCTGCGCCAGTCGGACTGGCGCGGTTTCGCGCTGGCATTCCTTCTGTTCTTCGGTACATTGATCGCGCGGTCGCTATCCTGGCGCATCCTGTTACAGGAAAAAACCACGTTCAGCCGCGCCTTCTGGGTGCTGAACGAAGGCTACCTGCTGAATAACGTCCTGCCGTTTCGGCTGGGCGAATTCGGCCGCGCATTCCTGATGGGGCAGACTCAAAAACTTCCATTCTGGGAGGTACTTTCCACCATCATCGTGGAGCGCATTTTCGATGTCGGCATCATGGCCGGGCTGTTGTTGAGCACGCTGCCGTTCGTGCTGGGCGCGCAGGATGCGCGCGGCGCGGCGCTCGTCGCCGCCGGCATCATGGTGACTGGCTTCTTCGTGTTGTTCCTGGTGGCGCGCAACCGCCCCGGCGCGCTGGCCCTCTATGACCGTTTGTTGGGCCGCTGGCCGCGCCTGGCGGGTTGGGGCCGTCCCAAACTCGTCGCCTTCCTGGATGGCCTGGTGGTGCTCACCGTCCCCCGGCGCTTCTTTGCCGTCCTGGCTCTCCTACTGCTGGCGTGGGCGTTCAATATCGGCTGGTATGGCGCGTTATTGTGGGCTTTTCTCGGCAGCATCACGCCGGTGATGGCTGGGTTTGTCGTGGGCGCATCGGCGCTGGGGGTTGCCCTGCCTTCGTCCCCCGGTTATGTCGGCGTGTTCGAGGCCGCCCTTGTGGGCGCGCTCAGCCTGTTCGGCGTGGAACCTGCCGTCGCGCTGGCGTTTGCCATCAGCGCCCATGTGCTGTATCTGGTCATCACCATCGGGCTGGGCGCGTTTGGCCTCAGCCGGGATGGCATGAGCCTGGGCTCCATTTATGCCCAGATATCAAAGCGCCGGGAGCGCGGCGCCTGACCCACCCGGCCTGCTGACTCTTCATCGGTACCAATGAACCAGTCCCACCCCAACATCAATCCGGCTGCCAGACCGACTGATTACGCATGAACATCCTGATTGGCCTGACGTATTACCGCCCGCACTATTCCGGGCTCACGATTTACACCGAGCGGCTGGCGCGCGCCTGGGCGGCACGCGGCCACAACGTCACCGTGCTCACCAGCCAGTTTGAGAAGTCCCTTCCGCGCGAAGAGATGGTGGATGGCGTGCGTGTGGTGCGCCTGCCGGTGGCGTTCCGCATCAGCAAAGGCGTCATCATGCCGTCCATCCCGTTTCGCGCCTGGCAGGAAATTCGCAAAGCCGACCTGGTCAACCTGCACGTTCCCCAGCTGGATGCCGCGCCCATCGCCATGCTGGCGCGCCTGATGGGCCGCCCGGTGTTGCTCACTTACCATTGCGACCTGCAATTGCCCGGTGGCCTGGTCAACCGGCTGGCGAATTTCGCCTCGGATGTCGCCAACCACATCGCCGCCCGCATGGCACAGCGTATCGTCACCAACACAATGGATTACGCCGAAGCCTCGCCCTTCCTGCGTCAGTACATCGGCAAAGTGCACGGCATCCCCCCGCCTGTAACGCTTCCAAAGGTCCAACCTGCCGCGGTCGATGCCCTGCGCGCAAGACTGGGCGTGAAACCCGGTGAGCGCGTCATCGGTATGGTGGCGCGGCTGGCCGCCGAAAAAGGCGCCGAAACGCTGGTACGCGCCATGCCCGCTGTGCTGGCCGAAATGCCCGGCGCCCGCGTGCTCTATGCCGGCCAGCACAAAGGCGTGATGGGGGAGGAAGCCTACGCCGCCATGCTGGCCCCCATGATTGCAGAACTGGGTGACAAATGGCAGTTCCTCGGCCTGATTCCGGATGACGACCTGGCTGCCTTCTTTCAGGTTTGCGATGTGGTCGTGGTGCCCAGCAGCAACAGCACCGAGTCGTTCGGCATCGTTCAGGTTGAAGCCATGACCAGCGGCACGCCTGCCATTGCCTCTGACCTGCCGGGCATGCGCCAGCCGGTCCTCACCACCGGCATGGGCCGTACTTTCGCGAGTGGAGACTCGGCCGCGTTGGCCGCCGCTCTGCTGGATGTGCTCAAGAACCGCGACAAATACCGCGGCGATGTGACTGCAATCACCCAACGCTTCTCACCCCAGACGATTGCCGCAGAATACGAAGCGGTCATCGCGGCCATGATGACATCACGCAGCGGGCTGTAGTCCGCTGCGTACCAGGCGGCCAAACTAATCCCATGACTCAATCTACCCCGACCGATACTGGCAAATACCTCTGGGCCAACCTCAAGGCGCTGCCCTATTTCCGTTCCCTTCTGCGCGCCGTTGAAGCTTCCTATTATGAACAGATTCAATTGGCGAAGCCCATCTACGATCTCGGCTGCGGCGACGGCCACTTTGCCAGCATTGCCCCCCTGCCGCCCATCGCTGTCGGGCTGGATCCGTGGGCCGGCCCTATCCGCGAAGCCCGGGCTTATCCCATTTACAGGAGTCTCGTGCAGGCGGATGCTGCCGCCGCGCCCTTCCCGGACGGCCATTTCGCCAGCGCCGTCAGCAACTCGGTACTCGAACACATCCCGCATCTGGATGAGGTACTGGTGGAAACAGCCCGCATCCTGCGACCCGGCGCGCTGTTCGTGTTCTGCTCGCCCAATCACCAGTGGCTGGGCGGCCTGCATTTGCCCGCTCTCCTGCGCAAGCTCGGCCTCAAAGGGCTCGCAGGGTGGTACGCCGACCTCTTCCGCCGCATCAGCCGCCACCACCACATGCTGGGGCCGGACGAGTGGCGCTCCCGCCTGGATGCTGCCGGATTCGAGATAGTAGACTACTGGCATTATTTTCGCCCGGCTTCTTTGCACGTGTTGGAATGGGGCCATTACTTCGGCTTGCCTTCCTGGGTGGCTCGCATGCTTCTCGGCCGCTGGATTCTCTCCCCTTCCCGCTGGAATCTCGGTCTCACCGCAGCCTTCCTCAAGCCTTACGCCACCAACGAACGCCGAACCGATGGCACTTATTCGTTCTACGTGGCACGCCGAAATGGGTAACCACTAAGACCATTACCCGGGCTCCTCGCTTGCCCACATCTTGCGGATAGAGTAAGATTGCACAGATTAATTCCGGAGTAGATGCCCTCATGCCTCGTAAAAAAATAGACCCTGTGCCGGAGCCGGAACCACAGCCCGAACCCAGCGTGCTGGATTACCTCAAGGCGTTGTTGCGCCGCGAAACGCCCCCAGCCATCCCGGAGGCGCCCAAAGCCCCTGAACCGGCGCCAAAGGGACGCCGCCGCGCCGCCGTACCTGCCGAACCCGTTGCGCCTGCGCCGAAAACCCGCGCCCGCCGCGCCGTTGCAGCGTCCGTCGCCACGCCTCCGGTAGAAGAACCGGAGTCCGAACCCACTGGCTCCTTCCCGTTGTGGGGCGTTCTGGCCTTGGGCGCGGCTCTGGCGGTTCAAACTGTGCTGGATGGTTCTGCACTTGCCGGGCCGCCCAGTTTCTTCTTTTTGTTCCTGCTCCTGCTCGTTGCCGTGCTGGTAGTCCTGGCGGTCCGGGCCGGGCATTGGAGTCTGGCTGACCCGCAGCTCGCCCCCGCCGATGCGCCTCCTGATTCGATGAAGGTGCGCGCGGTTCCGCTGGCCATCGGCGTTGCGGCCAGCGCGCTCGCCTTCATCACCATGGGCGGCAATCTATTCACGCCCGAGAATGTGGCCCTCTGGATGATGGGAATCGTCTTTTGCGTTTGGGCATTCTGGCTTCCTGCTGCTGGGGCCGAACCTGCCTGGTGGCCGCCGCGGAACCCTGAAGTTCCCCGCACTCGCAAGGAGTTCTGGTCCCTCGCCCTGCTTCTCCTCGCCGGTCTATTCCATTTCATCGCCCTTACATCGAGCGGCAGCGGTTTTTGGCTGGCGCTCGCGTTGCTGACCGTCCTCTGGTCGTTCGCCATGCGCCCACCCAATTGGTGGCGTCGCCTGCTGGCTTTTGTCCGCCAGCCCGCCTGGAGCCTGCGCATCACCCGCTTTGGCCTGCTGGTGTTTCTGGCGTTTGCGGTGTCAGCCTTCTTCCGCTACTTTCGACTGGATTCCGTTCCGCTGGATATGTTCAGCGACCAGGCCGAAAAACTTTACGACGTAATGGATGTGCTGGACGGGCAGTCCCCGATTTTCTTTATTCGCAATACCGGCCGCGAGCCGCTGCAGTTCTACCTGATTGCCGCCACCGCAAAGCTGTTCAATACCGGCGTGTCGTTCCTCAGCATGAAGATTGGCACCGTCACGCTGGGCTTCCTGTCTCTCATCTATGTGTACCTGTTTGGCAAAGAGGTGGGCGGCAAACGCGTTGGCCTGCTCGCCGCGCTCTTCGCCGGCATGTCGTATTGGCTGAATGTGCAGGCGCGCGTGGCCCTTCGCTTCATCCTGTATCCGGCCTTTGTTGCCCCAGTGCTGTTCCACCTGGTGCGCGGTCTGCGCACCCGCAACCGCAATGACTTCATCTGGGCGGGCGTGTTTCTCGGCATCGGTCTCAACGGCTACACACCCATCCGTGCCCTTCCAATTGCCATTGTCCTCGCCGTCCTGCTGTATGTCCTGCATCGCCATTCGCAGGGCAACCGCAAACAGGCATTGCTCCACGTGGGCCTGTTGGCGTTGGTTTCGTTTCTCTTCTTCATCCCGCTGGCTCGCTACGCGGTGCAGAACTGGGACTCGTTCATGTTCCGCACCATGTCGCGCGTCGCAGACGTGGAGCAGGCCCTGCCCGGCTCGCCATTGTTCATCTTCTTCCAAAATCTCGGGAACGGGCTGTTGATGTTTAACTGGAACGACGGCAAAATCTGGCCGGTGGCCGTCATGGACCGGCCGGCGCTCGACATCATTTCTGCCGCGTTGCTCTTTGCCGGCGCCGTGCTTCTGCTTGTGCGCTATGTCCGCCAGCGGCATTGGCAGGACCTCTTCCTGTTGTTGTCCGTGCCCGTGCTCATGCTGCCTTCCATCCTCGTGCTGGCGTTCCCGAACGAGAATCCGGCACCCAACCGCGCCGGTGGCGCGGCGATCGTCGTCTTCGTCATCGTTGCGCTGGCTCTGGATGGGTTGCTGCGCGTCCTTTTCGAACGTCTTGGTTCGCGCCGTGGCCGGCCGGTGGTGGCTGTTCTCGCCGCCCTTCTTATTCTGGTTTCCGCTGCGCAGAACTACGTCCTGGTATTCGACCAGTACATCAACCAGTATCGCGGTCTGGCCTGGAATACCACCGAGATGGGGCAGGTGCTTGAAAGTTTTGTCGAGGCCGGTGTACCTGCCGAGCAGGCCTGGGTACTGGCATTTCCGCACTGGGTGGATACCCGCCTGGTGGGGATCTCCGCCGGCCAGCCCGGCCGAGATGCGGCTGTGACTCCGGACACCCTCGATGCCACTCTCTCTCTCAGCGGTGCAAAAGTCTTCCTAATTAAATATGATGACGAAGCCGGCCTTGCCCGCTTGCGCGAGGTCTATCCTCAGGGCATTGTGTCTTACCATGTCGCCGAAGTGCCCTTCAAAGACTTCTACATCTACTTCGTTCCGGCAGGTCAGTAACTCGGATGACTCAACAACCAACCCCTCGCATTTCCAAAGGCTTTCTGCGCGCCCTGCCATACATCGTTCTGGCTGTCCTGCTCGTCCTCGCCACGTGGCTGCGCACCGTGGGCCTGGATTGGGATGAAGACCAGAGCCTGCATCCGGACGAACGTTTTCTCACCAGCGTCCTTACCCGTATTGAACCGGTGGAGAACATCGGCCAGTATTTTGATACCGAAACATCTACATTAAACCCGCGCAACAAGGATATGGGTTTCTACGTCTACGGCACGCTGCCATTGTTCCTCACCCGCTATGTGGGGGAGTGGATCGACCGCACCGGCTGGGGCGACATCAATCTGGTGGGCCGCGCCCTCTCGGCCTTTATGGACCTCGGCATCATCTTCCTGGTCTATCTGCTGGCCGAGCGGCTGTATGGCAAGCGCGTCGCGCTGGTCGCTGCCATCTTTTCCACATTTACCGTGGCGCAGATTCAGCAGTCGCATTTCTTTACTGTCGATAATTTCCTTAGCTTCTTTACCTTCCTGGCCGTCACCACCGCCGCTTTCATCTCCACCGAGCCGCTGCACCGCGAAGACAAGGACGGGCTCCGGGTGGTGCGCGACTTCCAGATAGGGCCGTTCCTCCTCTTCGGGCTGGCTCTCGGCATGGCGGTGGCGTCCAAGGTCAATGCCGCCGTGGTGTGCCTGATGCTGCCGCTGGCGGTGGCCGTGCGCATGCTGCGTATGACTCCCGAAGAGCGCGCCAAAGTTCAGTGGAGCGCGACCGCTTACTTGGTGGCGGGTGCCATTGTCAGCGTGCTTGCCTTCCGCATCTTCCAACCCTACGCCTTTAACGGACCGTCATTCTTTAACTTCTCGCTCAATTCGGGCTGGCTGGACACCCTGCGCAGCCTGCTTGCTCAGCAAACCGGCGATGTCGACTGGCCGCCCAGTATCCAGTGGGCGCGCCGGCCGGTCTGGTTCTCCGCCCAGAACATAATTCTGTGGGGCATGGGCCTGCCCATGGCGTTGATGGCTTTCGGCGGCTATCTCGCCGCCGCCTGGCGCAGCCTGCGCGGCGAGTGGCACAAACACGCCGTTTTGCTCGCCTGGGTAGGCATGTGGTTCCTGTGGGAATCCTCCAAGTTCAACCCCACCATGCGCTATCAACTGCCCTCCTACCCGGGCTTTACAGTGTTGGCTGGTTTCGCCGTCATCGCCTTGTGGGACTGGGCGCGCGCCCGCGCCGCCGCCGTTGAATCCGGCTGGCGTAAAGCCCTGCCTGCCGTGGCGGGCGTGGCTGGCGCCCTGGCGCTTGTGCTCACCGCTGTGTGGGCGTTTGCTTTTGTTTCTATCTATCAGCGCCCGGTCACCCGCGTGGCCGCCACCCGCTGGATTTACCAGAACATCCCCGGCCCACTGACGGTGCATTACGACAATTCTCTGGGCGGCACGAACCAGCCGCTCTCGGTGCCGTACGGCTTCGCCATCACGGAGTTAACGCCTTATCAGATTCAATTTATCGCCCGCGCCAGCGGCGACATTGACCAGATTGCCCTGCACGAAATTCGGTTGCCTGCCGAGCAGCGTAATCTTGTCATTCAGGTATTTGACGAAGCCGACTCGCTTATCCCGCTGGTCACTGCCAGCGCCACGGTGACTTTTCCGCAAGAGGGCAGCATCAAGCTCGCCGACCAGGTCTTCACGCCGACCTCGCCGGCATTGCTCCTGCCGGATAACAGCTACCAGGTGCGCATCGAACTCGCCCCCGGCCAGCCACCCGTCAACCTGCGCAGCGCCGTTTTGCACTTGTTGTCCCCCAACGGCGGCATCACGCTGACGCTGGTGGATTCCGAGGTCGCGCTCACCGTCGACGCGCCGCTCGTCCAGACCTTCCGTGTGGATACCGAGTCCACCTTTGCCGAACTGGTTTCGCGTTTCGCGCTAAGCCCCACAGAAACGCCTGCTGAACAGACCCTGCGCCTCACGCTGAGCGCCAACCCGGATTTCACCCAGATCCTGGGTGTGGCCGAAGTCCCGGTGTCGTTTGACGGTTCGCTCGCCGGTGCGTTCGTGTTTGATGCGCCCATCCCTGTCAATCGTGAACAGACTCTGTACATCCGCCTGGAAAATCTCACCCCCGGCGGCGCGGTCACCCTGCTCGGCTCGGCCATCGCCAACGAGACGGATTGGGATGACGGCCTGCCGCTGCGCGCCGATGGCTACGATGGCTACGGCGGTATTTACCAGCGCGATTTCAATTTTGACATCTACGCCGACAACAACCCCGGCCAGCTCCAGCACATCCTCGAAACGCTGGATGATGCCGAGTTCATCGCCATCTCTTCCAGCCGCCAGTGGGGCAGCACGCCGCGTATCCCGGAGCGCTACCCACTTAATATAGTCTACTACCGTGCCCTCATCGGCTGCCCGGACGACATCACCATCGATCAGTGTTATGCGATCGCTGCGCCCGGCATGTTTGAGGGCAAACTGGGCTTTGAACTCATCCAGGTCTTCGTTAACAATCCCACTCTCGGACCGCTGGTCATCAATGACCAGCTCGCCGAAGAAGCCTTCACCGTCTATGACCACCCCAAGGTCTTCATCTTCCGGAAAACGGCGGACTATGACCCGGAGGCCGTTGCCGCGCTGTTCAGCGTCGTCGACCTGACCCAGGTCCAGCGTCTCACGCCCAAGCAGGCCAGCGGGCAGGTGGAAGAAACCAAGTCCCTGCTCCTGCCGCCGGAACGATTGGAAATCCAGCGGGCGGGCGGCACCTGGCGCGAACTTTACAACGTGAACGGACTCGTGAATGCGTGGCAGCCGCTGACGGTCGTCATCTGGTACCTGTTCATTCTCTTGCTCGGCTGGCTGGTCTATCCCATCGTGCGCTGGGCATTCCCTGGCCTCCCGGACCGCGGCTACCCGCTGGCGCGCGGTTTCGGCTTGCTCCTGCTGGCTTACTTCGTGTGGCTGGGTGGCTCGTTAGGCATCCCCGCCACGCGCTGGATGATTCTGGCTGTGCTGGTCCTGCTCGCCGTCGTTAGCGGGCTGCTGGCCTATCGCCAGCGCGCTGAACTGGCGGCCGAACTGCGCCAACGCCTCGGCTATTTCCTGCGCGTTGAAGCCATCTTCCTCGCCGCGTTCCTCGTGATGTTGCTGGTGCGGCTGGGCAACCCGGAATTGTGGCACCCCGGCAAGGGCGGCGAGAAGCCGATGGATTTCGCCTACTTCAACGCTATCCTGCGCAGCGCCACCTTTCCGCCCTACGACCCGTGGTTCGCCGGCGGCTACATTAACTACTATTATTGGGGGTTCGTCTTCGTGGGCGTGCCGGTCAAACTGCTTGGCATTGTGCCTTCGGTGGCCTACAACCTCATCATTCCTACGCTCGTCGGCCTTCTGTCTTTGGGCGTGTTCTCTGCGATTTGGAATCTTTACCAGTCCGCCCGCACGGAAGAAGAACCCTCCGGCCTTTCGTCCTATTGGGTCGGGCTGGCCGGCGTGGTGGGGGTGGTGTTCCTCGGCAACCTCGGCACCGTGCGCATGATTTTCCGCGGCCTGGCGCGCATCGGCTCGCTGGGTGTGTATGATGCTGCCGCGCCGTTCTGGACTCAGTGGGGCTGGGCGGCGCGTGGCCTGTATGAAAACCTGGTGCATTCAGCCGGCCTGCCCTATGGCTGGGGCGATTGGTATTGGATTCCCAGCCGCGCCATCCCTGCGCCCAATGATGTCGAACCCATCACCGAGTTCCCGTGGTTCACGTTCATCTACGCCGACCTGCACGCGCATATGATGGCTCTGCCGGTCACCTTGCTGGCCGTTGGCTTCATGCTGGCGGTGTTGCTCGGCAAAGGCTGGCGCGGCCAGCATTGGAGCCAGGTGGTCGCCAGCCTGGTGCTGGGCGGCATCGCCATTGGCTCGCTCCTGCCTATTAACACCTGGGACCTGCCGACATACCTGGCGCTGGCTGCCGTGGTGGTGTTGTACGCCGTCAGCCGTTATGGCGAGTTCAACGCGGGTAAGTTGAAAGAATGGCTGACGCCGGAATTCCTTCGCGCCACGCTGGCGCTGGTCTTCACCGCCTTGCTTGGCATGCTCGCCATCGTGGTCGTCTTCAAGCCCTTTGGCGATTGGTACGCCTTCGGTTACGGCAGCGCCCGATTGTGGGATGGCACCAAGACCCCCATCGGCTCTTACCTCGTGCATTGGGGATTGCCGCTCTTCCTGATAGTCGCCTGGCTGCTCGTCGAGACCCGCGACTGGCTGGCCCGCACGCCGCTATCCGCGCTGCGCAAGTTGCAGCCTAACGTCGGGTTATTCGGCCTGCTCGGCCTGGTGGCCGCAGTCGCCCTGTTGTGGATGCACTCGCGCGGCATTCGTATCCATTGGGTCGCCATTCCGCTGGCGCTGTGGGTCACCATCCTGCTGCTGCGCCGTGACCAGCCGGATGCCAAACGCCTGACGCTTTTCCTTATCGGTACCGGTCTGTTCCTCACGCTGATGGTTGAGACCATCGTCCTGCAGGGCGACATCGGTCGCATGAACACCGTGTTCAAGTTCTACCTGCAGGTGTGGGTGATGTTCGGCATCGCCGCCGCGCTGGCGCTAGGCTGGACGGCGCAGACCGTGAAGGCCTGGCTTCCCGGGTTGCGCGTCACCTGGCTCACCGGTCTGTCCATCCTTGCGCTGAGCGCCTTCCTGTTCACGCTTTCGGGCACAGCCTTCAAGATTATTGACCGATACTCGCCGGAAGCGCCGCTCACGCTGGATGGTATGGACTACATGCTGTACGCCGAATATCCTGAGCAGAGCCAGACAATTCACCTCTATCAGGACCATGCCGCCATCCTTTGGCTGCAACAGAACGTGGACGGTTCGCCGGTCATCGTGGAGGCCAAGTTACCGGGCGAATACCGCCTCGGCAGCCGCATTTCCATCAACACCGGCTTGCCGGCCGTGCTGGGCTGGCAGTGGCACCAGATTCAACAGCGCGTGGCCGGCCCGCCCGGCGTGGTGGAAGCCCGCGCCGGCGAGATTCAGCAGTTCTACGCCAACACCGATGTCGAATTCGCCCGCCTGTTCATCGAAAAATACGATGTCCGCTACATCATTGTCGGCGAGCTGGAACTCGCCACCTATGGCCCGGTGGGCTTACGCAAGTTCGAACAGCAGGACGGCATCCTCTGGCGCGAAGTCTACCGCTTTGAAGGCATGACGATTTACGAAGTGCTCCCCGCCGCGGCGGAGGCTGACTGATGCAGGAACTGGTAGGCTGGCTGCGCTGGTTGCTGGCGCTCAGCGCCGTGGGCTGGGCGGCGTTCCCGCTCGCTTACCGATTGCTGCGCTTCCTGCCCGGGCGCGGCCTCGCTTTCGCCCGCCCGCTCGGCCTGCTCATCTGGGGGTATCTCTTCTGGTTGCTCGGCTCGCTGGGCATTCTACAAAATAATCTCGGCGGCGTGTGGCTGGCGCTGGCACTGCTGGTAGCGCTGGGCTGGTGGGCGCGCCGCGGCTCGGAAGAAGCCGGGCTGGCCGCCTGGCTGAGTGAGAATCGCCGCCTGGTCATCGCCGTCGAGTTGGTGTTTGTCGTTTCCTTTTCCTTGTTGTGTCTGTTCCGCGCCATGACCCCGGAGATTCGCGATACCGAAAAGCCGATGGAACTGGCTTTCATCAATTCCATTTTGCGCTCACCGACCATGCCGCCGCACGACCCATGGCTGGCGGACTACGCCATCTCCTATTATTACTTCGGCTATGTGATGACCGCCATGCTGGCGCGCCTTGCGGCCGTCCCGTCGGGCATCGCCTTCAACCTGATGATTGCCAGCGTCTTTGCCATGGCCGCCGCCGGTGCCTATGGCCTGGTGGCAGACCTGCTGGCCGGCTGGCGGCGTGAGCACGAAGGCCAGAACCTGCTGCTGGCGATATTCGCGCCGGTCATTACCCTCGTCCTCGGCAATGTCGAGGGCTTGCTGGAATTCCTGCATGTGCGCGGCGCGTTCTGGCGTTATGAGGATGGCGAACTGGTTTCACGCTTCTGGACCTGGTTGGACATTAAAGACCTGGTCAGTGCGCCGGCCCTCAGTGGCGAGCTGCAGTTGCGCTTCTGGTGGTGGTGGCGCGCCTCGCGTGTCATCACTGACCGGAATTTTGCCGGCGATCCCGTTGAAGTGATCGATGAATTTCCCTGGTTTTCGTATTACCTCGCGGACCTGCACCCGCATGTCATCGCCATGCCCTTTGCCATGCTGGCGCTGGCGCTCGGACTGAACTATTACCTTGGACGTGGCGAGGGCGAAACCCGCATCGGCCCGCTGACGTTGGGCATCGACAATTCCACCCTCTGGCTGAGCGCGCTGCTCATCGGCGGCATGGCGTTTCTTAATATCTGGGACTTCCCCATCTATCTCGGTTTCCTCATGCTGGTCTATGCCTACGTGCAGGCTCAGCGCAAGGGCTGGGCTTTGAATCGTCTGATGGAGGGCGTCTGGCTGGGCATCGTGCTGGCCGCTTTGGGTGTCCTGCTCTACCTGCCGTACCATATTGGTTTTTCCTCGCAGGCGGGGGGTATCCTGCCCAATCTCATCAACCCCACTCGCGGGGCGCACCTGTGGGTGATGTTCGGCACGTTATTCTTCCCGCTGCTTGCATTCCTATTTAGCCTGTATTGGCGACGGCCCGAGAAACCGGAAATCTATCCTGACGACAACTCCTCACGAGGATTCCTTTCCTACCTGTTCTGGCGGCGTGGTCGTTTCATTGAACTGTTCACCGCCTTGCTGATTGGGCTGACGCTGGTGGCCGCCCTGTGGGCTGCCTCGCTGGCGCTGGCGCTTGGTATCGCCTGGGGGGCCAGTCTGGTGTCCGCCGATCCGGGCGCGGCGGACCTGCTTGCCGCGTTGATGGGCGCGCCGGATTCAGCCAGCCTGTTCGCCCTGGCGCTGAACCGGCGGCTGGCCTTCACCGGCGGCTGGCTTACCCTGGCGCTCATTGCCGGTCTCTCCCTGCGCTGGCTGTTGCCGCGGCCGCTTCCCGAGAAATCCATAACCGAACCGGCTGCCAACTCCAATAACTTCGCTGTCTTGTTGATATTCTTTGGCGCGTTGCTGGTGCTGGCGCCCGAATTCTTCTATTTGCGTGACCAGTTCGGTCACCGTATGAACACCGTGTTCAAGTTCTTCATTCAGGGCTGGTTGGTGTGGGGCGTGGCGGGCGCCTACGGGTTGGCCGCCATGCTTAGCGCCGCACGGCGCGGCGGCCGGGCTGTGGCATTCATCGTGCTGGCTCTGGTCGTTGGCGTCGGGAGCATCTACACGCTAAATACCATCGACACGAATTTCCAGGATTTTCGCAATTCCGGCCGGACGCTCTCGCTCAACGGCACGAATCCTACGGGCTACCTCAGCGCCGATGATCAGGCGGCGGTTGCCTTCCTGCTTGAACAGCCGCTGGGTACGCTGGTCGAAGCAGTGGGGGGGTCCTACACCCGCTACGCCCGCATTTCCGCCCATTCCGGCCAGCCGTCTTTGCTCGGCTGGCCCGGCCACGAAAGCCAGTGGCGCGGCGGCGGCGAAGAGATGGGCAGCCGCGCCGCCGATATCGAGCGCCTCTACAGCACGGTTCACTGGGAAGAAGCCGCAAACATTCTGGCCGTCTATGACATTCGCTACATTTATGTAGGCGATCTGGAGCGCACCACGTACAGCGTCTACGAATTGAAGTTCGTCGAAAATCTCCCCATCGCATTCCAGCAGGGCAGTGTGACTCTCTACGCTGTGCCCCCGTCTGCGCCCTGACGGGACGATATAATACCCGCATGGAATTCACCAAACGCCTGAACCTCGAAATCCTGCTCTATGGGCTGGCCTTCGCGCTGGCCTTTTGCCTGCGCCTTGCGCTGCTGAACGCCATCCCGCTTGCTGAATTTGAAGCCGGCTGGGCTCTGCAGGCTTACCGCCTGGCGCACGGCGCGGCCGTTGAGTTTGGCCCCCATCCGCTCTACCTGCTCGTCACGTCATTCCTCTTCAATATGTTCGGCAGCGGCGACCCGCTGGCGCGTCTCCTGCCCGCCCTGGCCGGCAGCCTTCTCCCGCTGGTGCCGTTTGCGTTCCGTGGTGCGCTCGGTCGCTGGCCGGCCATCATTCTTGCCTTCGGCCTCGCCATTGACCCCGGCCTGCTGGCGGTCTCGCGCCTGGCGGGCGGCCCCATGCCGGCCCTGGCGTTCCTGGCCCTCGCCGTGGCCGCCTGGGTACTGGTGCGCCCGGCGTGGGCCGGCGTCTTTTTCGCGCTGGCCGCGCTTTCCGGCCCGGCCTTCTGGGGCGGGGTCGTCGGTCTGGTCCTTGCCGGTTTATTGTTCGCCCTGCTGCGGCGCGAGCCGCTGCGCTTGCCCGGCGGCGACCTGCGCCGCGCCGGTCTCGCGCTGCTCATCATGCTGGCGCTGGCAGGTACGCTGTTCCTTCAAGTTCCCGGTGGGTTGGGCGCGTTTGCCGCCAGCCTGCCCGCCTGGGTTCAGGGTTGGGGCGTGCCCTCCGGGGTTCCGGCGGGGCGCTTACTGGTCGCCCTGGTGGGCTACCAGCCGCTGGCGCTCGTTTTCGGGTTGGTGGCGGTGGTCCGTTTGTTGTCCCGCCCCAGCGCGCGTGATTTGGCCCTCCTGCTCTGGGCCGTCGTTGCCCTCGCCATCGCCCTGCTCATGCCCGGCCGCCAGGTGACCGACCTCATCTGGGTGCTCGTTCCGCTCTGGGCGTTGGCTGCCGGCTCGCTGGCCGACCTGCTGGCGCTGCGCGGCGAAGAAGAGTTTTCTGTAGTCGCGGGCGAAACCTCACTGCTATTGATTTTCTATTCATTTATCTGGATTAACCTCGCCTCGCTTGGCACCTCGGCGTTCCAGGACCCGGAATTGTTGCGTATTCGCCTGATTCTTTCCCTTACGGTGTTTGCGCTTGCCCTCATTTCTGCCGCGCTCATCGGCATTGGCTGGAGTTTTGGCGAAGCCGCACGCGGCATATTGTGGAGCCTGGCGTTGTTCTTGCTCTTTTTCACTGTCAATTCGGCCACCGGAGCAGCCTACCGCCGCGCCGGCGCGGCAGCCGAACTGTGGTGGAACGGCCCGGCCCCCGGCCTTACCGACCGGCTGGCGACGACCGTTGGTGACATCTCCGAATACGTGCTCGGCGAGCGCAGCGGCCTGGATGTCGTCGTGCAGACCGATTCCGCCGCCGTGGCCTGGGCCCTGCGCACGATGCCGAATGTGATCTTCACGACCTCCCTCTCACCGGGCCTGTCCGACTCGGCGCTGGTCACCGACTCAAGCCCGGTGGACCTGCTCACGGAGGCCGGTTACCGCGGTCAGTCGTTTGCCGTAGGCTGGCTGCCCGCCTGGGACGGCGCGAAACCGCCCAACTGGATTGGCTGGTTGCTGTTCCGTCAGGCCCCCGCTGTTCCTTCTACCGTGATTGTCTGGGGTCAGGCCGCTTTGTTCCCCGGCGGCGCGCCGGTCGTCGCTTTGCCGCAGGAGGTTCCGGTTGTGGAACCCCCGCCGCCAGAAGTTGAACCGATTGAAGACGGCCAGCCCGCCCCGGAAGAAGATGCCGCGCAGCAACCAACCCCGACGGAAGAAGCCGCCCTGGAACCCACGCCCACGGAAGAGGGCGCGCCTTCTGCAGAACCCAGCCCCTCGCCAACCCCCTGAACGTTTTGGAGAATCCGGTTGGACACGATAAATAGCATTGCGATTGATGGCCCCGCGGCGTCAGGCAAATCCACCCTGGCGCAAAACCTTGCTGAGTCCCTGGGTTACCTCTTTTTTGATACCGGGTTAATGTACCGCGCCGTGACCTGCGCCGTTCTGGACCGCAACGGCGATGTCAACGATGGAGCGTTTTGCACCCGCGTGGCTGAGACGGCGCAGATTGATGTACGCCCCTGTTCCGTAGACGACGGCCGCCAGGCCGATGTTTACATTGACGGCCAGGACCGCACCTGGCAGATTCGTGCCCCCGAGGTCGAGTCCTGCGTATCCATCGTGGCTGCTTACCCTGGCGTGCGCAAAGCCTTGAGCGCCCAGCAGCGTCGCATTGGCCTGCGGGGAGAGGTGGTGATGGTGGGGCGCGACATCGGTACAGTCGTCCTTCCCGAAGCGCGGCTCAAGGTGTATCTGGATGCTTCCGTGGAAGAACGCGCCCGCCGCCGTTTCGAGGAGCGCACCGGCGAAGACTACGCCGCCGTCCTTGAATCGATGAAAGAGCGCGACCGCTTGGACGCTTCCCGCGACCTGGCTCCCCTGCGTATAGCCGAAGATGCAGTGGTAATCAATTCAGATGGCAAAGACGCCGACGTGATTCTGGCCGAAGTCCTGGCTATCTTGAAGAGTCAGGCCAATGGCGGCTAAGCACCGTGGCCGTCCCTCGCTCTTCATCACCTTGCGGCGCTGGCTGCTCATCCTAATTTTCTACCCCATCATTCGAACTGTATTCCGTGTCACCGTTATCGGCCGCCAGAATGTTCCCGCCCGCGGCCCGTATGTGGTGGCTTACAACCACATTTCCAAGCTGGAGCCGCCGCTCATGCTGGCCTTCTGGCCGGTCTTTCTGGAAGCGGTGGCTGGCGCGGATGTCTGGGACCGCTCCGGGCAGGGGTTACTGGTCTGGGCCTACGATGCCATACCCGTCAAGCGTGGTGAATACGACCGCGCCGTCCTGGACCGGATTCAGACTGTATTGGAAGCGGGTTGCCCGCTGGCGATTTCGCCGGAAGGGGGGCGCTCCCACACACCCGGCATGCGCCGCGCCTTGCCCGGCGTCGCCTACATCCTGGACCGCGCTGGCCAGATACCCATCGTTCCCATTGCTCTCGAGGGCACCAGCGATGAAATCCTCAGCCGTGCCTTCAGTTTGCCGTTGCCGCGCCCGCAGGTGACCCTCAAGATAGGAGCGCCGTTCACCCTGCCGCCGATTACCGGCAAAGGCGACGAGCGCCGCACGGCCCGCCAGGCCAATGCCGACGAAGTCATGTTGCGTATCGCCGAAATGCTGCCGCCGGAATACTACGGCGTTTACGCCGACCAGATGGCGGCTCGCAAGCGCTGACCTCCCTCCACCTTCTTCTTTTCATTTCTGTAGGGCGCGGCAGATTCCTGCCTGTTGTATAATCCTCCAATGAGGCGAAATACAAGGCTGTCCTGAACCGGGGCGCGTGAGGATTCCCGGTTTGCGCGGCGTTAGTTTGCCATTGCGTCTCTGGTTCATCCGGCATCACCCTTGCAGTACCCGAAGCAATGGACCTTATTCTTACGTTATTGCAGGAACAGTTCTACTTTGACCTGCCCACCGGATTTACCGGCTGGCTGGTCTGGTTTGCGTTGGCGGGCCTCGCGCTGTTATTGGTCGCCCGATTCCGCGCCTATGCCCCGACCTGGGATGGCCGGCTGACGTTTCTGCTGCTGGTGTTGGGCGTTGCCGCGCCGCTTGCCGCGCTGGCCCTCGGTCTGCGCCTCCCGGATACCGGAATGCTTCCCCCGCCCGGCCGGCCCATCCCGCCCGTTGGCCCGGCGGTGATGTTGTTCGCCGCGCTGCCCTGGGTGCTGGCGGCGGGTTTGTTGGGTCCGCTTCCGGCTGCTGGCCTGGCGGCCCTTTCCGGCCTTGTGCTGGCGGGCTTTGATGGTCACAGTGCCTTCACGCCGCTAATCTTAGCGATCATTGCTGTATTGCTCAGCGCCGCCCTGCGCCAGCGTTACCGTACCCTCGCCTATCGCTTCTGGCGACGGCCCATGCTGGCCGCGCCGGCGCTCTCGCTTGTCTTTGCCCTGCTGGCGCTCCTCACCTTGCCGCTTACCGTTAGCGGCACGCTGGCCTCCCGGTTGGATTACACCTTCGCTCGCATTGGCTGGGTGACTCTGGCCGTGTTCTTCCAGTTATTGGTGGCCGGTATGCTCTCCGAGATTGCTGCCTTCGGCCTGCCCTCGCGCTGGGGAGGCACCGCACCCCTGCAACCTTCTCCCGGTGAGCGCAGCCTGCAAACTCGCTTGTTCAATCTCATTGCCCCGCTCGCCCTGCTTTTCCTGCTGCTGCTGATGTTCGGCATGTGGCGGATTGCCGGCAATGCGGCCGGTTCCACCCTGGAAGAACGTCTGCGCACCACCGCCGACTCCGCCGCCCAGGGCGTGCCCTTCTTTCTTGAAACCGGCCAGAACCTCATCGCCCAGCTATCAGAAGACCCGCGTCTCTATCTCACTCAGGGCGCTGAACTGGATGCTGTCCTCACGCAGGACCTGCGCTCCGTGCCGTATTTTGACCAGCTCGCCGTACTGGATGCCGGCGGCCGGGTGTTGGGCGGCTTCCCCCTGCGCGAGGCCAACGCTATCCTCCTCAGCCCGGATGAGATTCAGGCACTGGAGCTGGCGTTTGCCGGTGTCCAGTTCCAGATGTACTCGCTGCCCCCCGGCGGCGGGGATATCGCCGGTCGCATGTCTTTTCTGCATGCCGTCCGCGATGGGCAGGGCACCATCCAGGTCGTCCTGCTTGGCCGCACCAGCCTGAGTACCAACCCGTTCACCGAACCCATTCTGGACAATCTGGCTGCCATGAAGGATATTGGCGGCTACGGCATCCTGCTGGATGAGCAGGGTCTTATTATGTATCATCCGGAACCGCAACTGGTGGGCACTGCATACACCGGCGCGCTGGGTCTGGAACCTGTATTTGCCGAACAACCCGGCACGGATGGCACCCGCCAACTGGTCTATTCGCGACCGGTGCCTGGCCGCGGCTGGGGGGTCGTGACCAGCGTGCCCGCCCGCGTGGCCCAGCAAACCGCGATGACGATTGCCGCGCCCGTCCTTGGCGGGGTGCTGGCCGTTCTCCTGCTGGCCTTCGTTGGGCTATGGTTTGCCCTGCGTCGCCTGGGCGGCTCTTTGCAGAAGTTGGCCGCGGTGTCCACCACCATCGCTGCCGGTGATCTGGATCGCCCGCTGGTTCTGCAGGGCACGGACGAACTCGGCCAGTTGGGCCAGTCGTTCGAGCAGATGCGCCTCAGTCTCAAGGCACGCCTCGACGAACTTAACCGCTTGTTGTCCGTCAGCCAGGGCATCGCCTCGGCGTTGGACATGGAACGCGCCGTGGGGCCGGTGCTGGAAGCCGCCCTGACCACGGGCGCCGCCGCGGCTCGGCTGGTGCTTACCCCTGCGGCTCTGCCCGAATTCACCGAAGACAAGCCTTCCCATTACGGCCTTGGCCCCGCCGCCGCCCGCTACGAGGCGCTGGACAATACTCTGCTGGCGTTTACCCAGCGCCAGCCGCGCGTGGTGCTCAGTGACCCGGCGCGTACCCGCCTGAACCTGCCGCCCGGCACGCCACTGCCCGCGGCCCTGCTGGCCGTCGCGCTGCGCAATGAGGATACCCATTACGGCGTTTTGTGGGCAGCGTATGATGAAGCCCACACCTTTGCCGAAGACGAAATCAGTTTCCTCAGCACCGTGGCCGCGCAGGCCGCCCTCGCCGCTGCCAACGCTCGGCTTTACCTCGGCGCCCAGCTTGGCCGCCAGCGCCTCGAAGCCATCCTGGCCGCCACCCCGGACCCCGTGCTTGTCACGGACAACCGCGACCGGCTGCTGCTCGCCAACCCGGCGGCCGCCACGTTGCTGGGCGGCACAACCTCCCCCGGCACGCCGCTCAAGGAAGCCTTGCCTTCACATCCCGAATTGCGCGCCCTGCTGAAAGCCACCGCGGCCGAAAGCGAATCGGCAGAAGTGCGTTTCCCCGAAGACCGCATCTACTACGCTTCGGCATCCACGGTCGTCATTGAAGGCCGCCTGATGGGGCGGGTGTGCGTCCTGCGCGACATCACCCGCTACAAGGAACTGGATGCGCTCAAGTCCGAATTCGTTGCCAACGTGAGCCACGACCTGCGCTCACCGCTCACGTTAATGCGCGGCTACGCCACCATGCTGCAAATGGTCGGCAGTCTGAACGACCAGCAGACCGGCTACCTGAAGAAAATCGACAATGGTATTCAGAGCATGGTGCGGCTGGTGAACAACCTGCTGGACCTGGGGCGCATCGAGGCGGGCGTGGATCTGCGTCTCGAGATGGTGCCCGCCGCCGACCTTGCCCGCCAGGTGGTTGATTCCCTGCGTCCCAATGCCCTGCAGAAACAGATTCGACTCAGCCTCAGCGTTCCCGAACAGACCATGCCGGTGGTCGAGTCCGATTCTGCCCTGTTGTACCAGGCGATGCAAAACCTCGTTGAGAACGCCATCAAGTACACCGAACCCAAAGGAACGGTGGATGTCTCTCTCACCGTAGATGCACACGGCATTCAGTTCGCGGTCAAGGATACCGGCCTGGGCATCGCCCCGGTGGACCAGCCGCGCCTGTTCGAACGCTTCTACCGCGCCGCGGCTCGCGAGGCCCGCAAACAGTCCGGCAGCGGCTTGGGGCTGGCCATCGTCAAGAGCATCGTCGACCGGCACGGCGGTTCAGTCAAAGTCGAAAGCCGGCTGGGGGAGGGCAGTTTGTTCGCCTTCAGCATCCCTTTGCGGCAGGATTCTAAGTGATTCAAAACTGGTAGGACTGACCAATGGTTATGTCGTTGCCAACTTCAATCACATGCGCATCGCCATCGGAAGCATGAACAGATAGAAGTTCATCACGGCCAGAATTAGAATCAACACGGCATAGGGGACAAAGGTTCCCCAGGTTTTTACGCCGGGGTAAGTGGTCCTCGAAATGCGATAGGCAGTATATAGCGAGGCGATAACGCCCAATACGATAAGGGCGTACTGCAAAGCCTGAATTATGTTCGCGTCCACAAGCGCCGGGGAAGCGGCGTGAACTGATTCGCCGAACAGCGCCAATCCCGTATAGAAAATGGACTTGCCCTCTGCCAGCAGGTGGAAAAGATTGTGAGCGATATGCCCTGCGACATCCAGGGCAATAATCACATAGCCGAAGCGGGCGAAGTTCTCCACTAATGTTGCCTTATTGAATTTGCTGGCAACCCACGAGGTAAGGCCCAGCAAAATCACAGGAATCAGAATGGATACTGCAAAGGTGATGCTGAAAGTAATCGCGTAATTCGTCGTCCCTGTTGCTTGCTCCAACCAGTTTAACATCCCGCCCCACACTTCCAGCATGGTCACGTTTTGTACGAAGACGATGCCCATAATAACGGCTGAGAGGAAAGCCTCTTCTAGTTTGGGTTTTCTGATGAACCAGAGTTCTTTTGTGGGTGGGCGCAATGTCAGTTGAATCGAGTCGTTGGGGCAATTCTTGATGCAGTCTGCGCAGATTACACAATTAGCGTTGGATGTCATCGTCTTGGGAAACTCGAACATTGGACAACCGGGCGCATTTTCTGTTCCCTTATAGCAGGAAGCAGTGGTACATGTGGCACAGATATCGGGTGTTCCGCGCAGGGCTAACATACCCGCCCGGGAGTAATTGCCGGACAGCCCACCAAGGAAACACACGTAACGGCAGAAAGTACGGCGCTCAAAAAACGAACCAGAAGCCACTACGCCTGTTGTCAGCGTCAACATCAGTACACCGGAGCCAAAGGGATTTTCTACAACTCCCCAAACGTGATCGCTCCACGTGATGAAGATGAATAATGCATCGATGACCCAAATGCCATATTTCTTAAGAAACTTGGGTACCGGGCGATTATTGCCGACGAACTTTTGCACCAGGTCGTTAATCGTAGCGAATGGACAGATCGCGCACCAGAATCGTCCAAGGAATAGGAAAATGACCGGTATGAGCGGCCACCACAGTACCCAGGTGAGGGCGGTCCCAAAGTTGTCATGTGCAGATTCCGGCCCCAGCAGCAACTGGAACATAATCACCATAAAGACCATGAGTGTCGGCAATTGGATAATGCCGGGATACCATTTGCTCCGCATGAGTCTGGCGATTAGATTGATTTGCAGCAGATCTCTCCCCCAAAAGATGTTTTTGTTTTTCAACTTGAGGTCGGTGGCCATGTTATTGTCTGCCCTTTGCAGAAAGATTTTGTTTTCTAACCACACCCGCAGAGGCTACGAGTGTTAGGTTGACTAGCGCGAATCCCCAAAGCACGACTGTCTTGCTACTTGTACCTGGAACAGCTACAACGAAATTAGCCTGAAGCAATTCGTCATTTGCAGAGAACATGATATGAATTTCATGCTCACCAGATGTTTCGAGTTGAACGTCAACTGAATACGTCCCGGCTTCATCCGTCTCGGTCATTGATAGCGGAACCGGACCCTCTTCGTTATGGCCATGAGTCTCAGGGATTTCTTCCTCCGGTGCATCTATCTCCATCCCAGGCATGCCTGCGTGTTGATCTGCGTCGTGTTCGTCCCCCACAGTCGAATCCACATGGTCAATCGATATGGGTGCAATCAGCACTTCCACAACGGCGTTTGTTACAGGAGTGCCGTCCTCATTGGTCAGCCTGACGACAAGAGTATTCACACCTCTTTCCCAGTGGTTCAGGCTGGTGAGGGTAATGTGATATCCATTGACCTCTGCTTCAACTGGTTGCCCATCATCCCCTTCAGTTGCTGATGCCGCGTATGGGGTTGCAAACAAAATAGCCAAAACGGAAAGCAAGGCTGTAGTAGTTCGAAGAAATCGTCTCATGGATCCTCTTAACCGGTGAGGGCGTGATGTACAAAGCCTCTTCCTAATGCAGACAAATCAGATGCACTATCTTAAGATTTGCCGTGCTTATGCGGAATTGACAGATGTCCCACTATTATCAGGACAACGGCGGTTCAGAATTGAACAATTCGAAGAACCTCTTCATTTGTCATGTCGCGTTATTTGTGGCGTATTCATTTGCCAATTTGGAAATGAGATGCTTCCTGATTGGCAGAAAACCTGAAGCAGGTGGTAGGATTAGAACTCTATCAGACATCCTGTCAGCATCTTGACTAATGAGGGCGAAACCCATATAATTGTTCAAACGAATACAGAACCACAAGCGCGAGCGCTTGAGGCGGAAGCCTCCTGCGCTTGCTTTCGTTTGTTTAGGAAATAGCACGTTTGTTCGATAATAACGTTTGGCCGAACTTAATTCAACCAGCCGGAGCCCGGGTCAGGCGCCCGGCTGTTGTTCTGCCTCAAGGGTGGCTCAGGGACATTCTGATCCAGGCTTATCTCATGCAGCGTCACGGAACGCTTTTGGAGGTCCAATCGAATGGAAGCTAAGGGTTTGAAAGCTTTGCGCATCAGTCTGGCGTCGCCGGACACCATCAAGTCCTGGTCGTATGGCGAGGTCTTGAAACCGGAGACGATTAACTATCGCCGCCTCCGGCCGGAAAAGGACGGCCTGTTCTGCGAGGCCATCTTTGGCCCCACGCGCGATTGGCAGTGCTATTGCGGTAAGTACAAGAACATTCGTTATAAGGGCATTATTTGTGATAAGTGCGGCGTTGAAGTCACGCGTTCCTCCGTACGCCGCGAGCGCATGGGCCACATTGCTCTTGCGGCGCCCATCGCCCATGTCTGGTACACCCGCCGCGTGCCTTCCTACCTCGGTATGCTGCTGGACATCTCCCGCCGCAACCTGGACCGCGTCCTCTACTTCGCCCAGTATGTGGTCACCCATGTGGATGATGACGCCCGCGACAAAGCCCTCGCCCGCCTGGATGAGGAAATTTCCTCCGCTGAGGTGGACGCCTCCGAATCCATCAACGCTCAGATCGCTCAGATTGAAAGCGGCCGCGACGAACGCCTGACCGAACTCGAGAGCCAGAAGAAGGACCTTGAGAAGCGCTTCGAAGAAGAACTCGGCAAGAAACTCGACCCGATTATTAAGGAAGGCCAGCGCCTCGAGACCCGTCTCCAGGAGCAGGTCGGCTCCAAGCCGCGCAAAGACATCACCTTTAACGACGAACAAATCATCGTCAAAGCCGGTGATGAAATCGCCAACAAACACATCAAGGAAGTCCAGAAAATCGTCAAGGGCTACCTTCTCGAAATCGAAAAGGAAGTTAACGGCGCCAAGTCGCGCGAGCTGGAGCATATCAAGCTGAACATTGCCAGCACCAAGGCCGAAAGCGAAGTGGCCCTGAGTGATCTGCGTGCCCAGCTGGACGAAGAGTCCGCCCTGGTGCGCGCGGAGAAACTGCGCGCCCGCGATGAACTCTTGAGCCTCAAGCCGCTCACCTTCATCGGCGAGCATCGCTACCGCGAACTGCGCGCCCGTTGGGGGCAGGTCTTCCGTGCCGACATGGGCGCCGAGGCCTTCCATGACATCCTGAAGCGCCTTGACCTGGAGAAACTCAAGGAAGAACTGTGGCATGAGGTGCGCACCACCCGCAGCAAGCAGAAACGCCGCAAGGCCACCAAGCGCCTCAAGGTCGTGGAAGCGTTCGTCCGCTCCGGCAACCGCCCCGAGTGGATGATTATGACCAACCTGCCCGTCATCCCGCCCGACCTGCGCCCGATGGTGCAGTTGGATGGCGGCCGTTTCGCCACGTCCGACCTGAACGACCTCTATCGCCGCGTCATCAACCGCAACAACCGCCTCAAGCGCCTGTTGGAACTCGGCGCGCCGGATGTCATCGTCCGCAATGAAAAGCGTATGTTGCAGGAAGCCGTCGACTCGCTGATTGACAACAGCCAGCGCGGCAAGGCGCTCAGCCGCCGCGGCCGGCGCGAACTGCGTTCGCTGTCGGATTTGCTGAAAGGCAAGAAGGGTCGCTTCCGCCGCAACCTGCTCGGCAAGCGCGTCGATTACTCCGGCCGTTCGGTCATCGTCGTCGGCCCGCAATTGAAACTCTATCAGTGCGGCCTGCCCAAGAGCATGGCGCTGGAACTTTATCGTCCGTTCGTCATCGCCCGCCTGGTACAGCACAACTACGCCGCCAATGTGAAGGGCGCCAAGCGCTTCATTGACCGCAACCGCCCCGAAGTCTGGGAAGTCTTGGAAGAGGTCATCAAGGAGCGCCCGGTGCTGCTCAACCGTGCTCCTACCCTGCACCGCCTCGGTATCCAGGCCTTTGAGCCCACGCTCATTGAAGGCAGCGCCATCCAGTTGCACCCTCTCGTCACCACCGCCTTCAACGCCGACTTTGACGGCGACCAGATGGCCGTGCATGTGCCGCTTTCCCAGAAAGCCGTGTGGGAAGCCCGCAACCTGATGCTGTCTTCCAAGAACCTGCTCAAGCCCGCCGATGGCGAGCCGATCGTCGGCCCGTCCAAGGACATGGTGCTGGGCGTTTATTACCTCACCGTCAACCCGGAGCGCGAATTCAAGGGTCATGGCCGCGCCTTCAGCGATATGTACGAAGTCGATATGGCCTACCAGTTGGGCCAGGTCGTCCTGCACACCCAGATTAAGGTCAATGCCGAGACGTGGTACGCCGAAGACGGCTCGCGTCTGGAAAAACCTGAAACCCGCCTCATTGAAACCACCGTCGGGCGCGTGATGTTCAACCTCATCCTCGACGAAAACGTCCACTTCATGAACCGCGTCCTGGACAAGGGCGGCATGAAGGACCTGGTGGCTGAAATCCTCGAACACACCGATGAGGAAACCACCACCGCCAACGTCGACCGCATGAAAGACATCGGCTTCAAGTACGCCACCCGTTCCGGCATCACCATCGCCGTATCGGATATCTCCATCCCCGGCGAAAAGCGCGAGATGGTGGACGAAGCCATGGCCGAAGAGGAAGACGTCGAGCGTGACTTCCGCCGCGGCCTGCTCACCGAGCAGGAACAGAACGAACGCATCATCGAGATCTGGACCAAAGCCACCGAAGAAATCGGTTCGGCGGTCAAGAAGAACATGGACCCGATGAGCAACCTAGCCATTATGGCGAACTCCGGCGCTGGCAAGGGTGGCTTCAGCACCATCAGCCAGCTGGCCGGCATGCGCGGCATGATGGCCGACCCCTCGGGGCGCATCATCCCGCTGCCGATTCGCTCCAACTTCCGCGAAGGCCTCACCACGCTGGAATACTTCATCTCCACCCACGGTTCCCGCAAGGGTCTGGCCGACACCGCTCTGCGTACCGCCGATGCCGGTTACCTCACCCGCCGTCTGGTGGATGTGGCACAGGACCTCATCATCATCGAGGACGACTGCGGCACCGACCAGGGCTCCTGGATGCGCAGCGGCGATGACATCGCCGGGCAAACCCTGGGCGTCCGCATCTTTGGCCGTCTTGCGGCGCGCTCCGTGGCGCACCCCGAGACCGGCGAGATGCTGGTCAAGCGCGGTGAACTCATCGGGCAGATCGAAGTCCGCAAGATTACCCAGGCCGGCGTGCAGGATGTTTATGTCCGCTCGCCGTTGAACTGCGAAAGCGACCGCGGCGTGTGTGCCGCCTGCTATGGCCTGGATCTGGGCCGCGGCAAAATGGTCGCCATGGGCTCCGCCGTCGGCATTGTCGCCGCTCAGTCCATTGGTGAGCCGGGCACCCAGCTCACCCTGCGCACCTTCCACACAGGCGGTGTGGCGGCCGGCTCGGACATCACCACCGGTCTGCCCCGCGTGGAAGAACTCTTTGAAGCCCGCCGCGCCCCCAAGGGTGAGGCATCCGTCTCCGAGATCGCCGGTACCGCCGAAGTCACCCAGTCGGACCGCTACAGCGACTTGCGCATGGTGCGCGTCAAGCACAGCGAGATGGTCGATGAGACCTTTGAAATCAAGACCGGCTGGAAGGCCGCCGTCAAGGATGGCGCCGAAGTCAAGAAGGGCGCCGCGCTCCTGGTCCACAAGGAAGACGATGCCAAGACGGTGGTTGCCGAGCATGAAGGTCGCGTCCGCCTGGAAGGCAAATCCAAGCTCATCCTGGCTTATGAATACGTCGATGAGCAGGAGTACGAAATCCCCTCCAACACCCGCCTGATTGTCAAGACCGGCGACAAGGTGGAACCCGGCCAGCCGCTCACCGAAGGTTCATTGAACCCGCACCAGATTCTGCGTATTCAGGGCCGCGAAGTCGCCCAGATGTACCTGCTGACCGAAGTGCAGAAGGTGTACCGTTCCCAGGGCCAGAACATCCATGACAAGCACTTCGAACTCATCATCCGCAAGATGATGAGCAAGGTGCAGGTCACCAACCCCGGCGATACCGAATACCTGCCTGGTGACCTGGTCACCCGGTTGGACATCCGCCGCCAGAACGAAGGCCTGCGCGCCGAAGGCAAGCAGCCCGCCAAGTACATTGACGAACTGCTCGGCATCACCAAGGCCTCGCTCAGCACCGAGTCCTTCCTATCGGCCGCTTCCTTCCAGCACACCATCAAGGTGCTGGCCGGCGCAGCCATCGCCGGCATGGAAGACCCGCTCTGGGGCCTTAAGGAAAATGTCATCCTCGGCAAGCTCATCCCGGCCGGCACCGGTCAGGATGCCCAGCTTGAAGTGATCTTCGCTGAATTGGAGAAGGCCGCCGCTGTCGCGGTCGTCCCCAGCAATGGCGATGACTCCGAACTCGAAGACATCCAGAAGCTGATGCTCGGCGAACTGGATGCCGGCGACGACGATGAGCTCGAGCTGGACGAAGACGACGACGTCGGCGAGATTTAGAGCCTTCTCGAGTTCCTTACCAGATTGATGTTTTAGAGTAGGGGCAACGCATGCGTTGCCCCTATTTTATTGTTTGATCCCCGGCAACTTTTAAGGCTCGTCACACACCGTGAAACCCTTCCTGTGAGTACAATCAACTGCTGGCATGGAGCGCGGCTTGACGCGCCCGGCCTTTACCCTTATGATACAAAACTAGATTATTTGTTCTAGTTTTCAGGAGACAGTATGGAAATCGGCCTCGTACGCAAGATCGACATCGAAACCGAAATGCAGCAGTCCTATCTGGACTACGCCATGAGCACCATCGTGGCGCGCGCCCTGCCGGACGCCCGTGACGGCCTCAAACCCGTCCACCGCCGCATTCTCTACGCCATGTACGACATGGGCCTGCGTCCCAACTCCGCCCACAAGAAGTCCGCCCGCGTAGTGGGTGAGGTGCTCGGCAAGTACCACCCGCACGGCGACAGCGCCGTCTACGACTCGATGGCCCGCATGGCCCAGGACTTCTCCATGCGCCTCCTGCTGGTGGACGGCCAGGGCAACTTCGGCAGTGTGGATGGCGACGCCCCGGCCGCCATGCGTTATACGGAAGCGCGCCTAACCCTGGCTGCCATGGACATCCTGACCGACATCCAGAAAGGCACGGTGGATTTCGTCCCCAACTTTGATGACACCCTCACCGAGCCTAGCGTCCTGCCCGCCGCGCTTCCCAACCTGCTCATTAACGGCGCCACCGGCATTGCCGTGGGCATGGCTACCAATATCCCGCCGCACAACCTCGCTGAAGTCGTCGATGGTTGTGTCTATATGCTGGACAACTGGTCCAAGCTGGATGACATCACCGTCGAAGACCTGATGCAGTTCATTAAAGGTCCGGACTTCCCCACCGGTGGCCTTATCCTTGCCCCCGAGCGCGAAGAAGAAGGCCTTGCCGCCGCCTATGGCACCGGCCGCGGTCGCGTCACCGTGCAGGCCCGTGCCCACATTGAGGAAATGAGCCGCGGGCGCGAGCGCATCATCATCTCCGAATTGCCCTACGCCACCAACAAATCCACTCTCATCGAGCGCATCGCGACCCTGGCGCGCGAAGGCAGCGTGGAAGGCATCTCCGACCTGCGCGACGAATCCGACCGCAACGGCATGCGCATCGTCATTGAGCTGAGCAAGACCGCCGAACCCGAAAAGGTGCTGGCGGCCCTCTACCGCAAGACGCCCATGCAGGGCACCTTCGGCATCATCACCCTTGCCCTGGTGGATGGCGAACCGCGTATGCTCAGCCTGAAACAGGCGTTGCAGGTCTACCTTGATCATCGCCAGGAAATCGTGCGCCGCCGCAGCCAGTACGACCTGGACAAAGCCGAACAGCGCGCCCATATCCTTGAAGGGTTGCGCGTTGCCCTCAATAACCTGGATGAAGTGATTGACCTGATTCGCAAGGCCGCGGATGTGGACGCCGCCCGCGAGCGGCTGATGAAACGCTTCAAGCTCAGCGAAGTGCAGGCCCAGGCCATTCTCGATATGCCCCTGCGTCGTCTGGCGGCGCTTGAACGCAAGAAGATTGAAATGGAATACAAGGAAGTGATGGGGCAAATCAAGGAATTGCAGGAACTTCTGAAGTCTCCCAAAAAGATGCGCGCCGTCATCGCCGCTGAACTGGCCAAGGTCAAGGAAGCCTACGGCGACCGCCGCCGCACCCAGATTGTGTCGCTCAAGGCTGGCAAATCCTCGAAATCTCACGTCCTCACCGGGGACCTGGTGCCGGACACCCAGTCCTGGATTGCCATCGACCGCAAAGGCCTCATCGCCCGCACGCCGGATGGCAAAAGCCCCAACATGACCGGCTGGTCCAAGCCCTTGTGGATGGCCAGCGCCAGTACGCGCGATACCCTGTACCTGGTGGCCGAAGACGGTTCTGCCGCGGCCATACCCGTTCACTCCCTCCCGGAGTCCGAAACGCCGGAAGGCGGCGTTCCATATTGGACGGTGTCGCCCCTTAAGGAAGCGAACACCCTGGCCGCCATTTTCAGCCTGCCCACCCGCGAGCGCCGCGGGGAGGGGTGGTTCGTCGTCACCGCCACCCGCCAGGGGATGGTTAAGAAGAGCAGCATTGAAGAACTGCCCGGCGCCTCTGCCCAGACCTTCGCGCTCGCCCGCGTCAATGAAGGCGACCGTCTTGGCTGGGTGGCTCTGTCCACCGGCGAACAGGAACTGCTGTTGGTCACTGCCCACGGCATGAGCATTCGCTTCTCGGAAGAAGAGGTCCGCCCGATGGGCCTGGTGGCCGCCGGGGTATCCGGGGTCAAACTGAAGGGCGAGGATGAACTGGTCGGCTTCTCTGTCCTCAATCCGGAATATGACGTCTTCCTTCTGGCGTCCAACGGATTTGCCAAGCGCGTCAAGGCGGCCCAGTTCCCCCGTCAGGGTCGTTATGGCCAGGGCGTGGCGGCCTGGAAACTGCCGTCAGGCGTTCAGCTGGCCGGCTTCGCCCATGACAAGCCCAATCAGCAACTGGTGGTGCATACCCACAGTTATGCGCCCAAGCTCCTGCGCCTGGATGATGCCCCTCTGCGGTCACGCGTCGCCAATGGCAAGGACCTGGTCGATCTCAAGGATGCGGACCGGCTCACCGGTTTCACCGCCCCCTGGGAGTCTCCCAGCGGCGCGGCCAGCGGCAAGCCTGCCATCGCACCGCCGCCAAAACCTGCCCGCGCTAAAGCCGCCAAGCCCAAGACGGCAAAGCGAAAAGCGGCCAAATCCGCCGCTAAAGCCAAAACGCCTGCAAGAAAGGCTAAGAAACCTGCCACAGCCCGTAAGTCTCCGGCCAAGAAGAAGACCTCCGGCCGCAGGAAATAGCCGCCGCGGCTGGAATCAGACCGCTTTAAGCCCAGCGAACGGGGTAAGGGGGATACCTGAACCCGCTTTGCCGATGGGAAGGGCTCAAATCGTGCATCCCCTCCTCTCAGAAGGGATATAATGGCACGAAAGAATCGGCGTATTGTGAGGAAGTGAAGCGGCGTTGCCCTGTTTGTGGCGTGTTGGGTAACCTGTTAGCCAGAGAAGGAGTACGGCCCTGACTGACCCGTTTACCAAAAAACTGGAAGACCAACCCCGTCAGAGTTCCGGCACCCAGTTGGTGCCCGGCGATACTCTCATGGATCGTTATCAGATTCAAGAGGTCATCGGCTCGGGCGGCATGGGCACCGTATACCGTGCCCGAGACACGCATTTTCAGGCCGTCCGTCTGGTGGCGATTAAGGAAATGATCAGCAACATCGCTGATCCTTTGGTGCGTAAGAACATCGACCAGATTTACGAACGCGAATCAAACATCCTCGCCGCCCTGCGGCACCAATCTATTCCCCGTATTTATGATTATCACACTCAGAATGACCGTGCCTACCTGGTCATGGAATATGTCAACGGCCGGGACATGGATGACCTGTTGACAGCTACTACTACCTTTTTCCCTGAAGAACAGATTTTGAACTGGGCCGTGGAACTATGCGATGTGCTTGAATACCTGCACAATCACAAGCCTGAGCCCATCATTTTTCGTGACATGAAGCCCTCCAATATCATGATCAACCAGCAAAATCATGTGGTGTTGGTGGACTTCGGCATTGCCAAAGTTTTCGAAAGCGGCTCCAAAAACACGATGGTGGGCACTCAGGGATACAGTCCGCCGGACCAGTACCGCGGCGAAGCCACCCCCGCCGTGGATGTCTATGCCCTCGGTGCTTCCCTCCATCACCTGCTCACCTTGCGCGACCCGCGCCTCGAGGCGCCGTTCTCCTGGGCAGACCGCCCGATCAAGCAAATTAACCCCAACGTCTCGGATGAACTGGTGGCGGTGGTGGAGAAAGCGCTGCAATACAGCGCTGATGACCGCTTCAAGAGCGCCGCTGAGATGAAAGACGCATTGCTCAGCGTGGCTCGCCGGACCGGTACGCTCATCCACAGCGGCATGATGTCGCTCCCCACAGGTTCCTCTTCTACCACCTCACGCGGGGTCAAGGCACTTTGGATTTTCGAGTGTGAAGATGAAATCCGCGGCACACCGCTTTACTACGGCGGCGGCCTGTTCGTGGGTTGCTACGACAATAACCTGTACGCGTTGGATGCCTCCAACGGAGAATTCAAATGGAAATACGCTACCGATGGCGGCCTCCCCGGGCGGCCGGCCTTCTTTGACGGCAATGTCTTCGTGGGGTCGGAAGACCAGCGCTTGCATGTCGTCTCGGCTCGCACCGGGAGTGTGGTGTGGACTTATTTCAGCGATGGGCCCATGCGCTCATCCCCGCGCATTGCTGAAGGGCATGCCTTCATCGGCTCGGATGACGGCTACTTGCATGCCGTGAATGTTTCTACCGGCCGCGCTTCCTGGAAAACCGAAGCCGCCGCAGCCATCCGGTCCACTCCCTGCGTGACCAGCGATTATGTGTACGTCGGAAACGAAGCCGGAGAACTGCTGTGTGTGGATTTCCGGGGCAATGTGAAGTGGCGCTTCAAGTCCAAGCGCGCCATTTCCTCCTCGCCGATTGCCACACCGGAAGCCGTCTTTGTCGGTTCACTGGAAGGCACGCTCTTCGCGCTGGATCCTCAATCCGGCTGGACCTTGTGGCGCTTCCGCCTCGGCAAGGGCACCGTCTCCAGCCCGGCCGTCAGCGGAAAAATGGTATTCATTGGTGCGTCAGACAACGTCATCTATGCTGTGGATGCCGCCAGCGCAAAAGAGCTCTGGCGCTTCACTACCGAACATCAGGTAAGCGCCACGCCCATGGTGTACAAAGACTCAATCTATTGCGGTTCGGTGGATGGCCACCTGTATTGCCTTGAAATGAAAACGGGGCGGCTGAAGTGGGCCTTCGCCACGGAGGGACCCATCACGGGTTCTGCTGTGGCCAACGAAGACATTATTTACTTCGGTTCCACCGATAAGAAAGTCTATGCCCTTTTGGCATAAGCGGAAAGAGGGACGTCTTGGGAAATTTCTTCAAGCGATTGTTTGCAAAACCAGATAACCAGCGCAAAGAAATCACCGTTCCACGCGCTGCTCTGGTCCAGGCCAGCGAAGCCTCCACCGCGCCGTTGGATGAAAATCAAATTGAGGGCCTCACTCGGGCGCACCGCATTGAACCCCCGCAACTGGTGGTTGGCATGGGGCGCAATCAGGGCCGTCAGCGCGACAATAACGAAGACGCGCTGTTTGCCCACACCGCCACGATTTCCACCAGCTCTGCCACTCTGCCGTTGGGCATTTTTATCGTGGCCGATGGCATGGGTGGCCATGAAAACGGCCACATCGCCAGCGACATTGCAGTGCGTGCCATGAGCAACTATCTTTTCAAGAATCTTCACGCCTCATTGTTTGGCGTGCACCCGGAACCGCCGCAGGAATCCCTCCAGGAAATAATGCGCCAGGGTGTGCTACGCGCCCATGAAGAGATTCTGCGCGCCGCACCGGGCGGTGGCACTACCCTCACCGCCGCCCTGGTCCTCAATTCACAAATGACGGTCGCGCATGTTGGTGATTCGCGCGCCTACTCGATTTTTCTGGATGGTCGCGTCCAAACCCTGACCCGTGATCACTCTATCGTTAAGCGCTTCCAGGAACTCGGCCAGATAACCGCGGAAGAAGCCACCGTCCACCCGCAAAAGTCCATGCTCTACCGTGCTTTGGGGCAGGGCGATTCGCTCGAACCGGATGTGTTCACGGCCCAATTGCCGCAGCCTGGCTATCTGCTGATATGCTCGGATGGCTTGTGGGGCGTGATGACCGAAGACGAATTGTTTGACATTGTGGTTAGCGCTCCCAACCCCCAAATGGCCTGCCAGAGTCTGGTGGACGCCGCCAATGATGCTGGTGGCCCGGATAACATTACGGCAATTCTCGTCAGACTGGTGGAATAGCGGAGGGGTATGGCAACTGGATATCTGGATAATTTCTACGCCCGTCTGGGGGTGGGAAAACGAGCGACGGCTGACGATATCCGCCACGCCTATCATGCCGCCGCGCGCCGTCTCCATCCCGATGCCAGCGCCAACCCGGATGATACCGAACTCTTCCTGCAAATCCAGGAAGCCTACGAAATTCTCTCCAATCCACAAAAGCGCCAGGATTATGACAAACTGCTGCCGGACGATATCGACCCGCCGGCAGATGTGATGGTCAATGCCATTTACAGCCGCAGTATCTTGCCGACCATGGAAAGCGCCCAGCTTGTTTATGTCTTGATGGATTTGCTCTCGCGGCCCACCGAAGAAGACCGCAAGAAACCCTCGCTCAATGTCTGCCTTCTGCTGGATACCTCCACCAGCATGTCCGGGCAACGGTTGGAGATGGTCAAGTCCACCGCGACCACGATGGTAAAGGCCCTGCAGCCTGAAGACTACTTCTCGCTCATTACCTTCAATGATCGGGCGGAAGTCATTGTCTCGGCGGAGCGCGGGGTAGACCTGGGGCGTGTGGAGGCCCGCATCAGCCAGTTGAATACGGGTGGCGGCACGGAAATGCTGCATGGCTTGAAAGCTGCCATGAATGAGGTGGCGCGCAACCTGGGTCCCTCATTTGTCAATCAGATTCTTCTGGTCACCGATGGCCGCACCTATGGCGATGACGCCGCCTGCCTGGAAGTGGCAGACTTTGCTTCCAATCGTGGCATCACCATCAGCGGCCTGGGCATCGGCCATGAGTGGAACGACGAGTTCTTGGACGAACTCTGCCGCAAGACGGGCGGTTCCAGTTCCTATGCCGCTCGCCCGGATGATATCCGGCGGTTGTTGGAGAAGCAGTTCCAGAACATCTCGCGAACGTATGCCAATAACGTCTCCATCGCCTACAAGAGCAGTCCCGACGTTGAATTGCGCTACGCTTTTCGCCTTTCCCCAGACCCCAGCGCATTGCGTATAGCGACCCCCGTCCATTTTGGTAATATCCCCCTCGGCCCCAGCCTCTCCGTGCTCATGGAATTCCTGATTCACCGTGTGCCTGAAGGCTCGCGCGAAATCACCCTGCTGGATGGCGACCTGAACCTCAAAATTCCGACCCGCAAGATACCGGACACCACCGCCCGGGTCAGTCTCGCCCGGCCTGCCGCCAAAGATGCCGAAGTCGAACCGCCGCCGCAGGTGCTGGTCAAGGCCATGTCCCGCCTCTCGCTTTACCGCATGCAGGAAAAGGCCCGCCAGGAAATCGAGGCCGGTGATATCGAAAAGGGTACCGCTCGCCTCAACTCGCTGGCCGTTCAACTGCTCTCCGCCGGCCGCCCGGACCTCGCCCACACCGTCCGTCTGGAATTAAAAAACCTCCAGAACGGCAATTCAGTCAGCGAAGACTCAAAAAAGCAGATAAAATATGGGACGCGCGCTTTGGTGCTGCCCAATGGAGAATAAGGAGATCTTGGCCCAATGAGTGTTCAGTGCCCGAACTGCAATCACGCCAACTTCGATGGGGCATTGTTCTGTGCCGAATGCGGGACAAAACTGGTCACGGAAGATGGCCTGTCCACCGCCAGCGTCCGGCCTACCGATGCGTCAAAAGCTCAGGTCTCTGGCAGCATGGAGGCCGTTGCTCCGCCGCCCGCCATCCAGACCTCGGATGCCCTGATAAGCCTGCACGTTGTACGTACCGGTCAGATTCTGCCTTTGGTGGGTCGCGATGAGTTCACCGTGGGGCGGGTGAGTGAAGGTCAGTCCATCCTTCCGGATATCGACCTCACCCCCTACGATGCCTATTCGCAGGGCGTCAGCCGCTTGCACGCCACAATCAAACTGAGCGAGGATCACATCCTTCTGATTGACCTCGGTTCCAGCAACGGCACCCGCCTCAACAACGAAAAACTGCAGCCGCATCGTGAGTACGAACTTCGCCACGGCGACATGGTCGCTCTTGGCAGGTTCAAGTTGCAGGCCCTGGTGCGCCAGGACTGACATTCTGCTGCCATCCTAGGAGCCCCGGATGCCAATTTCAATCCTGATCCACATTGCCAATGAAGAGACCATTCTGGGCGAGATCGAACAATTGCCCGGCATCAATGACAACCTTCTCATCGTCAACAACCCGCGCAAGCGCGATGGCAAAGACATTCACTATGTGGAAGCCTCGGTCACTACCGTTATCTGGCCGTGGGTGCGTATCAACTTTATCGAAATTCTTCCCAGTGATGAAGAAGAAGCGATTATCGGCTTCGTCCGCGAGTAGGATTCTCCATGTCTGAACAGGAAATTGCCAACCGCCGCATCCTCGTGGTGGATGATGAAGAACGCATGGTGCGCTTCATCCGTCTTAACCTGGAACATGACGGATTTGAAGTCGTCGAAGCCTTTTCCGGCCAGCAGGCAATGGACAAACTCCGCCAGACCCTCCCTGACCTGGTACTACTGGATGTGATGATGCCGGATTTTGACGGCTTTGAGGTCTTGCGCCTCATTCGTGAAAACAACGACGTACCGGTCATCATGCTCACCGCCAAAGGTGAAGAAGATGACCGGGTGCTGGGTCTTGAACTTGGCGCCGACGACTACGTCACCAAGCCGTTCAGCCCGCGTGAACTCGTCAGCCGCGTCAAGGCGGTGCTGCGCCGCACCGAAGGCGGTCGCGGTGTCACCAGCGGCGCGCTGGAGGTGGATGATCGCCTCAAGATTGATTTCGACCGTCGCGAAGTCTGGGTGGACGGAAAGCAGGTCAAATTGCGCCCCACCGAGTACCGCTTGCTCTACCATCTGGTGCAGAACGCCGGTTGGGTCATCAGCCATGACCAGATTCTCGCCAAGGTATGGGGCTATGAGTACCGCGACGAGCCGCATTATGTCAGGCTGTACGTCAATTACCTGCGTCAGAAATTGGAGGCCGACCCGGCCAACCCAAAATACATCCTCACCGAGCGTGGGGTAGGCTATCGCTTCGTGGATTTCAAACGCGACAAAGAGAAGAAATCCGGCTGAGTATAGGCTCACTTATACGGTGGCAAGAAAAAGCCCAAACAATATCATTCCCCTTAAGAAAATACAATACTGATATAGATCTACCGGCCGCGATTGTGCGGCGCCTTAGAACTCCAGCATCTTGTGGCGCGCCACCACGCTTTCCACCAGTCCAATGCTCAACATCAGCGAAAGCAGCGAACTGCCCCCATGCGAGATGAACGGCAGCGGCAGGCCGGTCACCGGCATCAGGTTCAGATTCATGCCGATATTTACCAGCGTCTGGAACAGGATCCAGGTGGCCACGCCATAGCAGACTAATGCCCCGAACATGTCGTGCGCCAGCCGCGCCGCCCGCAGCACCCGCCAGATGAGAAAGAACAGCACTGCCAGCATCAGCAGCGTACCCACCAGCCCGAACTCATGCGCCGTGGCGGCAAAGATGAAATCCGAGTGACGCACCTTGAGAAAACGCAATTGGACTTGCGGCCCCTGTCCGTATCCCAGTCCGAACCAACCGCCGGACCCGATGGTCACCAGCGCCTGGGTTACGTTGTAACTGGTCCCAAAGCGCGCTTCCGGGTCAGGGAACGCGAATTGGATCACGCGCTGCTGCTGGTACTCCTCCAGGAACGGGAAGGCCACAGCCGCCAGGACCAGCGCCAGGATGCCAAATACGATCATCTGCCGCACCGAAAGGCCGCTGGCGAACAGCAGCGCCGCCCAGATAACGTAAATGACAATGGAGGTGCTCAGATTGGGTTGTAGCAGTATCAGGATGGTGAGGAAGAATACGACAAGAAAACTGCGAAACACCCAACCCAGCGTTCCGGCGCCCGCTTTGTTGCGCTGGAAGTAATCCGCCAGCAGCAGGATGGCCGTCAGCTTTGCCAGCTCGGAAGGTTGGATGAGGGCAAAACCCACGTCCAGCCAGCGTTGTGCGCCAAACGCCGTTTCGCCGCCGAAGGCCACCAACCCCAAAAAGAAAATGATGACTACGAACATCACCCGGCTGATAGTGATCCACAGGTGGTAATCCAGCAGAGTGGTGATGAAGATGACCCCCAGGCCGAAAACGGCAAACAGGATTTGCCGTTCCACCGCCTGGGCCTCTATCAATTCTGGGTTACCTGCCACGGCCGAGTCGATCATCGCAATGCCAAACACGATCAGCACAATCATTGCGCCGAAGAGCAGGAAATCGAAGTGACGCCAGGATCTCAGTTGCATGGGGAATAGGGGTGGGCAGAGATGAATCTGTCAGGGTGGATTCTACCCCAACTGAGGTTACGGGGATGTTAAGCGCTCAGCGGCTGCGACTGCGTGTAGCGGCTTTGAGCGGGATTTCCGCCACCAGTTGCTGCTCGCGCCCATCCTGGTTGACCTGAATCCGCACTCGATCGCGGTCCACATTGATGTGCCGCGAAATGACCTCGATGAGCTCGTCCCGCAGGTCTTCCATCATGCCGGGCGGCAGGTCGGTCCGGTCATGGATTAACACCAGTTTCAGCCGTTCTTTGGCGCTGTTGGCGCTCTTGCGGTTGCGTCCGAGGAAGTTCATCGCCTACCCTCCCCGGCCCATAAATTTGCCCAGTCGGTTTAACAGCCCGTCATCCGCAGCCATGTCCATGAAGGGCACCGTCTGCCCGGCCAGCCGCTTGGCGATATTGCGGAAGGCCTGCCCGGCGCGGCTCTTCTCGTTTAGCACGATGGGCGAACCACTGTTGCTGCTGACGATGACATGCTCGTCTTCGGGCACCAGCCCAATGAGTTCGATGGCCAGCAGTTCCAGCACATCTTCCGGAGCCAGCATATCGCCACGCTGGACCATCTTGGCGTTCAGCCGGTTAATCACCAGCTTGGCGGGGCCCTTCTGTTCGGCCTCAATGAGTCCGATGATGCGGTCGGCATCTCGCACCGCCGAGACCTCCGGATTGGTGATTATGACGATTTCATCCGCCGGGGCAATAGCATTCCGGAATCCGCGTTCTATTCCCGCCGGGCTGTCAATCACGATGTAATCGACTTCGCCGCGCAGCTCGTCCGCCAGTCGTACCATGTCGGACGGGGAGATGGCGCTTTTGTCCCGCGTCTGCGCCGCCGGTATCAGGTACAGTTCTGGCAGCCGCTTGTCGCGGATCATCGCCTGGCGCAACTTGCAGCGGCCCTCTATCACGTCCACCACGTCATACACAATGCGGTTTTCCAGGCCCAGCACCACGTCCAGGTTGCGCAGGCCGATGTCGCCGTCTATGCAGCACACCTTGTACCCTTCGGCAGCCAGGGCCGCGCCCAGGTTGGCGGTGGCAGTCGTCTTGCCGACCCCGCCCTTGCCGGAGGTGATGGTGATGACTTTGCCGTTTCCGGCCGCCTCAGACGAATTGTTGCTTGATTTCTTACGTCCGGTCATGGTTCTCTTCCCAAAGGGTTGGTTTCCGCTTGCGCGGTTCGTCTCAATTCTCGTTGCCCGGCAGACTCCAGGCTTCGGCCACAACCTGCCCATCGCGCAGGAACGCCTTTTCCGGGCGAGGTTGCTTGCGGTCCGGCGGCGTGAGGGCGATTTCGCCGGCAATCCGCAACTGGGTGGGGGAGAGGTCCAGTGCGCACACCACCGCGCTGGTGTCGCCTTCGGCGCCGGCATGCACCAGGCCGCGCAGCCGGCCCCACACCACCACATCCCCGCCGGCGATGATTTCTGCGCCCGGATTGACGTCGCCAATCACGGTGACGTGCCCCGGAAAATCGATGCTGTTCCCGGACCGCAGAGTCCGCCGCACCAGAAGTCCATCGGCGCCTTCCAGCCCGGCTTCGTTTGCCGGTTCGGGGCTGTCTTCCGGTTTCCCCTGGTGGATGCGGGTGGCCAACCCGAGCATCTGCGCCGTTTGTTCCGTGGTCGGTGAGTGGCTCAGCACCGCCCACAGCGAGAGGTCAAAATCGGCCAGCAGGTCGCGCAGTTTGCCCAGCGTGGCGGCATTGAGGATGTGGTTCTCCACATCGAGGATGAGCTTTGCTCCGCGGAAGAAGCTGGCTTTTTCCGCCACTTCCTGCAGCAGGGCAGTCTGCACATCCGACCACATCCCTTCGCCAAGGGTGACCAGCAAACCTTCCCGTATGCCTTTAATCTGTACTGTTGGGCGCATGGTCGATCCCTTAATACGCCAATTATAGTGCAAGTGCCCGGAACGCGCCCTTGAGTCGCACAAATCATCTCCCGCGTTTCAATTCTGCGGGATGAAGAGAGTATCTTCAGTTGTTGTGAGGGGTTATTGGGTCAGCGTCACGGCGCGCCGAGAGACGCATCAATCGCTTTCAATTCAAAATACGCTTCCAGCACGCGCCGCACCACTGGCCCGGCCACGCTGGCGCCCTCGCCGCCGTTGTACAGGAACGCCACCACCACGATTTCCGGATTGTCAAACGGCGCGTATGCCACCGTCCAGGAGTGGGTCGGCCAGTTGCCGGGGATACACAGGTTCTTCTCCAGCGCCACGGCATCGCAGTACTCTGCAGTCCCCGTCTTGCCGGCGGCCGCTACCGTCAGCCCCTCAAATTGCTCTAACAACGTCCCGCTGGTGACTGCGGTCCGCATGCCGCGCTGTACCAGTTCGAATACCCACGGTTCGACGGTGGTCAGTTCATCCGTCTCGCGGCACGCACCAATCCCGGACGGGTTCTCATAATTTTGGATTCTGGGATTCACTGTCAGGTCCCACTTCACATCCGGCGTAAACGGGCTGACCACATTCGTCTCATCGACCACGTTGCCGTTCTCGTCCAGGCCAATTACGTTCCCGCTCGCATCGTAACCCACCGTGAGCAGATTGCCTTCATCATCCATTACCACCGGTACCACGTTGCCGTCACCATCCACCACTTCGCGCACCATCGTCGGTTGCATCAGCACGCCGTCATTGGCAATCGTCGCCGCCGAGACCAGCACCTGCAATGGCGTGGAGATGACGAACCCCTGCCCCACGCCTGCGATGTACGTGTCGCCGGTGGACCAGTTCTCGCCCTGGTTGATGCGCTTCCAGGTCGGGTCAGGCACCAGACCGTTCGTTTCGTCCGGTAGTTCAATCCCCAGGAACTGGTCATAGCCCAGCGCCCGCGCGTACGTGCCCAGGCGGCAGATGCCCACGCCTTCCGGGATTTCGTCCTGGTAACCGCCCCCCAGCTTGTAAAAGCACACGTTGCTGGAATTGGCAAGACAGCCCACGAAATTCAGGCTGCCGAATCCTTCGCGGTTCCAGTCCACGAACTCGCGTGCCCGTCCCGGGTCGTTGGAATAGAAACTCTCCGTCACCGTGATCAACCCCGGCGTCTGGATGACTTGTTCGGGCGTGATGATGCCTTCGTTCAGCGCCCCCACCGCAGTAACAAGCTTGAATACCGAACCGGCCGGCAGTTGGGCACCCACGGCCTTGTTCAGCAACGGGTAGGTCAGGTCGGCCAGCAGTTGCTCATAATAATATTGTGGGATGAAACGTGCGAAGCGGTTGTTCTCGTAACTGGGGTAAGACACCATCGCAAGGATTTCGCCAGTTTGCGGATTCATGGCGATGACCACCGCGCTGCTGATGCGCAGCGTGCCGAAATACTGGTTCCACAGTTCGATTTCGTTCCTTAAGATTGCGTCGGATGCCTGCTGCAGCCGCGTGTCGATGGTCAACACCAGGTTTTGCCCGGAAACTGGCTGGTCGACCGTTGCGATATCCCGCAGCACTTCACCCGCTACATCCACTTCCACCACGCGCTGGCCGTTGCTGCCGCGCAGCACCTCGTCGAAGAACAGTTCCAACCCGGCATAACCGATTTTGTCCCGGTTGGGCACAAACCCCTCGGCGCTCAGCGCCTCAGCCAGCGCTGCCGGAATCGGCCCCAGATAGCCGATAAATGTGGAAGTCAATACGCCGGTGGGGTAGTCGCGCACCGGCTCAATCTCAATCGAAACCCCTGGCCATTCTGCTGATTTTTCCTGAATAATTAAGGCGACCTCGCGCGAAACGTCGCACTCCACCAGCACCGGTTGGAACGGCGCAAAGGACGTGCCGATTTCCACCATCTCGGCAAGCCCCAGGTTTTCTCCGCACTGCACCAGCGGGTCGACCTCAATATCGCCGCGATGAATGGGGAGGGCGGTGTACTCCGCCAGTTGGCGGATGATTTCAGCCACTTCGCCGGGGTCAGCCGGCAGGTTTGCGGGGGTAATGGCAATGTTGTAGGACGCGATATTCCGCGCCAGGATGATGCCGTTTCGGTCATAAATCACCCCGCGCCGCGTCGGCAGGCTGATGGTCTCGGTGCGGTTGTTCTCGGCTTCAGAAAGCCATTCATCACCCTGCAGAATCTGCAATGAGAACAGACGCACGAATACCACGGCAAAAATGAATAAAGCGACGATGCCAAATGCCGTAATGCGCCACGGTTCCAGCACGGACGGTTTTTCGGGAATGGGGTTGCGCTCACTCATTGGCCACCTCGACCGGGTAAAACAGTTTGGCAAACTCGCCCATTAACCCATAGATCGGGAGCGCCAGCAGGAAGTTCAGCACCAGGCTGGGCAGCAGCACCAGATTCAGCGCATCCTGTAAGCTCACCGTGGTTTGCAGGATGGCAATATAACCGTAGGTCGCCGCATGTACCAGCACGGAACCTACCAGCACGGCGGCAAACAGGTTCAGTAACGGTACATCCCACACTCGGCGCGGCAGCGCGGCAGCGAGTAGCGCCGCGCTGCCGTAAGATGCCAGCGTCAGCCATCCTGGCTGCTCCGAAACGAACCCAACCAGGAGCCCGGCTACCGCTCCCCAAATATACGCGCCGGGCAACCGTGGGCGCAGGCACCAGGCGATCATCGTGAGCAACACCAGGTCAACCGGGCCGCGCAGCAGCGGCATCTGGATGGCAATGGTCGTTTGCAGTGCAGTGGCGGCCCCCAGGCACACCACTGCCAGTAATGTGGACAGCATGGCTAGGGCACCGCCGGGGTGGGCAGCAGCGGGGTGACGTCGATGGGGCGGAAGTTAATGATGACCAGCACGATTTCCAGCCGGGCGAAGTCAGTCACCGCGTCCAGCGAAGCCTGCTGGAACAGGGCCGTGGCTTCGTTGCGCACACTGGTCACCTGCCCGACCAGGATGTTGGCCGGGTAGCCGCCGCCCAGCCCGGAAGTGAGCACCAGGTCCCCGGATTGCAGGCTGGCAGTGACCGGAATCTGGTCGATGAACAGGTCAGCCGTCAGGCTGCCGGTCATCACGCCGTCGGCCTCAGCCGGCAGGATGCGCACGTCCACCAGCGCGGCCGGGTCGGTGATCAGTTGAACGCGCGCGGCATTGGCTGTCACGGCCGTCACGCGCCCCACCAGTCCCTCGGCGCTCACCACGGGCATACCACGCCGCAGGCCGTCGTCCGAGCCGCGGTTGATGAGGATATATTGCAGGAAGGGGGAGGGGTCGCGGCCGATGACCGCCGCCGCCTGGTACTGGTTGGATGGCTGGGCGCGCGCAAAGTCCAGCAGCGCAGACAGGATTTCCACTTCCGTCACCTGCTGTTGAAGCGCGATGACCTGCGCCTGCAATCGCGCCACTTCCTGCTCCAGTAATTCATTTTCCTGTTGCAGTCGGGCGGTATCGGCGGGTGCCTCCAGGAATGTCTGGAACGCCAGGAAGCGCGTGTTTAACCAGGCTTGTATCGGCAGAAGCGGTCGCAGCAGCGCGCCGCTCACCGGATTGAGATAGCCGCCAAAAGCCAGCGCCAATACGCCCAGCACTCCCAGGGCGATAATTAGGGGCTGCCATTTGCGGCGGTTGGAGGAACGCATGAGTCGGGAGAATTGTACCGGAGAAGGGGAGGCGGCGTTGCCGCCGTTGAAACGATTTGGCTCCAGGCCCTGTGGCTTGGAGCCGAGGCTTCAGGCGAGAAACTGCTTAGTTTCCATCCAGCGACAACAACCACGGCTTAAGGTGCTCAAAGTCCTCAAGCACCAGGCCCGCGCCGCGTGCGACACAAGTCATGGGGTCTTCGGCTACCCAGGCGCGAATACGCACTTCATCACTGATGCGCTCTGCAAGGCCCTGCAACAGCGCCCCGCCGCCGGCCAGGCAAATGCCGATGTCCATCAGGTCGGCGATGATTTCCGGCTGCACTTCATCGAGAGTGTCTTTCACCGTATCGATGATGGTTTGCAGTGAGCCGCTGATGGCCTCACGAATTTCCACGGAGGATACTTCCAGCGTTTCGGGCAGGCCGTTCACCAGATTGCGGCCACGCACCACCATCGTCTGCTCTTCCGGCAGCGGGTAGGCCGAGCCAATTTTGTGCTTGACCTCTTCCGCCATCCGCTCACCGATGAGCAGGTTGTATTTGTTGCGGATGTATTGCAGGATGTCGGCATCCATCTCGTCGCCTGCCACCCGCAGCGAACGCGAGGTCACGATGCCGCCCATCGAGAACACGGTTACTTCGGTGGTGCCGCCGCCGATGTCCACAATCATGCTGCCGCCGATGCGGTCCACCGGCAGACCTACGGCAATCGCCGAGGCTGTAGGCTCTTCAATCAGATACGCTTCGCGTGCCCCCGCCAGCATCGCCGCGTCGTGGACGGCGCGCTTTTCCACTTCGGTTACGCCGCTGGGGATGCCGATAACCACCCGCGGGCGCGGCAGGGGTACCAGGCTTTGCGCATGCGCCTGCCCGATGAAATACGTCAGCATCTCTTCGGTGATTTCAAACTCGGAGATAACGCCGTCGCGCAGCGGCCGCACGGCGATGATATTCGCCGGGGTACGGCCCACCAGGGCCTTGGCCTGTGCGCCAACAGCCTGCACGGCGCGGGTTTTCTTGTCAATCGCTACCCAGGAAGGCTCGTTTATCACGATACCCTTGCCGCGCACGTGTACCAGTGTGTTGGCAGTGCCCAGGTCAATGCCGATGTCCAGTGAGAAGAACCCCAGAAGCCAGTTGAAGGGGTTAAATGCCAAGTTGACGCTCCCGTATTCTGGTTTGGCGCGCGGACAGGATGGCCCGTGCCGCCAAGCGTGGCATTATACCATGGGGGTCTCAAGAGACCAGAAAACTACCACTTTTCCCCTCTAATGCGTACCTGTCGGGGGTTGGAACCACCCAAAACGAAGCCAAACGGTTACATATACCCGGTTGGAACGCCAGTCTTTCCTATCTTCTAAATCAGTGACTTTCTGACACCTGTCACTGTGCTGGCGGGGCAATCACCACTATGTAAACCCTTTCATGATGATACTGTTTAGACAGGAAACCGGGACGTCTTCCAACAGGCTACTCGGAAGCAGCTTCGGCCTGCCAGAAATGTTTCCCAATGGATAGAGACAGGAGGCCCAAAACATGGCCAAGGTCGAATATAGAATAGTCGGCGACGAGGGATACAAAAGGATTGAGATGCAAAATCTCATCTTTCCCAACCGTTGTCCCTGCTGCGGCACTCCTAATCCAATAAGTAGTCATAGAGAAGGTATCGGTATCACTGTCGGCTATCAAAGTTCGATCAGCAGGCAAACAATCAAGTATCTCTGGAAGGAGTGGGATATACCTTATTGTTCGTTTTGTCTGGAACATGACGTAGAAAACAACGAGCGCAACAATGCGATGGTTGCGACATTTTGGGGCAGCATTGTCTGGGCGTTCGTTGTTTTCTGTGGATGGGCCAGTCTTCGTGCAAGTTCCTTTGCGGGGACAGTTGCATTCATTGTTGGGCTTGCGATCATATACGCTCTTTGGGGTCGTCGGGCCATAAAAAGGACCAATAGGAAGCCGTCGTGCTTTGTCCCCACCATGACAAGCAGCCCGACCTGCCTATTAATTAATTACGGTAAATTCTCATCAGGATCGCCGCTCGACTTTACCTTCCACGACAAGGACTATGAAAAGGAATTCATAGAAGTCAATGGCCTCGCCTCGAATTACCCGGTGAATGAAGCCAAGGTCGTGCAGAAGTAGATAGATGGCATAATTCCCCGCCGAAGGAAAAGGGGTTGGAAACCCATGACCGCTGCAATCTGCTGCATTGTGGTGGCACTTGGAGTTGTCTTCTTTACGGCTGGAGCCAATTGGCCCTAAATGGGTCCTTACCGGAGCAACCTGGACCGGGCTGGATACCAGATGATGTAATCCTCCTTGTGCGTGGAGATTCCGGTGAATCTCGGAAAACGACACGTCTGACACCTGTCACTGCCCTGGTGGGGCAATCACCACTATCAACATCCTTAGGAGGTGATACTGTTTAGACAGGAAACCGGGACTTCTTCCATCTGGCTACCGGATCGTCAGGCGAAGAAGGCTATTCCCGCGGGGTGATAAGACTGTGTCTTGCACGGATGTTTCGCAAATTCATATTGGAGAAGAAGTGAAAAAGCATTTAAGACTGTTAAGTATTGTCGCGATTGCATTCTTTGGGGTCTCCTGCTCCACGCTGGCAGGGGAAGATGTGAATACGGATCCTGCTGAGTCAGCCGGTTCTGTCGATTCGCCAGCGGCTTCCCCCGTCCCACAATCAACGGCAACTCCGGAGCCTCCCACCGCTGTCCCCACACCTGAGGCCATTCTCGCCTCGCAGGGCGTTATCACCATCGGCGAGTATGAGTTTAGCGTTCTTCAGGTCGCGTTCGATAGCACCGTATTCGGCATGGCTCCAACTTCGCTGGGCTCAGGGGACCAGATCCTGTTCATCGAATTCGAAATCCCAACAGAGGCGCATGCCGAATTTGCTGCGCTCGAACCGGTGGTCATCTCCGGCTCGGGTGGGCAATCCTCGCCCGTGGCCTGGATCAGCGCAGAAAGCATGCACACCCTGGCGGATATGAAAATCGTTGGCGGCTCATCTAGCTTCACGGATGTCGGCCAGAATTCGCTTGTTCTGGCGTATGTCGTGCCGGGCGGCGCCGATGCACTTTCGCTGCAATTCCCCTCGGGCGAACGGATAGACCTATCGCCGCTGATGCCTTAGTCAGCAATCGCCACATTTACGACCAGACCTACGTTCGAACACTCCAGACCCTGCGAGAAAACCGCAGGGTCTACTGTTCCCCGCGGTCCTCGTGCGGGGTGATGACCAGCGTCTCTACCAGCCCGCCACCCGCTTTCTCTTCGATTTCCGGCTCTGGTGGAATTGGCTGCCCCAGCGACAGGATCGCCCGGTCCGCGCTCCAGAACACGCGCTCCGTGCCAATCTCGTCCAGCAATCCGGCGCGCTCCAGGAGGGAATGCACCCGCGGTTGCAGCGCCGCCAGCAGCACCCGTCCGCCGCCACTGTGTTGCCGGTGCCACACTTCGCGCAGCACCTCGATGCCGGTCGCGTCAATCAACGGCACGCCGCGCAGCGAAAGGATTAATGTGGCGTCTGCTGGGTCGGCGGCTTCCACTTGCTCCACCAGCCGCCGCGCCGCAGCAAAGAACAGCGGCCCGCTCAGGTAATAGATGAGGATTTCACCGCCCGGATGGTTGAACTTGTGTCCGGCTTCGCTCAAGCGGGCTTCGTCCAGCGGTTGACGCGTGATTTCCAATTCGCTCAATTGCGCCATGAATATCAAACTGCTGATGCCAAATCCAATCAGAATCGCCTGAGTCAGGTCCAACAGCACGGTGGCTGCCAGCGTAATCAGAAACGCCAGGATGGCGTGTTTCAACCTTCGCCCGAAGTAGAACTTAATGGCATGCCACTCGTTCATGCGCCAGGCGGTCACCAGCAACACGCCCGCCAGGGCTGCCAGCGGGATGCGCCCCATCAGCGGGGCAAACAGCAGCGCCGCTGCCAGTAGCACCAGCCCGTGAATTACCGATGCCAGGCGCGTCGCCCCGCCGCTCTTCACATTCACGCTGGTGCGCGCAATTGCTGCGGTAGCCGGCACGCCGCCAAAGAAGGGGATGAGCATGTTCCCCAGACCTTGCCCAACCAGTTCCACGCTGTTGTGCATCCGGATGCCGGTCATGTTCCCGGCCACCGCCCCGCACAGCAGGCTTTCAATCGCCCCTAGCGCCGCGATGGTCATCGCGGGCAGCCACAATTCGCCCAGCAGGTCCAGCCGCAGGTCGGTCAGCCGCAGCCGTTGTTCAAGCAAGATCGTCCGCGGGATTTCGCCGATGATGGGGACCTCCAGGTGCAATAGTGCTGCAACCAGCCCGGCCAGCAGGATGGCCGCTAGCGACCCCGGCACGCGCCCGCCAAACGGCAGGCGCGGCCACAGCAGCATCAGCGCCACCACGCCCAGCGTGAGCCCCAGCGCGGCCAGGTTCAGGTCCGGCAGCGCTTCGGCTACGTCCTTAATCTTCGTCAGGACGTTTTCTGCAGCCGGCGTCTTCAACCCCAGCGCGTTATCCAGCTGCCCCAGGGCGATGATGACGGCGATGCCGCTGGTGAACCCGGAAATGACCGGAGCCGGAATAAGCGTGACGATACGACCCAGGCGCAACAAACCCAGCAGCAGGATCATCGCCCCGGCCAGCAGGCCGGTGATCATCACGCCCTGCATTCCGTAGCGCACTGCCAGCACGATGAGTACCGCCGACATCGCCCCCGTCGGCCCGCTGATTTGATACGGCGCGCCACCCAGCAGCCCGATGACGATTCCCGCCAGGATGGCCGTCACCAGCCCCGCCGCGGCATCCGCCCCGGAGGCCACGCCAAAGGCCAGTGCCAGCGGCAGGGCCACCGCCGCCACTGTCAGCCCGGCCAGCAGGTCGCGTTGAAAAACGCCGGCGTTGTATCCGGCGAATTCGTTGCGCAATAGCGCAACCCATTCTTTGATGAGCATGGAAGATTACACTTTCCGGTTGTAGAGTGAAGCGCAACCAGGGGCGGATTTTATCACCTTACCGGTGGTCTGCTCAGGGTTTTGGTATAATCTGCACCCACGTTGGCCTGAACATCGGTCGGCGTCACAACTGAATAGGAAAAGACAGCGCATGGCCCGGCAGTTCACCGCCGGGTGACGAGGTTGAGGGTTCCCCGCCGCAAGGCGGGGTTAAGGACAATCAGTCACACGATTGTTCCGAAAATCGACAGTTCAGCGGAAGCCCTCCGGGAGCGCGGCGCCCCCGACGTCCTTTCCTCCAAACCCAATCCGGCCGGCCAACGCGGCGCAAGCAATTGCGCCGGCAAAACCGGGGGAAGCGCACGGGCATAGGCGTTGTGCGCCTGTGTCTGGTTTTCGCCGGATTCCGGCGGAACCACGCCCAATCTCCACGGAGGACTCTCTTATGTGTGGAATTGTAGGATACATCGGCCCGCGCGATGCGACGCCCATCATCCTCAACGGCCTGAAACGGCTGGAATATCGCGGCTACGACTCGGCCGGCATCGCCGTTTTGGAAGTGGATGGCCAGTTGCGCGTCCGGCGCGACGCCGGTAAACTCAACCGCCTGGTCACCCTGGTGGATGAGCAACCCCTCAACGGCAACCTCGGCATCGGCCACACCCGCTGGGCCACCCACGGCGAGCCCAACGCCCGTAACGCTCATCCCCACATGGGCGCCACCGGTGAGGTCGTCGTCGTTCATAACGGCATCGTCGAAAACTTCCTGCAACTACGCGAGGAACTGGTCGCCGAAGGCGTGGAGTTTAAGTCTGACACGGATACTGAGGTCATCGTTCACCTCGTCGAGAAATTCCTGTCCACAGACGTCCCGCTGGAGCAGGCGGCCCGTTCCGCTTTCAGCCACCTGAAGGGGCACCACGGCATCGTCCTTATCTCCAGCCGGGAGCCGGACAAAATCGTCGCCGCCCGCATCGGCAATGCCGGTGGGGTGGTGGTTGGTTTCGGCCAGGAGGAGATGTTCATTGCCTCGGATATGCCTGCCATTCTCGAACACACGCGTGAAGTGGTTTTTCTTGAAAGCCGCCAGATGGCCGTCATCACCCGTGGCGGCATGGCCCTGCAGGACCTGGACGGCAAGCCGCTGGAGTACCAGACCGACATAGTCTCCTGGGACCCGGTGGCCGCTGAGAAAGGCGAATACCGCCACTTCATGCAGAAGGAAATCCACGAGCAAATTCGTTCGCTCACCGATACCATCGCCGGGCGCGTGGATTTTGAGGAGGCCCGCATTCTCCTGCCGCAACTCAACCTCACGGCAGAGTTCGCCAAGAAGATAGAGAAAATCTACATCATCGCCTGCGGCACCGCCGCTTATGCCGGCATGGTCGGTAAGGTGTTGATTGAAAAGATCGCCCGCATCCCGGTCGAAGTAGACATCGCTTCCGAGTTCCGCTACCGCGACCCGATCGTCACCCCCAACACCGTCGTCCTTGCCATCAGCCAGAGTGGCGAAACCGCCGACACGCTCGCCGCCATGGCCGAGGGCAAAGCGCGCGGCGCCACATTGTGGAGCATCGTCAACGTGGTCGGTTCGCAGGCCATGCGCATCTCGGATGGCTACATCTCCATGCAGACCGGCCCCGAGATTGGCGTCGCCAGCACCAAGGCCTACACCGCCCCGCTTATTGACCAGTACATGCTCGCTATCCTCCTGGCTGACCTGCGCGGCACGCTGTCCGAATCAGAACGCAAGGCGCTGGTAGCCGACCTGGCCCGCGTGCCGGACTGGGCCGGGCAAGCTCTCTCCCGCGAAGCGGAGGTCGCCAAAGTCGCCGAGTCGCTCAAGGACATCACCCACTGCCTGTACCTTGGCCGCGGCATCAACATGCCCACCGCCTACGAAGGCGCGCTAAAACTGAAAGAAATTTCCTACATCCACGCCGAAGGCTACCCCGGCGGCGAGATGAAACATGGACCCATTGCCCTGTTCGAAGAGTCGATGCCGGTCATCGTCATCGCCCCGCGCGACCCCTGGGTGGACAAGATGATCAGCCAGATTGAACAGAGCAAGGCTCGCCGCAGCCCCGTGGTCTCCGTGGCCACCGAAGGCGACGATACCATCGCTTCGCTCTCCGACCATGTGCTGTGGGTGCCGGACGTCCCCTGGATGCTCAGCCCAGCCATCACTGTCATCCCCCTGCAATTGCTGGCGTATCACATCGCCGTCCTGCGCGGTCTGGATGTCGACCAGCCAAGAAATTTGGCAAAATCCGTCACGGTTGAATAGCCAAACGGGCGTCCGCAAGGACGCCCGTTTTCTTCTCATTGACACAATCCCGCTGGCTTGATTAAACTGGGGCAGCCAGCCACACCAGCCCTGACTGGCATTGAGGTCCTCTATGCCCGGCCGCATGCCAGATTTTCTGCTTATCGGGGCCATCAAGTCCGCCACCACTTCCCTGTTTCTCACGCTCGAACAACACCCCCGCGTGTTTCGTTCACCCGTTAAGGAAGCCAATTTTTTCAACCTGGTCGGCACCGCCGCCCCGCCGGAAAGGGGCCGGGGCGAGTCGCCGGTGCGGTTCATTTCCAGTCTGGATGATTACACGGCCATCTTCGCCCCGGCCGGGGAATCCCAACTTGTCGGTGAAGGTACGCCGACATACCTGCAAAACCCGTATGCGGCCCAACAGATTGCCAATTATGTTCCTCAGGCGCGGCTCATTGCCATTCTGCGTAACCCCATTGACCGCGCCTATTCCCATTACTTGATGGATGCCGGGCAGCTGAAAGAATCCCGCGGGTTCGAAGAAGTCATCCACGCCGAACTCGCCGGTTTCGGCGGCCAACCTGCGCCGGAGGGTCCGCCGCCGCTGCAGACCGGCTATCTCTATACCGGCCTGTACTGGCACCACTTGCAGACCTACCATCGCCTGCTTCCCGCCGCGCAATTGAAAACCATCCTGTTCGAGGACTTCGCCCATCACCGCGACGAAACGTTGAAAGACCTGTGCGTGCATCTGGGCATCGACCCACATTTTGCCTTCGGTCCATCGCAACGCATTATGGAATCGTATAGTGTGCGCCAGGCGGGCGTCATGGGTCTGCTCAAACGTGTGCGCGCCGGCCGATTGCTGCGCCGTATTTTCCCCCAGCGCGTCGCACGGAAGATACGCAGCGCGGGCCTGTCTCAACTGACGGAAAAGCCGAAGCCCATGCCCAATGCAGCGCGCGCCGCCCTGCTCGAATTCTATCGGCCGGAGATAGTCCGTTTGCAGAACTTGCTCGGCCGAGATCTCGGCGGCTGGCTGGCTGAACCTCCCCCTGCATGACCCTGCCCAACTTTTTCATCATCGGCGCAGAGAAAGCGGGCACGACCTCCCTCTACAATTACCTTGCCGAGCATCCGCAGATTTTCATGAGCCCGGTCAAGGAGCCGCGCTACTTCTCGCATGACCCGGCCCGGAGCCGTACGCAAAAATGGGGACACCAGGTTACAGACCCTGCCGTCTACGAAAGCCTGTTTGCCGGCGTCCGCGGTGAAACCGCCATCGGCGAAGCCAGTCCCAACTACTTCAGCACGCCGCGCGCCTCCGCCGCCATCCGCGCCCAACTGCCGCAGGCACGTTTCATCGTTTCTCTGCGCAACCCGGTGGACCGGGCCTACTCCATGTACTGGATGCTGCGGCGTAACTATGTCTGGACCCGGCGCTTCGAAGAAGAAATCGAAGGAGTCTTCGACGAGCTGCGCGCCGCCGGCGTGGAACTGGAAACGCTGCTTGCGCCGGAAGACTTTCCGTTCCGCCTCACCGCCTATCTCTACAAGGGACTGTATGCCCTGCATCTTCGCCGTTGGTTTGCCCTCTTTGCCCGCCCCCAATTTCTCTTGCTCCGCTTTGAGGATATCGAGCGGGACCCGGCGGCAGTTTCACGCCTCGCCTACGAATTTCTGGGAGTGGACTCGGAGTATTCGCTTAAGAATCGCGAGGCATTTGGCCGGTCCGGTGAAGTGCAACGACCCCGGCTGTTCAGGGCCATTCAGAATTTCCGCTATGGCGCGTTCCTGCGCCGCCTGATTCCCCCCTGGTTGGTGTTGCGTGCCCGCAATCGTCTGGTGGACCTTTCCCTCGGTGGCTACCCGCCCATGGACCAGGCAACCCGCGCCCGTCTGGTCGAGTTCTTCCGCCCGGATATTCTGGAAACCGAAAAACTATTGGGTTGGGATTTGCAGAGTTGGCTTGAGTAGCCGGTGAGGAAAGAAATCCGCCGCCGGGTTCAGCACGCCCCGCACCCGCAATCCTGCGGGTGCGGATAGTAATCCACCAGTTGGCCGGTGCGGTCAAAGTGGAACTGACAGCAATCCACCAGCGCCTTGTGCAGCAACTGGCGACCGCGTTGCACCCGGCTCTTTGCCCCGCTGAGTGACAATCCCAGTTCTGCCGCCAGGTCGGCTTGCTTCATTCCCTGTATTTCGGTCAACAACAACGCCTGCTGGTAGTCCTGCGGCAGGCAGGCCTGAATCATGTTTTGCAATCCGGCCGCCAACCGCGCTTCCGGCTCGGCTTCCAGCGGTTCCGGCTCCACGGCGAGGTCGTCCGGCAGGGGGGTAGTGGGGCGGCGCGCCCGGTAATGATCCAGGATGGTATTGCGCGCAATGCTGTAAATCCAGGGCAGCAGGCGGTCTTCCTTTTCCAGCGTGTTCAGCCGGGTGTGAATCTTCAGGAAGACCTCCTGCAGGATATCGTCGGCATCCTGCGGATCGTCCACCCGTTTCAGGATGAACCCCCGCAGTCTGCCCCCGAATTGCTCCCAGATGTCGGTGGTGGTTACTGTCAAGCCTTGATTCCTTTGAGGGTGATGCTCGCCAATCCGTAGCCATCGCCCTTGCCGTAATCATAATCCGTCTGGGCAAGCACTTCAACCTGCCCAAACCCCGCCTTGCGCACGATCTCGATATATTCGTCCTGGTGTATCGCACCGGCCACACAGCCGGCCCACTCCGCCACGCTGCTGCGCACGTCGTCCGGCATATCGCCATAGGTCACCGTATCGGAAATCGTGAAATGCCCTCCGGGTTTCAGCACCCGGAACACTTCGCGGAAAGCCCGCGCCTTGTCCGGCACCAGGTTGATGACGCAATTAGATAGCACCACGTCGATGCTCGCATCCCGTACCGGCAGGTTTTCGATTTCGCCGAGTCGGAACTCCACATTCGCATAGCCGCCCTTCTCAGCGTTCTGGCGGGCGCGGAAAATCATCTCCGGAGTCATGTCCACGCCAATGGCGCGACCGGTGGATCCCACGGCCTTGGCCGCCAGGAACACGTCCACGCCGGCCCCGCTGCCCAGGTCCAGCACCGTGTTGCCGGTTTTCAACCCTGCGTGCTCGGTGGGGATGCCGCAGCCCAGCCCCAATTCGGCGCCTTCCGGTACGTTCAATTTCAGCGCACCGTAGTCCACCAGGCTGTTGATGTCAATGACATTGTCGCCACAGCAGGTGCTGGCGCCACTGGTGGAGGGCGAACAGCATGAACTGCCCTTGACCGCCACTTCGGCATAGTGTTCTTTTACCGCTTGCTTGATTTTGATATCGTCCATGTTGTTTCCTTTCGTATTCAGTCTACTCCTTAATAGACGCTCGCTGCCCAAAAAAGACGCAATTCCGGACCGTTTGCGTCCTTTTTCATTTTGCCCCGTCTTTTTCTGCAACCACACCTTGAAAGGAGAATTGCCATGTTGACCTTTGCCTTGTCCTTCAGCACCCCGGACGAAGACTGCTGCGACGACACCTGTTGCGGCGGCGGCGGTTGCAGCTGCGGCTGCTAACCCCAACAAAGCGGGACGCGGCAACGCCGCGTCCCGCTTTCGCTATCTGAAAAGTTCAGGAGGATAGGTTCCTCTCTAGAGCAGCCTCGGCAACAGCCTCCCCGTCGTGGCGGCATAGGACTCATACGCCTTCCCAAACGTTTCCGCCAGCAGCGATTCTTCATACTTCACCCGCGCTGCCACTTCGATCCCCGTCATCGCCAGCCACAGCCCGCCCACAAACCAGTTGGCGGAGATGAGCAGCATGGACCCCAGAATCATCAGGAACGCTGTGTAAATGGGGTGCCGCACCCAATGGTACGGTCCGCCTGTTACCAGTTCCTGCCCGGCCAGCAGGCGCGGCCGGTCGCTCCAGTTCTTGCCCAGTGTCACCTGCGCCCATTGCAGCAGCGCAAACCCCGCCAGCGCTACACCGAGCCCGGCCCAGCGCGCCCAATCGGGCAGGTCGAGCGCCGCCCACGCCATCCAGCGCGGCGAGAACACTGCCGCCAGCGTGCCCATCAGGGCAGGCAGCGCCAGCAGGTTGGCCAGTTTCAGCAGGGGGGTGTCAGCGCGTTCTTTCTGCGCCGTGGTTCCCGCAGCCTCCGCTTTGCGGGTGGTGTATGCCCGGTTGGCGATAAATCCGATGAACAGCAACAAAAGGAGAATACGAAAAACAAGTTCCATAGAAAGCTCACTTTCCGAAGCCAATATATTTAGGATAACCTAAATATATTTTAAGCAAAAACAAGATTGTGTCAAGCCTGGAGAAGTCACGGTTGCAAGTCCCCTATTGTTTGGATTAGAACTCAACCACCGAGCGTATAGTCCCGCGAACTTCGGTTCGACCACAAGCCTGATTGGGCGCGCCAATCTGCATCGGCAGGCCGCCGCGCGGGGCAACGAAAATGGACGCATGGTAATCCACTGTGGCCCCCGGCGGATTCGTCAGACCGTAGCGCCCGATAATCATTGGGAGGACGGTTTTCAGTTCGGCCCTGGCGAACACCGCGCCCAGGCACATCCGCGACCCTGCGCTGAACGGGATGAACTCGTACGGCGTGGGGGAAAGATTTGCCCATCGCTCCGGCAGAAACTTATCGGGATTGGAAAACACTTCGGGCAACCGGTGGGAAACGAAAGCGCTTAACCCAACATTGGTGCCAGCCGGAAATTCCGCGCCGCCCATTCTGAAGGGGACGCGCGCAGTCCGTGTAACAAATGGCAACGGCGGGAAGAGCCGCAGGGTTTCATTAATCACACCTTCCAGCAGCGGCAATCGCTCAGCTTCTTCCGGGGTGGGTGCGTCTCCGCCAAATGGTTTCAGTTCTTCCGCCAGCGCCGAACATACTTCGGGATGTTGTGCCAGAAGGAACAGCACCCAGGTGAGTGTGCTGGCGGTGGTTTCGTGCCCGGCCACGTAGAAGGTGCCAATCTGCCCCATGATCTCGTTATCGGTCAGGCGGGTTCCGTCTTCATCCTGTGCCTGAATGAGCGCAGACAACCCATCCACCAGTTCGGTAGTTTTCAGTAACTCGCGTTTTCGCGCCAGCAGGTCTTCCAATGCTCGTTCAAATTCCCCCGAGCGTTTTATCAACCGGTTCATGGGTAGGCCGGGGACGTTCAGCGGCAGGACCATGTAGGCCGGAGACTGAATCATCCCGGCCCACTCGCCAAGAATACGCTGCAGGGCCGCGCCTTCTTCATCCGGGTCCATGCCCAGGAATACGCGGATGGCAATTGCCGAGGTGATTGCGCGCACTTCGCTCAACATATCGCGCGTCTGGCCAATTCGCCATCCTGCCAGCCGTTTCTCCGTTTCGGCAATCATCAGCTCGCGATAATGGGTGATGTGCCGCCGGTGCAGGGCAGGCATCATCAGGCGGCGCTGTTGGTCGTGGCGTTCGCCGTTCATTTGCAGCAGGCCATTGTTCCACAAGCGGCGCAGCGCCGTGTTGGCTGGCAGTTCTACCGGAAACGTTTCCGAGTCGATTGTGTGGAAGTCATCCGCATGAGTGAAAACCTGCTGGTTATATTCCGAGCCAAATGCCAGCACGGCTCCTCTTTTTCCCACACTCAAGTTGACCAGTTTCCCGTACTTGCGATAGAGATTCCATGGAGTCATGAAACTGTCGGTAAACAGCCCGACGAGTGCAAAAGGAGGAAACAATGGGCCGGGAATTTGAGGTGCCGCCATTGGCTAAGTCTCCCTTTACTTAGATTGGATACGACCAGTCTGAATTTTAACCCTGCCAATCGCTACCCGCAATCGAACTCGGGCTGGAGGGATTATGAATAATTGCGCCAGGAAGCGTTAATCATTTCCTGGCGCGCAAAGGCAAAGTGGAGTTAAGTCTCGCTTGGATCGCTAATCGTTTCGTTCTGCCGCTTCCTTCAACGCCGCCAGGCGTTCCTGCCAGTAAACCTCGTACTGTGCCACCCACTGCGCCACCTGTTCCAGGTGCCGGGCTTCCAGCCGGTAATAGCGGGCGCGGCCGTCTTTCTCCACCCGCACCAGCCGCGCCTGCCGCAGCAGCCGCAGGTGTTTGCTCACCGCCGGCCGGCTCACCTGCGGAAACCGTTGTGCCAGGTCTCCGGCGCGCTGCGGCCCTTCCGCCCGCAGGATGTCCAACAGCGCCCGGCGGGTGGGGTCGGCAATGGCGTCAAACGTTGCGTTATCCATTTGAATTCAACTGCATCAGGCCGTGCACATTGCCGAACGGGTCGCGAAACGCCAGGAACGTGCCAGGTGGGGAGGGGCGCGGCCCGTCCATAATTTCGGCCTTGGCCTTGCGCAACCTTCCCGCGGCCGCTTCGATATCGTCCACTGCGAAGATGAGCAGGCTCTGCGCGGAGTTCGGATAATCGATCGACACCGGTTTCTCCGCAACATGCAGGATCAGGTCGACGCCGTCGTGCTCCATCACCAGCACGTCCGGCAGGTATTTCTCCATCTTCACCGCCATGCCCAGCGCGTCCTCATAGAACGTTCGCCCTTTGTCCATGTCAGCCACTTTGATTTCGATGATGCATACGTTTGGCATTTGTTCCTCTTTTCTCTGTGACAGCAGCCTTTTGTTTTCTATTTCATCGCCTCTGCCGTTTCTTTCAACTCCGGCAGGGTGTTTGCCCGCGTCCAGCCGTCCACGTGCGCTTCAAATTCCGCCATCGCAATCGCCCCCGGCAGGGCGTCAAACCCGCTGTGCTCCAACGTTACCCGCGTCCCGCCCTCAATGGCTTCCAGCAGGAACAGCACCAGCGTATCTACCGGCCACGGCTCGTGGCCCTGTTCGTGCTGCTTCCAGGTGAAGCCCAGCCGGTGGGGCGGCTCAAACACCGTCACCTCGCCGGTAATCGTGGTCGGCGTCCCGTAATCCACGTGCATCTCCAGCCGGCCGCCGGGGCGGGGCTCAAAGGTCTGGCGGGTGAACCACTGGCGCACGCCTTCCGGGGTGCTTACCAGCGCCCACACTTTTTCCAGCGGGGCGAAGATATCGATCGACATACGCAATGTTGGGAAAGTCTGTTCCGTCATGAGTCCTCTTTTAGGTAACCGAATGGTTACATATTAGCCGCAAATTACAAGCTTGTCAAGGTCCTCGCGCCAATTTCTGAATCTTCGCTGTTCCGCGACCCTGTCAGTGAATTGGCGTATACTGGCGCAGTATCGTTTTCGAGGAGGATTCATGGCAGACCCCATCTTGCGCGCTACCGGCTTGAGCAAACGCTTTGGCAGCCAGCAGGCCGTTAAGCAGGTTTCGTTTGACATCCAGCCCGGAGAAATCTTCAGCCTCCTTGGCCCCAACGGGGCGGGCAAAACCACCACCATCTCGATGTTAAGCGGACTGCTCATCCCCACCGAGGGCGATGCCCTTATCGCCGGCCACTCCGTCACCCGCCAGGCGGCCGCCGTCAAGCAGGCCATTGGCGTTGTTCCGCAGGAGATCGCCCTTTACCCCAGCATCAGCGCCCGCGAGAATCTCGCCTTCTGGGGGCGCATGTATGGCCTTGGCGGCGCCCATCTCAAAGAACGCATTGCCGCCACGCTGGAAGTCGCCGGTCTTGCCGACCGCGCCGACGACCTCGTCGAAACGTTTTCCGGCGGCATGAAGCGCCGCATCAACATTGCCGTTGGCCTGCTCCATCAGCCGCAGATATTATTCATGGACGAACCCACCGTCGGCAATGATCCCCAATCCCGCCGCCGGATTCTGGATACGGTCAAAGACCTCAACCGCCACGGGCTGGCCGTCCTGTACACCACCCACTACATGGAAGAAGCCGAAGAACTCAGCCATCGCATCGGCATTATCGATAACGGCGAACTGATTGCGCTCGGCACCCAGGCCGAACTCACCCGAACCGTGGGCGAGTTCGACACCCTGCACATCACCGTGGACCGGGAGGGCGATGCGCTCGATGCGCTCTGCCGCCACATGGAAGGGGTGGGGGAGGTAAGTCACTGCACAACGGACAATGGCGGCCTGCTCCTGCAGGTGAAGGATGCCAACGCTGCCCTTGCCGGCGTGGTGGCGGGTATTGCCGCCCAGGGCGCACGCATCCGGGACATTGACATCCGCGAACCCAACCTGGAAGCCGTGTTTCTGCACCTCACCGGCCGCGCCCTGCGGGATTGACCATGAAGATCCTGCACATTGCCTGGAAGGACACCATCACCCGCCTGCGCGACCGGCGCGCCATCATCGGCTTCCTGCTTGCCCCGCTGGTAGTGGCCGGGCTTATTGGCGCGGCTTTTGGTCCTGCCTTCCGCGGTGAACGACCCCTGTCCGATATCCCCATTTTCCTCGTCAATGAGGATACCGGTGAAATCGGCGATATTTATGCGGAGGTCCTCTCCTCGCCGGACCTGGACGGACTGTTCGCGGTGACTGAATCAGACGACCTGGCCGCCGCCCGTGCCGCGGTCGAATCTGGAGATGCCCGCGCTGCCGTTCATATCCCTGCCGATTTCTCGGAGGACCTGCTGGCCGCCGCACAGACCGCGGCGGATGTGCCGGTCACCGTTGCCGTCTACACCGACCCCACCGCCAGTATCAGCCCGTTTATTGTCAGTGCCGTGGTAGAACGGATTACGCTATCCGTAAACACCCTTATGCTCAGCGGCCAGATTGGCACAAATCAGGCGCTTTCTCATGCCGCACTGCTTGGCCCGGCCCTGGCAGAACTCGACTCGATAGTCCCGCAAGTTATCGAAGCCCAGGCTGAAACCGCGGGGCAGACTAGTATTGGGCTCACGCGTCTCGCGCTCGGCGAAGAAGAAACCGACGCCAACCCCTTTTCCTATTTTGCGCCGGCAACGGCCATTTTCTTCCTGATGTTCTCAATGATGGACAGCACGCGTTCCATCCTGCAAGAAGAAACCATGGGCACCCTACCGCGCCTCATCACCACTCCCACGCCGGTCTCCCATATTCTGCTCGGCAAGATCGGCGGCGCGTTCCTCACTGGCATCCTGCAATTCCTCGTTCTGGTCCTGGCCTCGGCCGTCATCTTCCGTCTGGATTGGGGCAATCCACTTGCCCTCGCCGCGGTCATGCTGGCTACCGTGTTTGCCGCCACCAGTCTCGGCGCATTGATTTCTGCCCTCGCACGCAACGAAACCCAGGCGGGCATCCTCGGCTCTGCCATTACGCTTGTTTCCGCCGCCCTCGGCGGCACGTTCGCCCAGGCGTCAACGCTCCCCGCCTTCATGCAGCCCTTCAGCAAAATGACGATTAACCGCTGGTCGCTGGATGCATTTCTGGAACTCACATTTGGCCAGGCGGACATGGCCGCCATCTTTCCGCACCTTGGCGTTCTGCTTGGCATGGCTGCGGTCTTCTTCTTCGTCGCGCTGGTTCTCTTCCAGCGCCGGTTCGTGAGGTAAGCGATGATTAACCGCATCCTTGAAATCGCCCGTCTCTACCTTGCCATCACCTACCGCTCGCGTGCCATGTTCATCTTTGGCCTCTTCCTGCCGGTGCTGTTCACCTGGATTATTGGCTCGGCCATCCGCCAGCCCGAGCCGGATGGCAGTGTGCCAACCTTTCACCTGCTCATTGTGAATGAAGATGCGGGCACTTTGGGAACCGAACTTGCCGCCGGCCTGGAAGCTGACCCCCTGCTCACCACCGCCTTCGTGGACCGTGCCGCCGCCCTGTCTGCGGTGGAAGCGGGCGAAGCCGCCGCCGGGTTGTTCATCCCCCCTGACTTCTCGGCGCGGGTAATCTCCGGGGAACCCACCGACCTCGAGTTCGCCATGAACTTAAGCGAGCCGGTAGAAGCCCAGGTGGTGGAACAAGCCCTGCGCGCCGCCCTCGCCGGATTGGAGTCATCGGTCAGCATCGCGGCCAGCGCCAATCAAATCGCAGACCGTCTTGGCCTGTTCTCGATTTCTACAGCCCCATCCGAGCAGGACTATTTTGACAGCGCTGTCACTGCCGCGCGCCTCGTCCTCGAAGAAAACCCGCCGGCGGTGGTCAGCGCGTCTGCGGCTGTCCGCGGCGCTGACACCGACATCCCGAACGGCACGAATCAAACCTCTCCCGGCATGATGGTCGTCTTCACCATGTTCAGCACGCTTGCCGGGGCTGCTACATTGTTGCTCGAACGCGAGCAAGGCACCCTGCGCCGCCTGCTGGTTCTTCCCATTGGCAAACCCGCCATCTTCAGCGGCAAGATGCTGGGCATTTTCCTGGCTGGTGTCATCCAAATCGTTATCCTGGTGCTGGCCGGGCGTTTCCTGTTTGGCGTGGCCTGGGGCCGTGACCCCCTCGCCCTGCTCGTCATGATAGTGGCGTTCGCTTTCTGCACCACCTCGCTGGGTTTGATGATGGCTGCCCTTGCCCGCACCTATGAACAACTGAACGCCCTGAGCACCATAATTGTCCTTCCGCTGTCCGGGCTGGGCGGCGCCATGTGGCCTATCGAAATCGTGCCACCCTTCATGCAAACGCTCGCGCTCTTTGTTCCCACCGGCTGGGCCATGCGCGGCTTTCATGACATTGTTACCCGAGGTCTGGGAGTGGCGGCAGTTCTGCCGGAGGCCGGCGTGCTGGCCCTCTTTGGCATGGCCTTTCTGGCAATTGGCGTCTGGCGCTTCAAGTTCGAATAGCCCGTCCCCCGATATTCTATCCGCTTTAAATGCGTTCACCCCCAGTTGGCCTCTGGGGGTGAACTATTCCAACTCAGAAGGAGGAGAGTGGAGGTTTTGTTACACTGCTGCCCGCTTGGGAGGAGGTGAGGAGTAGTAGGGCGACCAGCAGTTTCACACAAATTGTGCAGGCAGTAGAATGACCTGCGGTAGCGTGACGGCGAAGGAACAGGCGGCTTTGTCGTGCAGGTTGCAGACGCAGTAGTGCGAGCACGAGCGATGAACGATGCGGGGCGGTGTTTCCGGCAGAAACTCTGCGGGCGTGGCGAACTCGGTCTCTATTCGTACCTCATCGCCTGCGTGAGAGCAGTACTGCCGGTAATCGGTCCTGATCGTTCTCTGGTTCGCAGCCATGCGAGCCTCCGAAGTTCCGTTGACTACCTGTGCTTAGTTTACTTTCGCAGTCCGATTTTGCTAGGTGTCATGTGTCCCCATCTGGGCGGGACGCCTGTACGGATTGATACAATTCGGGTAATCAATGGCCGAATGGCTGGCTGACGGTCTTTCTCTGGTACCGGGGCCGTTCCCCTGTTGCCCAATCCAGCGCGGACGAGTATACTTTCGCCATGTCCACCAAGCCGCGTGTACGGCTTCACGTCGCCAAAGAGACCAACGTCGGCCGCGTCCGAAAAAACAATCAGGACGCTGTCGGTACGTGGGTTCAGCACTACCCGGACCGGCCGCCAGTGGCGATTCTGGTCGTCGCCGATGGCATGGGCGGCCATGAAGCCGGCGAAGTCGCCAGCCAACTGGCGGTCAAGAATCTGCTGGACACCCTCACGCCCCCGCTGGACGGCGGCATGGAGTTGGGCGAAGAACTGGATGCCCTGCTCGCCAATGCCGTTTCACAGGCCAGCACCGCCATCGTCAATTTCACCGTCAACAACAAGATAGAACCCGGCAACATGGGCACCACCCTGGAATGCGTGGTGCTGGTTGGCGGCGAAGGCCGTCTCGCCCACGTCGGTGACAGCCGCGTCTATGTGCTGGGCGCAAACGGCCTCGCCAAGATTTCCGAAGACCACTCCGCCGTGGCCGAACTGGTGGCCGCCGGACTGCTCCAGCCCGAAGATGTGTACACCCACCCGCGCCGCAACATCCTCACCCGCAGCGTGGGCGGCCCCTGGCCGCTGGAAGTCGACCTCGTCGAAGTCTCGCTCAAGGTCGGTCAGCGTCTCATGATGTGCAGCGATGGCCTGTGGGGACTGGTGCGCGACCCCGAACTCGAGCGCATCCTGCTCAAGGCCGACCCCCCCGAACGCCTCGTGGGCGAATTGATTCAAGAAGCGCTGGATGCCGGCGGCGACGATAACATCACCGTCATACTCTGTGACCTGTTGCCCGCCTGACCCATGCTCGATTCCGACATCCGCAAATTTATCGCCGCCATGCCCAAAGCCGAGGTGCACATCCACCTCGAAGGCTCGATCGCGCCCGAAACCGTGCTGGAACTGGCGCGCCGCAACAACCGCCTGGACAAACTGCCCGTATCGGATGTCGAAGGCCTGCGCAAGTGGTACACCTTCACTGATTTTCCCCACTTCGTCACCGTCTACGTCGCCATCATGGGCATGTTGCAAAAGCCGGAAGACTTCGCCCTGGTGGTCTACGAGCACGGCGCAGACATGGCGCGCCAGAACATCCGTTACCGTGAGGTCACCTTCACCCCCTATCTGCATCTGGGCTGGGAAGATAAGGGTCTCACCATCGCCGATTTGCTGGGCGGCATTGAAGAAGGCCGCCAGCGGGCGCGCCGGGAATTCGGTGTTGAAATCCGCTGGGTGTTCGATGTGCCCCGCAACGCCAATTTCCCGGACCCCAACAGCGCCGAAAACTACAACCCTGCGCCCTCCGAACTCACGCTGGAGGCCGCGCTCGCCGGTCGCCAGGTCGGCGTTGTTGGTTTTGGGCTCGGCGGCTATGAAGTCAATTGCCCGCCCGAACCCTTTGCGCACGTATTTGGTCCGGCCAAGCGCGCCGGCCTGCTGAGCGTGCCGCACGCCGGCGAGACCGAAGGCCCCGCCAGTATCTGGGGCTCGCTGAAAGAACTCGGCGCCGACCGCATTGGCCACGGCGTGCGAGCCATCGAAGACCCGGCATTGCTGGACGAACTTAAGAAGCGCGACATCCCGCTGGAGATTAACCCCACCAGCAACATCTGTCTCCACGTCCATGAATCCTACGCCGCCCATCCCTTCCGCAAACTGGATGAAATGGGCCTCACCGTCACGGTCAACAGCGACGACCCGCCGCTGTTTAACACCACCCTCACCCAGGAATACGAAGTGCTGGCCGAACACTTCGGCTACGACCGCGCCGGCCTCGCCCGCATCGCCCGTAACGCCTACCGCGTGGCCGGCGTTGAAGAAGACGTAAAGACCCGCCTGCTGGCCGAATTTGACTCTTGGGTCAGCGCCAACATCTGACGCATTTCACCGCACAGGACACCGCATGAAGACTATTCTCGTCACCGGCGGCGCCGGTTACATTGGCAGCCTGACCACCATCGAACTCCTCATCGCCAACTATGAGGTCGTGGTGCTGGATAACCTGAGCAACAGCAGCCCGGAAGCCCTGCGCCGCGTCCAGAACATCAGCGGCGAAGAGCTCGCCTTCTACAAGGCCGACCTGCTTGACCGTCCCGCGCTCGAATCCATTTTCAAGGCCCACAAGTTTGACGCCGTCATCCACTTCGCCGGCCTGAAAGCCGTCGGCGAGTCGGTGCAGGAGCCGGTGCGCTACTATCACAACAACGTCACCGGCTCACTCACCCTGTTCAGCGTAATGGCCGAGTATGAGGTCAGGAACATCGTCTTTTCCTCCTCCGCCACCGTCTACGGCGACCCGGATTCCGTCCCCGTCAACGAAGAGGCTTCGCTGCGCCCCACCAACCCCTACGGCTGGACCAAGCTGATGATTGAGCAGATTCTGCGCGACCAGCACGTCGCAGACCCAGATTGGAATGCCATCCTCCTGCGCTACTTCAACCCGGTCGGCGCGCACCCCAGCGGCGAACTGGGGGAAAGCCCGCGTGGCGCCCCCAACAACCTCATGCCCTATCTGGCGCAGGTGGCGGTGGGGCGGCGGCCCAACCTCCAGATTTACGGCAATGACTATGACACGCCGGATGGCACAGGCGTCCGCGATTACATTCACGTCTCCGACCTCGCCAAGGGCCATCTGGCCGCCCTGCGTCGCCTCAAGCAGGGCGGGGGCGTCGAAGCCTTCAATCTCGGCACCGGCCGCGGCTACAGCGTTATGGAAATGGTCAAGGCGTTTGAGAAGGCATCCGGCAAGGAGATTCCCTATAACGTGGTCGCCCGCCGCTCCGGCGATATCGCCACGTCCTTCGCCGACCCCACCAAAGCCCACCGTGACCTCAACTGGGAAGCCGAAAAGGGCCTCGACGAAATGTGTGTTGACCTGTGGCGCTGGCAGAGCAAGTATCCGGAGGGATTGCAGTAGGACTATTCCCCATTAAAAAAGCCTCCCGGTTGGGAGGCTTTCGTATTTGTTTTGCTCTACTTCGCCGGTTTGGCGTACAACTCGTCCAGCGCCGCTTCAAGTTTCTGCTGGGCTTCCTCAAAGTCCAGGTCTTCGGTGATGGCCCATTCGCGCGTCAGCCGGAAGGCTGCCTGCTCAAACGCCCGTTCCTCGTGGTCGTTCAGGCCGTGCGCCGCCCGCCGTCCCGCCAGGTCGCGCACCAGTTCGGCCGTCGCTTCCGGCGAAAACACCGCCACCCGTTCGGCAATCTGCCGCTTGCGGGCATTGTGGTCGCCTTCGAACTCCTCGGCCGGTTCTTTGAGGATTTTCAGCGCCTTGCGCAGCTTCTGCCGCGAGGCCAGCGGCCGGATGCGGGCGCTTTCAACGTTATTGACCGGCACAAAGAAGGTGCTGTTGCGGCCATCCACCTTGAAGTAGCGGGTGGATTGATCCCCCAGTTTCTTGGTCTCAACCGCCCGAATCTGACCGACGCCATAGAAGGCGTGGACAATCCAGTCGCCCTTCTTAAATGCTTGTTGCTTGCTCACCACGGGCCTCCTGTGGGGCACTTCGCGCGGCAATAATCTGATTTAAGGAAGTATAACATAGGCAGTTTTTTGCCGCCTCATTCTTTGGCAGGAAACCTCCGTATTTCCCACTCATGGAGGATGTAAGTCGGTGCGTTTTGTGCCAAAATACTCTTATCGGGTCTGTTTTTTGCATCCGAATCATCCGGCAGGGTCATCGGACCCGCCCCAAGAGGAAATTATGTTAAATAAATCACGAACTACAGCGTTCCTTTCCGGTTTAGTGGCTTTCGTCTTGTTCGGCTGTAACCTGCCCACGGCTGAGCCCACGCCGGACTTCCAGGCCATCGTCCAGACTCAGGCGGCGGCCACACTGATAGCCGATATGACCATCGTCGCCGGCCCGCCCACAACCACGCCGCTCCCCACCGCCACCCCGCTCCCCACCGCCACCCAGGCGCCCGCCAACACCGCCGTGCCGCCCACCCAGGTCTCGCGCTGCAACTGGGCCGCCTACGTCACCGATGTCACCATCCCGGATGGCACACTGGTCACCCCCGGCGCGGAATTCATCAAGACCTGGCGACTGCGCAATGTCGGCACCTGCTCCTGGGGCGCCAATTATGAACTGGTCTTCGTGGACGGCAATGGCCTGAACGCGCCCGCCAGCGTCCCGCTGGGCGGTACCGTGTCCCCCGGTCAGTCCGCCGACCTGTCCATCACCTTCAAGGCGCCGGCCAACGCTGGTACCTACCGCGGCAACTGGAAACTGCGCAGCAGCGATGGCGTGGTCTTCGGCATTGGCGGCGACGCCAATAGCGTGTTCTGGGTCGAGATTAAGGTCCGTGAGCCCAATGCCAACTATCTTTATGACTTCGCCATCAATGTGTGCGCCGGCGCCTGGCGCTCCGCCGCTGAGGATGACCTGCCGTGCCCCGGCAACGAAGACAGCGACGATGGCTACGTCATTCTGCTGGACGATGTGCGCCTCGAGAACCGCCTTGAAAACGAGCCCACGCTCTGGGTGCATGCCGACGCCAACCTGAACTCCTGGATCAGCGGCACCTACCCGGCCATCAACATCCAGAACGGCGACCGCTTCCGCGCCTGGGTGGGCTGTCTGGACGGCTACGATGATTGCGAAGTGCGCTTCAAGCTGGAATACGAAGCCGACGGCGGCCCCCTGACCACACTGGCCGAATGGGATGAAACCTACGACGAGGCCATCACCGAGATTAATCTGGACCTTTCGGCGCTAGCCGGCAAGAGCGTCAAGTTCACCCTCAGTATGGTCATTATCGGCGGCCGCCCGGTCGAAGCCCAGGGCTTCTGGTTCGTCCCCCGCCTGATGCGCCCATAACCAACTTGTTGGGGCTTACCATCCGGTAACGTAGGGGCTGACCGTCCGCCGAAGGCGGCGTGTCAGCCCGCTGACACCAATGTAGGGGCCGGGCTTGCCCGGCCCTTTTCCTTATTTTGCACGGCTTCATCGCGCAGGGGCGACCTGCGGTCGCCCGCATCTCGTAGCCGCACCGTACTTTACCCCTTGTGGGCGTTGCTGAAGCCTTCCCACTGCACTCCCCTCTCCCATTTATGGGAGAGGGGCCGGGGGAGAGGGCGTTCTAATACTCCTCTAACGTAATACCCCGCCCCAAACCCCGTCTTAATGG
>SCUK01000054.1 GCA_004297445.1 Anaerolineae bacterium | reverse complement strand
GACTTTGGGCAGTTGTAATATGACAATGGACATGGAAAGCCTCTTGTGGATTGTTGTGACAAACTAATCCTACAAGAGGTCTTTCTTTTTCTCAAAACCCACCGTTTATGGGACAGTCACAGAGTTGCCAAAGTCGAAACATCCTGCGAGACGATATGAATTAATTCCCCTGCCAGGAGGTTCACCACTCCAACTGAAAACGCCTGAAATTCATCGTCATTGAAGCTCTTACGCTACAATCTCTTCATGCGTCAAACACTCGTTGTGGGCGATCTCCACGGCTGCTATGCCGAATTTGAAACCCTGCTGGACAAGGCCGGGTTGGTCGAGGGTGACCAGATCCTCTCGCTTGGCGATTGTGTCGACCGGGGCCCGGAAACGCCAGAGGTGCTGTCCTTCTTTCAAACCCATCCGGGGAACTTGCTCTGCATGGGCAACCACGAACGCAAGCACGTGCGCGGGGCGGCCGGAGAATTGACTCTAGCGCTCTCTCAGAAGATCAGCAAACTGCAATTTGGAGATAAATACCCTGCGGCCCTAAAGTTCATGCAGGCACTGCCTCTTTATGTGGAGCTCCCTGATGCCCTGTGCGCTCATGGTTACTTTGAACCGGGCGTGAGTCTTGACCATCAGAAGCCGATGATTCTATGTGGCACGATGGGCGGCGAACGCTATTTGGTCGAGCAGTACGCCCAGCCCTGGTATGAGTTGTATTCAGGAGAAGTGCCGATTCTGGTAGGCCACAAGAATTATTCTGAGAGCAATGAGCCCTTTGTCTATAGGGATAAGGTCTTTGGACTGGATACGAGTTGCGTAATGGGAAAAGCGCTAACCGGCCTGCTTTTGCCGGCTTTCCGTTTTGTTTCCGTTCCCAGCCGGAAGAATCATTGGGAAAGCCCACGCCGCGAGTATGCTGACCAGATGAGGACGGAACGGGCCCTGCCGCAGGAACCCGTGTGGAGTGCGAAAGAGGACGAACGCCTTGAGTACCTTATTCAGGTCGTTGCGGCTGCCACCGACAAGCGATTGAGGGTGCTACAGGCAGATCCCAGCTATGCGAACCTGCGGCCGCGCCAGCAGGCAAGCGTTTTGAATCCGGCCTGGCCGACCCGGTGCTGGTCATCCTTATGCAGCTCGCCAGGCTGGACAAACTCAATCTTGAGTCAGTGCGCAGAATCGTGAAACGTCCCGATCAAGTTGACGATCTGATCCTTGCCTGTCAGGCCAATGGGAGATGAAGTTTCCCAAATCGTCCCTACAAATGGCGGCACTGCATTTAAGGGCGGATTGACATACTGGATGAGGACAGGTTGATGCACGTCGACCACCTCAGTGACAGGAGACTCTCCTCGAGTTGAATCCCCGCGAATCCTTGCCGCGAGTCGCGTTCCGGCATCCCCTGATATCCACTGTGTCAATGGTTTCCATTATTTCGCCATTTTGCGCGTCAGGTATTGTCTTGCGTGCCAAACTCACGTAGGATTTCTGAGAGTTTGTATGTCCAGTGCGCCCAGACGCGCTCGACACGGTCACTCGGCGGGACCGCCTCAGGAAAATTCGCCACTACAGAATATGAGCCGGCGCCTGGCTCAACGGGGATTGAGGGGCATCTCCGGGACTACGGTCCACAAACTTATTCGTTCCATCCGGCGTGTGTCGCCCACACGATGCGAACGTTACCGGGCAAGTTCGCCGAGCACTCCTCGGCGGCCGTCTCAACGGGTTTTGTTCAGGAGTTGGTGCTCCTCAAACGAAGAGCACCAACTCCCGGAACGATCCATGAAATCAGAATGCCGATCCAGGAGGCCTCCATGAGCACACCCAGCATCACCCATCAAGTCAAGCTGGCCCTGTCATGCCTGTGGGTACCGGATGAAACCAAGCGGGAAATCCGCCACCAGTACGGGAGTGTGAAATTCCGCTTCCGTACTGGACCGGTGACCCAACCCCTCTCCGGGATCCTTTCCTACCGTACCTACAACAATTACTTCGATAGTTCCCGTCGATTCCTGACCCTCACTCGTGAACTGACCGGCGAGAAGCTTCTCGTCCGGCTGCTGGCACCGGAACTGGTTGTGGGTGTATTCACCGAGTGGTTCAGCGAGCGGGCGGTCAATACACGCAAATCCTATTGGTGCGCCCTGGCCGCCGTCGAGCGCGGGGCGTTGGCACTGGGCTGGCTGAGTGACCTGCGACTGAATCCCGATATCTACCCGGCGGCGGTCTACCAGGGACGCATCGCCGGCTTCGAGAACTTCCGGGGCGGCTACACCGATGCAGACGCCGACGCCCTGCTCGCACGCATGCAGGAGCTCTACCCGGAGCGGGGAGGTTTCGGGGATGCGGTGGCGCTGATGCTCTCTGCCGGCCTGCGGCGGGACGAAGTGACGTTTGCCAAAGGTAGCTGGCTGTTGGGGGATGGCCGGATGCAGGTGAAGGGCAAGGGAGGGCGGGTGCGGGTGCTCGAAATCCCCCCTGACTTGTATGCCCGCTTGAACCCCAGCCAGACTTATTTGTTTGGGGCGACACGTGCCTGGGCACGGGGGCTGTACAACGCCGTTCACCGGGAGTGTCGGTGGCTGGAAATTGGCATCACCGGCCTGCACCGCTTCCGGGCGACGTATGCGCAACGGGAGTACTCACGCCAGGTCGAATTATTTCGCAAGCAGGACTGCCAGAATTCAGCGTACGGGGCTGCGCCTGACAAACTCATGGCCAACGCCGACCGCCATGCACGACAGATTGTGTCCAACCTGCTCGGCCATAACCGGCTGGATGTGACCAAGCGCTACGTGCCGGAGAACATCGAGATGTTGGATACCTCTACTTAGAATGGCGAGCGGATTGGTCATTTCGGAAAGAACCAGGATATTTCTGAACTTTCGATTGAATGCATGAGAAAGGCATGCTCCGACCCGGTTTTTCTGGTTTCATGCCGGGTCCTGAATAGAAAGAATTTAGGAGACTTCACCCAAAGGAAGGAACAATTCAGTTCATGAACGTTGCAGCATGAGAATAGTTACAACAAAATCCCGGTTTTGTGTGGAGGGTAAATATGAAGAAGCCGCGTGTTCTCACCAGGCAAAGGTGGGTATACTGAACCTGTAATTCGGCCCATCATTGCGAACTTGATTGCGGCAAGAATTGCCGAACAAGCATTCCAACATAACTTCCAGGGCCGCCCAAAATCTAACGGGATGATTGGTGGAATTAAGTGGATCGCCTTCCGGAATTACGAACAATCACATGGGGGCAATTCTGGGGACTTTCTGTGCGGATAAATCCGGTCAGGGGTGGGTTGCCCCAGTATTGCGTATGGGTATCACGTTCGCCGACCGTTTCGTCATCAAAGAACAGCTCAAGGGGCAAATATCCATGGGGGCATGGGCCAGCCCAATTCACGTATAATCACCGGACATGCCCGCTGCACTGGACGGGAGGGTTCGAAGAGAACTCCTGCTTCCGTCAGTCGGCTTATTCCGAACCTATATTTGCAACCCTATGACCGTCGCTTTATCGAGAACCCGAATGCCGAAGCCGCGCCCCAAAGTGCTTCGCCGCGTTCGTCTTTTAGAAAGCCTGCATGAAAACGTTCATCGCCGCCTAACCTTCGTCTGCGCGCCCGCCGGATACGGAAAAACCACCCTGCTGCGAAGCTTTGCCGGCGACGTGGAAATGAAGGTGTGCTGGTACCAGATTGCACCCGGTGACTTGCAACTGGCGATCTTCTTTGAGCATATCGTTCGCGCCATCAATCACACGTACCCTGGTTTCAGCGAGCGGTTCTCGCCGCTCTGGACGAGCCTGGCGAATGTCGCCCCGTCGGCGCTGGCTACCGCCTTTAACAATGAAGTGGTTCAAAGTATCACCGATTACACCCTCCTCATTCTAGACGACTACCATCTGGTCAGCCAGACGCCCGGCATCGTGCAGTTCATTGAAACCCTGATCGGCTCCCTCCCGGATCAGCTCCGGTTGGTCGTCAGCAGCCGCAATGTGTATGGGATTCCCACCGCGCACCTGTACGTTCGTCAGGAGATTGCCGTCATCGCCGCGGAAGACCTCAAGTTCAGGCTACAGGAAGTCCAGGACCTGGCGCGGATGTCATACCACCGCGGCCTGTCGGCGCAGGAACTGGAGATCATCACCCGCAACACGGAAGGCTGGGCGCTGGCGACCGCTCTGGCGCTTCAGGAGGAACACGCGGCCGAACGACCCATCCGGCAACTGGGAGTTCAAAGCCAGCTATTTGACTACTTCCGTGAGGAACTGCTGCAATCCCTGGAAGAAGAAGATATCCGGTTTCTGCTGGCCACCTCCTTGGTGGATGAATTCACGTTGGAGCAGGCTGTTTACCTGTTGGAGCGACCTGACGCCGGAGATACCCTGCGCGAACTGGCAGAACGAAATCTGTTCATTTCGCAGCGAGAGCAATCCGGCGGGGATGCCTATTCGTACCATCACTTGTTTCGCGAATTCCTGGGCAGCCAGTTTGCACAGCTGTCCTCGGAAACTCAAGCTTACTTCCATGGACGGGCTGCCGCGTGGTATGAGGGCCGGAACGAACCGGTATTGGCCATCCAGCATTGGTTCGCGGCTGAGAGCGATGATCAAGCCGCCCGCCTCATCAACCAGACCGCCCGCTGGGCGTACACGTCTGGCGCGCAGGCCCTGCTGGAGGAATGGTATGGCCGGGTACAGGGGCGGCCTGAGTGGGTCTCCCTCGTGCCGGAACTACTCCTCAACCGTGCCAAGTCTCTGATCAACAAAGGACAGTATGGGGATGTGTCCCTGCTTCTGGATGCCGCCGAGCAATCCTTCCGCAACTCAAGCGACTACGAGAATCTGGCCAACCTGCTGGTCACGCGCGGGATGCTTCACCGGTTCAAGGGAGAATACCCAGCCGCGATCGAGCTGGCCATCCAGGCAAAATCCCTGGCAGCCAAAGAGCAGGTTGATTCGTATTACAGCCTCCAGGCGGAACGTCTGGAAGGGATTGCCAACGCTTATGTGGGTCACATTCAACCCGCGCTTGAACTGTTGAATCACGCGGCTGCGGGATTGCGAACCCGACTGGCATCCGAACCGAATGATCGATGGGTCCATGAACTCGTGGCCACTCTCACCGATATCGGCTTCATCTGTATCACCAATGGCCGCATGCTGGAGGCGGAGAACGCGTATCTGGAAGCGCTAGGCCTAAGCCAACAGGTCCCCACGAATTTAGGCGATCGGGCGATCTGTGGAAATAATGCGGCGTATTTGTTCCATGTCACCGGAAAGATTTCAGAAGCCTGGGTGGGTTATGAAGAAGCGCTCGAGGCGGCCCGTGAAAGCGGCTGGCGGGCTTTCACGGTCGATATCCTCAATGGGCAGGGCGATCTGCTGCGCGATCTACGGGCGCTGGACCTGGCCGCGGAGAAATATGAAGATGCCCTGGAATTGGTGGGAGAGGATCCCACCGGAATCGCGATTGCAGAGACCCATCTCGGCCTTGCGGACGTAGAGAGACTGCAGGGTAACTTTTCCCGGGCGCAGTGGCGCGTTCGCGAAGCTGCCCGGCTGGGAAAACTGCCTCCCGGATCGCTTGAGGCGCGGGTTCTGGATGCGGCGATCTATCTTTCCATGGGCCAGGCTGGCCTGGCTCTGGAATCGCTGCAGCTGGAGCAGGACGCGTTGAGCACAGTTCTGCCGCCTGGCCAGAGGCTGGCTATCGCTTACTGTCTTCTGGCGATTGCCCACCTGCGCGATAGCCAGGCGCGGGCTGTGGCCGAGGATTGCCTGCGCAAGGCGCTCGAGGTCACGGCAAGGCTGGGGTACGACTCATTTCTGCTGCCCCTGATTGCCGACTACCCGGACGAGATGAAGGGATTGCAGGATTCCCTGACGTCACCGCAGCTCGATTCGCTCCTCGCGCGTTCAAAAAGTCAGCCACGCGGTTTGGCGGCAATCCGACAACCAGTGCCGGAATCCAGCGAGCCGCCGCAAATCCGGTTGGAGGTCACTGCGTTAGGCCGGGCTGGCGTGCGGATCAACGGCGAGAGACTGGCCGATGCGCGCTGGCAATCTACGGGAGCGCGGAATCTGTTTTTCTACCTGGTGGAAAGGCAGCCGGTGCGCAAGGATCATCTGGCGTTGGCATTCTGGCCGGATTTCAGTCCCGGCAAGGTGAACAGCAATTTTCATGCCACGCTCTGGCGCGCCCGCAATGCGTTGGGTGATCTCCCGATCATTCACTTTGACGACCAGACCTACCGGCTGCATCCGGCAGTGCAACTGCACTATGATGTAAAAGAGCTGGAAGATACCCTTCACCAGCAAACTCAGTTTCCACCAGATTCGGACCGTTGGCAGGAGCTTGCCTACCTGGCCCTGGAACTTTATCAGGGGGATTTCCTATCTGAGGTCGATATGGACTGGGCTCGCGAGCGCGCCAACGAATTGCGCCGGAAGGTCCTGGATGTCCTCGCGCAGTTGGCAGAATCGCACCGTCTGGCCGGTCGGCCCAGCCGGGCGCTCGAGCTCTACCTGCGGGCGATTGAAAATGACCCCTACGAGGATCTATGGCGATTGGGGGTATTGCGCTGTTACGAGGCGCTGGGACGGCGCCAGACGGCCCGCAAGTATTATCAGACTTATGTTCGCCTTTTGGCAGATGAGCTCGAGTCACAACCCACCCAGGAACTTGAGGAGTACGGGAGAACCCTGGATAGTTAGAAGGCAGAGCTAAGTAACTCGACGGGCCACTTGGCCCATACGCCCTGCAAGGCAAATACGCAGCTCCCACATGGGAGCTGTTTTTGTTCATAGGTTTGTTCATAGGACGAGTTGTATCCTGAACACAACCAACCACCAAGGAGAATCAAAATGGCTCGCAATCTTGTGTTGAAGGGTACCCGACTCTGGCTGGACCCCAAGTTCCGCCTCACTGCCCAATTCGTATTAATCTTCGCCTTACTGGCCGCCAGCCTGATGCTCACCGGCACAGCCTACGCCGATGGCCCGTCGCCCGGCCCGGTAGGGGGGTAAGGCCGCGGACCTCATGCACCCTCATGATGTGCTTGCAATCCATGCAATTGCAACGAGGGCAATCGTGGATCGAGAGTTCGAGGTGGCCGTCCTCAACGGCCATCGGCGGGAGAAGCTCAAAGAGTTCTCGCTTTCTGAAGCAATGACGGAAAAGGTCATTCAGATCCGGGCTTCGTCATTGCAGGATTTCATTGGGCACCTGGATCACCTCGCGCAATTGGGCGGGAGCCGTTACAGCAGGAAGTGAGTTCGTTGATTACGAGTTTGGCCGGGAGGAGGACGTTCGTCCTCCTCCCGGCTGTTGAAAGGTTTAATTGAATCCCAAGGCGTTCGCCGTCCCTTCATCCATGTATCCGCCTCAATCCCTGCGAACCCGATTACTTACTCTTGTGTCGCTGTCGTTGTTGCCAGCGATCCTTGTTGCGTTAATCGCCTGGGGCTGGCTACGCGAGAACGCCAACCGTTATGCCGAACAAGAGGCCAATCGTTACGCGGGGCTGATCCTCATCACCCTGGAAAGTGAGTTGGCCCAGACGCAGGATTTTTTGGCGACAGTGGCGGTAACCATTGATCCTGACACAATCGAAACGGAGGGGTGTTCGCACACGATGCGGACCCTCCTGGATTCAGCGCCCCGCTACATTCAGCTAGGGGTTGCCAGCCCAACCGGAGAGATAGTGTGCAGCGCTTTGCCACTCACGGGACCGGTCAGCATCAGCGACCGGCTGTATTTCCAGCGGGCGGTCGTTGATCGTACGTTCTCGCTGGGGGAGTATCAGGTAGGGCGGATTACCCATCGCTCCAGCATCAATGCGGCCATGCCAGTGGTGGATTCCGAAGGCATGCTGCATGGCGTTGTGTATGTGGCGTTCGACCTTGCGCTCTTTGATAGTCTCTTTGAGACCTTTGAATTGCCCAATGACTCCACACTGGTTCTATTCCAGTCCGATGGCCATGTATTGGCGAGATTCCCACATCCAGGGGATTGGGTTGGCGAATCGCTGTCCGAATCCAGGATATTTCTTGAAACTCGTTCAATCGAGGAGGAACACTACGTGACCCTCCTCGAAGCGGATGGGGTGGAGCGAACCTACTTTCATTCTGTCCTGAGCGCTGCCGCCACCCAACCGATCGAGTTCGCCCTTGGAATCCCTCAGAATGTTGCCACCCGGTATGTTGACCGACTCTTCACGTGGACGCTGGCGGTGTACATCGGCCTTACGGCTGTGGCCAGCACGATCGCCTGGCTGCTGGGGGAACGTATCATCCTGAAGGTGCTTCGCCCGCTGATTGCCGCAACGGAGCAACTGGTCCGGGCCGAATCGGCCGAACTCTCCTTTCCGAAGACAGGTATCCGGGAGTTCGATTCACTGAGCCGGGCTTTTGAACAAATGTCTGAATCCCTGCATGCGGAACAGGCGCGCCGGTCCCGGGCCGAGCAGGACACGCGCGTACGACTGGATCAGCTGGCTTCCTTGAGGGCAATTGACCAGGCGATCTTATCGGGAGCAGATTTGTCCGACACGCTTAAATTGTTCCTTCGCGAGTCCCAAATTCAGCTGGGTGCGCAGTCGGCGCGTGTCTACCTGTTTGATGACGCGATCTCAGGAGTTCCACTGTCGGTTGGCGACTCACCGCTGATTGGCGGCCCAGTCGGCGTGCCCTCAGGCACTGATTCTGGCCCGAGGGCCCGGAGTGTCCTGGCCGAACGCGCATTGCACTCTGGAATCATCGAAACGCTGGAGTTGGATGCAACCCATTCGGGTGATATCCAGGGTGTACTCTGCGCGATCCCGCTCAGTTCTCAGGGAAAGATCGTCGGGGTCCTGGAGGTGGAAGTGAGCACCGCCCTGGTCAGCAGTCCGGAGTGGGAACAATTCGCCTATACGCTTGCTGGGCAGGGGGCCATTGCGGTGGAGAACAAACGCCTGATTCAGGCGCTGCAGGATAGCCATACGCAGATACGCGCCGCCTACGATGACACCATCGCCGGCTGGGCTGCTGCTCTGGATTTGCGCGATCAGGAGACGGTGGGCCATAGCTGGCGGGTGATGGACAGCACCGTCGTCCTGGCGGAACAGATGGGAATTTCCTCCGCTGAGATCGTCCACATTCGCCGTGGGGCGCTCTTGCATGACATTGGTAAACTGGGAATCCCGGATGAAATCCTGCGCAAGCCATCCGCGCTGTCTGAAGGGGAATGGGTGATCATGAGGCGCCATCCAGGTTACGCTCACGAATGGTTGTCTAAAATCGACTATCTTCGTCCGGCTCTGGACATTCCCCTGTCGCATCATGAGCGCTGGGACGGGATGGGCTATCCGGAGGGCCTAAAGGGCGAGGCGATCCCCTTATCTGCCCGGATCTTCGCCGTGGTAGATGTGTGGGATGCGCTGACCAATGATCGGCCCTATCGTTCGGCCTGGACGCACGCGCAGGCGCTGGAATATGTTCGCGCAGAATCTGGAAAGCATTTCGATCCGGAGGTGGTACGTGTTTTCCTCGAGTCCTTGAACGCCTGATCGACCGCGGCGAAAGCCCAAATTGCACGCGTTGCGACGCGCGGAAAATTTCTGACAAGAGAATTAAATTACTGGCCGGAAACTGAGGGGGGCAGCCTCCAACCAGCATCTTGATTCTGACGTATTCCGCCCGAAAAATAGTAATAGAATCCCCAGAAAACTTTGACACTTCTTGCCCACAAATATTGTATTTCGACTCGGGGAATCGCAAGATTTCAGAGAAGTGGATCTGCAAATCACCAAGATTAATGTCCGGAAATGTGAGGTTTGTGAAAGTGGTCCAAATAGACTTCAAGCGTCGCAACGCCGTCAAAGCCATATTCTATGAAGGACGCAGCTAGCGCATGAAAGCGCACCACATTCCAAGGCGATCCCCTGGTACTTCGCTATTTCCAAACTTGTCGTATGATTCTGCACTAGCTACGCGATACAGCGATTCAAGCGGGAATCAACTGGCGAGTGGAGGATACCCATCCTGTAATTGGCGGGAGAGATTTTAACGAGCTAGGTCAAGGAGTTGGTCAGCTGCCTTGGCATGGAACGAAACAGTTCCGTCGGGGGAATTGTTTATCCAGCAATATTTGAAGGGTGGAGGCTCACTGCAAAGACCTACCAACCACGACCAAGTCATCCGCCTAGTACTTTTGTCTAGGCAATTCATTACAAAATTGATAGGAATTATCCTAATTTGATCTGCTACGATAGTTCTAGACGTGTTGGATTTGTGATTCCTTAAGAGAGATGCTAACAGAATGTTCACTCAACCATCCCGTCCAAGCGCGATAGAGTTCGTGCCGCTGTGTTTTCGGAGATGACATGCTGATTTCCGCGCGTCGGCGCATGTCCGTTGGACGTGGCCTCGCCCTGCTGGTTTTCCTACTTGGCCTGCTCACATTTTCGGGTTGGCTGCTGGGCTTCCACCTGTTTGGCATACTCTTTCCAAGCCTTGCTCCCATCTCTGCTAATGCGGCCTTGTGCTTTCTGCTGCTGGGCGCGTCTGATCTGCTAAGTCAGCCCGGCCAAAGTTGGCGCGCTCAAAGGGTAGGAGCGATCATGGCAGGGATGGTCATCTTGATTGCTTCTGTCACCTTGAGCCAGGATCTCCTAAACTTGAATTTGGGGATTGATCAATTCTTCGCCGCGGCGGGGGAGATCTTTCCGCGCGACGTCGCGCCTGGCCGAATGTCGCCATTCTCAGCCCTGGGGCTCCTGCTGATTGCCATATCTGCGTTGACTTCGAATCGGCCCGGCCAGACGTTCAGTATTGGTTGCGCGTTGGGGGCAGCGCTGATAGGCTTTCTGGCGCTGACAGGTTACCTGTATGACGTAAGCAGTTTTTATCAGCCGGTGGGCGGCATTTACAAGGTTTCACTGCCCACAGCCCTCGCGCTTTTGATGTCATCGGGTGCCAGCCTGCTCTTGCGACCTCCTTCTGGTTTTCTTTCCGCCCCTCTGGACACAGGGCCGGTGGGGGTGCTCACGCGACGGCTCCTGCTGGTGGCGGTGGTTGCGCCCATCGTACTGGGGGGATTGACGTCCTTCGGACAGCGCCGGGAGTGGTATTCAGTCGAACTCGGCTGGGCGATTTTCACGGTCGTCTCAGTTGCATTGATTGCTGCAACGTTGTTATGGAATGCGAACTATCTGCTGAGGGTTGAAACCGCCAAACAGCGCGCGGAACGCGAATTCCTGGAGAGCGAGAGTCGTTTCCGGGCGCTGTTGGATAACTCCCCTGCAGTGATGTATGTCAAAGACCTGGACGGTCGCTTCGTGCTCGTTAATCGAGCCTTCGAGCAGTTGTTCGGGATGCCGAGCGCGAACCTGCTTGGCAAGACCGTCCACGATTTCTTCCCAGCTCAGGAAGCCGATGGCTACCGCGCCAACGACCTGGCTGCGCTCGAAGCACCGGATGGTATCCAGGCTGAAGAAGCGATTGCGGCCGGCGTGCAACGCCACTTCCTATCCTTCAAGTTCCCGCTGCGCGATTCGGAAGGCCGAATCACCGCCCTGGGCGGCATCTCCGCCGAGATTACGGAGCGCAAGCAAATGGAACTGGCGCTGGAGAGCAAAAACGCCGAACTGATGGCCTCCAATCGTGAGTTGGAGCAGTTTGCCTACGTCGCTTCACACGACCTCCAGGAACCGTTACGAATGGTTTCTTCGTACATGGAGTTGCTTGAACGCCGCTACCGTGATCAACTCGATCAGGACGCGAAAGAGTTCATTGATTTTGCAGTGGATGGGGCGACGCGTATGCAGCGGCTCATCAATGACCTGCTGGCCTATTCGCGCGTCGGCTCGCGCGGTCGGGAGCTGGAGCCGGTAGAAGCCTCTGATTCGCTGGCCGCCGCACTTACCAATCTCCAGATGACGATCCAGGAAACGGGTGCGCTGGTGGATCAGGAAGAGTTGCCACGCGTCCTGGCCGACCCGGACCAACTCGTGGCGCTGTTCCAGAACTTGTTGGGCAATGCCATCAAGTTCCGTGGCGAAGCCCCTCCGCGTGTCGAGATACGCGCGCGGCGCGACGGAGAGCTGGCACACATCAGCATCGCCGACAACGGTATTGGCATTGACCCCAAATACGCGGACCGGGTTTTCGTCATCTTCCAGCGCCTGCACAACCGGTCCGAATATGCCGGAACCGGCATCGGGCTGGCAATCTGCAAGAAGATCGTCGAGCGACACGGCGGGCGCATCTGGTTTGATTCACGGTTGGGCAAGGGCACCGTGTTTCACTTCACGCTGCCACTGGCCCCGGCGGAAGTCCAGCCGGGCGCCGAAGAAGACACAATCACGGAACGAGCGAGGAGGCTCATATGAATACTGGCAATGTCCTGCTGGGCGCGGGGTTGGCGTTCCTGGCCGCCGGGCTGTATGGGTTCGTGGGGTTGCGAATGGGTCGTCGCGTGTTCGAGAACCCCGAGGAGCGGCTGGCCTGGAACGCTTTCCGCACGTGGTGGCTGGCCCTGGCTGCCGTTACTGCGCTGGGCGCACTGCCCAGTGTAGCGGCCGTTTTGGGAGTGCGGGAACTCTGGTTGTTCCTTTCCTTCACCATCTTCAACCTGTTCGGGACCTGTCTGGCCCTTTGGGGGTTGCTCTATTATCTGGTCTTCCTGTTCACCGGCAACCGCCGTACGCTCTGGCCTCTCGCAGGGTTCTATCTCCTGTTCTTCTTCGGTCTATTGGCGTACATCTTCTACAGCGGCCCGGCGGGGTTGGAAGAACGTGCCTTCAGCGTCGCCATCCGTTACGAGCGGCCGATCAGTGGCATTTATCTGATTCTGGTGCTGTTGTTCCTCGTCCTTCCACAGATTATCGCCAGTCTGGCCTATTTCCGCCTGTTCTTCCGTGTCCGGGAACCGGACCTGCGCTACCGTATCGCGGTCGTTTCATGGGCGATCATCATGTGGTTCGGGCTGGGGCTACTCGCGCCGCTCGTGGGCCTCTCCCGGCTCGAATGGTGGCCGCTCGCCAGCCGCGGTATCGGCCTGTTGGCGGCGTTGGCCATCTATTTCGCCTATTTCCCTCCGATTGCGGTACAGCGGCGACTTGATGCCACGATAACAAACTGATGGTGACGCCTGTTGTAGGTGTTGTTCAGAGGTTCGTAAGAAGTGAGAAAGTACTATGCAGCCTATGGAACTCATTGAAATCCTATTAGTTGAAGACAATCCTGGTGATATTCGCCTGACGCAGGAGGCGCTTGGCGAGGGCCGCCTACTCAATCGCCTGCACGTGGTCATGGATGGCGAGGAGGCGCTCGATTTCCTGCACCAACGCGGCAAATATGCCCAGGCGGTCTGGCCGGACCTGATTTTGCTGGACCTCAACCTGCCCAAATTAAACGGCCAGGAAGTGCTGGCCGCGGTGAAGGGCGATCCCAAACTCAGGAAGATTCCGGTCATCGTACTCACCACCTCTGAGGCGGAAAAAGATATCCTGCACTCCTACAGCCTGCATGCGAACTCCTATATCGTAAAGCCCGTCAGCCTGGAGAAGTTCGTCAAGGTCATCGCCTCCCTGCGTGACTATTGGTTCTCGGTGGTGAAATTGCCTCCCAGCGGGGAGCGATGAGGAGTGTCCGAAAATCCACCCAAAATCCGGGTTTTGTTGATCGAAGACAACCCCGGAGACGCGCGTCTGATCGCCGAACTCATGCGAGAGTTCGAGCACGATCGCTTTGAGATCTCGCATGCCCTCGACCTTGAAACCGGACTGACCAAACTGGAGGAAGGGTCTATCCAGGCGTTGTTGCTGGATCTCTCCCTTCCCGATAGCCAGGGGTTGAGCACATTCATCCAGGCGCATGAAGCCAGCCCGCTCATCCCGGTCATCATCCTCACGGGCACGTCAGACCGCGAGCTGGCGCTGAATGCCGTTCGCAAGGGGGCGCAGGATTACCTGGTGAAGGGTGAGATCGACGCCCGACTTCTCTCCCGCGCTTTGCAATACGCTCTGGAACGAAGCCGGCGTGAACGCGAGATGGAGGCGATTGTCCAGATTAACGCTTCCATGCGCATGGCCACGAACCGGGATGAAATGGTCCGGACGATTGTGGAGAGAGTAGCGACTTTGCTCCAGGCCAGCGCAGTGGCCCTTTCTTTGGTGGAACCGGGGACAGAGGTCTACACCACGATCGAGGCCATCGGAGATTGGGAGGATACCCTGAATGTTCAGCTGGATGTTCAGAGCGAAGTGGATCGCATGGTATTAAGCGGCCAGGTCGTGTACGTAAACAACGACACGCAAGCCAACCCGGACCCGCGCTTCGTGCAATCAGAGATCCTCCAGCGCGTACGCGCCGTTGCGCTTGCACCATTGGTGACGCGCGAAGCATCGATTGGCATACTCGCCATCGGGCGCGACAGGCCTTATGATGACACCGATCTGGCCCTTCTGCGCGCCATCGCCGACATGGCCGCGAATGCCATTCAGCGCGCCTCGCTCTACGAGCAGACAGAACGGCGGCTGCAGCGGCTCAATAGCCTGCGCACGATCGATTTGGCAATTTCCACCAGCTTCAATCTCGATTTGACATTGCGGGTCTTCCTTGAGCAACTAACCGAGCAACTTGAGGCGGATGCTGCCGCGGTCTTACTGTTGGATCCGGCTCATGTGCTTCGCTGCGCGGCGGCAAGGGGCTTCCATACGAGGCTGATTCACGAACACAGCCTGCACTTGGGCGAGGGGTATTCCGGTCGCGCGGCGTCAGATCGACGCACGGTGGCGCTCCCGCATGTGCGAGAAGCCGAGCCGCCTTTCAGCCGCGCTGAACTGATCTCTCAGGAGGATGTCGAGGGCTTTGCGGCCGCACCCCTGGTCGTGAAAGGAGAGGTCATTGGCGTGCTTGAGGTCTTCACCCGCTTCCCGCTCAATGCCAACCATGAGTGGACGGATTTCTTCGAGACTCTCGCAGGCCAGGCGGCGATTGCGATCTACCAGGCTCAGCTTTTTGATAAAGAGCAACGCGGAAAGATCGAACTCGAACTGGCCTACGGAGCCACGTTGGAGGGATGGGTGCGTGTACTAGACCTGCGAGATCAGGAAACGGAAGGCCATACGCAACGAGTGACGGAGCTGGTGCTGCGGCTGGCCGAGCGCATGGAGATTCCTTCTGCCCAGATGAAGGACTTCCGGCGCGGCGCGCTCTTGCACGACATTGGAAAGATGGCTGTTCCGGATAGCATCCTGCGCAAGCCAGGTAAACTCACACCCGAAGAGTGGGAAGTGATGAAGGCCCATACCGTCATCGCCCGCGACCTTTTGGAGCCTATAACCTATTTGGGGGATGCCCGTCAGATTCCCTATTGCCACCATGAGAAATGGGATGGGTCCGGCTATCCCCAGAATCTCAAGGGCAGTACGATCCCCTTATATGCACGCATCTTCGCTGTGGTGGACGTTTACGATGCCTTGACCTCGGATCGTCCCTATCGCAAAGCGTGGCCTCAAGCGAAGGCCATCGAATACATCAAGGAAGAGTCGGGTAAGCACTTCGACCCGACTGTGGTGGATATCTTCTTGAACATGATGATGCTGACCGGCGGAACGACGGCGAGCGGAGAAACGACGCTTCCCGTCAGCCCGGAGCCTTGAGTCGCCTTGAAAAATTACCGGGACCGTCCACCTGACAGCGTTGGCCAAGCCACGCACTTTCGCCTAAAACCTTGGTAACCATCAAGTGACGCCGCAACTAGATTCCAGGGATGGATTCGAGCGGTTTTCATACTATAGTATGATAGAACAATCGAACCGGATCCCAATTGATGAAAAACGCGTTCCTGCCGAATTTCTATAGTTGCTTCGGGATCAATCTGTGGGCAGTTTGAGGCCCAAGCCAATCTATCTGGAGCATCATATGAAGCCCGATTCATCAGGATCCAGGAAACCTGGAAAGAGATCACCCCGGCTCGCGACGGCCAAAGCCCAAAAGCTCTTTTTTGAGGCGTTGGTCATGAACATTCCCGTTGCTGTTG
>SCUK01000053.1 GCA_004297445.1 Anaerolineae bacterium | reverse complement strand
CTTACCTGTATGACGTTGACCTGAACGCCCTTTCGGCGGAGGACCAGGCTTTCCTGTGGTTCACCCTGCCGCCGCGCGCCAGGGATTAGTCAATATGGTTGGTTGAAATCAAAACGCTCGCCGGCTGGCGAGCGTTTGTCATTAATAGAAGAACCCGCCCTACCTCAAACCTTGGACACATCCAAGTAACGGGTGGCGGCGTTTTCGAACTTCGCCATCTGGTTGCGGAACACGAGCTCAATGCTGCCGGTGGGGCCGTTGCGGTGCTTGGCGACCACGATCTCCGCGACATTTTGTTTTATCGAATCGACGTCCGCCAGGTCCGGCCGGTAAATGAACATCACAATATCGGCGTCCTGTTCCAGCGAGCCGGATTCGCGCAGGTCGGAGAGCTGGGGGCGTTTGTCGGCGCGTTGTTCGACGGCGCGGCTCAACTGGGCGGCGGCCAGCACCGGCACATTCAGTTCACGCGCCAGTACTTTCAGGTTACGGGTGATGTAGGAAACTTCCTGCACCCGGTTGTCGGTGCGCCGGTCGCCGGACATCAACTGCACATAGTCCACCACGACCAGGTCAATGCGGTGTTCCATATGCAGGCGGCGGCACTTGGCGCGCATCTGGGTAGGGGTGATGGAGGGGGTGTCGTCCAGAAACACTTTTGTCTTGCCCATGGTTTCCATCGCCTGGGCGAATAATTTCCACTCATCTTCATCCAGCTTGCCCTGGCGCAGACGTTGCACGTCAATGCCGGTTTCGTGCGAAATCAGGCGCTGGACAACCTGTTCGTTGCTCATTTCCATGGAGAAGATGGCTACGTGTTTCTTGTGCTGTTGCGCGGCGTGTTTGGCAATCGATAGCAGGAACGAGGTTTTGCCCTGCCCCGGGCGACCGGCGATGATTAACAGGTCGGAGGGTTGCAGGCCGCCGAGCATCTTTTCCAGGTCCACGAAGCCGGTGGGCACGCCGTACAACTCATCGCCGCGGGCAGCCATGTCGCTAATGCGGTCGTAAAAATCGCCAAGCACTGCCTGAATGGGCTGGAGGTCCTGCTGCATGCGCCGGTCGCTGATCGAGAAGACGGATTTTTCCGCCTCGTCAATCGCCGATTCAATCGTCAGTTCTTCCTGGTACGCCACCCGGGCAATAGCATTGGCGGCGTCAATCATCCGCCGCCGGATGGCGGTCTGTTCCACCAGCCGGGCGTACGCCTCGGCATGCAGCGAGGTGGGGACATTGTTAACCAATTGGGTAAGGAACGCCGCCCCGCCGATTTCCGCCAGGCGGCCCTGCTGGTCCAGTTCCTCGGTGACGGTGAGGATGTCCAGCGGGGTGCGCTGCTCCACCAGCCGGGCAAACGTCTCCCACACCCAGCGGTGGCGGTGAATGTAAAAGTCGTCCGGTTTGATGAACTGGGCAACGTCAAAGTAGGCTTCGGGATTAATGAGTACCGAGCCGATTACGGCTTCTTCCGCCTCGCGGCTGTGGGGGATAATCTGAGGGCCGGCCGCCGGGGCGGTCTCGGTCTCAAAGGGGAAATTGTCTGTCATGGCAGGTTGGAATCAAGTGCCTGGATTCAGTCTTCGTCGTCATCCTCCTCGCCCGGGGCATCTTTGCCGCCCAGTTCGAGGTTATCCAGAAAGTCTTCAAATACCGAAAGGCGCTCTTCATCCTCCTCGCCTTCCCCGTCCCCGCCGTTTTCGCTCAGCGGCATTTCGGGCGCGCTCTCGCCTTCCTGCTCACCCATGTCTTCTTCGGGGGTGATGCCGGCCTCTTCCATGACGGCGCGGGCCACAAAGATGGGCACATTGACACGTACAGCAAGGGCCAGCGCGTCGGAAGGGCGTGAATCGATATCCATCATTTCGCCTTCGTGTTCAACCACAATGTTGCCGTAAAAAACATCATCCTTGAGTTCGATGACTTCGACGCGCACCACGCGCGCCCCCATCTGGTTGAGCATATTCTTAATCAGGTCATGCGACATGGGGCGGGCGACTTCAACATCCTGCAAGGCAAACGTAATCTGTTCGGCCATGTACGGGTCCACCCAGATGGCCAGGTAACGATCGGCGCCAACTTCACGCAGGATGACTACCCGTTGTTGGGACATCAGCCCGACGCGGATGCTGTCGATCGTCACCTCTACCATGTCAACGGACATACCGGGTCCTCCAACGCAGGATGCGAACGCGGGAAAACCCGCGCTTGCTAATTCTATCACGGATGCATTTTTGACCTGAAATCGACAACCGCCTGCCCGAAAATCCTCAAACGCGGAAATCTGGATTTTCTGCGCAAGTGATTTAACCTTAAAACACAGTACTGGTGGGGCATTTGCACACTTTAAGGTTTGTCGGTTATAATCCCGCCCACAATGGTTCCGGGAGCTGGTTGGCCGATGCGCAACAACACGTTAAGGTTAAGGAGCGGGGGATAAGTATGGCAAAGCGCGCGGCACAGAAATTATCGGCCAGAATCCTTTGGGTAGAGGGGCGCTGGAAAAGCAACCCCGAGTTCGTCCCAACACTACAAAAAAAAGGCTTTAACGTAGATATCGTCACCACCGGCAAGGAAGCGCTGGGCAGTTTGAACCGCGCCGACCTGCACCTGGTGGTGGTGGATGCCGCTTCCATGCACACCAGCGGCAAACGCATCTGCACGGCCATCCGCGAACGGGTGAACGGCATGCCCATCATGCTGATCACGGATGATGACAACCCGCCGGATGAAGATGAGAACTGCGCCAACGTGAGTCTCTCGCTCCCGTTCACCTCGCGCAAGCTGGTCAATCGCATCCAACCATTACTTCCCAGCGACGAAGACCGGATGGTAAAGGCTGGCCCCGTGCATCTGGATATTGAAGGGCGGCAGGTGCGCTGTAATAACAAGAAAACCACGCTCACGCCGCGTCTGATACGGCTGCTTAAAATGCTGATGGACCGCAAGGGGGAAGTGGTGGAACGCGAAGAGCTGTTCAAGAAAGTGTGGCGCACCGATTACACCGGAGACACCCGCACGCTGGACGTGCACATCTCCTGGTTGCGCAACGCTCTGGAAAAAGACCCCAAGAAGCCCAAGTTGCTGCGCACCATCCGCGGGGTGGGCTACCGGCTGGACGTGTAGTCTTTCCTTTCCTTCTTTTCCTTCTTTTCTGTAAAGTTAATTCGGCTTCCGGTTCGCATTTGGCACACATTCGTTTTGCCAGAACCTCCTTCCTCTTGTAGAATAGGTTCAGCAGTATCCAACGGAAGGAAGGAATCCCAACAATGTCTGACAATCGCCAAAAGGCGCTGGATAGCGCGCTGAGCGCCATCACCAAACGCTTCGGAGACGGCGCCATCATGCGGCTGGGCGAAGCGAAGCACATGGCCGTGGAGGCCATCCCCACCGGCGCGATTTCGCTGGATATCGCCCTCGGCGTGGGGGGCATCCCGCGCGGCCGCGTGACTGAAATTTACGGCCCGGAATCCTCTGGCAAGACCACCATCTGTCTCCATGTGGTCGCCGAATGCCAGCGCATGGGCGGCACGGCGGCTTTCATTGATATGGAACACGCCCTCGATCCCGGCTATGCCGCCCGCCTGGGCGTGGATGTGGCTAACCTGCTCATCTCCCAACCGGATATGGGCGAACAGGCGCTGGAAATCACCGAAGCGCTGGTGCGCTCCGGCGCGGTGGACCTCATCATCATCGACTCGGTGGCGGCGCTGGTGCCGCGCTCTGAACTCGAAGGCGACATGGGCGATGCCACCATGGGCGTGCAGGCGCGCCTCATGAGCCAGGCGTTGCGCAAGCTCAGCGGCGTGATTAAACAGACGAATACCTGCGTTATCTTCACCAACCAGTTGCGCCAGAAGATTGGTGTAATGTTCGGCAACCCCGAAACCACCACCGGCGGCAATGCCCTGAAATTCTACGCCAGCATCCGCATGGATGTACGCCGAATCCAGTCCATCAAGGCCGGGCAGGAAGTTATTGGCAATAGAACACGCGTCCGAGTGGTCAAAAACAAGGTGGCGGCCCCCTTCCGGGTGGCCGAGTTTGATATCATGTATAATGAAGGCATCTCCAGGATGGGCGACCTGCTCGACTTGGCGACCGAAATGAATATCGTCGACAAACGGGGTTCGTTCTACTCCTATGGCGACAACCGGCTGGGACAGGGCCGTGAACACACCAAAGATGCCCTGCGAGAAAACCCAGGCCTGGCTGCGGAAATTGAAGCCTTAATTCGTCAACAGGTGCTTTCAGAAGGCGTGATGCCCCTGCCCACCGACGAATCTGACGTTGAAGCGGACGACGAGGGCGACCTCGGCTAACCGCAAGGCTTCCCGCAGCGAATGCGCCGCACAGGCGCAACGGCTGTGACAACCTGACTCAGAAAACGGAAAGACCGGCGGCGCCCTGCCCTGCAAGACCGGCAGCGCCCGAACTGGATGAAGATAAGGACATCAACGTACGGGAAGTGCCTGCTGGGCGTTCCTTGCCGTAACGGATGACCGCCGGGCGGTCTGACCGGTTCAACAAGCGTATCTGAGATTTGTTTGGCATGATTTCACAGCCGTGGCCGAAAGGCTTCACGGCTGTGCGCGTTAAAGAGGCACGTGAGAGACGATGGGAAAGAAAGTAACCGCCCTGAAAGTGCAGAAACGCAATCCCAACCGGGTGAACGTGTACCTGGATGGCGAGTTCGCTTTCGGGTTGGCGCGCATTGTGGCAGTGTGGCTGAGCATCGGGCAGGAACTGAGCGACTACAAAATCAGCGAAATGCGGGCCAAAGACGAAACCGAAGTGGCCCTGCAACGCGCGCTCAATTTCCTCAGTTTCAAGCCGCGTACCGAACAGGAAGTGCGCGAGAACCTCAAGAAGAAGGAAGTGGCTGATTCGGTGCAGGATGAAATCATCAGCCGCCTGCGAACCAACGGCCTGTTGAATGATGAGCAATTTGCCGGCATGTGGGTGGAAAACCGCAGCGAGTTCCGGCCGCGCGGCGGGCGCGCCCTGCGCATGGAATTGCGCCAAAAAGGCGTGGCCGAAACGACAATTGAGAAGGCCCTGGATGGGCTGAACGAAGAACCCCTGGCGTTGAACGCCGGGCTCAAGCAGGCACGGCGCTATCGCGGCCTGGAGTACGACGAATTCCGCAAGAAGATGTATGGCTTCCTGGGGCGGCGGGGATTTTCCTATGACATTATCCAATCCGTAGTTCCGCAGGTGTGGGCGCAGCAGGAAGGCAGCCAACCTGAAAACCAATTCAGCGACAACGAGGTAGACCCATGAACAACCCCATTTTCATCGCTTTGGCCGCGGTGATCGGTATCGCCATCGGCTATGGCATCAAGTACTTCCTGGAACAACAGGCAATCAAACGCGAAGAAACCAAGGCCGGTCAGATTTTGTCCGAAGCGCGCGAGAAGGCCCGCGTGGTGGAACTGGCCGCCAAAGACAAGGCGATTGAACTGCGCGAGTCTGCCGAAGCGGATATTGAACGCCGCCGCAAGGAACTGACCAAGGAAGATGAACGGCTGCAAAAGCGGCGCACCGAACTGGACGACCGCACCGAGAAACTGGAACAGCGCGACCAGACCCTGAACAAGCGCCAGAGCAAGATCGACAAGCGCGCCAACGAACTGGAAGAACAGCATGCCGCGGCGCTGGAGCAGTTGCAGCGCATTTCGTCCATGACCAACGACGAAGCGCGGACCCTGCTGTTGAAGGAAGTGGAAAAAGAAGCCCGTTCGGATATGGCGCGCATCATGCGGCAGATAGAGGCCGAAGCGCGCGAGGAAGGCGAAGACCGCGCCCGCAAGCTCATCACCCTGGCCATCCAGCGCGTGGCCTCTGACCATGTATCCGAAATCACCACGTCGGTGGTCACCCTGCCCTCAGACGAGATGAAGGGCCGCATCATCGGCCGCAACGGGCGCAACATCCACTCCTTTGAACAGGCGGCGGGGGTGGACGTCATCGTGGATGATACGCCGGAGTCGGTGACGATTTCCTGCTTTGACCCGGTGCGGCGCGAAGTGGCCCGGCGCACCCTGCAGAAACTGGTGGCGGATGGACGCATTCATCCGGCCAGCATAGAGAAGACGCTGCAAAAAGAAGAGAAAGAAGTCGAGAAAATCATCAAGGAAGCCGGCGAAGAAGCCGCCTATGAGGCCGGCGTGCCCAACCTGCACCGCGAGGTCACTCGCGTGCTGGGGCGGCTGAAATTCCGCACCTCCTACGGGCAGAACCAGCTTGACCACGCGGTTGAGTCCAGCAAAATCGCTTCGGTGATTGCGGCGGAACTGGGCGCGGACGTGGAACTGGCCAAGATGGGCGGCCTGCTGCACGACATCGGCAAGGCGATGGACCACGACCTGGAAGGCACGCATGCCGGCATCGGCGCCGAGTACATCGCGCGCTATGGCGTGCCGCCGCTGGTGGTCAATGCGGTGGCGGCGCACCATCACGAGGTGGAACAGGAGTCGCTGGAGGCCATCATCGTTGAGGCGGCTGACGCCATCAGCGGGGCGCGGCCGGGGGCACGGCGCGAGAACCTGGACCAGTACATCAAGCGCGTGAAATCGCTCGAAGACATCGCCATGTCCTTCAAGGGCGTGACGCAGACGTACGCCCTTCAGGCCGGGCGCGAAGTGCGTATCATCGTGCGGCCGGATGAAATCGACGACCTGGATGCCACCCGGCTGGCGCGCGACATCGCCAAACAGATTGAAGAGACCATGCAGTACCCCGGCCAGATTAAGGTGACGGTATTGCGCGAAACCCGCGCGGTGGATTTCGCCAAGTAGAAATTGGCTTACACTAAACCACAAAACGGCCGGGATTCCCCGGCCGTTTTTGATTCTTCGCTGCAAGTCTGATTGACAAGTACGCCATTTATCGGTATGATAATATTTACGTTTAGTCTAACCTAAATATTTGGCCTGATAGAAATGGAGAATCGTATGCAGAAAAAAGTCAGCCGGCGCGAGTTCCTGCGCTTTGGCGGGTTGGGTTTGCTGGGCAGCCTGGGCGCCGCTCTTGCCGGGCAGCGCAGTGCGCCGGGGCAAACCGGAAACCCGCCCACCCCCACCCCGACAGGTGAGCATGAAGGGCATGGCGAAAATGGAGCGCATGGCGGCGCGGGAACCGTTGGAACGGTGGACCACGCCTTCAATCGCTTCCACCCCATGGAAATGCTCACGGATTTTGACTATGGCACGGTCAGCACCCTGCCCGGCGGCCAGACCCTGCGGGAATATGAATTCATCGCGGTAGACCGCGAGATTGAAATCGCGCCGGGTGTACGCTTCCCGGCCTGGGCGTATGCCAGCCCAACTTCGCCAGAGACCCAGCGATATGGCGGCCTGAGCGGGCGCGTGCCGGGCCCGACCATCCGCTGTGTGGAAGGCGACCGCATCCGGCTCAAGTTCGTGAACGCCGGCAGCCACCCGCACACCATTCACTTCCACGGCATCCACTCGGCGGTGATGGACGGTGCGCCCGGCGTTGGCCCCGGCATGATTTACCCCGGTGAAGGCACGACGTATGAGTTCGATGCCAACCCGTTTGGCTGCCATCTCTACCACTGCCATGCGGTACCCTTGGCGCGTCACATCCACAAAGGGCTGTACGGCGGGTTCATCATTGACCCGGACCCGCGCAAGTACAGCGGCGAGGAACAGGCCGCTGCCGCCAGCCGTAACCACCTGCGCCCGGAAAATAAAGACGTGCAGGAGATGTTCATGCTGATGAACGCCTTCGACACCAACTTCGACAAGGGGAATGAAGTGTACGCAGTGAACTCCATCGCCTTCGGCTATATGACCGAGCCGATTCCGGTGAAGCGCGACAAGCTGGTGCGCATCTATCTGGTGAACATGACCGAATTCGACCCAATCAACTCCATGCACATCCACGCCAACTTCTTTGACTACTACGACCACGGCACCACGCTCACCCCCACCCTGAAGACGGTGGATACCGTGATGCAATGCCAGGCGCAGCGCGGCATCATCGAAGTATCGTTCAAGGGCTTTGAGCCGGGACACTACATGTTCCACGCCCACCAGAGCGAGTTCGCCGAGCTGGGTTGGATGGGCTTTTTCGATGTGCAGGAATGAGGGACGCCATGACAACTGAAAAAAACTTCCTCGACCGTATTCCCTTCTGGGCGCTGGCCGTCGTTCCGCTGGTCTTGCTAGCGGCGCTGGTGCTGCTATTCGTCAACACCAATCCGCTGGCGGTTTCCAATGCGGCGCTGCCGCCCATCGAAAACATCACCATTGAGCGAATCACCCTGCCGGAAGCGGGCATGATTCAACTGGAACTTGTGAACGGCGGGCCGGACCCGGTGACCATCGCCCAGGTGCTGGTGGACGACGCCTACTGGAATTTCGATATGCAGCCCAGCAATACGCTGACGCGGCTGCAGCGCGCCACCCTGCTCATCCCCTACCCCTGGGTAGAGGCAGAAGCGCACGAACTGCTGCTGATTACCAATACCGGCGCCACTTTTGACGCGGCGGTGGAACTGAGCACCCAGAGTCCGGCCACCGGCGGCGACCAGTTGCTGGCCTATGCGCTGGTCGGTTTCTATGTCGGCGTGATCCCGGTGGGCCTCGGCCTGCTGTGGTTCCCGGCCATGCGCCGGCTGGGGCGAGTGGGTATGGGATTCATCCTTTCGCTCACCGTCGGGCTGCTGGTGTTCCTGCTGGTGGATACGTTCCTTGAGGTGCTGGAGCTTTCCGCCGAATTGCCGGGCGTGTTCCAGGGCGTGCCGCTGGGGTTGTTCATGGCGTTGCTCACCTGGCTGGCCATCGTGGCGATTGGCAACCGGCCGCAAAGCGCCGACCGCAATTCGCCTGAGGGCCGCAAGTTCATCGGCTGGCTGATCGCGCTGGGCATCGGCTTTCACAACCTGGGCGAGGGGCTGGTGGTGGGCGCGGCCTTTGCGCTGGGCGAAGCGGCGCTGGGTTCGTTCCTGGTCATCGGCTTCATCCTGCACAACATCACCGAGGGCGTGGGTATCGCTGCGCCAGTAGCCAAGGACAGGCCAAAACTGGGCTGGTTCCTGGGCGTGCTGCTGCTGGCCGGTGGCCCGGCCATTCCGGGCGCGCTCATCGGCGCATTTGCGTTTTCGCCGCTGCTCGGCGTGATTTTCCTGGGCATCGGGCTGGGCGCCATCTGGCAGGTGATCGTGGAGGTGGGCCGCCTGTTGCAGCGGGATGCCGAACGCGACAACATGCCGCTGGCCTCCTGGGCCAACCTGGCAGGTCTGGCTGTGGGCATCGCCATCATGTATGTGACGGCCTTCCTGGTTAAGTTCTAGCCCCGAAGGTTGAGATGACACAAAGCGGCCGGAGGTTCTCCGGCCGCTTTTCTTTTTGGCTTCGTCTCGGCTTAAGCATCGACGCCGCCACTATTCGGCTGTTTACCAGCCCTTATGCTTCGCGCAAGAATACGATCAAATCAATGTTGCCGGGCGAGTGGCCCAACTCGGTGAGCATCTGGGCGCACTCCGAGCGGTGCTGCATGCCGTGAAACACGATGTGGGTGAGGATGCCGAGCAGGCCCTCTTCTTTTGGGTCGCCCTTGGTGGTGCTGTACTTGAGCGGCGCGGCCAGCGTATCTTCGCTCAACGTCTTCAAATAGGCCTGAATTGCCTGCTCTTCCTTCGCCCAGGCATTGCGCAGGGTGACGAGGTCGGGGTAATCCTCGTTGTTGAGCAACGTGGTCGGGGATTCGCCCATGACGCGTTTGCGCCAGATCCACTCAGCCGCCAGCGTGTGCACCAGCGTGTCGCGCAGGCCGCCCATCGGGAAGCGATTGCCCGCCAGGAACTGCTCGGCGGTCAGCGCTTCGCATTTGTTCAGGATGAGGTCGCGCGCCCAGTAGTTGTAGTCGTAAAGCTGTTGCAGGTGGTCGAGTATCAAGGTGGACTCCTTAGATGAATTTGTAGTGTGAGGCAAGTTGTACAGTTGCGTTTATGAGCGCATGAGCCAGCATTGAGGGAGCAATTGATCGACTCCTCCAAGTCAGCCAGCCAAATAGCAGTCCTCCCACCAGGACAAGGAAGAACGCTGTCACAGAAGACTCTAAATGCGAAACATGAACCAGCCAGAACAGACCCGCTTGCACCAGCCAGATGTTCTTTTCACTAAGACCCCTGTCTCTCAGGTAGCCCCACAAAATGGCGCGAAACATCGGCTCTTCATTGATTGCCGGGCCAGCCAATTGCACCAAGAACATACTCGCTGCTGCCGAACCCGGCACAGGAAGGCTGAAGTCAAGCACCGTCAGCGGTTCACTCAGACGAATTACCCGCATCCATAATAGTCCAATCCCAATCCCTGTCAGTGTCCCAACGACAATGCAAACTAGTTTATCTCTGCCGGTTGAGTCACCGATTTTCGCCGCGTGAGGTGCGATAAATGCTATCAGGAATATCAAACCTAGAACCGCTTGGATATAAACGAAGATTCCTGGTTGCGGCCAATGGATGGGATGATTGCCGAGCGGCCAACCGGTGGCATCCTGCACCAGCAACGATGCTATCGGACCAACTGTGAATAGTAGAAGCGAGAACCTAGTCAGATTGTAGTGCACAAGTCGATCACGTTCGAGGATGACAAATCCCCCTGCCAGCACGTAGCACACGGCATCATATATCTCTACAAATGTGAACGTGGGCAGGTCCCCCCGAAAATACATCACTGCCGTATAGATTATGCGCAAAGTCAAAAGGCAAATAAGTATCCACAGAATCGACTTTCGCTTGGAGTTCATTGAACTCACTTTTCCGCAGTGGGAACGAATGGCTGGCAATGTGCCCCGGGCAACAGGGTTGCCAGCCATTCATCCGTGTTAGCTGTTCAAATAAGATTATCTCACTTATTCGCCTTCGCTTTGGCCACCGCTTCCCCCCATTGATCGACTTCACCAGCCCGGTCAGGTCACCGAAGCGGCCGCGGAACTGGAACCAGTGGTGCAGCCACAAGGCGGCGGTAATCGCCAGACCGAGCAGGCCTCCGAAGGCTTTTGCCTGAACGAGCGGGTCCAGTCCGGCTCCAAGCCAGTACCGAAACAGATTCGCCATGGCTTCTCCCCCGGAAACCAGCGCAAAGAAGACCAATATGCACACCACAGTGAACAAATAGAACTGGTGGAATTGCAGATCGTCCTTGTCAAAGCCAACGCTCAGGCGTAGCAGCCACCGCCAGTGAAGGAACCAGACCGGCAGGGCGATGACAGCAAATCCGAATCCTGTTGAGATGGGAATGAGGGTATCGAACGGCAGGTCCAGCACCTGATAGGGGGTGTCCAGGAATACTGACGCAAGCGCCTTCACTGCGCCGGTTATGCCAGTATAGAACACGCCCAGGGAAACCGCGGTTACCGAGTAGAGATAGAAGCGAAACATCAGAGTCTCCTTTCAGGCTACTTCGTGGTGATTTCGGTTGGGGTTTCTGACTTCACCAGCCCGGTGAGGTCGCCGAAGCGGCCGCGGAATTGCTTCCAGTGGTGCAGCCAAAAGGCGCCGGAGAACAGGAAAATGGACAGGGTGGAGGCCATCCCGGAGAGATTCTGTGCCCGCCCTTCCCCAAAGCCAAACGCCAGCCGCAGGACGGCCGCCAGCCCGCTGCCGCCGGTGATGATGATCATCAGCATCAGGCAGCACACCACGGTAAACAGGTAGAAGCGGTGGGCGGTGAGCATGCTCTCGGTGAAGTCGGCGCTCTCGCGCAGCACCCGCCGCCAGTGGTACAGCCAGATGGGCAGCGAGATGATGGCGAACCCCAACCCGGCGGTGATAGCCCCCTCATACCCCGGCGTGGTTTCGTAAACATCGAGCGGCACGTTGAAGATCAAATCGTAGAAGCCATTGAGCCCACTGATGACGCTGAAATAAAAGACGAGCAGCGACAGGCCGGTGATGGAGTACAGGTAGAAGTACAACATGGCAGTTCCTCCAATTCTGGTTGAATTACTCTGAATTCATTGTCCAGAAGTTTGACTGCCAAAAACTATCAACTTGTGATGAATTTCACTTTCTGATTGGGTGTGCTGACTAAAGAAAAGGATTGGTGGCGCGCTCCTGCCCCACCGTAGTCTCCGAGCCGTGGCCGTTTAGCAGGCGGGTGGCGTCCGGCAATGTGAGTACCTGCTCGCGGATGCTGTTGAGCAGCGTGGCATGGTCGCCGCGCGGCAGGTCGGTGCGGCCGATGCTGCCGCTGAAGATGACATCGCCGCAGAACAGCACGCCGAGGCTGGCAGCGTAGAACATCACATGGCCGGGGGTGTGGCCGGGTGCATGGCGCACTTCAAATTCCACGCCGCCGTGGTGCATCGTCATGCCGTGCTTCAGGTCAATGGTGGGTTCGGGGCCGGGGTCAATCTGGTAGCCCCACAACGGCGCGCCGCCCTGTACGCGCCACAGCCAGTAGTCGTCCGGATGCAGGGCCACCGGCGGCGGCGGGTTGCTGCCGTCCGCCACGGCGGCTGCGCCGCCCAGATGGTCAAAGTGGGCATGCGTGAGCCAGATGTTGCCAATGCGCCAGCCGCGTGCCTGCGCCGCCTCCAGGATGATATGACCATCCCAGGCCGGGTCAATGGCGATGGCGGTTTTCGACTCGGTGTCACCCACCAGGTAGGCATTGGTGAACGCCGGGCCGAGGGTGAAGGAGAGGATTTCAAGGGTCATGATGGAGCCATTATACATTCCGGGCAGGCGGCAACGTATAATGAACGACATGATGGAACTCATGGCAGTGACCACGCGCGGTTTGGAAAACGTCAGCGCAGACGAAATGGGGCGGATTGCTGGGCTGAACCTCTCCCAGGTGGCGTACCGGCGGGTGCACGCCGCGTTCAGCGGGGAGCCCGCCGACCTGCTGGACCTGCGGACGGTGGATGACATTTTCCTGCATCTGGCGGCGTGGGAGGACCTGATACCGCAGCGCGCCGGGCTGGCGCAGTTGACTGAACTGGCCGGGACGCTGGCCTTCACGGAAGCGCTGGGGGCGGTGGCACGCGTGCGGCCGCTGGGCGCGGAGCCCGTATTCTCCGTAACGGCCAACTTTGTGGGCAAGCGCAAGTACAACGCCGATGAAATCAAGGAAGCGGTGGCGGCCGGGGTTGGGGACCGTACCAGCTGGCGCTACGCCGCGGAAAACGAGAGCGACCTCAACCTGCGGGTGTTCATCGAACACGACCGCGCCGACGTGGGGCTGCGGTTGGCGGCGGCCAGCCTGGGGCGGCGCGCCTACAGACAGGCCAACCTGCCCGGCTCGCTCAAGCCGCCGGTGGCCGCGGCGATGCTGCGGATGGCCGGCGTGCTGCCGGGCGACAGCCTGCTGGACCCGTTCTGCGGCGCCGGCACGATCCTGATTGAAGCCGCGCTGGCCGGGGCAGATGCCCGCGGCGGGGACAATGACCCGCTGGCGCTGACGGCGGCACGCGAGAACGCGGCACGCGCCGGGGTGAGCCTGACATTGGAAGAATGGGACTCCCGCCACCTGCCGCTGGAAGGCCGATCGGTGGCGCGGGTGGTGACCAACCTGCCCTGGGGCCGGCAGGTGGAGGTGGACGAAGGCACCGCCGCGCTGTACCGCCAGGCGTGCGCCGAGATTGACCGGGTGCTGACCAGCAACGGCGAAATTGTCATCCTCACTGACCAACCCGACCTGCTGGCATTCCCCCGCCACCCGGTGGTGACGCGGACGGAAATCAGTCTGTTCGGGCAAACGCCTGTCATCTCGCAGTTCTCGGTACGGTAGAGAGGCTGGTACTGGTAGGAGAATCTCGCTACTTTCTGGCGCGTGGCGAACGTGCTAAACTTTGGCTACGCACCCAATGGAGAGAACAATGCCGAAATACGTCCCCGAACCTTTCCGCATCAAAATGATCGAACCCATCCGCCTGATTCCGGCGGCCGAACGCGAGCAGGCCATCCGGACGGCGGGCTACAACACGTTTGCCATTAGAGCCGAGGATATTTTTCTGGACTACCTGACCGACTCCGGCACCGGCGCCATGAGCCACCACCAGTGGGCGGCGATGATGCAGGGGGATGAATCCTACGCCGGGGCACGGTCGTACTATCGCCTCAAAGAGGTGATGGACCACGTTTTCGGATTCAAATACTTCGTCCCCACCCACCAGGGACGCGCCGCAGAGAACATCCTCGCCAACCTGCTCATTAAGCCGGGCATGTTCGTGCCGTCCAATATGCACTTTGACACCACCGAGGGCAACATCCGCGCCCGCGGCGGCCGCCCCACCAACCTGATTCGCGCCGAAGCCTATGACCCGCGCGCCCGGGTGGACTTCAAAGGGGATATGGACATCGCCAAACTGCGGGCGTTCATCGAGGAGAAGGGTGTCGAGAACATCCCGCTGGGGATGATCACCATCACCAACAACGCCGGCGGCGGCCAGCCGGTGAGCATGCAAAACCTGCGCGACGTCTCCGCGGTGTACCGCGAGTACCGCATCCCGTTCTTCATCGACGCCTGTCGCTTCGCCGAGAACTCCTATTTCATCAAGTTGCGCGAGCCGGGCTACGCCGACAAGACGCCGCTGGAAATCGCCCAGGAAATGTTCAGCCTGGCGGATGGCGCAACCATGAGCGCCAAGAAAGATGGCATCGTCAATATCGGCGGATTTCTGGCCACCAACGACGAGAGCCTGTTTGAGCGCATCAAGAATGAACTCATCCTGCGCGAGGGCTTCCCCACCTACGGCGGCCTGGCCGGGCGTGACCTGGATGCGATGGCGGTGGGCTTCATGGAAGCTCTGGACGAGCGCTATCTGGAATACCGTCTCGCGCAGACCGCCTACCTGGGCGATAGCCTGCTGGAAGCCGGCATCCCGATCATCGAGCCGCCGGGAGCGCACGCCATTTATCTGGATGCCAAGCGCCTGCTGGCGCACATCCCGCAGCGCGAACTGCCGGGCATTACGCTGGCGGTGGAGATGTACCGCCAGGGCGGCATCCGCGCCGCCGAACTCGGCACGGTGGCCTTTGGCTACATTGACCCCGAAACCGGTGAAGAACACCTGCCGGAACTGGACCTGGTGCGCATGGCGATTCCGCGCCGGGTGTACACGCAGAGCCACCTCGATTACACCGTGGAGACGCTCAAAGAAATCGCCGGGCGCAGCAAGAAACTGAAAGGCTACCGCATCACCTACCAGCCGCGACTGATGCGTCACTTCACCGCGCGTTTTGAACCTCTTTAGCGAAGGGAGATGAAAGGATGTCTGACCAGAAAGAAGTAGAACGACTGAAGAAACTGCGGGACCGCCAGCTGAGCGCACGTGACCCCAACGTCTACGAGCGCAAGGTGCAGGGGCAAATCGCCCGGAAGGCCGGGGATGTACGCCGCAAACAGAACTTCTGGAAAGATTCGGCCAGGGGCCTGCCCAAAGCCTTCTGGGGCGGGGTCGTTGGGGCCGGGCTGGGGCTGATTGTCCTGCTGGTGCTGGGCGCGTTCCTGCCCGCCGGCCGGGCAGGGTTGTTCGGCATCCTGGCGATGATTATCCTCATCATGCTGGGCGTCGTGTTCGGCGCCTCGTTTGACTGGCGCGACAACATTCGCGATTCTCTAAAGTGAATCGGGAATCGGAGACTTCAACCAAGTCTTCAAGCAGGGAAGGAAACTGAATATGCGCTCAAATCTAAACCACCGCAGACATAACCCGGCTGTCGGTCTTGTCGGGAGTTTCCTGGCTCTGCTGGCATGTTCCACGCTGGCAAATCCTCTGGGGCAGTTGGTGGCCACCAGCACTCCAACTCCTAGCGCCACGCCAGTCCCATCCGCGACGCCACTCCCAACCCCCACGCCGGAACCGCTTGAGTGCGATGATCCGTTGGGATGTGTCGAGGTTGGGCCAGGCGAACGGATAAATCTTGGGGCAATGCTGGCTTTGTCCGGGAGAGCAAGCCTGCTGGGCGAAGATTCATTGGGAGCCATTCAGGTGGCTCTAGCGGAACGGCCGGAGATCTTGGGCCACGGGATCGACATTGTTACAGCCGATACTAAGTGCTCGGCAGACGGCGGAGAGCTGGCCGCGCAACAGATACTCCAGGAGCCTTCGCTGGTCGCAATCGTTGGAACGAGCTGCTCCAGCGAGGCATTTGCCGCCATGCCGGCCATCAGTGAAGCCGGTCTGCTAATGTGCTCTCCTTCAAATACCAACCCCGGCCTCACCAGTCCGGAGATCTGGCTTCCGGGGTATTTCCGGGTTTCCCATAATGACCTCATGCAAGGCAGATTGGCTGCGGAATTTCTGTCCCGCGAATTTGGGGTTCGTCGCGCTGCCACCATCACCGACAACTCCCCATTCTCCAACGGGCTTGTGGAAGCGTTTGAGGAGGCGTTTGAGCAGTTGGGTGGCGACGTCATTGCCAATGGCTTTATCGGCGTGGGAAACACGGACTACCGCGTGTTGTTGGGAACTCTTGCCGCACAGGGGGTTGATGCCATCTACTTCCCAATCTTTGAGCCTGAAGGCGATTACATCATCGCACAGGCCGCAGCGTTTGAGGAACTGAACGAAACAGTGCTGATGTCGGCAGATGGCTTGTTGGCGGACACGTTCCCTGAAAACAGCGGTCCCAACGTGGTCGGTGTATTTGTTACCGGCCCGTATGTCAGCGGACCCGCCTACGAAGCTTTCCTTGACCTCTGGAAGTTGCATATCGGAGGAGTCCCGCCATCCGGGTTTCATGCACACGCATTTGATTGCACAAATCTGATCCTGAACGCCATTGAACAGGTAGCGGTGGCGTCTTCGGATGGCAGCCTGAGTATAGGTCGCCAGGCTCTGCGGGATGCCTTCCACAGTGTAGTGGATTTCCCGGGCGTCACCGGTCTGCTCACCTGCGGACCCGAAGGCGACTGTGCCTCTTTTGAAGCGTTGGCCGTCTTCCAAATCACGCAACGCGAGCTGAATGGCAATTGGCCCCCACCAATGTTCTGGCAACTACCTCCCCGCTGAATCTCCCATGAGCGAAGACTACACTCATTCTCTGCTCGCCTGGCGCGAGCGCATGGACACGAACCTGCGCGCCGAGTACTCGTGGCTTTCGCTGGCCGGCCTGTTCTGGCTGAAAGAGGGCGAGAACCGCTTCGGCAGCGCGCCCGGCAATGACATCGTGCTGCCCAAAGGCAGCGCGCCAGCCCAGGCCGGCGTGTTCCTGGTGGAAGGCAAAACCGTCACGCTGGGCCTCATGCCAAATATTGACGCGCGGTTGGATGACGAACCCGCCCCCGACGGCGCCGTATTGCAGCCGGACGTGAGCGGCAAGCCGAACTTCCTCTATCTGGCCTCCCTGCGGATGGTGCTGATAGAGCGCGGCGGGCAACTCGCCATCCGCCTGTGGGACAGCCAGCACCCTAACCGGCTGAACTTCGGTGGGCGGGTATGGTACGAGCCGGACTCCAACTGGCGGGTGACGGCGCGCATCGAGCCGTATGACCCGCCCAAACCAGTGACGATTCCGGATATGCTGGGCAACGATAATGAAGGCCACATGCACGCGGCGCTGGCGTTTGAGGTGGACGGCCGGACCTACCGCCTGGATGCCGAGAAACTGGAAACTGGAGCGTATTACATCATGTTCCGCGACGCCACCGCCGGAAAGACCACCTACCCTGCCGTGCGCTACCTGACCACCGAAGTGGCCGAAGCTGATTCAGTCATCATTGACTTCAACAAGGCCTATTCGCCGCCTTGCGCCTTCACCGAGTTCGCCACCTGCCCGCTGCCGCCGCCCGGCAATGTGCTGGGCGTGGCGGTGGAGGCGGGCGAGAAGTACCTCCCAACCGCAAAAACCTGATTCCACTCTACATTCATGCTTAGGACACCTGTCACGGGGGGCGGGGGACAGGTGTCCTCGTAATTCCTTGCGGCGCGCCGCATAATCAAGGTAACCCCTTTCACTTGCATGGCTGTGGAGGTTTCCTTGACTATCCCAAGAACCCGCCCGCGCCCCTCTTGCCTGATGACCGTGTTCAAGCGGCTGGCCGGCTACGCCTTCAATGCCGTTACCAGCGGCATGGCGGCATTTGCCCTGCTGTACCTGTACCCCATCCTCACCCCCTATGTCATTGACCTGTTCGAGACGTTGAACACGCCCACCAGCGGCGCGTGGTGGGGCGGCTTCTGGGTGGCGGTGTCATTCTTCCTCGGTGCGGTCATTTCGGGCGGGCTGGGCGGCGTGGTGGAACTGCTGCGCGGGAGGAGGGCGGCATGAAACGGTTCTTCAGCGTCCTTTCTGTGGCCTTAATCCTCCTGGTTGTTGGAGCCAGGGCTGGCATTTCCCACGCGCAAAGCGGCGACGCGGATTGGAGTGACCCGTGGTCTGTATTTTTTGGCTCGCACCCGCAAATCATCCAATCGGTATTCGGTAATTTCGGAATTGCGCCAAACTCTGGCACAACGGGCTATTCCTGGACGGGCTCTGACCCGCTGGCTTGTGAAACCTACCCCACCGGCGACCCCAACGATGTAATCTGGTATGAGTCTCACACCCAGTATATGTTCTTCCTTGCGGGTGCCAATTCGATAGAATATGCAGTTACGTATGACATGGTAACGCTCCTTGCAGCGGAGACGTATCAGGTGGCAGGCCTGGAAGTACACTCGTTTCTATATACCTATGAAGACTATCCTCAAACAAAGATTCAAGTTGCGTATGTTCAACTCATTCCTGGCTTTGAGGATGAAGTATATGGCTGGTCCATTACTGAAACGTGCACCGAAACAAAGGGCGACAATATGCCAGATGTTGACGATGTGATGGCGTTCTTCATCCAAACCATCCGCAATTACGGGTATGGCGCGCCGGCAGACATCGTCACGCCCAGCGGGCCGACGCCGACACCCTTCGTTTACGTCGCGCCGGAGATAGAAGAATTTCCTGCTGAAGAATTCGGCGAGGCGCTCCCGGAAGACGAGCCTGTGATCGAGCCGCTGAGCACGGAAGAACAGGCTGCGCTAGTGGGCGCGGCCGTGCTCGGCGCAGTGGTGGGCACAGCGGTGGTGCAGGGCGGCGCAAACATGATGCGCAAAACCCTCCAGCCGGCGCTGGTGCCCTCGCCGGTGGATGGCAAGCTGGTAACGCCAAAGCAGGCCGCCTTTGAGCAAGGCAAACTGGATCAGGGCTGGCGCTACAATCCGGTCTCGGGAGGTTTTGACTATGTGCCCGAAGCCGAGAAGAAATTTGAGTTGAAATCCAACATCGTGGCCGGGCAGGTGGCCCAGGTGCACGCCCAGGCCGACCAGCGCAAGGCCGCCATCCAACAGAAAGTCCAGGCCAGCCGCCAGAAATACACGGACAGTGTGCGCGCCGAAATGGACCGCCACCAGCAGTCTTACCAGCAACACATGCAGACCGCCGAACGCAATGATCGCTACAGCAGTGTGGCCGGGTTGGTGGAAACCGCCGCCGACATCGGCGTGGATGCTTTGGCGGAATGCACCGGCCCGGTGGGAAAGTCGGTCAAATATACCTATGGGCGTGTCAAGGATGCCATCCAATATGCCAATGATGTATATGACCACGGCTTTGTGGCAGGCAGCGCCAAATTTGCAGCCAGTAAGGCTTATGAAGCCGGCCGCAATAAGGGCCTCAGCAAAGTCCCCAAGCCGAAGTTTGGCAGCGGCAAGGACACGGTACGTTACTTCAACGTGGGTCCCAACACGCTCGCGCGTGAAGTCACGCCGCGGGTGGTGGACGCCATGGGAAACAGCGCAGTGGACAAGGGCGCGGAGTTACTGGTAGACGCCGGCAAAGACGCGGCGCTGGAAACCAAACCGGCTAAGAATGTCATCCGGAAAATCAACACCGTCCTCGGCGGCAGGTAATTCGGGAGAGAACCATGAACGCTATTGAACTTACTCTGGATCAACTGCTGGCTGCGGGCGCGCTGCTGGATAACCCCAAAGGGCCACTCTCGCTTTGGAAGGCGGAGAAGGCGCCTGGCACCCGCCGCCTCAGCCACCCGGAACTTGTATCATCTGCCGGTGGCCTCTTGCCTGAGATACGGCCGGCGCTTACCACGCTGGCCGACCCGGCGTTCCTCACCCGCATCACACTGCTGTCCGGAGAACGGTTGATGGATACGGTGATCTACCAACCGCAAGACCCCCTGGAGTTGCCTGTCGTCCGTTTGGACGAACGCGAAGGGAGTTTGAGTCTGGTTTCCCCGGCCGACCTGCCCGACCTGCTCCTGGACATGCTGACTCTCATTGCGCCCAGCAGCGAGGACGCCCAACCCTGGGAGTGCGATGTAACCCTCAATGAGGCATTGGTGCTATGGGCCGCGCTGGATGGATTGCGGGACGGGCAGGAGACCCTGCCGGATGCCGCAGTACTGGCGGTACACATCAGCCAGCCGATGGAGACGCTGGCCAACCTTGCAGCTTACGCTCGAGAAATGCTTAACCTGATCGCGCCCAGCAAGCGCGAGGTAGGCCACGCCATCGCAGGGCTGGCACAGCGCGGCCTGCTGTCCGACGATGGCACGCATGTGAAACCGGCGCTGGCGGGCGTGGCGGCAGACCTGTTCCCGCTCACCGGGCACCTGCGGGTTGAGAGCAAGGCCGCACCCGATGGCGAGGTGCTGGAGAGCCGGGTGGCGTTCTTGCAGGGACCGGAGGGCGCGGGCCTATTGTGGTACGAGATTCACGGCGAGGTGCATTTTCAGCGCATCAGCACGGCGGCGGCGCTGGCAGTCGTGGAGATGACCCTGTTTGAGCCGTGGACGATGTTTGCCCCGGCGTAGCGTGGCGGCAAATTGGCTTGCTATAAGGTGTAAGGGTCGAGCTTAGCTCGACCCTTACTATTCATCAATCGTGCGGTAGTAGGGGCGCAGCTGCGCCCCTACGAAGTCTGTCACACAATTCCTGAGCAGAGCCTAAATAGCTACCTCCCCTTGGCCTTGTTCCAAACGGCGTCCATTTCTTCCAGCGACATGGAGGAGAGTTCGCGGTTCTGGCGGCGGGCTTCGGCTTCAATGGCGGCAAAGCGGGTGCTGAATTTGGCGTTGGTCTGGCGCAGGGCGGTTTCCGGGTCCACCTTGAGCCAGCGCGCCAGGTTGGCCACCACGAACAGCACATCGCCCATTTCTTCAGCCACATGCTCCGGCGTTTGCGCGGCTTTCAGTTCGGCCAGTTCTTCGTCCAGTTTGTCCCACACGCCCCGAATCTCCGGCCACTCAAAACCGACGCGGGCGGCGCGCTTCTGGTAGGCATCGGCCACGGCGAGGGCGGGCATGGCAACCGGGATGCCGTCCAGCAGGCCTTTGACCTTTTCTCCATTTGCCTTGCGTTCCTGTTCTTTCAACTTCTCCCAGTTTTGAATTACCTTCTCGGCGTCCTTAATATCGGCATCGCCGAAAACGTGCGGGTGGCGGCGCACCAGCTTGGTGTGGATACCGAGGAGGATATCGCTCATATTGAATTCGCCGTATTCGGCCGCAATCTGGGCGTGCAGGACAATTTGCAGCAGCAGGTCGCCCAGTTCTTCGCGCAGGGCGGCCGGGTCATCGGCATCAATGGCGGCGAGGGCTTCAAAGGCTTCTTCCATCAGGTTGGGGCGCAGGGTCTGGTGGTCCTGTTCGCGGTCCCACGGGCAGCCCTCCGGCGCGCGCAGGTGCGCAATGAGTTCCTGGAAATCTTCAAAGGCGGTGTTGGCAGCCAGCGGCGGCAGGTACAGGCTGGTGAGCAGGCCGGTGTGCGCGCTCTGGTCAATGGCGTGCAGCGGCAGGTCTTCCACCAGCTGTTGCGGCGTTCCGGCGGCGTGCACCAGCCGCACCGGGTGTTCATCCGGATACAGCGCCATCAGGGTGATTTTCACTTCCCCGGCCACAAAGTTAGAATGCACCTGGGCAATCAGCGCCGGGTAGCTGGGCGGGAAGGGCGGATGGTGGGCGGTCATTAAGTCCAGCGCGTCCACGATGCTGGTGTGCGGCAGGGGGTCGGCGGTCAGCGCGGTCCAGGTGGGCTCAAGGAAGGACAGCCCCTCCACGACCTCCACCGTCAAGCCATTTTCCAGCGCGCGGCGCAGAATCTCGGAGCCGGTGGCTTCAGCCACAAGAGGATGGCCGGGGACGGCGTACACCACGCCGCCCGGCCGTTCGGCGAGCCGCAGCACTTCGGCAACAATGCGCTCGTAGACAACGACAAAGTCGTCCTCTTCCTCATAGTAGGAATCAAAGGACTGCACCGCAATATTTTCGGGAAGACCGGCGACAGCGGGATGCTGTGCCGTGCGCAGCCAGACTTCGCTGGCAGATTCGAGCACCTGCCAGGCACGGCGGGTGAGAAGGTCCGGGCCGCCGGGGCCGAGGCCGAGGAGGGTGATGGCGGGGGTTGCGGGCATGGGGTTCTCCTATTTGATAGGGAGATTGTAATGGGGATTCGCCGGAGAAAAAGCAACTGCGCCGGAGAGGTCCGGCGCAGTTGGGAAATGCTGTGGAAAACAGGGGGTCTAGCGCTTGGTGTAGGTGGGGGCCTTGCGGGCGCGCTTGAGACCGGGCTTCTTGCGTTCCTTGACGCGCGGGTCACGCGTCAGGTGGCCGCCGTTGCGCATGGCGCGGTCGACTTCCGGGTTCATCAGCACCAGGGCGCGGGCCAGGCCCATGCGCACTGCGCTGGCCTGCCCGGAGATGCCGCCGCCGTTAACCATCACGCTGACGTCCACACCGCCCTTGTGGCCGGCGTCCACGAGCGGGGACATAATCAATTCCTTGTCGCCCATACGCGGGAAGAAATCTTCCAGGGGCTTGCCGTTCACGATGAACGCGCCTTTGCCGGTCATCACCCGCACGCGGGCGGTAGACTCTTTGCGACGACCAATGCCTTCAAAATAGGTTTCTGCCATAATTCCTTACTCCTGAATCGCCAGCGGCTGGGGGTTCTGGGCCGCATGGGGGTGTTCGCTGCCGGTGTAGAGTTTCAGTTTCTTCATCAGCTTGTGGCCGTGACGGTTGTGCGGCAACATGCCCCACACAGCCTTCTCGATGACGCGCTCGGGGTGCTTCTCAAGCTGGCGTTTCAGCGAGGTTTCGCGGATGCCGCCCGGGTAGCCGGTGTGGCGGTAGTATTTCTTGTCTTCCAGCTTGTTGCCGGTGACGGTGATGCCGCCGCAATTCAGCACGACGACATGCGCGCCGGTGTCCACGCCGGGGGTATAGGTGGGCTTGTGTTTGCCCAGCAGCACAGCCGCAATCTGGGATGACAACCGGCCCAGGTTCTTGCCCGCGGCATCTACCACGAACCATTCCTGGGTCAGTTCTGCTTGTTTCGGGTAATAAGTCTTTTCCACAACAACCTCGCTATCGTAACAATCTAACTTTCTTTTGTTTCATCCTGCGCCGGGTAGCGCACTTCAACCAATTCCAGCCCGTGGGCCGGGGCCAACCCCTGCACCGGGCCGTTTTGCGGCCGGTCCAGCAGGTCTTTCACAGTTTTTGGCGGGCGGCGCCCCTGCCCCACCTGCACCAGCAGCCGCACCGTGCGGCGTACCATGTGGTAGAGGAAGGCGTTGGCCTCAAAATGGAATGTGTAGGCATCTTCTGCCTGTTCCCATTCGGCTCGCACTACATTTCTCACCGTTGTGCCGCCCTTTTGCAGCGGCGAACCAAAAGCGGCAAAATCGTGGCTGCCCTTTAGCGCCCGGGCGGCCTGTTGCAGCGGCTTGAGTTTCACCGGCGGCCATACCCGCCAGGCATAGCGCTCCCGAAGGGGGTCGCGCAGCGGCTGGCAGAACAACCGGTAGGCGTAACGACGGGCCAGGGCATCATAGCGCGGGTGGAATTTCGGCGGCGCTTCCTGCAGGTCCCGAACCGCAACATCCGGTGGGAGCAGGGCATTGAGCGCGCCTTGCAGGTCTTCCGGGCTGTGCCGCCACTCGTAGTCGAGAGCGAACACCTGCCCGGAGGCATGCACCCCGGCATCCGTGCGGCCGGCGCTCAGAATTGAGCGGCCGTCCCACCCCAGCCGGCGCAGCGCCGATTCCACCTCACCCTGCACCGTGCGCCCGCGGGTCTGGCGTTGCAGACCGTTGAAGCCGGTGCCGTCATAGGCGAGAATGATTTGGTAACGTGCCATTCCAATCCGGCAACCCGGATCAGAGCAAAACTACTCGACCAGCTCCAGAACCACCATCTCGGCCCGGTCGCCTTCGCGGGGGCCAAGTTTGATGATGCGGGTGTAGCCGCCGTTGCGCTCGGTATAGCGCGGGGCGATTTCGTCAAACAGTTTCTTGACGACGGTGGCATCCGCCAGCCGGGAGGCGGCGAGACGGCGGGCATTGACCGCTTTCACCGGGTCTTCTGCTGCTGCGCCGCGCTTGGCCAGCGAAATCATCTTCTCCGCCTGGCCGCGCACCGCCTGGGCCTTAGCCCGGGTGGTCTCGATGCGCTCATGCTCGAACAACTGCTTCACCAGATTCCGGCGCAACGCATTGCGCTGGGCGGTGTTGCGGTTGAGTTTCTTCCCTGCAATCTTGTGTTTCATGGGGCTTACTCCGCGTCGCCATCGCCCTCTGAAGAGCTGCCGCTAAGCACCGGCCGCTGGTCTTCAGTGAGATAGCCTTTCTCGGTCATCTTGTCCACGAGTTCATCGAGGCTCTTGTCGCCAAAGTTGCGAATCGACATAATCGCGTCTTCGCCCTTTTCCAGCAATTCCAGCACCTCACCGACGGTGATGATGCCGGCGCGCTTGAGCGAGTTGAACACACGCACCGAGAGGTCCAGATTCTCGATGGGCGTTTCATACACTTCACTGGTCATGCGGCCGTTCATGCCGTCATCGGCGCTGGGCTTGGCGAGGGCAATTTCGGTCACGCCGGCAATGTGGCGCAGGTGCTCAATCAGGATGCCGGCCGAAGTGCTCATAGCCTCTTCCGGGGCCACGGTGCCATCCGTCCAGATTTCCATGATGAGCTTGTCATAGTTGGTGCTCTGCCCGACACGCGCCGAGCCCACTTCCCAATTGACGCGCTTCACCGGGGTGAAGATGGCGTCTACCGGCAGTTCGCCGATGGGCAGGTGGCCGCTGCGGTCGTTGGCGGGCGAGTAACCCCGGCCGCGCTCAATGCTCATCTCGAGTTCCAGCTTGGTCTTGCTGCTGTCTGAGGTGAACAGGTAGAGGTCCGGGTTCACAATCTCGACTTCCGGCGGGGCGATGATGTCCGCACCGGTAACCACGCCTTCGCCGCGCACTTCGAGGTGCATGCGGGCCGATTCCACGTCGTGCAGTTTCAGGCGCAACTGCTTGAGTTGCAGCATGATCTGGATGACGTCCTCACGGATGCCGGGGATGTCGCTGTATTCATGCTGGACATCGGTGATGCGAATCGAGGAAATTGCGGCGCCCTCCAAGGAGGAGAGCAGCACGCGCCGGATGGAGTTGCCCAGCGTCATGCCAAAGCCGCGTTCCAGCGGGCTGATTACAAATTTGCCGTAATTCCGCGACTCAGCCTCACGCTCAATTCGCGGAGTGACCATATTACTTAGAACAATCACGGCTTCGTCCTTCCCCAGCGGCGGCCAGATGGCAGCTTGCTGGAATTTGTTCCTGGTTAGCGAGAGTAAAACTCAACAATCAACTGTTCGTTGAGGTTGGCGTCAATTTCCTGGCGTTCCGGCAGGCGGCTGATGGTGCCGCTGAGGGTCTTCACATCACGCTGCACCCAGTCCGGGGAATTGCGCTCTTCGGCGAAGAGCACCAGGTCCTTAAAGAAGGTACTATTGCGTGAACCTTCGCGCAGAGCAATCTTGTCGCCGACTTTAACCTGCATGGAGGGCACGTTGGTGCGGCGGCCATTGACGGTGAAGTGGCCGTGCGCCACAAGCTGGCGGGCCTGGCTGCGGCTGCTGGCGAAGCCCATGCGGTAGATGACGTTGTCCAACCGCGATTCCAGGCTCTGAAGCATCGTAAGGCCGGTGAGGCCGGTGGACTTCAGCGCCTTGGTGTAGTAGCTTTGGAACTGGCGCTCCAGCACACCATACACGCGGCGGGCTTTCTGCTTGGCGCGCAGCTGGCTGCTAAAGTCTGAGCCTTCGGTGCGGCGCCAGGAATTGGTCTTGCCGTGCTGACCAGGCGGGTAGTTACGCTTTTCGATCTCGCACTTCGGCGAGAAGCAACGCTCACCCTTGAGGAACAGTTTTTCGCCCTCACGGCGGCACAATTTGCATACGGGTCCGGTATAACGAGCCATTAGTCAATATCCTCTACAAATCCAATTACACGCGGCGCTTCTTGGGCGGGCGGCAGCCGTTGTGCGGCAGCGGGGTGACATCCGCAATGGCGGTGATCTTGAGGCCCATGGTCTGCACCTTGCGGATGGCCGACTCGCGGCCCGGGCCGGGGCCCTTGATAAAGAGCTGGGCTTCGCTCATGCCCAGGTCCTGAGCGGCCTTGATGGCCTGCTCGGTGGCCAGGCTGGCGGCAAACGGGGTGCTCTTGCGCGAGCCTTTGAAGCCGACGCCACCGGCGCTGGCCCAGGCAACGGTGTTGCCCTGGTCATCGGTAACGGTGACGATGGTGTTGTTAAATGTGGCGCTGATGTGAATCTGCCCTGCGGACAGATTGCGCTTGGTCTTGCGGGATGCCGCGCGCCGGGGTGTTCGTCCACTTCGTGCCATACTACCTCTTTCCTAAGTACGTTTGTTTCGGCAGACTGCCGGTTATTTCTTGGTGGCGCCGCGGCGACGTCCGCGCCCGGCAACGGTCTTCTTGATACCCTTGCGGGTGCGCGAGTTGGTGCGGGTCTTCTGGCCGCGCACCGGCAGGTTGCGGCGGTGGCGCATGCCGCGGTAGGAGCCAATTTCCACCAGGCGCTTGATGTTCATCTGCACTTCGCGGCGCAGGTCACCTTCCACCTGGTAGTTGCCAATGATGTAATCGCGCAACTGGGCGATCTGTTCATCGGTCAGGTCACGCACCCGGGTATCCGGGCTGATCTTGGTCGACGCCAGGATGTCCTGGGATGTCTTCAGGCCCACGCCATAAATGTACGTGAGGCCGATTTCAACGCGCTTGTCGCGCGGGAGGTCAACACCTTCGATACGTGCCATTGCGCCTTACCCTTGTCTCTGTTTGTGTTTCGGATTCTCGCAAATAACGAGGACCCGACCTTTGCGCTTCACAATCTTGCACTTGCTGCAGCGCTTGCGGACTGAGGCTGTGACTTTCATGAGACTTGCTCCTTAAACGGCCTACAAGGCCAAAACAACCAATTTTATCTGAAAGTACTCGTTTCGTCCAGCCCTGATTTCAGGGCCGGGGTTCCAAATGACCTCAAAGTTCGGTCAAAATCAGCGGGCCATTCTCGGTCACCGCTACCGAATGCTCAAAGTGGGCGGTGAGCGAACCATCGGCCGAGGCCACGGTCCAGCGGTCGCGCAGCACCCTGGTGTTCGGCGTGCCCACCAGCACCATCGGTTCCAGGGCGATGGTCAGCCCCGGCCGCAGTACCATGCCGCGCCCGGCGATGCCGTAGTTGGGCACCTGGGGGCCTTCATGCATCTGGCGGCCCACGCCGTGCCCGGTGTATTCACGCGGCACATGGTAGCCGCGGCTTTCCACATGCTGCTGGATGGCGCAGGATACGTCGCCCACGCGATTGCCGTTGCGCATCTGCTTGATGCCGAGGGAGAGGGCTTCCTCGGTGACCTTAAGCAGGTCAACAACCTCATCGCTCACCTCACCCACGCCGATGCTGAAGGCGCTATCGGCGACGAACCCCTGGAAGACAGTGCCGCAATCAATGGAGACGAGGTCGCCTTCCTTGATTTTGCGTTCGCCAGGGATGCCGTGCACCATCTCCTCATTGATGCAGGAGTTGATGGTGGCGGGGTAAGGCGTTGGGCCGGGGTAACCCAGAAAAGCCGGTTTGGCGCCGTGCTCGCGAATGACGCTTTCGGCAATCTTGTCCAACTCGCCAGTGGTGACGCCGGGCCGGATGGCCTGGCGCACAGCATCCAGCGCACGGGCATTGATTCGCCCGGCCTCGCGCATGATTTCCAGCTCCAGCGGGCTTTTGAGGACTACGTTACGTTCCCAGGCCATATTGTTTTAAGGTGCTACTCGCCCACTGGCGGAAGGACCGCCAGCAGGTCGGCAGTGACCTGATCGATAGATTGCGCGCCGTTGATTTCGACCAGCACCCCGCTCTCACGATAGAAAGCGACGAGCGGCGCGGTCTGTTCGACGTACACGCGGATTCGGTTGACGACGGTCTCTGCCTCGTCGTCGCTGCGCTGGTAGAGTTCCGAGCCATCGTGGTCACACACACCTGCCTGCCGCGGCGGGTTGAATGTTTCATGGAAAATGTGACCATTGGCCCGGCAGGTCCAGCGGCCGGTAAGGCGGCGCACCAGTTCCTGTTCCTCGACCTTGATAAACGGGACGACATCCACTTTGCCGCCCAACCCGCCCAACATCTCCGCCAGTGCGGAGGCCTGGGCAGGCGTGCGGGGGAAGCCATCCAGCACAGCCCCGGTCGAACAATCGGACCGTCCGAGCCGCTCACGAATCATGGCTATGGTGACATCGTCCGGCACCAGTTCGCCCTTGCTCATGAACGAATCGGCCAGTTTGCCGAGTTCGGTTTTGTTCTTAAGGTGCTCCCGGAAAATATCTCCGGAGGATACGTGCGGCAGGCCCAGGCGTTCTGAAATCAATTTGGCCTGGGTGCCCTTGCCCGCGCCAGGGGCGCCGAGCATCACCACGTAAGTTGGCACGATGTTTTTCCTTCTCCCACTTCTGGCGGCTTAGCGGACCAGCAGGGATTCCTCGTAGCCGTGCAATTTCAGCTCGGCGTCGATGTTGAAGAACGTGTCGCGTACCACGCCGACCACAATGAGCAGGCCGGAAGCGTTAATCAGGAAGTTGCCGCCGCCGCCGGATGTGGCGGTGCCCAGAGCCGGAATCAACTGCGATGCCAACCAGGGCAAAATGGCGACCACACCCAGGAACACCGCGCCCGGCAGCGTGATGCGGCGCAGCACGCGGGTGAGGTACTCCTGCGTTTGCTTGCCCGGCTTCACGCCCGGAATCTGGGCGCCGGCGCGTTTGAGGTTCTCGCCATAGTTCTGCTGGGCGAAGAGCACGTCGGTATAGAAGAAGGCGAACAACACGACCATGAAGAAGTAAATGATCCAGTAGCCGTTGCCGGTGCCGCCAAAGAGAGCCTGCGTGCCGGCGGCGAAGTTGGCCACCCACTCGGTCTCAGAAGCGACAAAGAACGAAGCGATGATGGCCGGGAAGGACAAAATCGCCTGGCCGAAGATCAGCGGAATCATGCCGGCCATGTTAACCATCAGCGGCAGGGTGCCCTTCACCGGCATGGACATGCGGTTGCCGACGCGGCGGCCGGGGTACAGCACGGGCACATTGCGGCGGCCCTGCTGAACGAAGACGATGACGAAGATGGTCAGCACCGTGATGATGACCAGCGAAATGAGCGCCGGCCAGCGGGTGGCTTCATTGGCGAGCACCTGAGCATAGGAACTGGGCATCTGCGAGATGATGCCGGCGAAAATGATGAGGGAAAGACCCTGATTGCGAATGCCGTACTCTGAAATCAGCTCGCCCAACCAGATGGCGAACATGGTGCCGCCAGTCATGACGGCCAGCACGGTGAAGGACGGCAGGAAATTGTTCACCAAACTGAAGTTGGGGATGACCTGCGCCCCACCCAGGGAGGAGAAAATGTTAATCTGGCCAAAGGCATTCAGGGCGGCCATCGGGATGGTGAGGATGTAGGTTGTGCGCTCCATCCACTTGCGGCCTTCGCGCGGGTCGTCCTCCATGCGGCGCTGCCAGGCCGGGATGATGGGCACCAGCAACTGCACGATAATCTGGGCGGTAATATACGGGTAAACGCCCATCGCCAGAATCGAGAAATTGCGGACGGTGCCGCCCGAAATCAGGTTGATGATGTTGAGCAGGTTGGCGCCGGCCCCACCGCTGGCGAAGATGGCCTCCATCACATCACGGTCCACACCCGGAACCGGGATGTGGGTGACGAAGCGATAGATGACCAGCAGCAGAACGGTGATCAGCAACTTGCGACGGATATCCGGCGCAGTCCACAAATATCTCCACGGGGAAGGACGTTTCATCCGGGCATTACTCCTTGCCGCTAGCTTTCAGCCGTTTCGGGCTGGATGAGTTCTACGCTGCCGCCGGCGGCTTCAATCTTCTTGCGGGCGCCTTCGGTAACACGGTGCACGCGCACCTTCAACGACTTCTTGATTTCACCGCGGCCGAGGATGACCACGGGCGCGGCCGGTTTGCGCAGCAGGCGCGCGGCATTCAGGGTTTCCGGAGTTACATCGCCGCCCTGAAGGGTTTCCAGCTGGTCCAGGTTGACTTCATTGTAGGCCACCTGATTCGGCGGGTTGAAGCCGCGCTTGAACGGCAAACGCCGGAAGAACGGCAGGTTACCGCCCTGGCGGTAGAGCTTGCGCCCGCCGCCACCGGCACGCGCGCCGGAGCCTTTGGTACCACGGCCAGCGGTCTTGCCGCGCCGGCCGCCGGTGCCGCGTCCGGCCCGCAGTTTGTTTTTGGTTTTGCCCTCGTTGGGCTTCAAGTCATGCAGTTTCATGGCTTACTCTTCCACTTTAACAAGGTGAATGACCTTGCGAATCATGCCGCGCACGGCGGGCGTGTCCGCTTGGGTCACAGTCTGGTTCATCTTGCGCAGGCCCAGCGCGATGAGAGTTTTCTTCTGGCGCACGTCAAATCCGATGGGACTGCGGACAAGGGTGACTTTCAAATCTTTATTCTTAGCCATTGCGCTTGCGCTCCCAGAAGGGCACCATCTCTTCACGCGGTTTGCCGCGCAGGCGGGCCACATCTTCCACCGACTTAAGCTGGTCCAGGGCGTCCATGGTGGCGCGCACCACATTCAACATGTTGGCGCTGCCCATGGACTTGGTGAGGATGTCCTGCACGCCCACCGACTGAAGCACGGCGCGAACGCCGCCACCGGCAATGACGCCGGTGCCGGGCGAGGCCGGCTTGAGCAGCACGCGGGAACCGGATACCTTGCCAATGACCTCGTGCGGGATGGTGTTCTTGTACAGGTTAACCCGGTGCATATCCTTGCGCGCCTTGTCGCCGGCTTTGCGGATGGCGTCCGGCACGGTGTTGGCGCTGCCAACACCCATGCCCACGCGGCCGGCCTTATCGCCCACAACCACGGTGACGCGGAAACCGAACCGGCGGCCGCCTTTGACCACTTTGGCGACGCGGGTGATGTCTACCGTGCGCTCTTCGAGCTCGGGGTTTCCTTCGAATTCCTTGCCTTTAAAATCTGACATCGTTCGCTCCTGCCTAGAACTCAAGGCCGCCGGCGCGGGCGCCATCGGCCAGGGCTTTTACCCGGCCCATGTAGCGGTTACCGCCGCGGTCGAATACCACGCGGGTGATCCCGGCCTCTTTGGCGCGGGCGGCGAGCGCCTCGCCCACCAGCTTGGCCTGGGTGGATTTGTCTTTGCCCTTCATCTGACCGCGCAGTTCCTTGTCAATGGTGGAGGCGGCGACCAGCGTCTTGCCGTTCTCATCATCAATGACCTGGGCGTAAATCTCGGTCAGACTGCGGAATACATTAAGCCGCGGCCGCTCCGGCGAGCCGTGCACACTCTTGCGCACCCGCAGATGGCGGCGGCGGCGTTGTTGGTTGCGAGAATTGTTTGCCATAGTGATACCCTCGATTAAGCCTTGCCGGCCTTGCCAGCCTTGCGGCGCACGAATTCGCCCTGATACCGAATCCCCTTGCCCTTGTATGGTTCCGGCGGGCGCACTTTGCGAATCAGCGCCGCCTGCTGGCCGACTTCTTCACGGTCGTAGCCGCGCACAACGATGATGATGTTGCGCTCGCCGACCTCAAAGGCGATGCCGGTGGGCGGTTCCATTTCCACCGGGTGGGAATAGCCGACGTGCAGGACAAGCGTCTTGCCCTTCATTTCGGCGCGATACCCCACGCCCTGAATTTCCAGAGTCTTTTCAAAACCCTTGCTCACGCCGACCACCATGTTGTTCAGCAACGCGCGAGCGGTGCCGTGCATGGAGCGGTCGAACTTCTCATCAGAGTGGCGGCTGACCACCACGTGGCCGTCTTCCACTTTTACCGCGACAACTGGCGGGAGGGTACGGTTCAGTTCACCCTTCGGGCCTTTGACCCGAATCTGGTTCCCTTTCACGTCCACTTCCACCCCGGCCGGGATTGGAATCGGCAAGCGTCCTACACGAGACATTGTTTGTAAACCTCCACGCTCTTACAGGCTGGGGCTACCAGACCTTGCAGAGAATCTCGCCGCCCACGCCAACCTGGCGTGCCCGGCGACCGGTCATGACGCCCTTGGGAGTCGAGACGATGGCAATGCCAAGTCCGGACAACACAAAGGGCAGTTCTTCTTTCTTGGCGTACACCCGCCGCCCAGGCGAGCTGACGCGCTCCAGGCCGCCGATGACGGAGCGGCGCTCACGGCGGGCGCCTACGTACTTCAACTTCAGGCGCAACACTTTCTGCGGAGCCAGCTCCACATCGGCCACTTCATAGTCTTCGATGAAGCCCTCTTCTTTGAGGATTCCAGCGATGGAGACTTTGATTTTGCTGCTCGGCATGGCAACCAGGGTGTGGCCGGCCATTACGCCATTACGAATGCGGGTCAGCATGTCCGCGATAGGATCATTCATGCTCATGATTCAGTTCCTCCACCCGGCTACCAGGACGACTTGGTGACGCCGGGGATTTTGCCTTCCAGCGCCATTTCGCGGAAGCAGATGCGGCACAGGCCAAAACGGCGCATGTAGCCACGCGGGCGGCCGCACAGCTTGCAGCGGTTGCGCACGCGGCCGGCATACTTGCGGCGCGTTTCGCGGATGATGATGCTTGTCTTTGCCATAGTTGGTTATCCTTCCGTCCGGAACGGCATGCCCAGCAGCCGCAGCAATTCGCGGGCGGCATCGTCGGTCTGGGCGCTGGTAACAATCGTGACTTCAAACCCGCGAATCTTGTCAATCTTGTCGTACTGAATCTCCGGGAAGACCAGTTGTTCGCGGAAACCGATGGTGTAATTGCCGCGGCCATCGAACGTGTTGGGCGAGACGCCGCGGAAGTCGCGCATGCGGGGCAGAGCCACGTTTATCAGACGGTCCAGGAAGGACCACATGCGCTCGCCGCGCAGGGTGACCTTGGTGCCGATGGCCCGGCCGGCGCGCAACTTGAAGTTGGCGATGTCCTTGCGCGCCCGGGTGATGACCGGCTTCTGCCCGGTCATTTTGGTCAGGTCTTCCACCGCGGCATCCAGGGCTTTGGCGTTGTCCATCGCCTCGCCCATGCCGATGTTCAGCACAATCTTCTGGACGCGCGGAACCTGCATCACATTATCGAAGTCCAGGGTCTTCATCAGAGCCGGGACGATTTCCTTCTGGTAGCGTTCTTTTAGTCTTGGCGCCATTTCTTATGTACTCCTGGCCGTCAGTCGATCTGCTTTTCGCATTGCTTGCAGACACGGTGAACGGTGCCATCTTCGTCGCGCGTCACGCGCACACGCGTGGTTTCGCTGCAGTTGGGGCAAACCAGCATCACGTTTGAAACCGGCATCTTGGCTTCGAATTCAATGATGCCCGGAGCCAGGTTCTTGCGCTCGGTCTGGACCTGGCGCTGGTGCTTCTTGCGCAGGTTGATGCCCTGAACGACGATGCGTTCTTCTTTGGGCAGCACCTTGATGACCTCACCGCGCTTGCCTTTGTCCTGCTCGCGGCCGGTGATGACTTCAATGGTGTCGCCTTTGCGGATTTTCATCTTCATAATTATTGCTTCCTTCAACCTTTAGAGCACTTCCGGCGCCAGCGAAACGATGCGCATGAAGCCCTGCTCACGCAGTTCACGCGCCACCGGCCCGAAGATGCGGGTGCCCTTGGGGTTCTTGCCATCCTGGTCCAGGATGACGGCGGCATTATCATCAAAGCGGATGTAGGAGCCATCTTCGCGCCGCCATTCTTTGGCAGTGCGCACGATGACGGCCTTGACCACTTCGCTCTTCTTCACGCTGCCCTGCGGGGTAGCGGACTTGACGGTGGCAACCACAATGTCTCCCACGCGGCCGTAGCGGCGGCTGGAGCCGCCCATCACGTGGATGACGAGCAGTTCGCGTGCGCCGGTGTTATCGGCCACGTTGATGCGCGATTCCTGTTGGATCATGGTTAGCCCTCCACGCCCTGATCCTGCGAGCGCACATTGCGCAGCAAGATCTCTTCCACGCGCCAGCGTTTGGTCTTGGACATTGGCTTGGTTTCGACGATGCGCACGGTATCGCCAATCTTGCATTCCAGTTCGTCATGGGCGCTCACGCGACGGCTGCTGGACACCACTTTGTGGTACAGCGGATGGCGGAAGGTGCGGGTGATTTCGACCACCACGGTCTTCTGCATTTTGTCGCTGGTGACGACGCCTTCCATTCGGCGACGAGTATTCATTATTTACCTTCCTTTTCGCCGGCCAGGGCGCGTTGGCGCGCAATGGTCTGCAGCCGGGCGATGTTCTTCCTGACGAACGTCAGGCGGCTGGTGTCTTTGAGTTCGCCGGTCGTGGCCTGGAAACGCAGGCGCATCTGTTCTTCACGCGCTGCACGCAGGGCTTCGGCCAGCTGCTCATCATTCATATCGAGTATTTCTTGAACCTTCATGGCCTATCCTTCGAGTTCGTGCGAACTGATAATGCGCGTCTTGATGGCGAGCTTGAAACGCGCCAGGCGCAAAGCCTCACGCGCCACGTCTTCCGGCATGCCGCCGACCTCAAACATCACGCGGCCGGGCTTGACCACCGCGGCCCAGTATTCCACCGGGCCTTTGCCTTTGCCCATACGAGTTTCGGCGGCGCGCTTGGTGATCGGCTTGTCCGGGAAGATGCGTATCCACACTTTGCCGCGGCGCTTTGCGGCGCGCACGATGGCGCGGCGGGCGGCTTCAATCTGGCGGGCGGGAACCCAGCCCGGCTCCAGTGCCTGCAGGCCCCATTCACCGAATTGCACTTCGGCGCCGCGCTGCGCTTTGCCGGTCATGCGGCCGCGCATCATTTTGCGGAACTTTACACGTTTTGGCATCAACATGATGTCTTTTCCTTTTTTCCGACCGTCAGCTTACTCGCTGACGTACACGCCTTCGCTGTCGGTGATGACTTCCAGTTCAGGGAGCACTTCACCCTTGTAAATCCATACCTTGACGCCGATGGCGCTGTAGGTGGTTACTGCTTTAGCAATTGCGTAGTCGATATCGGCGCGCAGGGTATGGCGCGGCACACGGCCTTCGCTCAGCCACACACGGCGGGCCATATCGCTGCCGCCCAGGCGGCCGGCGACTTCAACCTTCACGCCCTCGGCGCCGGCGCGCATCGTCTGCTGAATGGCACGACGCATGGCACGGCGGTAGGAAATACGGCGTTCCAGTTGCTCGGCGATGTTAGTGGCAACCAGGTAAGCATCCAGGTCCGGGGCTTTGATTTCCTTGATTTCCAGGTCAATCGTGTCGCCGACCAGGGCTTCCAGTTCCTTGCGCAGAATCTTGACGTTCTCGCCCTTGCGGCCAATCAATACGCCGGGCTTGGCGGTGTGCACGAAAATCTTGGCGCTGCGTTCAAAGCGCTCGATCTCAATCTTGGAGATTCCGGCGCGCGGCGCGCTGTTGCGCACCAGCTGGCGGACTTTGATGTCCTGGTGCAGGCGGTTGACGTATTCCTTGCCCTCAGCGAACCAACGACCTTCCCAGGTCTTGTTTATCTTGAGGCGGAAACCAATCGGGTGTACTTTGCGTCCCATATTCTCTCCTGACGGCCCTAGCCGGCCAGTTCCTTTAGCACCACGGTGATGTGCGATGAACGGCGCAGCCACGGCTTGTAGCGGCCACGCGCTCCGGCACGGCCGCGGCGCAGGGTGCGGCTTTCGTCCGCGAAAATCCTGTCGACCACCAGGTTGTTGCGGCTGATGCCGAAATTCTCTTCGGCGTTAATCATCGCCGAGCGCACAAGCTTGTAGACCGGCTTGGCCGAGCGGTTGGGCACGAACTTGAGCATGTCCAGCGCTTCCACCACCGGCTTGCCGCGCACCAGGTCTACCACCAGGCGCACCTTTTGGGCCGAGATGTCGATATTTTTTGCAATGGCGCGATATCCGTCACTCATGGCTCAGTCCTAGGTAGTAGTGGTCGGGGGAGTACCGCCCGTACCGCTCGCAACCTTTTCCTTCAGGATGTGGCCGCGGAACGTGCGGGTGGGGGCGAACTCGCCCAGGCGATGGCCGACCATGTTCTCGGTGATGTAAATCGGCACATGGCGGCGGCCATCATGAACCGCAATGGTGTGGCCGACCATGTTCGGGAAGATAACACTGGCGCGGCTCCAGGTGCGGATGACCTTTTTTTCGTTTTTGGCGTTCATCGCTTCCACTCGGTCGTAGAGTTTCTTGCTGATGAACGGACCTTTTTTTAGTGAACGTCCCATAATAATTTACTCCAAAGTCCTAGCGGCGCTTCTTGCCGCGGCGGCGTACGATGTATTTGTCCGTCGCCTTGTTGCGGCGGGTCTTGTAGCCAAGGGTCGGCTGGCCCCAGGGGCTTTTGGGCCCGGGCATGCCGATGGGTGAGCGGCCTTCGCCGCCGCCATGCGGATGGTCGCGCGGGCTCATGGCTGTACCGCGCACGGTGGGGCGAATGCCACGATGGCGCTTGCGGCCGGCTTTTCCGAGCTTAATGTTGTTGTGCTCCGGATTGCCGAGCATGCCGATGGTGGCATAGCAGGTCTGGCGAACCAGGCGCACTTCGCCGGAGGGCAAGCGCACCTGGGCATATTCACCTTCTTTGGCAAGCAACTGTGCACCGCCGCCGGCGGTGCGCACGAGCTGGCCGCCGCGGCCTTCGTTCAATTCCACGTTGTGAATCATGGTACCCACGGGGATGCTGCTGATGGGCAGGCTATTGCCGTTGCGGATTTCGGCCGTGGGGCCGGCCATCAGTTCATCGCCTACCTTAATGTCCAGCGGGGCGATGATGTAGCGCTTCTCGCCGTCGGCGTAGTTCAGCAGGGCCAGGCGGGCGGTGCGGTTCGGGTCATACTCGATGGCCGCGACCCGCGCCGGGATGTCGCGCTTATCGCGCTTGAAATCCACGATACGAATCTGGCGCTTGTGCCCGCCGCCACGGTGGCGCACGGTGATGCGGCCATGGGCGTTGCGGCCGCCGGACTTGCTGCGCGGCACCAGCAGGCTGCGTTCGGGCTTGTCTTTGGTGATTTCTTCAAAGTCATAGCCCGACATGCCGCGGCGGCTGGGGGATGTGGGTTTGTATTTTTTGAGGGCCATTAGCGTACACCTTCAAATACGTCAATTGTGTTGCCCGCGGCCAGGGTGATGATGGCTTTCTTGTAAGCCTTGCGGCGGATGGCCATGCGGCGGGTTGCCAGGCGGCGGGTGCGCTTGGCAGGGGTATTGATGATGTTCACCCGGTCCACCGTGACCTTGAAAATGGTTTCGATGGCATCCTTGATCTGCGCCTTGGTGGCTTTGGCATCCACCTCGAACGAGACCTGGTTGAGCTTGCCGGTCTGGTAGCTGGTCTTTTCGGTTACGAGCGGCCGGCGCAGGATTTGATAGATATCGTGGTTCATGATGCGTCTCCTACTTGTCCGTGCCCAGGTATCCGGCGATGATGTCCAGCGCCTTGACCGGTACGATGACCTTGTCGTAACCCAGCAGGTCGCGGACGTTCAGGTACATGGCATCCAGCAACTTTGCGCCGGGCAGGTTGCGGGCAGAGCGCACCACATCGGCTTCGGCATCGCTTCGTTCACCCAGCAAAATCAGGGCGCTGTCCTGACCCACCAGGGTGTTGAGGGCCTTGGCCATTGCGCTGGTCTTGGCATCGGCGAGCACCAGTTCGTCCACCACAAGGATTTCATTGCTGGCAGCCTTGGCCGAGAGCGCAGAGCGCAGAGCGGCGCGGCGCATTTTCTTCGGCATGTCCTGGGTGTAATCGCGCGGCTTGGGGGTGTGGATCTTGCCGCCACCTACCCATTGCGCTGCCCGGGTGGAACCCTGGCGGGCGCGGCCGGTGCCCTTCTGCGCCCAGGGCTTGCGCCCACCGCCAGCGACTTCGCTACGGGTCTTGGTGCTGTGCGTACCGGCGCGAGCGTTCGCCATCTGGCGCACGTACGCCTGGTGCATCAGGTCATTGTTCACCGGCGCTTCAAAGATCGCCGCCGGCAGGTCGGCCTGTTGGCCGGTTTTCTTTCCGTTAAGGGAGTAAATGTCAATTTTCATGGTCGTATCCGCTGGGCAGCCGGAGGGCTACTGCTTGCGCGTCTCCTTAATCATCACCAGGCCGCCCTTGCCGCCGGGGACCGCCCCACTGAGGCCCAGCAGGTTGCGCTCGACATCCACGAAAACGACCGTAAGGTTCTGGGAGGTGACGCGCTCGCTGCCCATGTGGCCAGCCATGCGTTTGCCTTTCCAGATCTTGCCGGTGCCGGTGCCCGCGGCGATGGAACCGGGGGTGCGGGTGCGGTCAGACTGGCCGTGGGTCATCGGGCCGCCGCCGAAGTGATGGCGCTTGACGACGCCGGCGAAGCCTTTGCCCTTGCTGGTCCCGATCACGTCCACGCGGTCGCCCACCTGGAATGCATCCGCCACGGTGATTTTGTCACCGGGTTTCAATTCAGTTTCTTTGACGCGGAATTCGCGCAGGTAACGCAGGGGAGGGGCGCTGGTGCGGTTGAGGTGGCCGAGCTGGCCGCCGGTGAGGTGCTTGGGCTTGGATTCGCCGAAACCCAACTGGACGGCTGAATAGCCTTCCGCTTCGGGTGTGCGCACCTGGGTAACATAACAAGGCCCAGCTTCGATGACGGTGACCGGAATTGCCCGGCCCACTTCATCGAAAATCTGGGTCATCCCGATTTTCTTGCCTAATAGCCCTTTCAACATGTCAGTTGTTCTCCTGATCTCAGTAGTTTCCGGGACTGTCAGTCAGGGCAGACCGCATCATCCCTCGGGCGGCAGTCAAACGCCGGTTGGAAGCAGAAGTTTTTTCAGCGGCTTCCAAGCCGGGCGATTCTTGCACGACCGGTGTTTCTGGCCTGTACCTTTGAGCAAGGCACAAGCCCGTTATTATACACCGTTCTTGTTAACTTACAAGACCCAACATCCGGCGGCGGGGCTGCCCGCCGCCAGGGGTTTACAGCTTGACTTCAATATCGACGCCGGCGGGCATGTTCAGACGCATCAGCATATCAATGGTCTTGCTGTCCGGGTCCAGCACGTCGATGATGCGGTTATGGGTGCGAATTTCAAAATGCTCGTGCGAGTCCTTGTCAATGAACGGGGAACGGCGCACGGTGAAGCGTTCGCGGCGGGTAGGCAGCGGCACAGGTCCCACAACCTTGGCGCCGGTGCGTTCAGCCGTTTCGACGATGCGGCGGGCCGACTGGTCCAGCACGCGATGATCGTAGGCTTTGAGGCGGATGCGTATTTTTTGTTGGGCTGCCATGAATTACTCCAGAATCTTGGTGATGACGCCAGCGCCGACAGTGAGGCCGCCTTCGCGAATGGCGAACTTCGAGCCCTGCTCCAGCGCCACCGGCATGATGAGCTCCACCTGCAGGTT
>SCUK01000052.1 GCA_004297445.1 Anaerolineae bacterium | reverse complement strand
TGTGGATGCGGTGGCGAGTGACCGGCCGGTGCCCGTCGGCGGCGTGGATGGCCTGCAGGCCCTCAAACTGGCGCTGATGCTGGTGGAAAGCGGCCGGAAGAATCAGGCACTTTCAATTTAGCCTTCCCCTGTCATTCCGAGCGAAGCGAGAGCCTGTCCTGAACGAAGTGAAGGAAATCCCCGATCTTGTCTACATTTCCAGCAAGCTCGCTGGAAACTGATGTACACTCAATGTCTATAATTCGACAACTTAAGTCTGGCTAAACTCAGGCATAGACTCCCGCGAGAACCCCATGACCCTTGACGACTTGATTCCAGAAATCGAAAACAAATCCGCAAAGCTGGCGGTCATCGGCCTCGGCTACGTCGGCCTGCCGGTGGCCTGCGAATTCGCCCGCGTCGGCTTCGACGTGCTGGGCGTGGATATCCTGGCCGAGCGCGTGGCGAAGATTAACGCCGGCCAGTCACCCATCGAAGGCGAAGAACCCGGCCTCGCCGTTCTCCTCGCCGAGGTCATCGGCGGCGGCAAACTGCGTGCCACCACGAACTATGAAAACCTGCGCGACCGCGATGTCATTCTGATTGATGTGGAAACTCCGGTCGACGACGACCATGTGCCGCAGTACGTGGCGCTCAAGGCCGTTCTCCGCGACCTTGGCCCGGTGCTCAAGGAAGGCGCGCTCCTCATCGTTGAGTCCACCATCGCCCCCGGCACAATTGACAGCACCGTCATTCCCTATCTGGAAGAATCCACCGGTCGTTTCCTGAACGAAGGCTACTACGTGGGCAACTGCCCGGAACGCGTCATGCCCGGCAAACTGCTGGAGAACCTGCGCGGCTTGAGCCGCGTGTGCGGCGGCAAAACGCCGCAAACCAGCGCCGCCCTCATCGCCCTTTACCGCCACATCGTACATGCCGACCTCGACGCCGCTGACTGCGTGACCGCCGAGATCGTCAAGACCGCTGAGAACGCTTACCGCGATGTGCAGATTGCCTTCGCCAACGAACTGGCGGTGGTTTGTTCCGCGCTGGGCAGCGATGTGTGGCGTGTGCGCGAACTGGTGAACAAAAGCCCCGGCCGCAACGTGCTCTTGCCCGGCGCGGGGGTGGGCGGTCACTGTATCCCCAAGGACCCCTGGCTGCTGACCTATGGTGCCGAGCAGAAAGCCGCCATCCTCCATTTGATTCCCACCGCCCGCGGCGTGAACGACAGCATGCCGAAGCATATCCTGCATCTGCTGGCCACCCTGCTGGCCGAACACGGGGAGCCGCTGGCGGGCAAGGAAATTCTGGTGCTGGGCTACGCCTATCTCGAAGATTCGGATGACACGCGCAACAGCCCTAGCGAGGCGTTCGTGGCCGCGCTGCAGGCCGCCGGCGCGAAAGCCCGCATCCATGACGCGTTTGTGCTGCAGTATCAGGGCGACCTGCTTGCCATGGCCGAAGATGCCGACGCCGCCGTGCTGCTGGTGAAGCACAGCGCCTACAAATCATTGGACCTTCCCGCGCTGGCGAAAGCCCTCGTCCAGCCCATCTTTGTGGATGGGCGCGGTCTGTTCACGCCCGCCGCGCTGAGTGCTGCCGGGTTCAACCATCGCGTCATCGGGGTGGGGCAGGCAGACTGATGGTGGTCGTTTTCATCGCCGGGCTGTCGCATTCCGGCTCCACCCTGCTGGACCTGTTGCTGGGCGCTCACTCCCGCCTTGTCGGTCTGGGCGAGCTGGACAGGGTGCTGGATTTCCCGCCTGAAAAATTTGAGGAAGAGCGTGTGATGCCCTGCACCTGCGGCCAACCGGTGCGCGAGTGCCCTTTCTGGGCCGGGGCGTTTGACCGCCTCGCCCCCCTGCCGCCTGCCGATCGCCGCGCAGCACTGCTGGCGCATTTTGCCGAGACCTTTGGCCCGGACACCGCGCTGGTGGATTCGTCCAAGTATCTGCCGGCGCTGGAGCGCCTGCGCGCCGTCCCCGATGCAGATATCAAAGTCCTGCACATCATCAAGGATGTGCGCGGCTTCACCGTTTCCCAACGTGACGCGTTGGACAAGGAACTGCGCTATGCCAGCATCCCCCTGCTGGCGGGCAGTAAGACCCTCACCCGGCTGGTGCATCGTCTCACCACTCGCCAGCCGCTGTATCTGTTCCTCAAATGGGCGCGCCGCAACCGCGCCATCCGGGATTATTGCGCCGCCCATGGCCTGCCGCGCCTGGCCGTGAGCTATGACCGCCTGTGTCATAGCCCGGAAGCGGCACTGACAGAAATCTGCTCTTTTCTTGGCGTACCCTACGAACCCGCCATGCTCGTGCCGCTGAACACCGGCAGCCACATCTTCTGGGGCAACCCGATGGCGGGCAACCGCGAACGCCACGCCCGCATTGAATACGATGACCGCTGGAAGACCCGCCGCGACTGGAGGCTGGCTGCGCGCCTGCTGCCCGGCGTGCTGCGCGAGAACCGGGAGTGGGTGGGGGAATAACCGCGATTGTCGCCGGAGACACATCGAACTCCGATTTTTTAAAGACTCTGTGACGAGCTCGAAATCAGACTTTATTTACTGCTTGCAAACCACTCCTTCATCGGGTCCAGGTAGGCTTCCACCCAGCCCTGTTTGTACTTCATGCCGTCTTCCGGCAGACCGGTGTGTCGCAGAGTGAGCAGCGTGCCCTCGGGGTGCGGGTCAAAGCGCAGTTCCAGCCGTGAATCCGGGTCGTCCTTAGTGAACTCGTGCGTGCGCCACGCCTGCACGATGCGCCGTCCTTCCTCTAATTCCAGGTTGCGCCCGGCGATGTAGTTATCGCAGGCGTCGAACGTCGCGCCCGGTTCTGCGCTCACATGCGACAGCATGCCGCCGGTCATGGCGGTGTGAGACGCCGAGTCCAGCCAGGCCGTGTACACCGTTTCGGGAGCGGCCGGAATCACCACAGTGATTTCAAACTCTATCGCCATATCTTCCTCCTTCTGCGTTAATAATCAATCCTACCGCATTTCGCCTGCCTTATAATCTCCCCCATGCCCCTTTTCGACCGCATCCTCATCGCCAACCGTGGCGAGATCGCAGTGCGCCTCCTCCGCGCCTGCCGCGAACTGGGCATCTCACCCGTCGCTGTTTACTCCGAGGTCGACCGCGAGGCCCTCCACGTCCGCCTGGCGGATGAAGCCATCCTGCTTGGCCCGGCCGCGCCCGCCGAGAGTTACCTGAACATGGAGAAGGTCATCGCCGCCGCGCTGCAAAGCGGGGCGGCGGCGGTGCACCCGGGCTATGGCTTCCTGTCCGAGAACGCCGGGTTCGCCCGCCGTGCCGCTGCCGCCGGGCTGGTCTTCATCGGTCCGCCGCCCGGGGCCATCGACGCGATGGGCGACAAAGCCGCGGCGCGCGTCCTCATGCAGTCCAGCGGCGTGCCGGTGGTGCCGGGCGTGCAGGACGTTGCAGATGATAAAGCGCTGGCGAAAGCCGCAAAAGACATCGGCTTCCCGGTGCTGGTCAAAGCCGCTGCCGGGGGCGGCGGCAAGGGTATGCGTGTAGTCAATGCATCTGCCGACCTGCTGGAAAGCGCCGCCGCCGCCCGCCGCGAGGCGCTAAACGCCTTTGGCGATGACCGCCTGATTCTTGAAAAGTACGTTGCCCGCGGGCGGCACGTGGAAATCCAGGTGCTCGCCGACCAGCATGGCAACACCGTGCACCTGTTCGAGCGCGAGTGTTCCGTCCAGCGCCGCCACCAGAAAATCATTGAAGAAACGCCTTCGCCCCTGCTGGATGATGATTTGCGGAGCGCGATGGGCGATGCCGCGGTGGCCGCCGCGCAGGCCGTCGGCTATACCAACGCCGGCACGGTGGAATTCATCGTGGACCCGGATACGCGCGCCTTCTACTTCCTTGAAATGAACACCCGCCTTCAGGTGGAGCATCCCATCACCGAAGCCATCACCGGGCTCGACCTCGCCCAGTGGCAAATTCGCATCGCCGCCGGGGAACGCCTTCCTTTCCAGCAGGCCGACCTTACGCCGCACGGCCATGCCATTGAGTGCCGTCTGTATGCCGAAGACCCCGCCACGGGTTTTCTGCCCTCCACCGGCACCCTCTTGGCCTTCGACCTGCCCTCCGGCCCCGGCGTGCGCGTCGACAGCGGCGTGACCGAAGGCTCGGAAATCAGCGTGCATTACGACCCGCTGATGGCCAAACTCATCGTGCATGCCGGGGACCGTCCGGCCGCCCTGCGCCGCATGCAGACCGCGCTCTCTGAAACCGTCGTGCTGGGTGTGACCACCAACCGCGAGTTCCTGCTGGACGTGCTTCAGCATCCGGTGTTCGCCGCCGGGGAAGCCACCACGCGTTTCATTGAAGAACACCTGCCGAACTGGCGTCCCGCCACCAGCGTGCCGCCCGCCGCGCTCATCGCCGCCGCGCTAGCCGAACTGCGCGCACCCGCCTCAAGCAACGGCGCGACCCCCGCCGCGGATGCCGACCCATATTCGCCCTGGGCGCGGCCTACCGGCTTTCGCATGGGGGGCGGATGAAATTCACCTACACCTCTAACGGGCAGGAGCACACGCTCACGCTCGAAAAGCACGGCGATGGCTACCGTGCCAGGATCGGCGAACAGACCTTTGAAGTTGAGTTGCTTGGCGCAGAGAACGGCGCGGTGCATTTCCGGCTGGACGGCGTGCCGCACCGCGCCCGCGTGGCGCTCGATGGACCGCAGAAGCGCTGGGTGGCTGTAGCGGGCCGCACGTACACGTTGGAGAAATCCGGCCCCGCCCGCCGCCGCGGCCACGATGGTGGCGCGGGTGGGGGGCAGGTGGCCGCGCCCATGCCCGGCCAGATTCGCGCCGTGCTGGTGGCTGAAGGCGACGAAGTGGTTCAGGGCCAGCCCCTACTGCTGATGGAAGCGATGAAGATGGAGATTCGCATCGCCGCGCCGCGCGCCGGCATCGTGGCCGTCCTGCGCGCCGCTGTCGGTGCAACCGTCAATAAGGATGATGTGTTGGTAGAGATAGCATAGAAATAGTCACCGAGTAATGGGTCAATGCTGCAACGATGAGTTTCCCCCGCAACTCGTTGCCTCTACCCTCATTGACCTTTGATTATGGAGAATCCATGCCCGGCAAATATTACGACGACCTGCACGTTGGACTGACCCTCAAGCACAGCACGCGCCGCACCGTCACCGAGACGGACAACGTGCTGTTCAACGCGCTCACCATGAACGACCAGCCCCTGCACATGGATGAGCAGTTCGCCGCTGGTACCGAGTTCGGGCGGCGCATCGTCAACGGTATTTTCACCCTGGGACTGGTGGTTGGCATCTCGGTGGAGGAACTGACCGCCGGGACCATCGTTGCCAACCTCGGCTACGAAAACGTGCGCCACCCCGCGCCGGTCTTCCCCGGCGACACCATTTCGGTCGAGTCTGAAGTGCTGGAAATGCGCGAAAGCCAGTCCAAACCGGACCGCGGCATCGTGCGCCTCAAACAGACCGGCCGTAACCAGGATGGCATCGTCGTCGTTGAAGTGGAAAGAACCGTCCTCTTTCTAAAGAAGTCCCAAAAATAGTGTCATTCCGAGCGCAGCGAGGAATGACAAGGAGAACCCCATGACCCACCGCCCCCGCCGTGCTCTGCTCTACATGCCCGCCACCGACTGGCGCAAAATCGAAAAAGCCGCCACCGAACTGGTGGTCGATAGCGTGTGCGTTGACCTGGAAGACGGCGTAGCGCTCAACCGTAAAGAAGAAGCCCGCGTCTCGGCGGTGAAAGCGCTCCAATCGCTGGACTTTGGCCCGCGCGAACGTCTGGTGCGCATCAACCCGGTCGGCTCCGGTCTCGAAGCCGACGACCTCAAGACCGTCGTCCCCGCCCGGCCGGATGGCATCGTCGTCCCCAAAGTGAACGACGCCGATGAAATCCGCTGGGTGAGTAAAACCGTGCGCCGCCTGCAGTCTGAACACGGCCTGCCGTCCATTGGCCTCATCGCCATCGTGGAAAGCGCCCGCGGCATCGTTAACCTGCGCGAAATCGCCGGTGCCGATGCGCGCCTTGAGGCTCTCATTTTCGGCGCGGAAGATTTCGCCAGTGACATCGGCGCGGTGCGCACCGAAGCCGCCATGGAAGTGTTCTACGCCCGCAGCGCTGTCGCCACCCACGCCGCCGCCTTTGACCTGCAGGCGATTGACCTGGTGCGCACCGACTACAAGGACATGGACGCGCTGGCGCGCGAATCCCGCCAGGGGCTGGAGATGGGCTTCAGCGGCAAGCAGACCATCCACCCCGCTCAGGTGCCGGTGGTGCAGGCGGCTTTCACCCCCACCGCCGAAGATGTGGCGTGGGCGCGCAAAGTGGTGGACGCCCACACCGAGCACCAGAAGAAAGGCACCGGCGCGTTCGCCATTGACGGCAAGATGATCGATATGCCGGTCGTCAAGGCCGCCGAGCGCGTCCTGGCGCGGGTGGGGCGGTAGAATCGCTTATCCTTCTTCTTTGCGAACTTTGTGCTCTCTGAGTGAGCCGCCTTTGATTCATTCCGCACTCCTATGACCCACCCACCCCCTGACCCCCTCGGCCCCACCCAGCCCTCCCAGCGGCCCGCGCCGCCGGCCTACCCGCCCGCGCCGGACCCCCTCGCCTCCTACCAGCCCATCCCCATCGACCGCAGTGGGCGCATCCGGCGGCGGCGTGCCGAACGCGGCGGCTGCCTGCTCGCCATCCTGCTGCTCCTGGGCATCTACTTCCTGTTCCCCAATCGCAGCCTCATCCTCGTCCTCGGCATCGACCGCGCCGCCGAAGGCACCGCCGCCGGCCGCAGCGACACCAACCTGCTGCTCTCCGTGGAACCGCTTTCCGGCGACCTGCGCCTGTTCTCCATCCCGCGTGACCTGTGGCTCGTCATCCCCGGCTACGGCGAGCAGCGCATCAACGCCGCCCACTACTTCGGCGAACTGAACGCCCCCGGCAGCGGCCCGCAGGTGGCCGCAGACACCATCGAATACAACTTCGGCATTACGCCGGACCGCTACGTCCGCATCCGCCTGGAGAACTTCCCGCAGGTCATCGACGCGCTGGGCGGCGTGACGGTGGACCTGCCCTACAAAATGGGCGGCCTGCCCAAGGGCAAACACCACCTGAACGGCGACGAGGCGCTGGCGTTCGTGCGCGACCGCAGCATCGATGACTTCGAACGTACCCAGCAGGGGCAGGTGCTGGCCGCCGCCGTCCTGCGCAGCCTGTTCAACCCGCTCAAATGGATTCGTCTGCCGTTCTTCCTCTTCGCCCTCAACGACGTGGTGGACACCGACATCCCCTTCTGGCAGTGGCCGCGCCTGGGGCTTGCGCTGGCGCGCGGCGCGCTCACCAGCCCCGAGTCCTACGCCGTCAAGCGCGAGATGGTGACCCCCAGCGTCACCAGCGATGGCGCGCAAATCCTCCTCCCGCGCTGGGAGTTAATCTTTCCGGTGGTGGAGCAGTTCACCCGCTAGATTCTTCGCTCGCTAAGAATCACAATACAGCCCATCTTTGTGAAATGCTTTTGTTTTCCTTTGCGTCTTTGCGCCTTGGCGTGAGATTGATTTTCGCTTTTCTTACCCCAACGTGTACTTATCAAAATCGCACACCGGCGTGTACCCAATTTTCATATAAATTGAATTGCTGGTCGGGTTGTCCATGTCCGTGAACAGCGTACAGAACTGGAATCCTTCGTCCAACAGGGATTGGCTCAACCGTGCCACGCAGGCCGTGGCGTAACCGCGCCCGCGCCCGTCCGGCGGCGTGTACACCAGATTCACCGTGATGCCATGTCGCGTCGGGCGCGAGCGCATGGCCATGCTCACCGCCGCCCTGCCGTCCTCCCACACCGCGATGTCCCCCCAGCGTTTCTCGATCAGGCTGCGAAACGACTCCGGCGGCCGCGTGGCGCGCCCGAAAGCCTCCACGTCAAACGCCATCGCCCAGCCCGTCAGCAGTTCGATTTCATCCTCGCGCGCCATGCGGAAACTGCCCTGCGCCGCCGTCAGCGTGTCCGGCGTCACCGCCCGCAATTCGTACAGCCGCTGGCGAATCTCCGGTTGCAGCCCCGTCTGCCCGTGCCACAGCTCGGCGAAGCGCAGTCCGTGAGGGTTGGGGCCAATCACGTCCGGAGGCGTCAGCCCTCGGCCGCGCAAATCATCAATGAGTTCGCGCAACTCCTTGTCCTCCGGCTGGCGGCGCGCCGTCGCCAGCACCAGCCCGAACGGCGGCGTCATCATCGCCGCCAGCGCCACCTCGCCCGGCTCCCCGACCACCGCGTAATACGGCGTCTCCTCGAAGTAGCCCGGCTGCGCCACCATGCGCAGGGTATTTCCCAGCATCAGGCTGTTCTTCGCTTCCTCAGTTTCCAGCCAGGCCCGCGCGGCGTTCAGGAATTCCTGGGGATCGGTAAAGGTGTGCATTACGGACGCGGTCCCATCACGTGCCACACGTCCATTTCGCCTTTGCCCTTCACATGAACGGTGCCGCGCGGCTCGCAACTAAATTCATCTTTGATGAGGTCATAGGTGGCGCGTGTCACCTGAATCACCCCGCCCGCGCCGTGCGATTCCATCCGGCTGGCGGTGTTCACCGCGTCGCCCCACAGGTCGTAAATGAACTTCTTGCGGCCGATGACGCCTGCCACCACCGGCCCGGAGTTGATGCCGATGCGAAACGCAAGTTTGCGCCCGCGTACCTCATGCGTGGTTACATGCTCGCGCATCGCCAGCGCCATGCGGGTGATGACCTGTGCATGGTCCGGGCGCGGGTTCGGCACCCCGGCGGCCACCATGTAACAATCGCCAATCGTCTTGATTTTTTCAAGTTTGTAATCGTCGGCGAGGTCGTCGAAGTGACTGAACACTTCGTTGAGAAGTTCTACCAGTTCCACCGGCTGCATCTGCGCCGACATCGGGGTGAAGTTCACCACGTCGGCGAAAAGCACGCTGGCGCCTTCGAAGTGCTCGGCAATGGTGCGCGGCTCGGCCTTGAGGATGGCGGCGATTTCTTTGGGCAGGATGTTCAACAGGAGATTCTCGGAACGCTCCTGTTCGCCTTCAAGTAATCGGTAGGCCGTTTCCCTCTGGCTCACAAAATAACCCATCACGCCGAAAATCATGGTCGCAATGAACCCGACATTCATCACCAATAATGCCAGACCAGTTTCGAACGGGACTTCAGCAGGATTCGGATTAATCACCGGGACAAACAGGGACAGACCGAATGTCAACATGAAAAGCACAAACCACAGGACCCCTGGCCGAAATCCATAGAAAATCAGGTATCCGAGGGCTGGATAGAAAAGCCCCCAGATGGGCATGCCGCCCGCATTAAGAAATCCGCCGGCCCAGGAAACTGCCAGGAGATGCGCAGGCAGCGCGGGAATCGCGATGCTGGTGAGGAAGGCATCCATGTTCTTGTGCCAGCCAACATAGAGGAGGAAACTCACCACCCCGAATGCGGAGAATGCCAGCATGACCCACGCGCCGGACACTCCCCCAATCAGGTATGCCGGGGTAAGAATGCCGCACAGGAATCCGACAGTCGCGATCCAGCCCCACGAGGCGATGGCTTTTCGGAGCCTGATTTCATCCGAATCATCGGCCGTCGTTCCCAGTTGTGCAACCCACAGGAATATTTTGATGGCGGTGTCTTTCAACGCGTCCTCCGTTTGTCTGGCCGGTTCAATTCTATCCCGCTCACGCCAGATTCTGGTAGAAAGGTTTCACGTTGGCGCGGAAATAGTCCGTCATGCCGCCCGCGCCGATGGGCGTGAAGTCCACGATTTCGCCCGGCAGCACATCGTTCGCCACGCGCCCGGCCTGCCCGGACACATTTCGGAAGGCGGCTTCGTCGCCCACCACTTCCAGCCCGAACACCAGATGCGGCCCAGCTCCGTCTTGCGGGTCGTCCATATACGTCAGCCAGGCGGTCTTCACCTCCGGCAATGTGTGGAAAAGCGAGTTCAGCGCTTCCACCAGCGCCGTGGGGTAATTTGCCGGCTGGCCGAGCAACACCTGTCGTTCTTCTTCGATGACCCGCGTGTGCCCCTGCTGGAACAGCGTGCCGTCCAGCAGCGCCGCCACTTCGGAGGGGGTGAACTCCTTGCCACGCTCGGTGTTGGGGTTCAAAATCAGCGCCTCGCCGCGCGTGGCTTCCAGAAACGCCCGCGCCGGCAACTCCACATAGGATTGTTCTGCACTGATGGCCTGACGTAGCCGCATGAGGGAGGTGAAGAACGGCAGGATGGGCGAGCCGTCCGCTTTGCCCCAGTGCTGCAGGTTGAGGGCGGTCACCTTCCCGTCCGCGTCGCGCGTGGCGTTGCCCAGCGCAAAGATTTGCGCCTCGAGCAGCCCGAGATAGAACGCCGGGCGCTGGCCGGGGTCCTGCGCGGCGCGCTCCAGCAGTGTTTCGAGGTCGTTCATCAGCTCAATTCCTCCAGCAGGGCGGCTTCCTGTTCGGTGGTAAGTCCGGCTTTCAACACGTAATCTGCCGGGCGGCTCTTCGCCCAAGCCAGGGTGTCGCGTATCGTGTCCGCCAGTGGCCGGAAGACCAGCCCGGCGGCAGCGGCGCGGCGCGAAACGATGGCATTCACCCCGGCTTCCTCCGGCCCCGGGTTCCACACCGGCAGGCCGCGCCCCAGCACGCCCCGATCTTTAGCAATCTGCTCGCTAATTGTTATGAACTCCGCATCGCTGCCCGATAGACGCCGGCTTGTCTCCAGTACCTCGCCAAACGAAACGGTTTGCGTGGCGTTGTACACGCCGCCCTTCCGTTCTTCGGTCAATTTAAGGGTGAACGCTGCCAGGTCGCGCGCATCCACCAGCGTCACGGCTTCGTTCGGAGGCGGGGTCAGCATCTGGCCGCCGCGCGCCACCCGCAGCGGCCAATAGGTGAAGCGGTCGGTGTGGTCGTGCGGCCCAACGATGTAGGAGGGCCGCACGATGGCCGCGCCCTCCGGCAGGGCGCGCTCACAGGCCGCTTTCAGCGCGCCATAAGTCTCGTTGGTGATTTCTTCCGTTGCCGGGTCGGCCAGTTCGGCCAGCGGCGAGTCTTCATCCATCGGCTGGCTGAAGTCTGCATACACCGAAATCGATGAGATATAGACGTAATGCCCGCCGCGCCCGTCCAGCGCCGCCAGCATCTGGCGCACCTGCCGCGGCAGGTAGCCGTTCACGTCTATCACCGCGTCCCATGCCCGGCCCGCCAGCGGTTTCAGGTCGTTCGGGTTGCTCCGGTCGCCGTGGATTTTCTCGACGTCCGGAAACAGGTCGGCATTGGTCTTGCCGCGGTTGAACAGCGTGACGGTGTGTCCGCGTTGCAGCGCGGCTTCGGTGATGTGGCGGCCCACAAACTGCGTCCCGCCGAGGATGAGGAGGTTCATGGTCGTGTGTCCTCAAGAATAATGGGTAGATTTTCACATGAAAATCGCGCAATGGTGGGGCGAATTTTCGCTCGGTACTATAATACGAATATCCCGCCTGCCCGCCCGGGGAGTTTGCCATGCAGGCACTCATGCAGCGCACTTATCAGGCCATCGAATACTTTCTCGCCCGGCGGTTCCCGACGCGCGTCACCGGCATATGGCGGTTCATCCTCCGTATGCCCATCTGGTCCTACAACCTCGGTTTTGGTTGGATGATGGGCGGCAGCGTGCTGTTGCTGACGACCACCGGCCGGGTATCCGGCCAACCGCGCCACGCCGCGCTGGGCTATGGCCGGGACGAGCCTACCGGTGAATTGGTGGTCAGCGCCGGCTGGGGCGGCAAAACAGACTGGTTCCGTAATCTGGTTGCCGACCCTCACTGCACGGTGCAGACCGGGAGCAGGAAGTGCGCGGCCGCGGCACGCGTCTGGCCGGAGGAGGAGGCCATCGCACATATGCGCGCCTTCATCCCAAAGAATCCTTACGCGCCACGTATGTGGTCGCACTTGTTGGGGGAGGTGATTGGGCTGGATGATGAAGGTCTGCGAAAAGTTGTGCAGGCATTCCCGGTGGTAGGGTTCAAGCCATTCGATAGCAAGCCATCGGCCCTGCGACTTCCTGATGCCTGATTCTGGTTGCCTTAAACCCGCCTTTCACATCCTGAACACGCCAAAGCCCTCGCCCTGCCGCGGGGCTTTCAGCACCACCGAGAGCGCCAGCGCCAGCACCCGGCGCGTTTCGGCCGGGTCAATTACGCCGTCGTCCCACAGCCGCGCCGATGAGTAGTACGGGCTGCCTTCGGTTTCGTATTTTTCCAGAATCGGGCGTTTCAGTTCCTCGGCTTCGGCCGGGGTGAGCGGCGGTTTGCCTTCTGCCGCCAGTTGGTCCTGCTTGATGGTCAGCATCACGTTGGCGGCCTGCTCGCCGCCCATCACGCTGATGCGCGCATTCGGCCACATCCACAGGAAGCGCGGCAGGTAGCCGCGCCCTGCCATGCCGTAGTTGCCCGCTCCAAAACTCCCGCCGATGATGACCGTCAGTTTCGGCACGGTGCAGGTCGCGACGGCATGCACCAGCTTGGCCCCGTCCTTGGCGATGCCGCCCGCCTCGTACTCGCGTCCGACCATGAAGCCGGTGATGTTCTGCAAAAAGATGAGCGGCACGCCGCGCTGCTCGCACAACTCAATGAAGTGCGCGCCTTTGAGCGACGACTCGCTGAACAGGATGCCGTTGTTGGCAATGATGCCCACCGGGTAACCCTCGATGCGCGCAAAGCCGCATACCAGCGTGGCGCCGTAGCGCGCCTTGAACTCGCGGAACTTGCTGCCGTCCACCAGCCGGGCGATGACTTCGCGCACGTCATACTGCTCGCGGAATGTCGTTGGCAGCAGGCCGTACAACTCTTCCGCGGGGTACAACGGTTCTTCCGGCGCGGCCACTTCCACGTTCAGCTTGGGCCGGTGGTTGAGCGTCTCCACGATGCCGCGCAAAATCTCGATGGCGTGGTCGTCGTCCTCAGCGAAGTGGTCGGCCACGCCGGAGAGGCGTGTATGCACATCCGCCCCGCCCAAATCTTCGGCGCTCACGTCCTCGCCGGTGGCGGCTTTCACCAGCGGCGGCCCGGCCAGGAAAATCGTGCCGGTGCCCTTCACGATGATGGCTTCGTCGCTCATGGCAGGTACATACGCGCCGCCCGCGGTGCAACTGCCCATCACCGCCGCAATTTGCGGGATGCGGCGGCTGCTCATTTGCGCCTGGTTGTAGAAGATGCGCCCGAAGTGCGTTTCGCCGGGGAAGACTTCATCCTGCATCGGCAGGAACGCCCCGCCCGAGTCCACCAGGTAAATACACGGCAGGTGGTTGTCCAGCGCGATGTGCTGGGCGCGCAGGTGCTTGCTGACCGTGAGCGGGTAATACGAGCCGCCCTTCACCGTGGCGTCATTGGCGACGATCATCACTTCCACGCCCATCACCCGCCCGATGCCGGCCACAATGCCCGCCCCGGCGGCTTCGCCGTCATACAGCCCCCAGGCAGCCAGCGGCGCAACTTCCAGGAACGGCGAGCCGGGGTCCAGCAGCCTGTCAATGCGGTCACGCACGAACAGCTTGCCGCGTTCCTCGTGGCGCAGGCGGTACTTCTCGCCGCCGCCCTCGCGGTTCTTCGCCAGCCGCGTGCGCAGCTCTTCGGCCAGAGCGCGGTGATGCGCCTCGTTCTCTTTGAACTTCGCGTCAGCGGGGTTGAGGGAAGTGTGCAGGGTTTCCATAGGCAGCCGGGTGGGGATGGGGAGATTATAAACGGCGGCGGGCCGCAACTTCCCCATAAATTGGGGTTATGTAGAGTATGCAAATTTGGCCTTTTTTGGCTAGAATGCGTTCACCCAACCACCTCGAGGAGACGAGACCATGATTCTGTTTGCGATTGAAGTGATTTTCGGCATCTACGCCCTGGTAAAGAAGGAAATTAAGATAACCAACTCGCGCATCCTTCAGGGCGATACCGCCCGCAATATCGGCATCCTGCTGCTGGCCGGTGCGGCCGTCGGTTTCTTTACTGGCGCGCTGGTGCTGTGGGGGACGCTCATTGCCGCGGTGGTGTGGGGCTTCATCGCCACCAATCCGGTCAAAGCCTCTTGAAGTTTTGATGTGCAAGACAAGCGCCCCGACTCAGTCGGGGCGCTTTCTAATTAAGCTTTCCCTTTGCGTGAGCTCCTTTTGCATTTCTCTTAATACAAACTTTGAGAAGGTTGGGACTTGGAAAAAACAAATAGTCCCTTGAATCAGTCTTGACCTTGTTTATGATGTTGGTCAATTACGTCAATGTAGGGGCGGGTTTCAAACCCCCCCTACTGTTTCGGCTTGAATCAACTTAATCCGTTGCAAGATTCAAAGAAATTCTTTTCGTTGTGTCTGTGTGCCCCTGTAGCGAAAACTGATTACGCCAACCCCAGCCCCGCCTTCGCCGCTTTATACACCGCCTCGGCATACCCCGCCAGGAGTTTCACTCCGTCAGGCCGCCCGGCCACTTCTGAATAGGGCAGCAAACTTCCTTTCCACGCCCCAATATGCCAGCGCGCCCCCTCCGGCAGCGGCTCCCTCACCAGCGACTCATCAAACGGGTACGGGTTGGAATAGAAATACGGCCCGGGGTGTCCGGCATCGCCGGTCGAAAAGCCCAGGTTCAATTGCGCCGGGTACGATTTCACCTCCCCGTGTTCTTGCACATCCACCGTCCGTGTCCCGAAAAACTCCGTCGAGAGGTCAAAGTGGTGCGGCCACAGGTGTACCGGGCTGGTCTCGCCGCCCACCGCCACGCGCAGCGCCTCAAAGACCTCGCTCGCCAGCGAAGCCGCGGCAAACCATGCCGCCGCTGCCCATTTGTCATAGGCGCGCGGCGCATCGCTCTCGAAGCGCTCGCGGCTGTATTCGCCGCGGACGCCCAGCGCCCCCACCGCAGCCATCAGGCTCTCGCCCAGCGCCTTGCCGGTCCAGCGTGCGCTCATGTCCCAACTCGCAACCACCGCATTGCGCGCTTCCAACTCGATGCGGTGCGTCTTGAAATTCATAAACAGCCGGAAGGTCCCGCCGTCCGGCAAGGGCATCTCGGCAGTGGTGAAGCCGTTGGGCCGCAGCCGCAGCCCGATGTGCCACCACTTATCGTGCGGCTCGGCATGGGCGCGCGGAAACGCGTCCACCGCCTGCGCGTACAGGTGCAGGGTGTCCCTTGTTGCCCCCAATCCATCCAGCACGGGAAACACTCCGTTCATAGAGCCTCAGCCTCCACTATCAATTTCAGCACGCCAGTACCTCCGCATTCCAGCACGCACTTAATTGACAGCCTCAAGTTTCGCAATCGTACCCATCATCAAATCCGTCGCTTTGCCCAACGTGTCGGCATCGAAGGCCAGTTTCACGCCCGCCGCGGCGTATAGTTCCGGCAGCGGCCGCGTCGCCCCCAGCGCCAGCATGGTGCGGTACTTGCGCGTGGCCGCCGCCTGGTCCTTGATTGCGTTGGCCCACACCTGCACCGCGCCCAGTTGTGCCAGCCCGTAGTCCACATAGTAGAACGGCACCTGGTGGATGTGCAGTTGCCGCAGCCAGCGGGAAGCCTTCTCTTTTTCCAGCCCGCTGAAATCAATGCCGGGCGTGAAGCGATCCCACAGTTCGCACCATATTTCGTCGCACCGGTCGGCGTCGCGCGCCACACTGGCGTTTTCATACACCCAGTGCTGGAAGGCATCCACCACCGCCATGTAGGGCCAGAACATCAGGCTGTCTTCGAGGTGCTGGATGCGCGCCCGCGCCGCTTCTGCCTCGCCGTAGAACTCGCCCAGGTACGGCGCGGACAGCAGTTCCATGCCCATCGAAGCCACCTCGGCGATTTCCATGCCGATTTGCAGTTGGGGGTAATACGGCAATGGGTACACCGCGAAGGCATGGAAGGCGTGCCCGGCTTCGTGCAACAGGGTTTGCACATCGCTGTGCTGGCCCACCGCGTTCATGAAGATAAACGGCTCGCCCTTCAGCGGGAAGTCGGTGCAGTAGCCGCCGGGAGCCTTGCCCTTTCGGCTTTCCAGGTCCAGCAGTTTCTCGCGGCGCATCTTTTCGAACTGCGCGCCCAGTTCTGGGTCCACCTTGTGGAAGATGGCGGCGGATTTGGCGTTCAGTTCGTCCTCGGTCTGGTAGGGGTGCAGTGGCGGCAGGCCGCTGATGTCCACGTCCATGTCCCACGGCCGCAGCGTTTCCAGCCCCAGTTTCTGGCGGCGCTTTTCGCGTAATTCCTTCGCCGCCGGCACCACGACCTGCTCAATGGCGGCATGGAATCGCTTGCAGTCTTCCGGCGTGTAGTCCAGCCGCAGCATCTGTTGCCAGCGGTATTCACGGAAGGACGGCAGACCGGCATTGGCGGCGATTTTCGCCCGCAGGTCCATGTAGCGCGTCCACAGGCCTTTGATGTTGTCGGCGTCCTGCAAGTAGCGCCCCACGTAGGTGCGCCAGGCCAGTTCGCGCCGGGCGCGGTCCTGTTCTTCCAGCGCCGGCAGCACGCGCGGCAGCGGCACTTCCTTGCCGTCCCACATCACATTCATCGCCCCAACAATTTTGTCGTACTCGTTGCTCAATTTCTGTTCATCGGCCAGCAGCGGCACGTTTTCCTCGCGGAACAGCGCCGCCTCGGCGCGCAGATTGCGCATCTGGATTTCAAAACCCGGCGGTTGCAAGCCGCTTTGCAGCAGCATTTCCTTCAGCTTCTGGTTTTCGGTCTGGGAGTTCGGAAAGATGTTTTCGTAATAGTCGTTAAAGGCTTTTTCGGCGGCTTCATCGGTGGTGTTCAGCGTGGTCGCCACGTACAGCCGTTCGCGCACTTCGTACACCAGACGTTGCAGGCGATCCCAGGCGCGCATCCAGTCTTCCAGCGTGCTCGCGCTCAGGTCGTGCTGTTCCAGCGCTTCAAAGTGCGGCCGGAATCCCTCCCAGCCCCAGGTCATGGCGGCGTGAGCGTCAGCGGGGAAATCTTTGAGGATGGTCATGGGAGTCTCCTGTATGCAAAGAATGTAAACGTGTTGATGAGGTATGGGTCAACGAGGGAACTCGCATCCGCGTATCACGCGAATTTATGGAGGGTTTTCTTTTGCCTCGTCGCCTCGTTACTTGTGTTCCGGCACGCGCGTATGCCAATCCGTCGTCTGCTGGTAGGCGTGCGCCACCTGCAACAGAGTCTCTTCCTCAAAATGGCGGCCCATCAACTGCATCCCGACCGGCAGGCCTGCCGCATCGAACCCCACCGGGAACGCCAGCCCCGGCACGCCGGCCAGGTTGGCGGGCAGGGTGAACACATCTTCGAGATACATCGCCAGCGGGTCGTCGCCATGCCCGCCGATTTTGAACGCGGTCGTCGGCGCCACCGGCGCGGCAATCACATCCACCTGCTCAAATGCCGCCAGGAAATCGCGGGCGATCAGCGTGCGCACCTTCTGTGCCTGACCGTAATAGGCGTCGTAATACCCGGCCGAGAGCGCGTACGTCCCCAGCATGATACGACGGATGACCTCCGGCCCGAACCCCGCCCCGCGCGTGTCCTTGAACATCTCGATCACATCTTCGTTTTCGACCCGCAGCCCGTAACGTACGCCGTCAAAGCGCGCCAGGTTGGCGCTGGCCTCCGCCGGGGCGATGAGGTAATACACCGGCAGGGCGTATTTCGTGTGCGGCAGGTTCACCGGCTGCACCGTCGCGCCCAGGGTCTTCAATTCTTCAATCGCCGCCCGTACTCTCTCCTCCACCTCCGGTTGAATCCCTTCGATGAAGTATTCCTCCGGCACGCCCACCCGCAGGCCTTTCAGCGTCGCACCCGCCGACAGTCGCACGTCCGGCGCGGGCCGGTCTGCGCTGGTGGCGTCCAATGGATCATGCCCGGCCATCACATTGAACAGCGCGGTCACATCTTCCGCGCCGCGCGCCAGCACGCCCACCGTGTCCAGCGAGGAACCGTAGGCGATCAGCCCGTAGCGCGAGACGCGCCCATAGGTCGGTTTGAGTCCCGTCACGCCGCAGAACGAGGCCGGCTGGCGCACGCTGCCGCCGGTGTCGCTGCCCAGCGCCGCCGGAGTCAGGCGCGCCGCCACCGCCGCCGCGCTGCCGCCGGACGAGCCGCCCGGCACGCGTTCCGTATTCCACGGGTTGTGGGTGGTGAAGAACGCCGAGTTCTCGGTCGACGAGCCCATGGCAAATTCGTCGGTGTTGGTCTTGCCCAGGATGACCACGCCCGCATCCAGAAGCCGCCGCACGGCGGTGGCGGTGTACGGCGGTTGGAAGCCGGACAGGATGCGTGACCCCGCGGTGGCCGTCATGCCTTCCACCGCCAGCACATCTTTCACCGCAATCGGCAGGCCCAGCAGAGGCGGCAGGTCGCCGCCCTTACGCCGGCGTGCATCCGCGGCATCCGCGGCCGCCAGCGCCATCTCGGGTTCGGCGGCCAGGAAACAGCGCAACTCGGGGTCATGTTTGAGGATGGCGGCAAGGCAGGCATGGGTGAGGTCGCGGCTGGTGAAGTCGCCTCTGGCCAGCCCAATTAACGCAGCGGTGACCGACAGCGAAGACAGGTCACTCATCACGGCCCTCATCCAGAATCGGCGGCACGCGGAACTGGTCGGCGGCGGTGTCCGGCGCCGCGCGCAGCAGTGTCTGGGTCGGCAGCGTTTTGCCCGGTTCGTCCGGCCGCAGGGGCATGGCGGCCGCCAGCGCGCCGGAATAGGGCGGCACATCCGTCGTATCCAGTTCCTGCAGGCGCGCCACATGCTCCAGGATGCTGGACAACTGCTCCCGGTAGCGCTCCAGTTCTTCTTCGGTCAGCGTCAGCCGCGCCAGGTGGGCAATATGTTGGACGTCTTCGCGTGTGAGGGACATGGGGGGATTATAAAGGAGGTCAACGAGTTGCTGCCGTATGGGTCGCCGAGGAATGATTGAAAACGCGCAACCCGCGTGTCAAGGGGTGTTTTCTTTCGCCTCGTTGCCTCGTTCTAAAACTCCCCCGCCTCCCCAATCCGCAATCGTTCAATCCCAAGCATCCCGATGGTAGTGACGACCATCAACAGCGTCGCCAGCGCCATCGCCTGCCCATAGTTCAGCCCGCCCGGTTGCGAAAGGAATCGGTAGATCATCACCGGCAGGGTGGGGAATTCCGGCCTCGCTACCAGCGCGGTGGCGCCGAACTCCCCCAGCGAGATAGTGAAAGCGAACGCCGCTGCCACCAGGCCGGCGCGCGCCGCCAGCGGCAGATCAATGTGGCGAACCGCCTGCCACGGCGAGGCGCCCAGCACCGCCGCCGCCTGCCGCAGTTTGGGCTGGATGCTGCGCAGCGCCGGCGTGAGGCTGCGCACTATGAACGGAAACGCCACCAGCGTGTGCGCCAGCGGGATGAGCAGGGGCGATGCCCGCAGGTCCAGCGGCGGGATATCGAGAGCCACGATGAACCCCAGCCCCAGCGTCACCGCCGACGTCCCCAGTGGCAGCATCAGCAGTGGGTCCAGTATGCGGCTCAAGCGCGCCTCCGGCCGCCGCGCCAGCGCCCAGGCTGCCGGCCCGCCCAGCGCCAGCGAAAGCGCCACCGTGGCCGCCGCGTACCCCAGCGAGGTGCGGATCGCGCCCAGCGGCGAGTCGTAGAACCCGGAGACGCGCTCGCCGGAAGCCAGGGCGCGGTAAAACTCCAGCGTCAGTCCGGTTTGCGCCGTGCGCTGGCCGCGGTCGGGTTCCAGCCGCACCAGCGAGCGCGCCGCCAGCGCGCCCAGCGGGGCCAGCGCCAGCACGGCCAGCGCGCCCAGCGTCAGCCCCGCCAGCAGGCGGCGGCGCGGCGTGTTTAGCGGGCGGCGGGCGTTCTCCGGCGGGCGCAGCGCCAGCGGCCGGCTCAGGCGCGCATTGAGGCGCGTGTAGGCCACCGTCAGCGCCAGCGTGGCCGCCAGTTGAATGCTGGATAGCGCCCCCGCCAGCGGCAGGTTGAACAGGCTGATGGTCTGGGTGTAAATTTCCACTTCCAGCGTGGCGAAGCGCGGCCCGCCCAGCACCAGCACCACGCCGAACGAGGTGAAATCAAAGATGAAAACCAGCAGCGCCGCGGCCAGCATCGCTGGAGCCAACAGCGGCAACGTCACGTGCCGGAACGCCGCCCAGCGGCCCGCGCCCAGCGCCCGCGCCGCGCCTTCCAACCGCGGGTCCAGCCGCGCCCAGAAATCGCCCACCAACCGCAGCACAATGGTCAGGTTGTAAAACACGTGCGCGGTCAGGATGGCGGCAAACGAGTTGAGGAACTCGATGGGCGGCGCGTCCAGCCCCAGCAAGCTCATCAGCGCCAGATTGACCCAGCCGCGCGGTCCCAGCAGCGCGCTGAACGCCGCCGCCACCACCAGCGTGGGCAGCACGAACGGCACGCCGGTGAGCGCCCGCAGCAGGTGCCGCCCGCGGAATTCAAACCGGGCGAACAGGTACGCCGCCGGCAGGCCCAACGCCAGCGTCAGCAACGTGGAGAGCGCCGCCTGCCACACTGTGAAGCCCAGCACCCGCCGGATGCTCTCCGACCCCAGCGCCTCCAGGAACGGCGCCGCCAGCCCGTCCTCCCCGCGCCCGAAGGACAGCGCCAGAATACTGCCCAGCGGATAGAAATAGAACAGCGCCAGGAAACCAAGTGGCAGCAACCAGAGGAGGGCGTAGCGCGGGGAGGGTTTCATTTGATTATGCCAACGAGTTGCCGAGGGATGGGTAAACGAGGAAATTCGAAAACCCGTGTAACGCACGAATCAAGGGGTGTTTCCTCGTGCCTCGTTGACACGTCGCCTCGTTAATCGCCTTCCAGCACAAACCGCGTCGCGCTGCCCGGAAAGTCCGCTTCGCGCCAGGCGAAGGCCACCTTCGGCCGCACGCACAGCGCCGAGTGAAACGGCACCTGATATTTGGCCTTATACGCCTTGTCCAGTGTCTTCAAAAGTGTGGCATCGGTCACGTTCTGTACTTCGCCTTCGATCATCACCGCCTCGTCGCCGCTTTCCAGGTGCACTTTGATGGCCGGGCTGGCCGCCAGGTTGCGCCCCTTGCGCGAAGTGTCGCCCGTCCCGAAATAGAACGCGCCCGCGTGCCACAGCCCCCATACTGGCGCGGCGTGCGGCTTGCCTTCCGGCGTCACGGTGCACACCCAGTAATTGCGCGCCGCCGCCATGCGCTCCTCCACCCACGCGTAGGGCAGCAGGCCGGCGCCTTCATTCTCCGGCTTGATGCCATAGCCGGGCATGTGCGGTCGGGAGATTCTCTTCGCCATACTCATGTTCCTTTCCATCTGATTTGTGCATGAAGACTGGAATCGGATTCTAAGCGCTTTTAACTTTGCGTTCTTTGCGTGAGGCGCCTTTGTCTCTTTTTCTGTGCCACCTACCGCAGTACCACCGCCCGCCACGCCTCAATCCACTCCTCGCGGTGCGCGGCGATGTCCGCCGGACTCACGAACGCCGGGTTCTCCGGCTCTTGCAGAAACGCCACAAACGCCGGGTCCAGCGCCGCGTTCGTGTTCACCGGGAACACGAACATCTGCAATGGGATATCTTCCTGGAACTGTGGCGAAAGCATGAAGTCAATCCAGGCTTCGGCCAGTTCGCGCTCCGGCGCGCCGCGCACGATGCCCACGAACTCGATCTGCCGGAAGCACATGCCATCGCCGGTCAGCGCCGCGGTGGGCGGTGTATCCAGCGGTTCTTCGGCAAACAACACCTCAAACGGCGGGCTGGAGGCATACGACACCGCCAGCGGGTACTGCCCGCCCCAGCGGCTGAAATCCGTGTAGTAGGCGGTCTCCCAGTCGTTTACCACCTTAACCTCGTTGTCCACCAGGGCGTTCCAGAATTCCAGGTAGCCGTCTTCGCCGTAATGGCCGATGGTGGCGAGCAGGAAGGCCATCCCCGGCGAGGAGGCGGCCGGGTTCTCCACCACCAGCAGGCCGGCGTATTCCGGTTTCAGCAAGTCATCCAGCGACGCGGGCAGCGCCAGGCCGCGTTCTTCAAACCACGCCAGGTCGGCGTTGATGCAGACATCGCCGTAGTCCACCGGCAGCGCGCCGTGTTCCGGGTCCAGTTCGAACTCGTCCGGGATGTCCGCCAGCAGCGGCGACTCATACGGCTCGAACAGGTGCTCCTCGATTGCCCGGCTTAAGAAGGCGTTGTCCACGCCGTAGAACACATCGGCATACGGCTGGCTGGTGAGCAGCGCTTTGTTGAGCGCTGTCCCGGCGTCCCCGCCTTTCAGGAACACAACGTCGGCGTTGTGCTCGGCTTCGAAGGCCGCTACCACCTCGTCCGACACCGCGAACGAGTCATGCGTCAACACCGTCAGCGTACGCCGCGCGCCGGGTTCCGGCGTTTGCGCCGCGCAACCAGCAAGCAACACTGCAAGTAGAAATCCACTCACCTTGCTAAACGACTTTGTCATCCATGACCTCATCTTTCTATTTGTGTTCATCCGAGTGCAGAAGGCCATAGGCCTTCTGCTTGAGGTCGAGCAACGCTCGACCGACTGTATCTGTGGTTATTCTTTTGTCTTTCTTTGCGGCTGTGCGTGAGATGGTTTTTCTTCTTCATTGCGAAGTCCCCACCACACACAACAACAACCCCGCCTCCAACGTCACCTGCGCCCGCTCTCCAGTCATCCGGTTGCTTACGCCGCGCGTGCCGCCAAAGGCCAGCGTTTCGCCGTGCAGCGGATATTCCAGCCCCTCGGTCGTCACGCCGTGCGCATCCCCGCCCACCGGAATCAGAGACACCGTTTCGCCCGTATGTCCCTCTATCCGCGCTGTATCCCGGATGAGGAACAGTCGTTGCCCATCTTCCCAGAAAGTGATGTGCAGGCCGGCCAGCGGCGGGTAGGCCGCCAGCAGCAGGTTGGCGAGGCTCATGTCCCATCGATTCCCCAACCCGCCCAGCACCAATACCTCGTCTGCCATGCGTTCCTTCGCCAGCAGCAGCGCCAGTTCCAGATCGGTTTCGTCCTTGCGCGGCGGGTGGCGGCGCACGTCGGCCCCGCGAATTTCCAGTTGGCGTAGTTCTTCCGCTGTCAGCGAGTCCATATCGCCGATGACCACCGCCGGGCTTACGCCCAGCGCCAGGCAGTGCCGCCCGCCGCCGTCGGCGGCCAGCAGCAGGTCGTCCGGCCGCAGCAGGCCGCGCGCCGTTTCCAGGTTGTTCAGTTCGCCATTAGCAAAGATAACCGCTCGCAAAACAAAAGCCTCCGCTGGGGGTCGGCGGAGGCTGTGGGGTACAGGGGTAGCGATTCCTCCGCCGGCATTATCCGGTTCAGGTTCGCGGGTCGCAGACTTTGCGTTGGCGTCACCCAACGCCGGTCTGCCTCTCAGCCCGGCAATACCGAGCTCCCCGTGCGTAACTGTAGTGAGAGTATAGCGCGAAGCGGCAGGCAAGTCAAAAAAGGGGAGGGGAGTTGATTCAGCGATTGGAAAAGCGTACAATAAATAAAATGTGAAAAATATCACATTTTGGAGGATGTCTGCCCGATTTAGAAGATTTTCAAAAAGACTTTCGCAATGGCAGGCAGAATCCCCTTTTCTCTCTCGGGAGGGCAACATGGTCAATCAGAAAGCCGCGCGCACACCCAGGACCCGCATCCAGGTGGGGTACTTCGGAAGTTACAACATGCCGCCTGGGTGTGTGGCCTGTGGCAATCCGGTCACACCGCATGTGTACCAGGTGGGCAAGTCCAGTTGGAATAACAAACAGCACGTTTGGCTCAAGTTCCCCATCTGCGAAGAGTGCAACCAGGCCAACAAGGCCTACGTTTCGGCCGGGCGGATGGGCTGCCTGGGGGGACTCCTGATGGCAGCTGTAGGATATGGTTTTGGCAGCTTCCTGGACCTCTTGTCTAGTTTCCGGTTTGAATGGCTGCCCGCCCTTTGTGCCATTGTTGGACTCTTTGTCGGCATCTGGCTGGTGAGAATATACTCGGTCGCCAACAAGCCGCCCGAAGTGCGCGAGCGCGTTACGCGTTTATTGACTTCCGTGACGATGGTGGGCTTCAAGCTGCCTCCCCTGTTCGGCAAGGGCTGGATTAAGCTTGATTTTGCCAACCCTGACTACGCGTCTCAATTCATGATGCTGAATGGCGGGTAGACTGCCAGATCCTGAGGTTTTGGGGTAGGCAGCTGGTCCCTGCCGCTTGCCGTATAATCTCGACATGCAAAAGGGCCCCCACCTCGCCGACGGCCGCACCGCTGAAGTCTTCGCCTGGGGCGACGACCGTATCCTCAAACTCTTTCGCCCCGGCTGGGATTCTGGGGCCGCCGACTACGAATTTGAAGTCGCCAGTGCCGTGCAGGCCACCGGCTACCCCTGCCCGCAGGTATTTGAACGGGTAAAAGTAGAGAAACGCCCCGGCATCCTCTACCAGCGCATCCAGGGCCGGCCATTGCTGGCTGACTTTCAGAAATCGCCCTGGCGCTTTCCCGCGCTGGCCCGCCGCCTGGCCCGCCTGCACGCCGAAATGCACACCCGCACGCCCGAAGGTCTGCCGGATGCCCACGCCAAACTCAAACGCCGCATCGCCGGGTTGGACGGCGCTACCGAGGAGCAGCGCATCGCCCTGCTGGCTCGCCTCGACTCGCTGCCGCGCGGCGACCGTCTGCTGCATGGTGACTTCCATCTGGAGAATGTCTACGACACGCCAGACGGCCCGATGGTGCTGGACTGGGTGGATGCCGCCTGTGGCCACCCGCTGGCAGATGTAGCGCGTTCAGTGTTATTGCTGCAATATTCCTACGTAGATCCGGCCACGCCCGGCTATGCCCTCATCCAACTGGTGCGCCGCCTGTTCACCCGAGTCTATCTGAGCGAATACTTCAGGCACAGTCCCCACCCGCGCGCTGACCTGCGCCCCTGGTTCGCGCCGGTGTTCGCCGCCCGCCTGCGCGAAGATATCGCCGGTGAGGTGGAAACCCTCGTGCCCTTCATCGAACACGAACTCGCATGGAATGCACCTCCGGGCTAAAATAGCCGCACCGCCACTACTTACTTCATAAGGAGCCGTTCGATGTCCCCGAATCAACGCAAACTGATTTTTGCCCTTGCCGTTCTAGTCCTGACCGCCCTGGCGTGCAGTTTCAGCACCGCCAACATTGCCGAAGCCTACATGGCCGCCGATGGCGATGGCGCCCAGCGCACCACCGTGTATTCCGACGACCAGACGTTTTACGCCATCGTGGAACTTGCTAACGCCCCGGACACGACCGAGGTGCGCGTGGTGTGGACCGCCGTGAGTGCAGAGGGCGAGGCGCCCAATACTGTGATTGACGAAGTCACAACGACCAGCACAGACGCGATCCTCACCTTCAACCTCACCAACGAGGCTGGTTTCCTCTGGCCTTCCGGTGACTACAAAGCGGATATCTATCTGAATGGCGAACTGAACACCACCCTCACCTTCCAGGTGCAGTAAGCGATCTCGGCGTCCTGGCTTTCCCTAAAAAAGAAACCCGATTTCTTAAAGGCACATGCCTCGAAATCGGGTTTCTTTGTTGCGTCGCTCCGGTTACGCCTTCGGCAACTCCACCCACACGGTGGTGCCCTCGCCGGGGCGGCTTTCCAGCCCCACGTTTCCGCTCATCAACGCCACCAGCTGGCGGCACACGCTCAGTCCCAATCCCCAGCCGTGCTTGTCCCGCACCCGCTGGTCATCCGAGCGGTAGAACGGCTCAAATACTTTGGGCAGGTCTTCTTCGGGGATGCCGTAGCCGTTGTCATGTACCGTGATTCGAATGCTTCCGTTCTTATCTTCCGCACCCACCGTAATTGTCCCGCCCGGGTCGGCGTAGCGCGCCGCGTTGTCTATCAGGTGTTCCAGCACCTGCTGGACGCGCTGCGGGTCGGCCAGCACATTCGGCAGGCCCTCCGCCACCTGGTTGTCCACCGTCTGCTCGAATTCCGCAAGCGCTTCCTTTTTGGCGCCCGCCGCTTTGTCCACCAGCGGGCGCAAGGCCACTGTCGCAGGGTCCAGTTTCAATCGCCCGACCTCCGCCTTGGTCATGTCTGACAGGCTGGTCACCAGCGCATTCATCCGGTGTACGTTGGCGCGGATGACGTTGAGGAAGTTGCGCTGGTTGTCGTTGATTTCGCCCATCGCCCCCTGGCGCAGCAGGTCGGTGTAGCCCTGGATGCTCGTCATCGGCAGGCGCAGTTCGTGCGTGATGACCGATACGAACTTGGCCTTTTCATCGGTGGCGTTAGCCAGTTCGGCCTCCAGCGCGTCCAGCGCCGCGCGGGTCTCGGCATCCGCGCCCAATGCGTCCAGTGCGCTTCTCAATTTATCAATGTTCGGATGGCTCATGGCATCCCTCACGCGTCAGGGTGGGTTTTGCGGTAATCGCACAGGTCTTGCAGCGGGCAGTCCGCACAGCGCGGGGTGCGCGCCTGGCATACTTCGCGTCCCAGCCGGATGATGTTCAGGTGCCCATCATAATACGTTTCCGGGGGGAACAAGGCTTCCAGGTGTTCGTGGGCGGCGTCGGCGCTCATTTTCTCCGGCCGCAGCCCCAGCCGCCCGCTCACGCGGTGCACATGCGTGTCCACCGGGAAGGCCGGCAGATCCAGTGAAAATTGCAGCACGATGCTGGCGGTCTTGCGTCCCACGCCTTTGAACTGCACCAGCCATTCAATTGCCTGTTGGGGCGTGTAGCCGCGCAGAAATTCTAGGCTCAGCGCGCCGGTCTTTTCGGTGATTTCGCGCAACACCTGCTGGATGCGCGGGCCTTTCTGGTTCGCCAGCCCGGCAGGGGTGATGGCCGTGACCACGTCTTTAGCGGGCGCATCGCGCACCGCCTCCCAATCCTTGAAGTTCGCTTTCAGCGCGTCGAAGCCCTTGTCGCGGTTCAGGTCACTGGTCGCCTGCGAGAGGATGGTGGACACCAGTTCATCCAGCGCCGGCAGGGGCGTGCGCCAGGTCGGCTTGCCGTAGTGGGCCATCAGCCGTTCGTGAACCGCCAGCGCTTTCTTCTTTAATGCCGCCTGGCTCACGCGCGCTCCAGGGTAAAGCACGGCCGCGCCTCGCCGGCCAGCAGGCCGCGCCAGTTGGTCACTTCGCGGCGCGGCCCGTACTTCACCAGCGCCGCCATTTCACTTTCGCTCAGCGCGCCCAATTCTGCCAGCAGCGCCAGCGTCACCGCCGGCCGCGCCCAGCCGCGCCGGTCACCGTCCGCGATTTTGAGCACAATGCCCAGCGCCTTCGACGCTTTGCCGAGCGCGCCGGGCATCACGCATACGCCCTGGTAGCCTTCCGCGCCGCCCTTGGTCAGGATGCGCCCGCCGGTAGCCTGCATCAGGTCGGTGTCAAACGTGTCGGGGCCGCTCACCATCTCCGGGTACGCCAGCATCGCCGCGGTGATGGTGCGGCAGGCCGCGGTGCGCGGCTCGCTCAACCCGGCCGGGTCGGCCAGCCGCGCCAATGCCCACGCCGCGTTGTGAAATGGCACGCTGAAGTTTGGCGCCGAGCAGCCATCAATCCCGATTTCCACCTCGCGCGGTTCCAGACCGCACATCTCGGCAAACGCCGTCAGGATGGCCTGTTGCACCGGGTTGTCATGTTCGAGGTACGTGGCCGCGTCCGCCCCCTTCAAAACTGCGTGCGCCAGCATGCCGGTGTGTTTGCCGGAGCAGTTGTGGCGGTTGGGGGTCGGCTCCTGTCCCGCGGCTTTCAGTCGCTCGGCGGTGGCCGCATCGTAGGGCGGGTGCACGCCGCATTGCAGCGCCTCCTCGCCCAGCCCGATGCGCGCCTGGATGCCCGCCGCGACTTCGGCGTGCGCATCCGTGCCGGTGTGCGACGCGCAAATCAGCGCCACTTCTTTCTGCGTGAAGTTGAAGTGGGTATGCCCGCCTGCTTCAATGAACGGCAGCGCCTGGAACGGTTTGGCGGTGGAGCGCAGGTAGGCCTGGCCGTGCGGGTCCCCGGCCCATGCCAGCAGTTTGCCGGTTGCGTCCACCACCGCCAGCGCGCCAAAATGCACCGACTCCACCACTCGCCCGCGGGTAAGTTCGTAGAGCGGCGTGTAGGGCGTAAGCGTCATTGGGTTATCTGGTTCTCGTTCTTGGAAGATTCTTCTTGGCGTGTCTATCTTCACTGCCACTTTGCATGAGCGGGTTTAGCTTTTCTCTGTACCTTTGTGGCAGAGCCGCTCTTCCTTGCAGTTGTATTCTTAGCAGCTTTGCGCCTTTGCGTGAGCTGCTTTCGTTTCTAGCTGCTTTCCGACTCGCCCAGCGCCGCCGTCGAGACGGTCCCGTAATTGCGGTGCAGATAGCGCTTCAGCCCGTAGCGCAGGCGTTGCGTGTGGTGAGCCTTGGCGCGCGCCGGCGACTCGAAGCTCACCAGTAACTTGGGTATCAATTTTTCCGCCGCGTCCAGCGCGCCGCGCTTGCGCGGGCCGATCTTTTCCAGTTTCAGGTGCAGGGCAGCCAGCGCCTTGCGGAAGGCGCGGATGTGCTTCTCATTAATCACGCCGCCGCGGCTGGCGACCACCTTCCAGCCCTTGTAGTTCCTGCCCAGCAAGGTGTCCAGCGTTTCCAGCCACTCTTCCAGGTTCGCAAACGCCAGGAAAGGCGGCTGTTTTACCATCACGGCATCGCCGATGAACACGATTTTCGACTGCGGCAGTTCCACCCAGCAGGCGCCGGGTTCCGGGCCGGGCCGGGCCGTCACCAGCACCGGCTGGCCTTCCATGTGCAGGCGCGCCTGTTCGTCAAAGGTGATGCCCGGGGCCAGCCAGCGCAGGCCGCTCAGCCCGCTCAGCCCTTCCCAGTCCGCGCCGCTGTCGGCGCCCTGCGCCTTGAAGATGGAGCTGCGCTGGCGGAACAGGTCCAGCGTTTCGTTGTGCGCCAGCACGGCGCAATCCAGCACGCGTGCGCCCAGCGTGCGGTCCGGGTGCGAATCGAGGTTGACCAGCAGACGCTGCTTGCTCTTGGTGCTCTTGCGCAGGTCGGCCAGCCAGGCGCGCCCATCGTCCGGGCGCGGCGGCGCGTCAATCATCACCACCCCGCGCGGCATGACCAGCGCGCCGAGCGTGACGCCGGGGTAGGAATCTTCAATGAAAACGCCCTTGCCGATTTGTTTCATGGCTTCGGAATCATTATACAGGCGGCCGCTTTATTCGGCTGCCAGCGGCAGGGTGAAGGTAAACGTCGAGCCTTTTTCAAGCTCGCTCTTCACCCAGATTTTGCCCCCGTGCCCCTCCACCGCCAGCTTGCAGAACGCCAGCCCCAGCCCCAGCCCTTTGGCGGTGCCGGTGCCGATGCGGGCGCGAGTGTATTTCTCAAAAATGCGGCTCTGGTCTTCTTCCGGGATGCCCTTGCCGGTGTCCGCCACCCATACCTGCGCCATGCCGTCCACTTCGGCTGCGCCAAGCGTGAGCTGGGTACCCTCCGGCGAGTATTTGACCGCGTTTTCCAGCAGGTTGATGACCACCCGCCGAATCATGTCGGCGTCAACTTTTACCGTCAGGTCGGGTTTGGGGTAGGCGGTTCCCAGCGGCATCTGTTTGGACTCCGCTGAATGTGCCACCGCATCCACCGCTTCCAGCAGGATTGCGTTGAGCGAGGACGGCACCTGGTTGCCGATGCGCTGGCCGGCTTCCAGCCGCGCCGTATCCAGCAGCGAGGCCGCCAGCCGTTGCACGCGCTCCGTGGAACGCACTGCGATTTCCAGCAGGCTCTTCAGGTTGGCGTCATCCTGTGGCAGCATTGCCGCAATCAGGTCCAGGCTGGAAATCACGTTGGAAAGCGGCGAGCGCAGGTCGTGGTAGATCATCGACATCAGGTCGTCGCGCAGTTTATCCAGTTCCTTGCGTTCGGAGATGTCCCGCATCAGCCATTGCAGGCGGTCGGCGCCGTCAATCGTCACGTTGCGGATGTGGACTTCGATATCGATTTCTTTTTCGCCGCTGCCTTGCAGACGGGACTCGTACATCAAAGGTTCCACCCCGCGCAGGGCAGCAAAGTCTTCGCCCACGGCTTTCAGGTCCACCTTGTGCAGTTGGTAGATGTTCATCTTGTGCAGCGATGCGCCGTTAAAGCCGGTGAACAGTTCCGCCCGCCGGTTGGACTCGACGATGCGCCCATCCTGGTCGGTGATGAAGATGGGGTCGATGCTGTCTTCAAAGAGTTCAAGGTAGCGGGTGCGTGCCGCCGCCACCTGGTTGAACAGTTGGGCGTGGTCAATCGCCGTGCCCGCCAGGCTGCCAATGCCTTCCAGCACTGTTAGCGCGTCGCTCTGGAACGGTTTGGCCGGGTTCAGCGCTTCCAGCACGCCAATGATTTGCCCTTTGGCGCGGATGGGCGCCGCCGCCAGGGCGCGGGTCTTGTAGCCGGTGTTCTTGTCCATCTCGGCGAAGAAACGCTCATCTTTGATCGCATCCTGCAGCACCACGCCCTCGCCTTTCTCGGCCACCCAGCCCACCACGCCCTGGCCCATCGCCAGGCGTTTGCCCAGGATTTCATTGCGCTTGGTGCCGGTGGCGGCGCGGAACACGAGGTCGTTTGTGACCGGGTCTACCAGCAACAGCGAGACGGCCTCGGCCTTGAATACCTCGCTGGTCTGCTCGAGGATGCGTTGGAGCACCTCTTCCGGGTCCAGCGTGGCGTTGATGCTGGCTGCGCTCTGTGCCAGCGCCGTCATCGCCGCCGCCTTGCGGTTGCTTTCGTCCAGCAGGCGCGCGTTGAGTACCGCGATGGCTGCCTGGTCAGCGATGGCCTGAATCAGCGCCTGATGCTCCGTAGTAAAGAAGTCTTTTTGCGGGTGGGTGAGGGTGATGACCCCCACCAGCCGGTCGCGCACCATCAACGGCGCAGACACGGAGGATTTGGGGCCGGAATCGGCTTCGCCGTCGTACTGGCGTTTAATCCAGCGTTCGTCATTGCTGGTGTCCGTCACCAGCGCGGATTGGCGCGTGCGTACCACCCAACCCGCCAGGCCGCCGTCCAGGGTGGTGCGTAAGCGTTGTGTATTGGGATTCTGTACGCTTCCGGCGTGGATGATGGCCGAATCGACCGGTTCCCCGTTGTCATCTAGCACGATGACCGCGCCGCTGCTGCCCTGCACATTGCGCAACGACAGGAACAGCACCCGCGTCAGCACCGTCCGCAGGTCAATGGCGGTCGCCAGTTCACGGCTGATTTCGTAAATCAGCCGCAGAGAAGCAAGCGTGCCGCTGGATTCGGTAAGTTGGTCGGTCATAGAAGCGCCAAATTAAGACGAGTATAGCATGGGAAGGGCAGGGCAGAATACACGCCCTGATTCAGGTCCATGCCAACGAATAGCAAAATATTTTGCTGTATATAATTATTTAGAAAAATATCGTGATTAACGATGTAATGGGATAATGAAGTATCTTTGCTCAGATTCAAATGCCCACCTTTGTCATTCCGAGCGCAGCGAGGAATCCCGCTCAGCACTATTTTCAGACCGATTCTCTGGAAAGCAAATCCTAATCGCGACCCTTTCCTAACGGACTAGGGGCTCATCCTCATCCTTCCGCACCTTCCAAACCCAAAGACTCCCAGATCCTACGTCGTTCCCGGCATCTCCATCAACAGCACTTCCGCCGCTAGGCGGGCGTTCACGTTCGTCTGCTGCAACAACCCGGCCGTGCGTTCCACCGCCGCCGCTGCCCGCCGTGCCGCCGCCAGCCCCACGCCCGCGGCCAGCGCATCCACCTGCGCGGCGCGGTCCGGGTTCGCCAGCGCCGCGCCTGCCCCGGCCGCCTGAATCATCACGTCCCGCCACAACGACAGCCACACGTCCAGCGCGCCCATCAGGGTCGCCTTGTCTTTGCTTAATTCATGGGCATAGGCAAAGCGCGCCACCGGCCCGCCGGCCAGAGCCTCCGCCAGGCCATCCAGCCAGGTATTGCGGCGCGCCAGCGCGTCCGGTTGGCCGTTCAAGCGCAGCGCGGCCCCCGGTTTCCCCGCCGAAACATGCGCCAGCAGTCCTGCCTGCGCCGCCGCTACGCCCGCCGTCCGTTCCAACCCGGCTGCCAGCGCCCCCGCCGCCATCGGCCGCAGGCGCAACACTTCACAACGCGACGAAATCGTCGGCAGCAGCGCCTCGGCGCTTTCCGCCGTCATCAACAGGATCACCCGCGCCGGCGGTTCTTCCAGCGTTTTCAGCAGGGCGTTCTGGGCGTTCTCGTTGGCGTGTTCGAAATTCAGCAACAGTGCGATTTTCCAGCGCGCCATGTACGGCGAGAGCGCCAGCCCGCGCCCCAGCTCGCGAATCTGGTCAATCAGGATGTCGCGACGGTCTTCCGCTACCTGCACCACGCTCAAATCCGGGTGTTGCATGCGCTCGATTTGCTGGCTGGTGCGGCTGGCCGGGTCAAACTCGCCCGGGGCAGGGGCGGCTTCGGCGTTCAGCGCCTGCGCAAACCGCAGCGCCAGCGTGCGCCGCCCCACGCCCTGCGGGCCGGTGAACAGGTACGCATGGCGCGGGCCATTCACCACGTGCTTGCGCAACAGGTCCACCGCCCATTCATGGCCCAGCAGGCCCCAGTTTTCCATCATTCAGTTATTTTAGCCGCAAACGATGGGGTGTGCGGAAGTGTGGAAGTTCTGAAGTGCGGCAGTGTTACAGTCCTTTGTTCTTTGTCCCTGGTCCGCGCGGTCAATGAGCGAATGGTTTCGAGGCAAGGATTCGAATATCGAATAACGATGTATGAATAACCAATTCCTGATTCCTAATCCCCACTCACTGTCCCCTTGAATCGAGCGACCCCGCTTGCGCGGGGCCGCTCTACCCAAAAGGAGTGAACAAAAGGTGAACTCGTCAGTGCAGTTGCGATGCTGGCATCAGCGATGCGTCAGTGTCGGAGAGCGATAGCAGGCAGCGGTGAGGCTGTGATGAGCGGCGCGCTCCGTCTGCGGTAGCAGATAGCTCAGTTCACCCTGGTTCGTAAGTAAGAGTCGATCGCCTCGGCGGCTCGTCGTCCGGCCGTCATGGCGGTCACCACCAGATCCGGGCCGGTCACGGCGTCGCCGCCGGCGTACACGCCCGGCCGGGTGGTTTGCCCGGTGGTCTTGCCGGTCACGATCAGGCCGTATTTGTGCGTTTCCAACTGCGGCGTGGTCTTTCCGATGGTTTCGTCCGGCCAGTAGCCCAACGCCAGGATGGCGGTGTCGGCTTCAATCAGGAACTCGCTGCCTTCCACCGGCATCGGCTTGCGGCGGCCGCTGGCATCCGGCTCGCCCAGTTCCATGCGCATGCACTCGATGGCAGCCAGGTGGCCGTCCGAACCGGCGATGAAGCGCAACGGCTGGGTGAGGAACTGGTAACTGGCGCCCTCTTCGCGGGCCAGCTTGCGGTCCTTGCTGCCGCCCGGCATTTCATTTTCGGTGCGGCGGTACACGCAGGTCACCTCTTCGGCGCCCATGCGCAGCGCGGTGCGCAGGCAGTCGCTGGCGGTGTCGCCGCCGCCGATGACCACGACCTTCTTGCCGATTTCCGGCCGGTCTTTCATATCGTCCGGCAGATAGGCCGTCTTAACATTGGCGCGGATGAGGAACTCGGTACCCTTCCACACGCCCGGCAGGTTTTCGCCGTCCACATTCATGGGCGAGTCAATCCAGGTGCCGGTGGCGATATAGAATGCCTGGAAGCCTTCCGCCTCCAGCTGGTCAATGGTCTTGTCGCGGCCGATGAACGTATTGCCGACGAATTTCACGCCCATGCGGAACAGGTCATCGACCCGGGCGAACACAACGTCTTTTTCAAGTTTGAAATTGGGGATGCCATACAGCAGCAGGCCGCCCGGCTGGGGCTTGGCGTCGAAAATGGTCACGTCATGACCGGCGCGCGCCAGTTGTTCGGCGCAGGCAATGCCGGAAGGTCCCGCGCCGATAACCGCCACTCGCTTGCCGGTCGGTTCAGCCACATCAATGCTCAGTTCGCCGACGTAGCGCTGGTAGTCGGTCACGAACCGTTCCAGCATACCGGTCTGCACCGGCTCTTCGTGCTTGCCCATCACGCACGACCCCTGGCATAGTGCTTCGTGCGGGCACACCCGCGAGCAGATTTCCGGCATGCTGCTGGTCTGGCGGTACAGGTCGGCGGCATCCAGGAAACGACCCTGCTCAATCAGCCACATCGCCGAGGGGATGTCATTTTCGGCCGGGCAGGCGCGCACACACGGCGCCGGGTCCGGGCAATGGATACAGCGCGCCGCCTCAAAGATGGCCTGCTCAGGCGAGAAGGGCAAAAGGACTTCGTCAAAATCGCACACCCGCTGGGTGGAATTGCGCAACTCCAGATTCAAAGAAGGAGTCTTGGCGCGGCCCTGGCGGTCTATGGCGAGGAGGTCTCCGGGAATGGCTTGCATTTATCACGCTCCTGATGGGTTTCTGCTGTCTTATTAAAAGGCTTGATCCCCTGAATCCGCAGTTGCAGATGCCCTTTACATGCAAGGACACATGTCCCGCATCGCGGAGAAATATGATTTTATTTGTCCGAAATTGGAATTGGCTTATTGGCGGCAAAAGCCCAACTGCACCGGCCATCAGGCTCGGAGAAATAGAAGAGACCGGCCGAGGAGGGGGCAGGTCTCTTCATGCAGAAAGGAGGTGGTATTCAGAGTTTACCAGATTGTGAAAAATATTGCAAATGAATGCTCGATGACTTTGAAAGTGGGTTCTAATTCCTGCACCGGCTGTGAAAGCAGGGTCGAGCTAAGCTCGACCCTGCACAACCAACAAACCACATCATCAGGCGAACCTTGCCACATATTCGGAACGGCTACTCCGCCAACGCCGCGTACACGTCCACCGGCGCGATATCCGGCCACAGTTTCTTGAACTCGCCCAGCAGCGCCTTGAGCGGCTTGCGCAGGGCATCGGCGCGCTCGAACTCTGCGGCAGCCGCCACGAATCCGCTTACGTAGGTAAACACTTTGGCCCGGTACACCTGGATGCGCTCATCCGCCACGCCCACGGTCTCGCGGGCGCGCTCTTCGCCTTCTTCCACCATCATCTTGAGGTAATTGCGCCAGATGCCTTCCACCCGGCTCAGCGCCCAGTGGGCGCAGGCATCCACCAGCGCGGTCTGGAACAAGTCGTCTTCCCACGCCGCCGGCAGCGCCTTGCCCAGTTCGGTGCGGTAGTTGGCTTCCAGCCGCGCCACCAGTTCCGGCGGCACACGCCGGCTGCGGAAGGAGGGCGGGAACCCCAGCCGCGCCGGCACCACGTCCAACAGGGCGCATTCATAGGAGGCAAACTCAAAATCCATCAGCCGCACACCGGGGTCCATCCAAAGGAAGTTGTGCACGCCGGCATCGCAGTGCGCCAAAGCGCGTAACGGGTGCACGCCGTGCAGCCAGGATTCCATCTCCGCCGCCGCCCCGGCAAAGTCCGCGCCCAGGGGGATGCCCAGCCCGGCGAAACAATCTTCGATGGTCTCCCAGCGGTGGCGCAGGTCCAGGCTCGAATCGCTCACCGGCGCACGGGCGCCCAGCCGCGCTTGCAGGGCGGCAAACTCTTCTTCGCGGCCGGCGGTGGCGGCGTGCAGGCGGCCCAGGCAGGTGCCCAGTTCCACCAGCGCCTCTTCGGCATTCTGGGAATTGGGCTCAAACAGCAGGTCCTGCACCGTGGGCCGTACGCCCAGGTCTTCAATGATCATAAGATTGGCGGCCGGGTCGCCCAGCAGCAGGTTGGGCGAGAGTTGCAGACCCAGCCCGCTGAGGAACTCCATCGCCGCCCACTCATTGCGGAAACGCCGCACGCCCTCGGCATTGTCTTCCTGCCGGGTGAACTGCTTGATGATGATACTCTCCGGCACATGCCCCGGCCCTTCCACACGGCAGCGCAGCATCGCATGCTGGCTGTCCAGCGTGCCGGAGGTGGTCAGGGTCACATCCGTTTCCAGCGCGTCGGAAAGCCGCATCTGCGCCAGGTTAAGGAGCGGGCTGCTGCTCACGATGATTACTCCTCTTCCTGAATGGTGCCCAACGACAGGCCGGTAAGCAGCCAGCGCCGCAGCAGAAGGAACAGAATGACCACTGGCAGGCTCATCAGCAGGGCCAGGGCGGCGGTCGCGCTCCATGGCCGGCCCAGATCCATCAGGCCGGAGATGCCCATCGCCAGCGTCACATTCTGGGCGCTCTCCACGAACAGCCAGCCGATGGCGAATTCCGAGTAGCCCAGCACGAAAGCAATCAGCGCCGCCACCGCAATCGGCGGCAACGCCAGCGGCAGGCTGACCCGCACGAATGTCACCAGCGTACTGGCGCCATCCAGCAGGGCGGCTTCTTCAAGTTCAAGCGGGATAGCCTGGAACGCGGCGCGCATCGTCCAGATGCAGAATGGCATGGCGAACGCCGTGTACACCAGCATCAGTCCCAGCAAGGATGTGCGCAATCCAAGCATGGAAAGCAGCAACCACAGCGGCGTCATCAATGCCACCGGTGGCAACAGCGTGCCCAGTAGCAGCAGGAACAGGCCCGGCCCGCGGCCGGGAAAGCGGAAACGGGCAAAGGCGTACGCCGCGCTCAACCCGAACCCCACCGAAACCAGCGCCGCGCCGCCGGAGACCACCAGGCTGTTGCGCAGCAAGCCCAGAAAATTCAACGATTGCGCCGGTTCATTCCACACGCTGCGGAAGGCTTCCAGCGACGGCTCCTTGGGTACGAAACGTAATTCGACCGGTGCGCCTTTCAGCGAGCCATCCAGCGCCACATTGAACAGCCCCCAGATGGGTAGCAGCACGAATACCGCCACCACCCCCAGAAGCAGGTAGGCGCCGCCGCGGCCCAGCGGGGTACTCCTAAGCATAGGTCACTCCCTCGCCGGCGCGGGTGCTGCGGGCGAACCACACGATCATCCCGGCCAGAATCAGTACCGTGATCATATTGACTGTCGCGGAACCGGCGTACAGGTTATCGTAGCGGAAAAGATAATAGGAAAGCGAGGAGGCTGTGAGGACTGGCCAAGGCGGGTTGAATACCCAGAACAGGTAGAACTGGTTGAACGCCGAAATGGCCCGTAGCAGGATGATCGGCGTGAGCAGGGGGAACAGCAGCGGCCAGGTGATGGTGCGGAATACCTGCCAGCCGCCCGCGCCGTCCAGTTCGGCCGCCTCATATACTTCGCGCGGTAGCAAACGCAGCCCCGCCGAGGCGGCCAGCATGATGAGTGGCCAGCCCATCCACAGGCCCACCAGCAACAGCACCAGCATCGCCAGGTTGGGGTCGTTGGTCCATTGCGTCACGGCCGCTGCGAACGGGTTGCCGTTGGTCTGCCCAAACGAGCCGCTGGCCGCCAGCCCCACCCAGCCGCTGTCCGGACTGAATACCTGGATCCAGGACAGCACGCCCACGAACTCCGGGATGGCCCACGGCAGCAGGAACAGCGCCATCCACACCGGGCGGCCGCGCAGGCCGCGCGTGTGCAGCAGCAACGCCACGCCCATGCCCAGCGCCACCTGCAATGCTACCGAGAGAATCATCCATAATAGATTGAACACCCACACATCCGGGATGCCGTTGAGCACTTCAAAGAACTGGCGGAACCCCACATAGCTCACCTCCTGGCCGCGGCCGGGTTCCCAAAACGAATACTCTTCGGGCGGTTCCACCTGGCCGGTGAGGCCCGCCAGTGCCGCGCGGCTCACGCCGCCCTGCAACCCGTCGCGTATGGAACGCGCGTTGAAGTCGGTCAGCATCATGCCGCTCTGGAACAGCAACGGGAAGAAGGTGATGACTGTTACGGCCACCACGCCCGGCAGCAGCCACAGCGCGGCGCGCGCCGCTTCGCCGCGGCGGGCGTGTATTCGGGGTTGGCGTGTCCCGCGGGCGCGCCACGCCGCCGTCAGCGGTTCCCAGACCAGCGCCCGCGCGCCTTCGGCCGCGGCAAACGCCAGCGGGAAGGTGAGTACTAAGATGTACTGCGGCCACTTGGTGGGCCACAGGAACAGGAACAACAGGGCTACCGCCAGCCACCACAGGAACACCGGCCGCGAACTGGCCGTGCGCCGCAGCCCGAACAACGCCAGCAGCGTGATGGGCAGGTCCGCCAATATCAGGATCGCCCCCGGATGCCACGGCACAGAACCGAACAGCCACACGAGCGGTTGCCACACCGGGAACCCCGCGCTCTCCACTTCGGCCGCGCCGGTGGCATAGCCCGCATGGTACAGCACCGAAGCGCTCAATCGCCCCAGCGGGTCCGGCCACAGGTACGGATTGGCACCGAAGAACACCACCAGCGAAACCGCCCCCCAGCCCAGCGCCAGCGGCAGAGTTTTGCGCAAGCTACCGCGCCCGTGCCACAGCCAGTGTGCCAGCGCCGCCACGCCCGCCACCGCGTAGATATATTTTCCGGCCGCCGTCAGCCCCAGCAGCACGGCCGAAGCCGCCAGCCAGCCGCTGGCGCGCCCCGTCTCCCACACGCGCGAACGCTCGTAGGCCAGCACCAGCGCCGCGCTGGTCAGTGCCGGCAGGGCTTCCAGCATCACCTGGGATTGGTACTTGATGGTAAAGGAATGCACCGCCAGGAACAGACCCGCAAGCGGGTTCACCAGCGCCAGGAGGATGGCCTCCAACGTGCCGAAACGCGCCGCCTGGGCACGCGCTTCCTCCAGGTACTCCGGCGGCAGGTCGTGCGCCGGCCCGGCGCTGGTAGGGCGGTCCGGGATTTCTGCGGCGGGCTCCAGGCTGGCCAGCGGCAGCGCATACAGGACTTTTGCCAGTGGGGGATGTTCTTCGCGGTAATTGACTTCGGTAAGGATACGCCAATCCCCGGCGCGCAGGCCGTCAGCGTACAACTGTGCCGCGCGCAGGTAATCGTCTTCGTCGTAGTCTGGCGGCAATTCCGCAACGGCATGGGCGCGCAGGCCCCACGCTGCCCAGGCGACCAACGCCACGCCTGCCAGCCGTAGCACGAGTTTCAGGGGCGATTTCATCGGGGAGTTCTCAAAGCAGGGCAGGCTCAGTTGCGGGCGGCATCGTCCTGCCGCAGGCGGCGCAGAAAGGCCGGCGAGTTGAGGCCGCGCTCCAGCAGGTAGGTGATGTAATGCTGCATCAGGATTTCCATCTCGCGTTTCACCTCGGGGCCGATGCGGGCGCGCTGCGCTTCCCGGTAACTGCTGCGCTGCATGTGGCGCATGTATTTTAACGCCGCCAGGCTCACCGGCGCGGCCCCCGCCAGCCCGCGCCCGGCCGCCGCGCTCACCGCCCCGCCCAGCGATGCCGAGAAGTACTGGTCCTCGGCCACAATGGCTGCGCCGGTGACCACGCATTTTTGCAGTTCAGGTCGGAAGCCCAGGTTGTCCAACAGCCGCATCTCGTAATAGCGAATAACCAGGTCAATATCGTCTTCGGTGGCCAGCCGCCCCAGCGTTTGCGCCAGCAGGCGGTACAGCGCCGCGTGCTCCTCTTCTTCAATGGTGAAACGGTCCAACAGTTCGGCGGCGTAGGCTGTCTGGCCCATGCGGGTGAGGTCGGCCCGCAGGCCATTGTAGGTTTCCTGAGCTTCGGCCTGTTGCAGCACATACCAGGTGCTGCCGGTGGCCAGCAGCAGCGTGACGCGGCTGAAGGGTTCCACGTGCCCGGCTTTGCGGCTGCTCAGCTTTCGCACGCCTTTGGCCAGCACTTTCAGTTTGCCGCGTTCGCGGGTGTAGACGGTGAGCAGCCGGTCGGCTTCCCCATGTTCGTTGTGTTTGAGGACGATGGCCTCCACCCGGAAGGAACGCAGGGGGCGCGGCATGCCGAGATTATACGCCGGATACCCGCGTGTCTTTGGTATCATCCTATTAATGGAGAGCCTCTTATGACGAACCGCAAGCGCATCGCGCTGGTGGTGGGTTGGGGCAGCGTGAAATGCACGGCCGCTCTCGGCCTGCTGCGCGTTCTGCGCCGCGAGGGCATTGAAATTGACCTGCTGGTCGGCGGCGGAGGAGGCAGTATCTATGCCGCGCTGTTCGCTCTTGGCCACCCGGTGGATGACATCGTGGAGATGAACGCCCGCCTGTGGACCCGCGATGTCACCGAACTGCCCAATCGCCTCGCCATCCTGCAATTGCTCTTCCCGCGCCAGTTCAAGGCGCGCGAGTTCTTTTACCTGCGCGAAGACCGCTTGATTAACGAACGCCTTCAGACCGCTTTTAACGGCAAGACCTTTGCCGATTGCATCATCCCGCTCTTTATCCCCGCCACGGATTACATGACCGGCCACCAGGTGGTGTTGAGCGAAGGCCTGCTGTGGGAGGCGGTGCGCGCCAGCATCGCCCTGCCGCTGGTGTTTGCGCCGGTGCGTCGCGGCGAGCAACTGCTGGCGGATGCCTACCTTTCCGACCCGTTGCCGGTGGGCGTGGCGATGCGCGAAGGCGCAGACATCATCCTGGCCCTCGGGTTTGAATCCACGCCCATCATCCCCCTGGATAACTTTGGCAAGTTCCTTTTCCACGTGCAGGGTGTGATGACTGGGAATCTGCTCAAAGCGTCCTCGGCTTTTCATAGCATGGCGCACCATTTGGAAGTGATTTCCATCGTGCCGCGGTTCGACCGCCCGATTCACCAGTTCGACACCCACGAAGTTCCTTACATTATCTCGGTGGGGGAGCGCGAAGGCGAACGCATCCTGCCGCAATTGATGCGTCTGATGGAGTCGACATGAGCGACGCCCCGAAGCAACGTGTGGCGCTGGTCATCGGCTCTGGCGGGCTGAAGTGCGCCGCCGCCTTGGGCACTTGGCGGCGGCTGACCGAGGCCGGCATCGGCATTGATTTCGTCGTCGGTTGCTCCGGAGGCGCCATCTTCGGTGCGCTGGTCGCGCTGGGATTTGCCCCGGAACAGGCCGTCAAGACCGCCATGCTGGCCTGGAAGTCGGACGTGACCAGTCAGGTGAATTATCGCGACATTGCCGAGATGGCCCTGCCCAAATGGCTGAAATTCTCCGAGCGCTTTGGCATCTTCCGTGATGCGCCCATACTGCGCGGCTTCGAGGCCGCCTACGGCAAATTCACCATGTTCGAGCACACCCGCATCCCCTTTCATGTGGTGTGTACCGACTTGCTGACCGGCGAACCCGTGGTGATTACCCGCGGGCGGCTGGTGGATGCGGTGCGCGCCAGCGCCGGTATCCCCTTGTTGTTCGAGCCGCGCGAGGTGGATGGCCGCCTGCTGGTGGATGGCGCACTGTCCGACCCGTTACCGGTGGATGTGGCGGTGCGCGCCGGCGCAGACCTCATTATCGCTGTGGGTTTCGAGACCCCGCCGCAGAAAGACGTGCGCACCGTCGGCGCTTACGCCATGCAGATGTTCAGCAACATGACCAACCAGTTGCTGGCCTACCAGTTCGCCTCTGCCAGCCTGATGCACCACGCCGAGATCATCACCATCGTGCCGCCGTTTGAGTACAACATCGGCCTGAACGATGTCGCCAAGATTCCCTTCATCATTGAGCAGGGCGCCCTCGCCGTCGAACCGCATCTGGATTATTTGAAGAGGTTGTTGGGGTAAGGATTGACCCGGGTTGACACCGCCAGCCAATGTAATTACAATGTGATTACTACGGAGGTGTGGCATGAATAATCCGACCACAAAGATTGTGAAAATCGGCAACTCGCAGGGGGTGCGTATCCCGAAGATATTGCTGGAACAGGCCAATCTGGGCGAAGAAGTCGAACTGGTTGTCGGTGAGAACCAGCTCATTCTGCGCGCCCTGATCGAACCTCGCACCGGCTGGGCCGAAGCCTTCGCCCGCATGGCCGCGGTTGGGGATGACGCTCTGTTGGAGAGCGATGACCTGAACCATGAGTGGGACGATGAGGAATGGGAGTGGTAGCCCGCCGCTTTGAGGTGTACCTGGTCAGCTTTGACCCGACCGTGGGGCGTGAGATGCGCAAGACCCGCCCAGCCCTGGTCATCTCGCCGGATGAAATGAACGAGCACATCGGTACAGTCATCGTCGCGCCGATGACGACGAAAGGGCGGGAGTACCCTACGCGGGTGCCCTGCAGATTTCAGGGTAAGAATGGCTGGGTGGTGCTGGACCAACTGCGCACGGTGGACAAGAAAAGGCTGGTTAAACGGCTAGGTGTGGTGTCTTCTGCTACCGGCAAGTCGGTGCTGGCCACCCTCGCGGCCATGTTCGCGGTATGACCGTATAAGCTTGTGGAGTTCAACTTTCCCACCGCGGTACAGTAAGCGCTGTATCCAAGGCTGGCGGTGAAGGTAGGATAGATTGACAATGGTACTATTAAATGATACTATACACCCACAATGAATGCCCGTCAGCGTCGAACTCTAGAACGCATCTTCACGGACCCGATTCCCTCCAACCTCAATTGGAAAGACATTGAAAATCTATTGACGGCCTTAGGTGCGGAGATATCAGAAGGTAGTGGTTCGCGTTTGCGGGTTACATTGAACGGTGTTCGTGCCGTGTTTCACCGCCCTCACCCGCAAAAAGAAACAGACAAGGGCGCGATGAAATCTATGAGACGGTTCCTATTTACCGCCGGAATCGCCCCGGAAGGATAGATGATGGAATACAAAAACTATATCGCCACCGTGGAATTTGATGACGAAGCCGGGATTTTTCACGGCGAGGTCATCAATACTAGCGACGTGATTACGTTTCAGGGCACCACGCCGGATGAACTTCGTCAGGCGCTTGCCGACTCGGTAGAAGATTACTTGGCCTTTTGCAAAGAACGGGGTGAAGAACCGGAACGCCCGTTTTCCGGCAAGTTCGTTCTTCGTATCGACCCTGAACTGCACCGCCGCCTGACGATTCGTGCACGGCAAGAGCACAAGAGTCTCAATGCACATATTGTTGAGATTCTCAATGTAACAAACTCCGGATACATTCAGATTCAACCATCAGACTTATTTGTGCTTCGTGGAATGACAGAAGAGTATGTGGATTTATTAAGCAATCTAGGTATTGTAAACATCGAAGATCTTACAGAACTAGTTCCTGAAGATCTTTATCTACAAGCCAAAGAGACAAACAGCAAGAAGAAACTGGTAAGGAAATTACCGGGTAGAAGACTTCTTGAGAATTGGATTCGAGATGCAAGAGCGATACGGGAAACTCTAGAAAATCAGCCGACGTAACCGATATATTTACCTGCCCTAGAACTTAACCTAATCAACTGTTGGGAGACTTGTAGTTAGTTCCAAATTTGGGTGTAAACCTGGTCAACCCCTCATGGTAAACTTTTCGCGCACGGCCCGCACCTTTCAATACCGCCCGCATCGCGCCAGCCCCATCCCTTGATTAGCCCCGCGAGGTCCGCCCATGCTCTCTCCCATTGAACGCATCATCTTCCTCATCGCCGCTGTGGCCGCCGCCGGCGCCGCCGGCTTCGTCGCACTGCGCATCGCTCGAACCATTGGCCGCGGCCAGGGAAAGCCGGACTGGTCCATCATCCCCGGTCGCTTGGTCGATGTCGCCGTCAAGTTCGTCGGCCTCACCCCCACCTGGAAAACCCGCCCGCTCGCCAGCCTGTTCCATGCCCTCGTGGCGTGGGGCTTTACCTTGTATCTATTGGTAAACCTTGGCGATGTGCTGGAAGGCTACCTGCCGGAGTTCCACATGCTCGGCGCCGGCCCGCTCGGAAACTTCTACCGTCTGCTCGCCGACGTGTTGAGCGTGGGGGTGCTCATCGGCATGACCCTCCTGCTCGTCCGCCGCTTCGTGCGCCGTGACCCCGCCCTCAACACCCGCGCCACCACCCTGCTGCACCCCAAGGCCGCTTTCGGCAAGATGCGCGATTCGCTCATCGTCGGCGTCTTTATTCTGGTGCACATCGGCTTCCGCTTCCTCGGCAAATCTTTCGAGGTCGTCCTCGAACCGGATGCCTTCCAGCCGTTCGCTTCGCTGTTGGGCGGACTGTGGGCCGGTTGGAGTCCCGCGGCGTTGGAAACGGGCGTGCACGTCGGGTTCTGGGTGGCGCTGGGCGTCATCATGGCCTTCATGCCTTACTTCCTCATCTCCAAGCACGTGCACCTGTTTATGGCCCCCATCAACTACCTGTTGCGGCCGCGGTTCAAATCCCCCGGCGCGCTGACCCCCATTAACTTTGAAGACGAGAGCATTTCGCAGTTCGGCGCCACCCGCATCGAAGACCTGCCGTGGCACTCCATCCTGGATGCCTACGCCTGCATCATGTGCAATCGCTGCCAGGACGCCTGCCCCGCCTACACCACCGGCAAGGTGCTCTCCCCGGCCGCGCTGGAAATCAACAAACGCTACTTCCTGAACGAAGAGAGTGGACGGCTGGCGCGTGGCGAGGCCAGCAGCAAGACCCTGCTGGAGTTCGCCATCACCCAGGAAGCCGTGATGGCCTGCACCGCCTGCGGCGCGTGCACCGAAATCTGCCCGGTCGGCAACGACCCGATGCGCGACATCCTCGAAGTCCGCCGTTCGCTGGTGCTCATGGAAAACAAGTTCCCGGAGCAGTGGCAGACCGCCTTCCGCGGCATGGAGCGTGCCAGCAACCCCTGGGGCGTGCCTGCCACCGAGCGACTCAAGTGGGCCGAAGGGCTGGATGTAAAAACCATCGACCAGAACCCCGAGCCGGACATCCTGTGGTGGGTGGGTTGTGCCGCCAGCACCGACGCCCGCGCCCAGAAAACCGCCCGCGCCTTCGCCGCCATCCTCAACAAGGCTGGCGTGAACTACGCCGTGTTGGGCCAACACGAAACCTGCACCGGCGACAGCGCCCGCCGTGCCGGCAATGAGTACCTGTTCTTCGAGATGGCGAAGGCCAACGTCGAACTGCTGAACGAAGTCAAGCCCAAACGCATTGTCGCCGCCTGCCCGCACTGCCTGCACACCCTGCTGAACGAGTACCCCGCATTCGGCGGCAACTACGAGGTCGTCCACCACACCCAGCTCATCAACGAACTGATTCAATCCGGGAAACTCACTCTGGAAGAGGGCAGCTCCGAAAGCCTCACTTTCCATGACCCGTGTTACCTCGGCCGTCAGAACAGCATCCTCATTGACCCGCGCCAGGTGCTGGAAAGCACGGGCGCAAACCTGGTCGAGATGCAGAAGCACGGCTCCGGGTCATTCTGTTGCGGCGCGGGCGGCGCGCAGATGTGGAAAGAAGAAGAACACGGCACCGAAGGCGTCAACGCCAACCGCTATGCCCAGGCGCAGGCCACCGGCGCGGGCACGCTGGCTGTGGGCTGCCCGTTCTGCATGGTGATGATGAACGACGCCAACAAGGCTGCCGGCGAGGGGATGGTGGTCAAGGATGTCGCTGAAATTGTGGCCGAACGAATGAAATAAGAAAAGACCCTAAATATCTGGCAAAACGAGAGGCGGCCACTTCACGGTGACCGCCTCTCGTTTTCAAAATAATGGAATTCGACTCAACGCGGCCCGGTTACTTCGCCCGTCGCGACAGGAACACTTTGGTGATTTCAGCGGCAATAGCCGGCAGCCAGATGAGCGGCATCACTTCCAGCCACTGTGTCCAGCCCAGCGGCACGGTCTCAAACACGCCGTTCAGGAACGGGATATACACCACCACCAGGATCAACACCGCCGAGATCAGTACCGCCCAGTTCATGCTCTTGTTGCTGAACACGCCGATCTTTAGCAATGGGTAATGCTCCGAGCGGGCGGTGTAGGCCCGCAGCAATTCGCAGAAGGCCAGCGTCACGAACGCCATCGTCGCCGCGGTCGGGTTGAACGCGTGGCCGTCCGGCATCGGGTATTGCTTCAGGCCCAGCAGGTACGCGCCCAGCACCGCGATTGTCTTGACAATCGTCTGGATCAGGATGCCGATGCGCATTTCCCTGTCGATGATGGGTTCATTGGCCGGGCGCGGCTTCTGGTCCATGATGTCCGGGTCGCCCTTCTCCATGCCCAGCGCCAGCGCCGGCGCACCGTCCGTCAGCAGGTTGAGCCACAGCAGTTGGATCGGATTCAACGGCGAGGGCAGGTCCACCAGGATGGCCGTGAAGATGATGGCGATTTCGGCGGTATTGCAGGACAGCAGGAAGAACACGAACTTGCGGATGTTGCTGTAGATGATGCGCCCCTGCTCAATGGCCGAGACGATGCTCGAATAGTTGTCGTCGGTCAGCACCATGTCGGCGGTTTCCTTGGCCACATCGGTGCCGGTGATGCCCATCGCCACGCCGATGTCGGCCTGCTTGAGGGCCGGCGCGTCGTTCACGCCGTCGCCGGTCATCGCCACCACCTGGTTGTTGGCGCGCAGGGCGCGCACGATGCGTACCTTGTGTTCCGGTGAGACGCGCGCGAATACATCCACATCATTCACGCGGCGCGCCAGTTCCTCATCGCTCATCTCGTTGAGTTCATGCCCGGCCAGCACGCCGTGCCCGGGTTGGATCAGCCCGATGTGCTCGGCAATCGCTTTGGCGGTGTCGGGATAATCGCCGGTAATCATCACCGTGCGGATTCCGGCGGCGCGGGCTTTGGCCAGCGAGTCCTTCACTTCCTCGCGCGGCGGGTCTATCATCCCCACCAAGCCAACAAAGATCAGGTCGGTTTCGACCGTTTCCGGGGTCAGCGTTTCCGGCAGAGCTTTCACGACCTTGTACGCCATGCCGATTACTCGCAGGGCCTGCGAGGCCATGTCTTTGTTGGCAGCCAGCACCCGCTGGCGCACGCCTTCGGTCATCAAGGCCACGCTGTCATCCAGTTGCTGGTACTGCTTGCAGAGGTCCAGCACCACATCCGGCGCGCCCTTCACCGCCACCACATACGAGCCGGCGTGCGGGTCATTGTCAACGAACGGCGAAAAATCTTCCTTGCGCGGATTCTCCACTTTGTGGATGGTCGTCATGCGCTTGCGTACCGAATCAAACGGGATTTCCTGCACGCGCGGGTAGGCTGCGCTCAGGTGCTCGTAGTCGCGGCTGGCCTTGGCCGCCGCCACGATGATGGCGCCCTCGGTCGGGTCGCCGATCATGCGGTGGGTGGTCTGACCGTTTTGCTCGCGGCGCACCAGTTGGGCGTCGTTGCTCAACGCGCCAACCCACAGGGCAGTCGTGCTGGCCGGATACTCAATCAAATCCACCGGCTCGCCGTGAATCTCGAACCGGCCCTCCGGCGCGTAGCCGGTGCCGGTGATGTTGATTTCCTTGCCATCCACCGAAAGGTGCGTCACGGTCATCTCGTTCTGCGTCAGGGTGCCGGTCTTGTCCGAGCCGATGGTGGTGGCTGAGCCGAGCGTCTCCACCGAGGACAGCCGCCGGATGAGCGCGTTGCGGGCGATCATCTCCCGCATGCCCAGCGCCAGGCTGATGGTCACGATGGCCGGCAGCCCTTCCGGGACGGCGGCAATCGCCAGGCTCACCGCCACCAAGAACATTTCCAGCGGGTCATTGCCGCGCAACCAGCCGATGAGGAACACCAGCGCACAAATGCCCAGTGCCGCCCAACCCAGTGTCTTGCCCAGTTCTTCCAGCCGCTTTTGCAGGGGTGTCTGTTCCTGCTCCACGGCAGCCAGCATCGCTGCAATGCGGCCGATTTCCGTTTGCATGCCGGTTTCCACCACCAGCGCTTTGCCCCGCCCGTAAGACGTCAGCGTTCCCAGATAGGCGCTGTTTTTGCGGTCACCCAGGTCGGCTTTGGCGTCCAGTTGCAGGCCGGCATCTTTCTGCACCGGCACGGATTCGCCCGTCAAGGCGGCTTCTTCGATTCGAAGGTTGACCGTTTCAACCAGGCGAACATCCGCCGGAATGTAGTTACCGGCTTCCAGCATCACGATATCCCCCGGCACCAGTTCACGCGCCGGCACGGTCTCGCGCTGCCCATTGCGGATGACACTGGCTTCCGGTGCCGCCAGTTGTTTCAAGGCCGCCAGCGCCTGCTCGGCACGCCGCTCCTGCACGATGCCCAGGATGGCGTTCAGCACGACGATGGCCATGATGGCCGCCGCCTCGACCCACTCACCCAGGAACGCCGAAATGACCGACGCACCGATGAGTAGCATGACCACAAAGTCCTTGAATTGCGCCCACAACAGCGCCCAGAACGAGGGCGGTGGGGCTTCGGTGAGCTGGTTGAGTCCGTAACGTGAGGTGCGCTCGGCCACCTGCTCGGTGGTAAGGCCGTTCTGCGCCGAGGTCTCCAGCGCCGCCAGTGCCTCGTCGGCGCTCATGGAATGCCAGTCGCGCGTCTCCCCGTTCGCGCCGTCCTGGCCGAGTTTAGCATTCGTCATGATCACTCCAGTATGAGGGGATGCAAGAAACCGGCAGGACCGGCTTTTTATCAGCATACTTCGTACAACAGATTTGTAGCATCATAGTTTCTATGATTCTTTGCTGTCCGCCGATTATAGCAGGGGGTTTGACGGCATCCCATAAACAAGTGAAACCCGTCACTTTCGCCCATCGCGGGAGTATAATGACCCAAAATTCTCTCCTGGAGCGCGCACACAATGTCCTATTCCCTCATCAAAGTCCCCACCGACGGCGCAAAGATCAGCATCCAGAACGGCGTCTTGCACGTCCCTAACAATCCCATCTTGCCTTTCATTGAAGGCGACGGCACCGGCCGTGACATCTGGCGCGCTTCACAGCGCGTTTTTGATGCCGCGGTCGAGAAGGCCTACGGCGGCAAACGCAAGGTTCACTGGATGGAAGTCTTCGCCGGCGAAAAAGCCTTCACCCAATTCGAAAACTGGCTGCCGGACGAGACCATTCAGGCCTTTCAGGAATTTCTCGTCGGCATCAAGGGCCCGCTGACCACCCCCATTGGCGGCGGCATTCGCAGCCTGAACGTCGCCTTGCGCAAACTGCTGGACCTCTACGCCTGCGTGCGCCCAGTGCGCTATTACACCGGTGTGCCCTCGCCCGTCCTGCGCCCGCAAGATGTGGATATGGTCATCTTCCGTGAGAATACCGAAGACATCTACACCGGCATCGAGTTTGAGAATGGCACACCCGATAACGAGAAGTTCAAGAAGCTCTTCAAGGAAGCCTTTCCCAAAGAGTACGCCAAGATGCGCTTCCCGGATTCCTCCGGCATCGGCCTCAAGCCGGTCTCGCAGGAAGGCACCGAACGCATCGTGCGCGCCGCCATTGATTACGCCCTGAAGTTCAAGCGCAAAAACGTCACCCTCGTCCATAAGGGCAACATCATGAAGTACACCGAGGGCGCCTTCCGCAACTGGGGCTATGAAGTCGCTGAGCGCGAATTTGGCGACAAAATCTACACCTGGCAGACCTGGGAACAAACCAAAGCTGAAAAAGGCGAAGACGCCGCCAACGCCGAGCAGGACGCCGCCCTCAAGTCCGGCAAACTGCTCGTCAAGGATGTCATCGCCGACATCGTCTTCCAGCAGACCATCACCCGCGCCAAAGAGTTCGACATCCTCGCCACCATGAACCTCAACGGCGACTATCTCTCCGACGCCCTTGCAGCCCAGGTCGGCGGCATTGGCATTGCTCCCGGCGGCAACATCAACTACGTCACCGGTCATGCCATCTTCGAAGCCACCCACGGCACTGCCCCCAAGTATGCCGATAAAGATGTCGTCAACCCCGGCTCGGTCATCCTGTCTGGTGAGATGATGTTCCGCTACATGGGCTGGGGTGAAGTGGCAGACAGCATTGTGAAAGGCATGGAAGGCGCGATTGCCGCAAAGACCGTCACCTACGATTTCCACCGCCTGATGGAAGGCGCCACCAAGGTCTCCTGCTCGCAGTTTGGCGAAGAGATCATTAAGCATATGTAATGCGTCAACAAGGGATGCGGCGCCGAGGAATAATCTCCTCGGCGCCTTGTTCCCCTGAACTCGTAGACGCTTTTGCTATAATCAGACCGAACGTATTTCAAGGAGGCAACTGCATGACAACCTTTATGGCCTCGCTCCGCACCACGCTCGCCGGGTACATTAACTACCGCGGGCGGGAAGGCCACTACTCCTTCCTGCTCCACCGGCTCACCGGGCTGGGAACCCTGCTCTTCCTCACCATTCACATCGTGGATACGGCCACCGTCTACTGGATGCCGGAACTGTATGACCACGCCATCGCCCTCTATCGCCTGCCCATCTTCATGATTGGCGAGATGGGGCTGGTGTTCTCGGTCATCTTCCACGGCGTCAATGGCCTGCGCATCATCTACCAGGACATGGTCAAGCCCTCCTCCTGGTCGATACACACGCAGCGCCGCGCCGCCCGCGTCACGCTGGTCGTCAGTATTCTCATCTGGTTGCCGGCGGCCTACATCATGGCCCGCAGCCTGCTGGCCCACCTCTAGGAGCCGTGCCATGACCACAGCCACAACCTCCGCACGGGCCAACGTCAAGCCCACTCCCACGTATGAAACCATCGCCTGGAAATGGATGCGCTACAGTGGCGTCTTGCTCATTCCGTTGGTGTGGATTCATGTCCTCATCCAGGACGTGCTCGTTGGCGTCCATGCCATTGATCTGAACTACGTTGTCGAACGCTGGGCCAACATCGGTTGGCAGATTTATGACATCCTCCTGCTGGCCTTTACCTTCGCCCACGGCATGAACGGCCTGCGCCAGGTGGCGTTCGATTTCTTTCAGACCGACAAGGCACGCCGCAACCTCTCCTGGATTTTGTTCATCGGCTGGCTGGTGATTTCCTTCATCGGCGCGGCGGCCATCCTCGGCGCGGCGGCCAAACACCTCGCCTGACATCGATAGGGAACCCCACATGACCACACACCACCAACACGAAGTCGTCATCGTCGGCGCCGGCGGCGCCGGCCTGATGGCCGCCCTGTACGCTTCACGCGGCGCAGATACCGCCGTCCTTAGCAAACTCTACCCCACCCGTAGCCACACCGGCGCGGCGCAGGGCGGCATTGGTGCAGCCCTCGGCAATCTGGAAGAAGACCGCGCCGAATGGCACAGCTTTGATACCGTGAAAGGCTCGGACTACCTGGGTGACCAGGATGCCATCGAGTTCATGTGCAACGAGGCCGTGCCGGTCGTTTACGAACTGGAGCACATGGGCCTGCCGTTCTCCCGCACCGCGGATGGCCGCATTGCCCAGCGCCCCTTTGGTGGGCACACCAACAACACCACCAAGAAGCCGGTACGCCGCGCCGCCTACGCCGCCGACCGCACCGGCCACATGATTCTGCAAACCCTCTACCAGCAGTGCACCAAGAACAAAGTCAAGTTCTATGATGAATACCAGGTCCTGGACCTGATTCTGGAAGGCGGCAAAGCCGCCGGCGTGGTGGCAGTCGAACTCGCCACGGGCGAACTGCACACCTTCCACGCCAAGTCAGTGGTCTTTGCCACCGGCGGCCACGGCCGTGTGTGGGATGTGACCTCCAATGCCTATGCCTACACCGGCGACGGCGTCGCCATTGCCGCCCGGCGCGGCATCCCGCTGGAAGACATGGAGTTCTTCCAGTTCCACCCCACCGGCATCCGCAAGCTCGGCATTCTAATCACCGAGGGCGTGCGCGGCGAAGGCGGTATCCTGCTCAATGACAAGGGCGAGCGCTTCATGGAGAAGTATGCCCCCACCGTCAAAGACCTGGCCTCGCGCGATGTCATCAGCCGTTCCATCTACATGGAAATCCGCGATGGCAACGGCATCGGCGGCAAGAACTACGTTTACCTGGATGCCCGCCCCGAAACCATCAACCGCTACGCCGCCCTGGATGGCCGCACCAACCCGGATGGCAGTCCCTATATCGTCACCGCCGAAGAACTCCTCAGCAAACTGCCGGACATCGTGGACTTCTGCCGCACTTACCTCGGCGTGGACCCGGTGAAACAGCCCATGCCCATCCAGCCCACCGCGCACTACGCCATGGGCGGCATCCCCACCAACATGTTTGGCGAAGTCGTCATCGACGAGAAGAATACCGTCATGCCCGGCTTCTATGCAGTGGGTGAGTGCGCCTGCGTGTCCGTTCACGGTGCCAACCGCCTCGGCACCAACTCCCTGTTGGACCTCGTGGTGTTTGGCAAGCAGGCGGGCGTACGCGCCGCTGAATACGCCAAGGGCAGCAAGTACGGCAAGTTCCCAACGGATGCCGCCGACTTCACCCGCCAGCAACTTGACCGCATCCTGAACAACCCCGGCGACGAGAACGTCGTGGATATCGCCAACGAGATGAAAGTCACCATGATGGACCATGTGGGTGTGTTCCGCACCGAAGAGGGCATGGGCCAGGCCGTGGAAAAAATCCGCGAGCTCAAAGGGCGTTACCTTCGCATGGGTGTGCAGGACAAGGGCAAGATTTTTAATACCGACCTGCTGAATGCCTGGGAACTCGGCAACCTGCTCGATTGCGCCGAAGTGACCGCCGTGGCGGCCAAAGCCCGCAAGGAAAGCCGCGGCGGCCACGCTCGCGAGGACTACCCCAAGCGCGATGACAAGAACTGGCTCAAGCACAGCCTGGCATGGTTGAACGCCGATGGCGTGAAGCTGGGCTACAAAGATGTGAAGATTACGAAATACGAACCCAAAGAACGAGTCTATTAGGAGATATTGGCCATGGACGTCACCCTGCGAGTATTTCGCTACAACACCGAAGCCGGGCGCACCAAACCCTCGTTCGACTCCTGGACGTTGACCGATGTCGACCCCACCGACCGCGTCCTCGACCTATTGGAGTTCGTCAAGGGGTACCATGACGGCACGCTGTCCTTCCGCCGTTCCTGCGCCCACGGCGTGTGCGGCTCGGATGCCATGCGCATCAACGGCCGCAACTACCTCGCCTGCAAAGTGCTGGTGCGCGACTTGAACAGCACCACCATCACCGTCGAGCCCATTATGGGCCTCAAGGTCGTCAAGGATCTCATCGTGGATATGGAGCCGTTCTTCGAATCCTATCGCTCGGTGCTGCCCTACATGATTAATGACGACGTGCCGGCAGATGGCAAGGAGCGCCATCAGTCAATTGAACAGCGCGAGCGCTTTGATGACACCACCAAATGCATCCTGTGCGCCGCTTGCACCTCCTCCTGCCCGTCCTTCTGGGGTGATGGCAAGTACGTCGGCCCGGCCACCATCGTCAATGCCCACCGCTTCATCTTTGACAGTCGTGACCAGGCCCCCGGCGAGCGCCTGCAAATCCTCAACGAGCAGGAAGGCGTGTGGCGCTGCCGCACCGCCTTCAATTGCACCGAGGCCTGCCCGCGTGAGATTCACATCACCCAGGCCATCGCCGAGGTCAAGCACGCCATCACCTCCGGCAACGTGGATTAGGACTTCTATAACCAAAGACCCCGAAGGTCTGGAAGACCTTCGGGGTCTTTTCTTTTAACATCCCCCAAATGGCGGAGAATCACCCTCCCTGGTGGCTGGATGCGATTTGGGGCTTGCGGCAGTATTATGGAGTGGCGTACCCGCGGGACAAGTGCAGCGGTTGCCGCCCACTGTCTATACTGCCCTCGATGGCAAGGAGAGAATAAATGCTTCCAGTTAGTGATGACAACAGCCAACGCCGGATTACCCCACTGGTCACCTATGGCCTGATCGCCCTGAACGTGCTTTTCTTTATCGCCGAATTGATGCTGGGCGAAAACTTTATCGTGACCTGGGCGTTCGTCCCGGCTCGATTTCTCGCCAATCCAATTGCTGAATCCGTTACCCTGATCACCTCCATGTTCATGCACGCCGACTATCTGCACATCGGGTCCAATATGCTCTACCTGTGGATTTTTGGCGACAATGTAGAAGACCGGTTTGGGCACGGCAAATTCGCGGTGTTCTATCTGGTCACAGGGTTGGCGGCCACCTTCGCCCAGATGGCGTTCAACCTCGATTCCAATATCCCCAACCTGGGCGCTTCGGGGGCTATCGCCGGTGTGCTGGGCGCTTACCTGGTGTTGTTCCCGCAGGGCAAAGTTTATGTGGCGCAGGGGCGCGGGATCATGCCGGTACCGGCCCTCATAGCCATCGGCCTGTGGTTTGTCCTCCAGGTTTTCAGCGGCATCGGCTCGCTGGGCGTCGAGGGCGGGGGTGTGGCCTATATGGCGCACATCGGCGGTTTTGTGGCCGGCTTCGTCCTGGCGTATGTCCTTGGCGGTAGGAACAAACTGCAACTGCGCGGGTAGCCAACCCGCGGGAGCTTTGTTATCTGAGGGTTAGAGCCTTCTCGTTCAAAAAGACTCCCAAGGTCTTTGAAATCTTGGAAGTCTTCTGTTTCTAGAGTGTGCTGCCTTTCTGCAACCTCCTGCTGTCGTCTCACTCTAAGATGAAAACGGCATCAGTCGATTGGATACACATATCTTTGTCAAACGCCATAACCCATACTTCATATCGTCCCCTGGCGTCAGAGGCCTCTGTACTTAAGTGGAAAGTGGCGTTTCCATTGGCATTGCTTTTCAACTCTACTTCATAGACTATCTGTTCATTCGGGAGAAGAAGAATCGTGAAGTACAGTGTGTCGTTAGGCTCGAATCCCGAAATACTGAACGTGAAGGTAGTGGGATGCGCTCCGTTTGAGGGATCCACTTGCACGACTTGATTCGGTTCCGGGCAGGTGGCAGGTTGCTCACCGCCGGGGTCGTCGCCCTGGTTCCCGCCATTCTGGCCCTGCTCGGCTGTTGGCGGTGTCGGCGAAGGCGGCGGGGTAGGCGGCGTCACGCCCGGCACGCCGGTGGTATCCCCGCTGGCTGTGCCGGTATCAATCCACACCCAGCACTCCACGCCGTCCTGTACCACCACCCACCAATCCTGCGCCGGCGCTTTACCCACGCCAACGATGGGCACGCTCTCGCCGCTGCGAATCGTTTCACGAATATCGAAGCTCGAGGACCCCGGCCCGTAACGGCAGTTGGTGTCCTGGTTGGCGGTGAACTCCGGCTCACCGCTGCCGCCGGGATCTTCCGCCACGCCGCCCCATAGGCCATCAACGTAGAAACCAAGGGTGCTGGAATCGATCAGGAAGTCACTAGACACATCCGCCAGTTCGCCGTTGCAGTCATATACGTAAATATCCCAGTCGCCAGATGGGTAGGAGAGAAAATAGAAATAGCCTAGCTTTATTTCCCAATTCCGAGGCAGAAGGTTTGGTTCAGTTGTTGGATTCACCGGAACTCCAACCTCCGAAACCCGGACGGCGCAGATTGAGACACTCTGGTTGTTATAGACATAGAAGAGGCCGCGGCTCGGGTCGGAAATCCAGGCCGCTGACAGGTAAAGCCATCCACTGTCCGAAGCGACCAGGACCTCATTTTCCTGGGTCAACAGGTCGTCGTTTGAAGTGCCTCCACAGTCATAGATTCGCACGTCGTAGCGCCCTGTAGGCAGGAAGATATCCAGATAAACTCCTGGCATAAGGCTGATGATTTCTTCAGAGATGAGATTCGCCCCCGACTCTCCGTCTGTTCCTGAAGGCCAGAAATAGACGTAACAGATGGGTACATTAAAATCATTAACCAGATAAACCGATATATCTGGCCCCATCTGCACGGGCGGGCCGCTTGACGGGTCTTCAGTCGGGGGCTCGTCGCCCGCTGGCTCTTCCGTCGGCGGTTCATTGCCGGCGGCCACCGAGGTGGCGAGCTGGTTTATCTGGGCGGCCTGCGTCAGGATGAGCGATTGTGTCTCTGTATCGGGGGCAGACACCACGCCGCAGGAAACAACCAACAGACTTGCCACAATGACAATGTTTACTAACCTGGGAGATTTCAAGGCTCCTCCTCGAACCATGCAGACGGCAAAAACACCCCCACATTCGTTCCATCCATTGTGAGGGGGTGGCTGGCTGGAAGCAGGGCAATCTGTCACGATTTGCGCGGGACATTTGTCCTGTACCTAATGCCGTCTTGAATAATCACCCCCTTGCCAGCCGCGGTGCGCGCTTGTATACTTTGTTGTGCCTTGCGATGGAGTTTGGGTGTAGCCCAAATCCTTAAGCAAGCACTTCGCCCTTACTTGCCGTAGAGTTCTGCGCAGCAGAACTCTTAAGCCAACGCGAAGCGTTGGCCCTGGTAGCTCAATGGACAGAGCAAAGCACTCCTAAGGCTGAGGTTGCAGGTTCGATTCCTGCCCAGGGCACACAAACGAAGACCCCGGTCTCTTGTAGAGACCGGGGTCTTCATCTTCCGCTATAGAGAATGTTCAGTAGGAGGCTGAGTCTACAGACCCTTGACCAGTGTCGCCAGCGCCAGCAGGACGAAACCCAGGCCGACGAGGAACATGGCCGAGATTCCGCCGAGGGAAATCACGCCGAAGTGCATCAGCAATCCCAACACACCGGCCACCACGGCGATGATCCACGTAATCTCTTTGGGGGCAGAAAGTTTCAGGTTCATCTCAAATCTCCTTGTCGTGCCTGGTTAGTATAAAAATATCAACCTCTATCGTATCTCGGAAATCCGCAGCCCGAAATCGGCCTTATGGGGGAGGAGGGTGCAACCGCCTCTGGAGTTCTCCGTATTAATGTATTGGAGGTACAAAAAACCAATGACTGAACGAACACAGCATCACGTTCCCTGGTTCATCTGGCCGTTCTGGGCCATCCTGCGCTTCGTCGGCTTCATCATCGAGATGGTGGGGCGGCTGGTCGGCGCCATCCTCGGCTTCGTCCTCATCGCCGTCGGCGTCATCGTCAGCCTGACGGTGGCCGGCGCGATCGTCGGCATCCCGCTGGCGGCGTTTGGGCTGTTGCTTTTCTTCCGCAGCCTGACCGGATAGCAAATCTACAACTTTAGTACGATTTATCACGAATCACTTGACAAGCCAGTACATTCGCCTATAATACGAAATGACGAACGTCGGGGTGCCCCCCTCACCTCGACGTTTGTCATTTAAATCAGCGCAACAATCCCTGTCAAATTAGTCTTATCCGCTCTTCATATTGTCTGCTACTTAAGTACTATTCCCATCACGCGTGTTTGCGGTAGAATATTAATTGATGAACGCTGGGGTGCCCCCCTCACCTCGGCGTTTGTCGTTTAAATCGCTCGCCCCCGCTATTGACGGGGGCGTTTTGATTCTCAGCCGCTGATTTCCGCCAGCGCTTCGCCCACCTTGTGCACTTCGTCCAGCGTGTTGTAGTGTACCGGCCCCAGCCGTACCATGCCGCCGCTGTCCTCAACTCCCAGCCGCTGCGTGACCGCCAGCGCGTAGTAATTGCCGTCCCAAAAGTAAATGCGGCGCCTGTCCAGCTCCACGGCCACATCATGCGGGCGCATGCCCTAAATATTGATGGCAGCAGTTGGATAATTCCCACTGCTGCGAAGGTAGTAGCCTTCCAATAAATCAAAACTCCCCTCACGTCGGTGATTGTCGTTCTAATACTCGGGCCGCATTTTCCCCTTATCAACTCATCCAACTGCAATCTTTTCCTGGCCTAGATTCGCCAGCGGGCCTGTTTTGCTATAGTGAGCAATGAACTTTTGTGAGATTGCCTTCGGTTCTTCATTCTGCTATGATGAAGCCGAATGAAACATCGAAAATGGGTGATCTTAGTGTTCTTTCCTCTAACCCTGTGGGCTTGCAGCCCGACGTGCGTTCAAGGTTCGAGAGATTCTGCCAGCCCTTCATCTCAATTCCTGCTGGGAGATCGACAGGAATTCGGAGGTTTTTCATTCCAGCCACCACAAGGCACAGAAGCTGGAGAGTGGGGCGTTGGAGAGTGGGGCGCAGGCGTATTTCTGAATAATACCGAATATGTTACTATCATTCGCTTGGGCATGGAATCCAATGAATCTCTTGCAGGTATTCTGTCATCCTATGAAGAATCTTCATCCGCCGCCAACACGTACACAGCCGTTCGTGGATATATTGACATATGGCTCTACTGGCTGGGCCTTAGCCCATTGGAGACCGTGGATGATATCCAGTTTGGCAAAGAGTCAGCCATCTGTTTAGACGGGTTGAGCGGGTTTTCTGGAACAATGCAGGCAGAGGGGTTTGAGGGTGAATATCACTATGTCGAGGGCGATATCAATACGTTCATTGCATTTGGTTTCGGAGCACCCGCTGATGAAGAAGATTCATGGCAGGCAGTTGGCGTCACAAATTATGATTTAGTGCTTAGTACGATTGAATTCGATCCCGAATGGCTGAAATAGAAGCCGTTTACTGATTCTTGAAAATCAATCGCAACAATCCTGCTTGCTGCGGCTTGGGTTGAATCACTCCCCACATCGGATTTGCCCAAGAAATCCGCATGTCGAAGATATTCTTAAGGATTCATTTTATCCGCTGATTTCCGCCAGCGCCTCGCCTACCTTGTGCACTTCGTCCATCGTGTTGTAGTGCACCGGCCCCAACCGGACCATGCCGCCGCTGTCCTCCACGCCCAACCGCTGCGTCACGGCCAGCGCGTAGTAGTTGCCGTCCCAGGCGTAAATGCCGCGCCTGTCCAGTTCCACCGCAACATCATGCGGGCGCATCCCCTCAATATTGATCGAGAAAGTCGGCACGCGCTCCTCTATCCGGCGCGGGTCCGCCAGTCCATACAGCCGCACTTTTGGCAGGCTGGTCAGCATGTCCAGCATCGCGCGGCTCAATTCGAACTCATACGCCCGCAGCGCCGCCAGCCCCTTGCGGAGTTGCAGGCCGCGGCCGGAATACCTCTCGGCCAGCTGTGCTTCCTGCGCCGCGCCATACGTCTCGCCCAGCCAACCCAGGTACTCCAGCGCGCCCAGCATCCCGGCGATGCCTTCATGGTTGCCGGTGCCGGTCTCCCATTTGTACGGCGGCTTGTTGCTGGCCGGGCGTACCTTGTAGGCCGTCAGTCCGTCCAGCAGGTCGTAGCGCCCATAAAGTAAACCGAGGTGCGGCCCAAAGAACTTGTACGCCGAGCAGGCGAGGAAATCACAGCCCAGGTCCTGCACGTCAATCGGCCCGTGCGGGGCATACTGCACCGCGTCGATGAAAATCGTCTCCACGCCCGCTGCCCGTGCCTGCCGGATGATGTCCTTCACCGGGTTAATCGTACCCAGCGCGTTGCTGGCGTAGCCGATGGCCGCCAGTTTTGGGGCGCGGTCCAGCGCCGCTCGCAGGCTGTCGGCGTTCAGCGTGCCATCTTCCACGTCAAAATCCACCCACACCACTTCCGCCCCGCGTTCCTCCGCCACCCGCGTCCACGGGCTGATGTTGGCGTCATGGTCCAGCCGCGTCACCAGCACTCTGTCTCCGGGGTTCAGCGTGTGCGCCAGCGACCGGCTGAGGTGCAGGGTGAGCGAGGTCATATTGGGCCCGAAGACGATTTCTTCCTTGCGCCCTGCGCCGAGGAAATCCGCCGCTGCCTGGCGCGCTTCGTCCAGTACCGCATCGCTCTCGCGGCTGAGCGCGAACGCGCCGCCCTTGTTGCTGTTGGTGTCCAGCAGGTAGCCCAGCATGCGGTCAGCGCTCTGGCGCGCCACCTGCGTGCCCGCCGGGTTGTCAAAGTAAATCGCCGGGCGCTTCTCAAAGGCCGGGAACTGGGCGCGGATGGCGTTCAGGTCAAGCATCATCGATTCCTCCGGTTCATCGTTCAATCCGGGCGCGCACCACCCAGCGCGCCACGCCGCCATAGCGGTATTTGTATTCCTCGTCCCCGCGCATGAAGTCAAACGCCTCACGGTTTGTCTCGCAGGCGTCCATCAGCGTGAGGCCCAGCAGCACTGCCCCCGGCGAGAGGTCCGCGAAGCGGGTTTCCAGCCCGGAGTTGTACCCCCAGATGCGGTTCTTGTAGTCAAAGCAGAACAGTGCCGCTGCCTTCTGTTTGCCCGCCGTAAGGAAGCGCAGGTCGAGATAGCCTGCTTTCAATGCCGCCCGGGCAATCGCTGCCATTTGGCTTCCCATTTCCGGTGTCAGAAAATCCTGTTTGCCGCGTTCCTGTTTCATCAGCAGACCGAACTGGGTGAACTCGTCATCAAAGGTCGCCTCGTCCTCCAGCCGGTACAAGGATACCGGGGCCGGGTAGCGCCCGGCGTTGCGCAGTTTGCGCCGCAATTCCTGGCGTTCCTTGCCGTCAATCGATTCCAGCCACGCGTCAAAATCGCCATTCAGGGGGATGTACGGCGCCGGCTGCAGCCGTTCCTGGGTGTAGGTCAGCCCGGCGGCTTCGGCGGCGGCTTTCAGCGCCGGCAGGGTGGGGGAGTCTTCCAGCAGGTTCAGCCACTCCAGCCGTTGCCATGCGGGCGCGTCCGGCCCGGTGAGAAGTGTCAACAACTCCGTGATGAACCCCGGCAGGTCCTCCGGTCGGGCGATCAGGTCGAGGAAATCGCTGATTTCCACGCTGCCCAGCAGCAACAGAGCGGGTTGCCCGGTCTTGTCCGGCGCAAAGAACAGCGGGGCGATGCCCACCAGCGCGCCAGCCTCATCCCGCGCAACCACGATAAACAGTTCGCTCTCCGCTGGCCATTCGCCGCCGCCGCGGTGTTGCCACCACGCCATCAGGTATTCATGGCGCAGAAACGGCACGTCGGTTGCACTGGAGTCAAGCAGTGCGTTCCATTCGGCGGCCAGGCTGGCCCATTCGGCTTCGCTGCGGAGGACGGTCAATGGCATGGGGCGGGGATTTCCTGTGGGCGTGGATGCGTTCGATGGCCTTGCCAAACTTGCCGCTGCGATTCTACCAGCATAAGGGCGCGCACAACTTATAATGGATGGCAGCGCGCCGTGCGGCGCTCACAAAGACGACATGGCTGACACCTACGACATTAACCTGCTTCCCCTGAACCGCGCCGAAGGGCGCGATTATCCCTCGTTGCCCGGCGTGCACGTGGCCCTGCCGCCGCGCCGCACCGCCCGCGGCCGCAAGAACGACCGCTTCATCGCTTACCTGCATGTCGAAAGTGGCCCGGCGCTCTCACGCGAACAGCAGAACAATCTGCTTAACAGCCTCGAACGCGGCTTCTACAGCACGGCGGGGTCGGCCACGTCGGTCCTCAAGGGGCTGGCCGAGAACCTCAACGAAGCCCTGATGAACCGTAACCTGCGCGGCAGTGAGCCCACTGTGGTGTACCTGACGTTGATGACCGCCCGCGACGACATGCTCTACATGGCACAGTGCGGCCCTTCGCACGGTTTCCTCATCACCCGTCAGAACATCGAGCACCTGCACGATCCGCATACCTCCGGCCGCGGTCTGGGCGTGTCCCGCACGCCGCAGGTGCGCTATTTCCAGACCGAACTGACCGAAGGCGCGCTGCTGCTCATCACGCCGCGCCTGCCGGCCACCTGGAAATCCAGCACCATCAAAGAATCGGCCGGCCGCCCGCTGGCCTCTGCCGCCCGCCGTTACCTGGCGGATGCCGGCGATAACTTGCAGGCCATCGTGCTGGAAAGCCGCCGCGGCGCGGGCGCGCTGAACCTCCTGCGTGCCCCGGCCGTTTTGCAGGGCGCCGCCGAGCCTGCCCCGCGCGCTGCCGACCCGACTCCGCACGCCGCCCCGCCAACTGCGCGCGCCGCGGAACGTCCAGCCGCGCAAATTGAACGCCCGTCCCGCCAGCCGTTGGAGGTTCCCGAACCCGAACCTCTGCCGCAACCTGTCGTTCGCACCCGCCCTGCCGATTCCGTCGCGACGGAAGTGCCGCCTACCTTCACCAGGGACGATGAGGAAGCGACCCCCCGCACGCGGTCCATGCCCTCCCTCGGCCCGGCGTTTGCCAGGGTCCGGCAGGCGATGGGGCCGCTGGTGCGGCGCACCGGCTCGGCGTTGCGCGCCGGTCTTAGCCGCATCCTCCCCGGGGATGAACTCTTCACGCTCCCAACGTCCACCATGGCCATCATCGCGGTGGTGGTGCCCGTCATCCTCACCACCATTGCCCTCGTGGTGTACCTCAACCTCGGCCGTGACCAGGGCTACCAGTCTTATCTCGAACAGGCACAGGCCAGCGCCCTGACTGCCGCCGCCGCAGAAGAAAAAGACGCCGCGTCCGCCGCCTGGCAGAATGTCATCTTCTACCTCGACCGCGCCGAGATTTATCGCACGACCTCGGATACCGAAGCCCTGCGCGCCCAGGCCCAGACCGCCCTGGATGATTTGGAAGGCCTGTTCCGCCTGAACTTCAGCCCGGCCATTGCCGGCACGCTCAACCCCAACGTCCGCATTCGCCAGATGGCGGTGAATGGCACCGACCTCTACCTGCTGGATGCCAACAGCGGCAGCGTTCTGCGCGCCTGGCTCACCGGCAGCGGCTACGAACTGGACCCGGACTTCTCCTGCGGGCCGGCGCAGTACGGCGCGTACATCGTTGGCCCGCTGGTGGATATGGCCGCCCTGCCCATCAATGAATTCGGCGCCACCGTGCTGGCAATGGATGCCAACGGAAATCTGTTGTACTGCATCCCCGAGGAAGCCCCGCTGGCCGCGCCGCTGGTACCGCCGGACAGCGCCTGGGGCAACCCGGTCGCCATGTCACTGGACAATGACAGCCTCTACATCCTAGACCCGCTCACCAATGCCGTGTGGCGCTACAGCGGCGAGGACGGTCAGTTCCGCAACCCGCCGCGTTTCTTCTTCTCTGCCGAAGTCCCCCGGCTGGATACCGCCATCGACCTCACCGCCAGCGGCGATGACCTCTTCCTCCTGCACAGCGACGGTCATTACACCCTGTGCGTGTTCAGCTTGCTGGATGAGTCCCCCACCCGCTGCGAGGACCCGGCCACCTATACCGACAGCCGCCCCGGCCGCACCAGCGGCCCGCAGATGGAAGGCGCCACGTTCTACAAACTGCTGCGCACCGAACCCCCTGAACCATCGCTGTTCTTCCTCGATCCCATCACGCGCTCAATCTACCATTTCAGCATGCGCGTGAATCTGGTGCGCCAGTATCGCGTCCAGACCGGTTTCCCGGATGGCATCGCCACCGCCTTTGCCATCAGTCCCACCCGGGCGGTGTTCCTCGCGTTGGACAACCAGGTTTACATCAGTTACCTGCCCTGATTCTGGGCGGGAGGGATGGACTTCGCCCCATGCCCACCTACGTTGAAATCGCCGTCAACATCCCCAGCCTGAGCGGCGTGTTCCATTACCATCTGCCGCCGGAACTCGAAGGCCACGCGCGGCCCGGCCATCTCGTCACCGTGCCATTCGGCAGCCAGCAGGCGCATGGCGTCGTGCTCGGGTTCGTGGACACGCCCGAAGTACCGGAGACCAAAGCCGTTGAAGCGCTGGTGGATGCCGCCGCGGTGCTCACGCCTCACCAAATCAACCTGGCGCGCCGCCTCGCCATGGATACGCTCGCCCCGCTGGCTGCCTGCATCAGCCTGATGCTGCCGGCCGGCCTCGCCCAGCAGGCCGATACCCTGTACACCGTTACGGATTCTCCCCGCCCGGCGCTCAACGCCACCCAGCAGCGCATTCTCGCCGAACTCGATAAGCGCGGCCCGCTGCGTGGCGCCCAACTGGACCATGCCCTCCCCAAAACCAACTGGCGACCCGCGGCCCGCGCGCTGGTGAAGGCTGGCGTGCTGGCCGCCCAGCCCATCCTGCCGCCGCCGCGCGTGCGTGCCAAATACATCCGCACCGCGCAACTGAGCGCCCCGCCGGAGTTCGTGCTGGCGAACATGCAGGGGCTGGGCAGTACGCCCGCCACACAGGCGCGCCGCCAGAAGATGCTGGAATTTCTGCTACGCGAACCCGGCTCGGTGGATGTGAACTGGGTGTACGCCGAGAGCGGCGGCAAACTGGAAGACCTGCGCACTCTGGATGAAAAAGGGTTGGTGATGCTGCGCGAAGAAGAAGCCTGGCGCGACCCACTGGCCGGTCTGGCCTACGACCCCGCCGCCCCACCCGCTCTCACCACAGACCAGGTCCGCGCCTGGGAAATCGTCCGCGCCGGAATTGAGTCCGCTCGCCGAGGCCAGAAGGTCAAGCCCTTTCTGCTGCACGGGGTTACCGGCTCCGGCAAGACCGAAATCTACCTGCGCGCCGTCGCCGAGACCCTGCGCCACGGCAAACAGGCCATCGTCCTCGTCCCCGAAATCGCCCTCACGCCGCAAACCGTGCGCCGCTTCCTGGCGCGCTTCCCCGGACGGGTGGGCCTGGTGCATTCCGGCCTCTCCGAAGGCGAGCGCTACGACACCTGGCGGCGCGCCCGCGCCGGCGGCCTGTCCGTCATCATCGGCCCGCGCTCGGCGCTCTTTACCCCGCTTCCGGACATCGGCCTGATTGTGGTGGACGAGGAGCATGATGGTTCCTATTTTCAGGATAATCCGTTGCCCTATTACCACGCCCGCCGCGCCGCGCTGACCCTTGCCGGCCTGACCGGCGCAGTTTGCCTGCTCGGTTCGGCCACGCCGGATGCCGTGACTTTCGCTCGCGCCCAAAAGGGCGACATCACCCTGCTGGAACTGCCCGCCCGCATCCTCGCCCACCGTGAGACGGTGGCCGCCTATGGCAAAACTTTTGGCGCTCCCGCCGCCCGCTTCCAGCCCGCCGGCGACGATGCCGAGATGACCGACCTGCCGCCGGTGGATGTGGTTGATATGCGCGCCGAGTTGAAAGGCGGCAACAGCAGTATCTTCAGCCGCGCCCTGCACGCCGCCCTTGCCGAAGTCCTGCAAAACAAACAGCAGGCCATCCTGTTCCTTAACCGGCGCGGCGCCGCCACCTATGTCTTCTGCCGCGATTGCGGCCACATTCTCAAATGCCCGCGCTGCGAGACAACCCTGACCCTGCATACTGAACAAGGCGACGCCGGCCGGACTGCCAAATCAAAACCTGCTGACCGGGTGGAGAACGCCGGAGGCGTTCTCCCGAATCAAGTGGCCGCAGGCCACTTGATCTGCCATTTCTGCGGCTATTCGCGCCAAATGCCGGAAACTTGCCCCAATTGCCAGTCCCCCCGCATCCGGCATTACGGCATCGGCACCCAGCGCGTGGAAGAGGAAGTTCAGACCTTGTTTCCGGATGCGCGTCTGCTGCGTTGGGACCACGAAACCACCCGCCAGAAGGGCGCCCACGAAGTCATTCTCAGCCACTTCACCAACCACCGCGCCGATATCCTCATCGGCACCCAGATGCTCGCCAAGGGTCTGGACCTGCCGCGCGTCACCCTCGTCGGCGCGGTGCTGGCGGATGTCGGCCTCACCCTGCCGGACCCCTTCGCCGCCGAGCGCGCCTTCCAGGTGCTGGCGCAGGTGGCAGGGCGCGCCGGGCGCAGCCCGCTGGGCGGGCGCGTCATCCTCCAGACCTTCCAGCCAGAGCATCCCGTCATCCAGTTCGCTGCCGGGCATGACTATGCCGGCTTCATCGCCTCCGAACTGGACGCCCGCCGGGCGCTCGGCTACCCGCCGTTTGCCGAATTGGTGCGTCTGGAAACCCGCGACCGAAACCCCGCCGCCGCCCAGCAGCGCGCCGAAACGTTAGCGGCGCAGGTGAAGGGCTGGCTGGCGCAGGAAAAACGCCGTGCCACGGAAATTGTTGGCCCGGCCCCCTGTTTCTTCGCTCGCATCGGCGGTGAAACCCGCTGGCAAATCCTCCTGCGCGGTCCGGACCCCGCCGGCCTGCTGCGCGGGCGGGACCTGCCCGGCTGGCGCATTGAAGTCGGTCCGGTTTCCTTGCTATAATAGGCTGAATCTTAAAGAAACCGCACCCACACCGCACTCTGGAGAACCCATGCGCCGTGAACTGATTCCATGGGAAGAAGTCAACAGGCTCATTGACCACCTTATCGTTCAGTTCGACCATGAGTTTGACGCCATGGTCATCATCACGCGTGGCGGCATCGTCCCCGGCGGCATGCTGGCCGAGGCGATGGGCATCACCCACATCCTCACTGCCGCCGTAGATTTTCCCGCTGAGGTGGAAGGCGAGCGCTCCAAACTGCTCGCCTGGCCGCAATTCATCCAGTTCCCCGACCCGGACAAGATTTCCGGCCGCCGTGTCCTCGTGGTGGATGACGTCTGGGGTTCCGGCCGTCACAGCACCGCCGTCAAGAACCGCGTCTCCGCCGCCGGCGGCATGCCCAGCACCTGTGTCCTGCATTTCAACCCCCACCGCAACCTGTTCGGCAACACCCGCCCGGATTATTTCGCCGCCAGCACCGACGCCTTCATCGTCTATCCGTGGGAACTCCAGCGCGGCAATGACCGCATGCTGCGGGATTATTAGTTGTCATTCTGAGCCGCGTAGCGACGAAGAATCTGTCTTTTCGATTGGGAATCAGATTCTTCGGTCAGCGGCTTCGCCGCTTCCCTCAGAATGAGAATACCTGATCTCAGTTCTTATGCTGAACGTAGCGGCCGCCCTCTCTTAACCAGACAGTGGGCTTCAGCCCACTGCAATAGCCCGCTGCATTAAAGCCCACTGTACCCCCTCACCCCAACTGCCGCGCCAATTCCTCCTGCAACAGGCCCGGGTCGGCGCGCCCGTCCGAAAGCCGCATTGCCTGCCCGAACAGGAATTGCTTCAGGCCCGTCTTGCCGCCCTGATACCCCGCTACCTGCTCCGGGTGCGCCGCCAGTGCCGCGCGTACCCATCCGGCAATCGCCTCGGGGTCGGACACCAGCCCCAGGTTCTTCGCCGCCACGATTTCCGCCGCCGTACCGCCGCTCGTCAGCATTTCGCCCAGCACGCTCTTGGCCGTATTCAGACTGATGTCGCCATCGGCCGCCATGCGCACCAGCGCCGCCAGCGCTTCCGAATTCAGCGGGAATGCGGCAATGCCCAGCCCGCGCTCGTTGAGCCAGGAGAACACCTCGCCGGTCAGCCAGTTGGCCGCCGCCTTGGCCGGTACGTTCTTTGCCAGTTCTTCAAAATAATTCGCCACGTCGGTGTCAGCCGTCAGCACCCGCGCGTCGTACGCCTCCAGGCCATACTGGCGTTCAAAGCGCTGCGCCCGCGCGTAGGGCAGCTCCGGAAGGGCGGCGCGCACCTCCGCCAGCCACTCCCGCGACACCACCAGCGGCGGCAGGTCCGGCTCCGGGAAGTATCGGTAATCTTCTGCATCTTCCTTGCTGCGCTGTGGCGTGGTCGTCCCGCGCCCATCGTCCCAGCCCAGGGTTTGCTGCACCACCGGCTGCCCGGCATCCAACAGGGCGGTCTGCCGCTGGATTTCATACGCCACGGCGCGCTCCAGGCTGCGGAACGAGTTGAGGTTCTTCACTTCCACCCGTGTACCGTATTCGCTGCTCCCCGATACCCGCAGGGAGATGTTCGGCTCGATGCGGAACAGTCCCTTCTCCAGGTCGCCGGAGTTCACGCCCAGCGCCCGCAGCAGGCTGTGGATGGCGACGGCGTAGGCGCGCACATCGTCGGCGCTGTGCAGGTCTGGCTCGCTGACGATTTCCAGCAGTGGCACGCCGGCGCGGTTCAGGTCTACCAGCGAAGCCGACCCGTCATCGCCGTTCAGGTGGGTGAGTTTGCCCGTATCTTCTTCGATGTGCACCCGCCGGATGCGCACGGTCTTGTCGCCCGCCGCCGTGTGAAACGTGATGAGCCCGTTTTGCGCCAGCGGCTGGTCATACTGTGAAATCTGGTAGCCCTTGGGCAGGTCCGGGTAGAAATAGGACTTGCGCGCAAACACGCTGACGGGAGAAACCTCGCACTCCAGCGCCAGCGCCACCCGCAGCGCGAACTCCACCGCGGCGCGGTTGGCCACCGGCAGCGTGCCGGGCATGCCGGCGCACACCGGGCAGACCGCCGCGTTGGGCTGGTCGTGGGTGGAACCCAGCATCGGGCAGGCGCAGAACATCTTGGTCCGCGTTTCCAGCACCGCGTGGATTTCCAACCCCATGACGGGTTCGTAAGTGGTCATAGCACCGTATTCTAATGGATGGGCTGGGATTTCACCAAAAAAGCAACAACGGGCGGCGAAATCGCTTCGCCGCCCGTTGCCAATTCAAAACGTGTTGACTACGGCTCGGTCACAATCAAATTATCGAAACTGATGGTCACATTCCCGTTGTCCCATGTCCCGGCAATCAACCCGATGTCGCCGCTTGTAAGCGCGCTGTCTTCCGTCTCCGCCACCACCACGCCGTTCACCGCCAGACCCAGGTAATCATCAATGCAGGCGGCGGTAATCGTGCGCACCCCGGAGCCGGTCGGGACTTCGTCCGAGGTCTCCCAGTCCACCAGCGCCGTGTATTCCCCATTCAGGTAACGCCAGATGGCGAAGAAGCCGTCTTCGGTGAGTTCCAGCCCGTAGAAGTTGTCGTTATCCACATAGCGGCAGATGAAGCCATAATCCGCATCGCCAACCGGGTCAACGAAGCGCACATCCACGCTCATGATGATGTTCGCCTCAAACAGATCCGGCGTCGCCCAGATGTAATACTCGGTGGGAATCACGTTGATGTGATATTCGCCGTTGATGTAGCGCGCTGACCCGTTGCCGGTGCCGCTGTCATCCGGCCAGCCGGAATTGGCGTTGCTGAAATCGTCTTCCATTAATACCGCGCCATCGCCGTGCAGGTCGTTGCCACCGCCACCTCCGGAAGATGGCGCCGGGGGCGGCGCGCTGGCGATGTTGATTTGCCCATTGCGCGCCGCGGCAATCAGCGGCAGCGCCAGGTTAATCGGCCGCAACGCATTGATAAAGCCGCCGGTCGGCACGCAGTCATCGTTCTCATCCACGAATCCGTCGCGGTTGGTGTCGGCCAGCACCCGGCAGTCCACGAACTGGTCGTCGCCGCCATAGCCCAGTTGGGTCGGAATGCCCACGAGCAGGCCGTTCGAGTCGGCCGCCATGCCGCCGGAGTTGCCGCCGGCGATGGTGGCGCTGGTCTTGATGAACGCCCGGTCGCCATACGGCGCTTCAGACGTGAACCCGCTGACCTCGCCGCGCGTCAGCGTCACCGTCTCGCCGCCGATGCCCGGGTAACCGATGATCGTAATGGCGTCGCCCAGCGAAAGGCCGGCCGGGTCGCCCAGCGGCACATACGGCAGTTTCAGGTTGCCGTAATCCACCGGGTTGCTGTTCAGGTCAGAGATCACCCGCACCACCGCGATATCCAGCGCCACATCGGCCTGGTACACCTGGGCGTAGTAGCGCGGTTCCGGTGGCCGGTCCTCGCTGGTGGTCATGGCGATGATGAGCGCGTCCACCGGGTAGTAGCGGTCCGGCAGCACCACATGCGCATTGGTGAGGATGAAGCCATCCGGCGTGATGATGGAACCGGAACCGGTCCAGCTGGGTTGCAGCGTGCCGTTGGCATCATAGGCCATCGCCCAGATTTGCACCACAGCCTCATACGGGATGGCATTCGCGGCAGTGGTGGCCGCCGGCGCGCTGGTGGGGCTGCCGGGCGTTTCGGCCGCAGCCGAGCACGCCAGCGCCGCCAGCAGCAGGACGGAGATCAAAATCAGGAGTTTGCGGGAAGCGGAAGTCGCCATGGGGTGTCCTTTTGGGTCGCGGCTAAGTACACTAATTTTACAGGAAAATATCCCCTGTCACCCATAACGATCAACAAAAAATAGCTGGGCAGCCTGGGCCGTCTCGCTAAAAGACTTCTTCATTACTTAACTTATAGCAGGCCATCCAGCGGTGTGTACTCCATGTCAAAGGCTTCGGCCACGGCTTTGTACACCACCTTGCCCTTGTACGTGTTCACGCCGGGGGCCAGGGTGGAGTCCGCCTTCACCGCGGCTTCCAATCCCTTTTCCGCCAGTTTGATGGCATACGGCAGGGTGGCATTGGATAGCGCATAGGTGCTGGTGCGCGGCACCGCGCCCGGCATGTTGGTGACGCCGTAATGCACCACGTCATCCACCAGGTACACCGGGTTGCTGTGGCTGGTGGGTTTGATGGTCTCCACACAGCCGCCCTGGTCAATCGCCACATCCACGATGACGCTGCCCGGCTTCATCACCTTGACCATTTCCTTGGTCACCAGCCGCGGCGCGCGTGCCCCGGCAATCAGCACACCGCCCACCACCAGGTCCGCGGTAGATGTCACGTCGCCGATGTTGGCCGGGTTGGAAGCCAGCGTGAACACCCGTCCGTGCAGCACATCATCCAGGTAGCGCAGCCGGTCCGCGTTGATATCCAGAATCGTCACCGATGCGCCCATGCCCAGCGCCATTTTGGCGGCATTCGTTCCCACCACGCCGCCGCCAATCACGACAACGTGCGCTGGGTTCACGCCCGGCACGCCGCCCATCAGTTTGCCACGCCCGCCGTGGGCGCGTTCCAGGTAGTGCGCCCCCACTTGAATCGACATGCGCCCGGCCACTTCGCTCATCGGCGTCAGCAGCGGCAGGCTGCGATCCGGCAGTTCCACCGTCTCGTACGCCACCGAGGGCACCTTGCGCTGGATGAGTTCCTTGGTCAGCTCGGGTTCGGCGGCCAGGTGCAGGTAGGTGAACAGCAACAGGTCCTCGCGCATGAAGCCGTATTCTTCCGGGCGCGGCTCCTTCACTTTCATCACCATGTTTGCCCCGCCCCACGTTTCGGCGGCGTTCGGCGTTATCTTGGCGCCGGCTTCCATGTACTCTTCGTCCATAAAACCGCTGCCCGTCCCGGCGCCGGTTTGCACCAGCACCTGGTGGCCGCGCAGGCTGAGGGTCTTGACGCCGCCCGGCGGCATGGCCACGCGGTATTCGTTGTCCTTGATTTCTTTGGGGATGCCGATGATCATGGGTTCTACGCTCCTGGTTTCAAAAATAAAACTGCGTTACCGTCCCGGTCGCAGTTTCTTGTGCGGGATTTCCCGCGAATTTCTATGTGGAGGCCGCTGCCCAGCAGTCGTCTGCGGCCCGGTAATGCAGTTCCAGCCTGTGCCCGTTGGCCGTCAGCACTCGGAAGGTCCGGCCCTCCGGTGTGTGCCAGTCGGCGGTGATGGCCAGGATGTCCTGCCACAGACCCTGCCATTGCACCGCGCGTGGTCGTTGGGCGTAGGTGTGGCCGGAATAGCAGGTGACCAGGGCGGGTTGTTCGGCGGTCATGCGTGTTTCACCGTGCTGTCATCTCCAACGTTGATTATACCGTCAATGCCTTCCACCCTCGCGCGCGCCCCCACCAGCGAACCTCGCAGGTGTGAGCCGATGACTACCGCTCCCGCCTCCAGCACCGTATCGGTCAGGGTACTGTCTTCCACCCGGCAGCCCGGCCCAATGGACACATGCGGGCCGATGGTGCTGTTCGTCACTTCCGCATCCGGATAGATATAAGCCGGCGGGTGAATGGTGACGCCGGTTCGCGGCGCAACTTCGGCGTGGTTGGCGCGGCCGCTGTCCAGCAGAATGCGGTTGGTTTCCAGCACGGTTTCCGGCAGCCCCGCATCCAGCCACACATCCACGGTCTGGGCGCGCATTTGCATCCCATCTTTCAGCATCAGGCTCATCGCATCCGCCAGGAAGTACTCGCCCTTGGTTTTCATGTCATGCTGCAACTGGTGGTCGATGGCCGCCAGCAGGTCTTCGCCGCGCTTGAAGTAGTAATAACCCACAATCGCCAGGTCGTTTTCCATGCTGTCCGGCTTCTCCACCATGCCAGTCACGAAGCCATCCGCGCCGGTCACCACCACGCCAAAACGTCTCGGGTCGTCCACTTTCTTGACCCAGATGATGGCATCGGCAAGGTCGGTCTTTAGAAACGCAAAGTCAGTATCCACGATGGTGTCCACGAACAGGATTAGCGTTGGTCCGTGCAGGTGTTCACGCGCCAGCGCAATCGCGTGGGACTGGCCCTTCATTTCGGTCTGGGTGAAGTAGTGGGCTCTGAGGTGCGGGTATTGCGCCCGCATGAAGGCCTGCACCTGCTCGCCCAGGTAGCCGACGATGAAGACCAGTTCGGTGTTGGCCGGGTCGGCGGCCGTACCCACCAGGTCCAGCACATGCGCCAGCACCGGCCGCCCCGCCACGCTCACCAGCGGCTTGGGCTTGCTCCAGGTGTGCGGCCGCAGGCGCGTGCCGTATCCCGCCATCGGGATAATGATTTTCAGCGTATCAGAGGTCAAAGAAGGGGCTCCTGCCTTAATTGGAACGTCTCTTGCGGCACAACAGCACGCCGCTGCCAATCGGAATCAGTACGCTGTCCACCCGGCTGTCGGCCCGCACTTTTTCACGGAACTCGGCCAGTGCCTCGGCATGGCTGGTCAGGTTATCGGCCAGCAGCAGCCCGCCCGGAAGCAGCCGCGGTACCACCAGGTCGTACAGGTCCGGGTACATCTCTTTTTCGGTGTCCATGAAACAGAAGGCGATTTCGTCGTACTGGCTCACGTGCCCGCGTGCATCCCCGTTTACCAGTTCGATCAATTCCTCCACCTTCGCCTTCTTGAAGGTCTTGCGCGCCATCTCGGCTTTTTCCGGCAGCAGTTCAAAGGTCACCAGCTTGCCGCCGCGCTGCGCCATCGCCAGCGAGAGCCACAGGCCCGAGTACCCCGCGCTAGTGCCCAGTTCAATGCACAGGCCGGAGGGCGCGCTGGCCGCCAGCAGCGCCAGCAGTTGCCCGGTCTCGGCCGGAATCTGCCGCAGGCGTTTATGCATCGGCGTGCCGTCAATGCGGTCTTTGGCGTCCTGTTCTTCCAGGGCCGCCATCTGTTCGAGGATGGGTTTGGGGGTTTCGTGAAACATGGGCAATTTGTTCCGTTCGGAACTATTTTATCCCATGTTAGGGAGATGGCCGATTCTCAGAGACAGGTGCGTTTCAATCCCGCCGCAGGTGTGCCACCGTCACGCCGTCGCCGCCCTCGGTGGGGCCGCCGCCTTCGTGGCGTTCCACATGCGGGTGACCCTTCAGTTCGCGCCGTACCGCGTCGCGCAGTCTGCCCGTCCCCTTGCCATGTACGATGCGCACATACGGTAGGCCCGCCATCCACGCCGAGTCCAGGTAGCGTTCCAGCGCCTCGATGGCTTCGTCCACAGACTGCCCGCGCAGCGAGAGTTCCGCTCCCGGCGAGGACACTGCCACATACGGCAGGAGGTCCAGGTTCTTTTCCGGTTTTTTCTTCTCTTCGGCCCCTTCGCCCACGAGGTCCAGGTCATACAGGTCCACCCGCACCCGAAGGTTGCCGATCATGATTTCAGCCTCGTCCTCGGTGAGCGCGTTGACCACGCCTTCGCGGCCCAGTGTGCGCAGCAGCACCTTATCCCCCAGCCGGATGGCGCGGCGGGTGGGCGCGGCTTCCCGCACCCGCTTGCGTTCCACTGGCGCTTCTACGCGCTCTTCCAGTTCCTCCACATCCCGCGCCGCTTGTTCCAGCGCCTCCAGCGGCTGGCGCGCCCGTGCCAGTTCGCGCCGGATGTTCCCGATTTCTTCTTCCAGCGCCGCCGCCTGCGCCGCGGCCTGTTGGCGCGCTTCGTCCAGCACCAGCAGGCGTTCGTCTTCGATGGCTTCCAGTTGTTCGTTCAGTTCGGCGCGCAGGCCCTCGATTTCTCGGCGCGCGGCTTCGGCCGCCGCCCGCTGCGTCCGCGCCTGCTCGCGCTGGCGGTGGATTTCGTCCAGCAGGTCATCGGCGCGCAGTTCAGCCGGGTCGATGCCTTTCTTCGCCGTCTCAATAATGTTGGCCGGCAGGCCCAGCCGGGTGGCGATGGACAGCGCGTTCGAACGCCCCGGCAGTCCGATGGTGAGGTTGTACGTCGGCCGCAGGGTCTTGACGTCGAACTCCACGCTGGCGTTCACCACGCCGGTTGTGGCATGCGCATAGGCTTTCAGTTCCGGGTAGTGCGTGGCAACCAGGGTGGTGATGCCGCGCCCCACGAAGTTTTCAAGGATGGCGCGCGCCAGCGCCGCGCCTTCCTGCGGGTCGGTGCCCGCGCCCAGTTCGTCAATGATAACCAGCGCCTTCGCGTCGGCGTGCTTCAAAATCTTGATGATGTTGGTGATGTGCCCCGAAAACGTGGACAACGATTGTTCGATGGATTGCTCGTCGCCGATGTCGGCGTAGATGTGCTTGAACAGGCTGAGCGCGCTGCCCGCTTCTGCCGGGATGTGCAACCCGGACTGCGCCATCAGCGTCAGCAGGCCCACTGTCTTCAGCGTCACCGTTTTGCCGCCGGTGTTGGGGCCGGTGATGATCAGGCAGTAGTCGCTCTCGTTGAGGATGACGTCAATCGCCACCACCGTTTGGGGGTCCAGCAGCGGGTGGCGCGCCGCGGTGAGCCGCAGAGTCAGGCCGGGGTGCTTGCCATCCTTGGGCGGCTTCAGCGCTTCCAGTTCCGGCCGCGTGGCATTCAGGGCATCGGCGTACTTGGCCTTGGCGAATATCACGTCCAGGTCGGCGATGGCCGCCAGCGTGCCGGTCAGCGCGTCAGCCTGCTGTCCCACGGCATCCGAGAGCGCCGCCAGCACCCGCAGTTCTTCGTCGCGCTCTGCCAGTTGCAGTTCGCGCCAGTCGTTGTTGAGTTCCACCACCTGCAGCGGCTCGGCAAAAATCGTCGCGCCGGAGGCCGAAACGTCATGCACCACGGATTTGATTTTGCCCTTGCTCTCGGCTTTCAGCGGCAGCACGTAGCGCCCGTCGCGCTGGGTGATGTAGTTCTCCTGCAGGTGCGGCGCGATGCGCTCGTTGGTCAACAGGCCCTGCATCTTCGCCAGCAGCCGGTCATGCGTCACCCGCAATTCGCTCCGGATGCGCCCCAGTTTTTCGCTGGCGCTGTCCAGCACGTCCCCGCGGTCGGAGATGGCGCGGTTAATCGCATCCACCAGCCCCGGCGGTTCGTACAGCCCCAGCGCCAGTTCGCACAGGCGCGGGTACGCCGCTTCTTTGCGTTTGAAGGCGTGTGTCAGCGCCCGCGCTGAGAGCAGCGTGCTTTTCACGTCCAGCAGTTCGCCCGCCGTCAGCACCTGGCCGCGCCGCGCCCCATCCAGCAGCGTCGCGATGTCCCGCGCCCCGCCGATGCCGGTCTGCGGCTCCAGTTCCAGCAGGGCGCGCGCTTCACCGGTGGCGTCCAGCGCCTCGCGGGCGTCGCGCAGGTCGGTGTGCGGGTGCAGGGAGCGCGCCTTGTCTTTGGACACGGCAAACTGGCAGAACGCCGCCAGGCGTTCCCGCACTTTATCGAATTCCAGCGTGTGCAGTGTCTTCGCATCCATGGCGCACGAATTATAGCCGATGGGGCCATTCACCTGGTTTCTTGTGTGCGACTCCCCCTCTCGACGAATGTGGGGAGGGGGCCGGGGGGTGGGGCAAGCGGCCGGGGGTGAGGCGTTTGACGCCGCGCCCCAAACTCCCTATACTGAAAACAGCCCTGCCCTGCCAAGGAGATTCTCATGAGCCTGACCTACACCTACATCGGCCACGGCACCCATGCCCTGTCCGTGAGCGGCCACCGCCTGCTCATTGACCCGTTCATCAACGGCAACCCTGCAACGACCCTCACCGCCGACGACGTGCAATGCGACTTCATCCTCATCACTCACGGCCACGGAGACCACGTCGGCGATGCCGTCGCCATCGCCCAGCGCACCGGCGCGCCGTGCATCGCCAACGCCAGCATCTGTAAGTGGCTGGAAGCCAAGGGCGCGCCCAAAACCCAGAACCTTTACTTTGGCGGCTGGCAGAAGTTCCTCTTCGGCCGCGCCAAGATGACCATCGCCTTCCACGGCTCCAGCCTGCCGGACGGCACCGACGGCGGCAACCCCGGCGGTTATCTGATTGAGAGCAACGGAAAGGAGCGCATCTACTTCGCCGGCGACACCGCCCTGTTCGGCGACATGGCCCTGATTGGCGAAGAAGGCCTTGACCTCGCCGTCCTGCCCATCGGCGACCACTACACCATGGGCCCGGACGATGCCCTGCGCGCCGTCAAACTGCTCAACCCGAAGCACGTCGTCCCCACCCATTACAACACCTGGCCGGTCGTCGCCCAGGACGGCGACGCTTGGGGCCAGCGCGTAACGTCCGAAACCAAATCCACCCCCCACGTCCTCCTTCCCGGCCAATCCATAGATTTGTAAAGGATTAGGCAGAATCGTTTCAGACAGTGGGCCAAACCCGGCTAGCCGGGTCACCCACTGTATCCACCAGATAAGTGACTGTCCCATAAACGGTGGGTTTTGAGAAAAAGAAAGACCTCTTGTATGATTAGTTTGTCGAAACAATCCACAAGAGGCTTTCCATGTCCATTGTCATATTACAACTGCCCAAAGTC
>SCUK01000051.1 GCA_004297445.1 Anaerolineae bacterium | reverse complement strand
TATCCACGCCAGGGCTGGGTCTCATTCGGAATCTAGGCTTTGAGCCTTGAGCGTGCGGTAGACTTCTTCAGCTCTGGCTGGCAGGGAGTTACTCTCATAAGTCTAATGGAGCGCAGCGAGAGCCTGTCCTGAACGAAGTGAAGGAAATCCCGTTCTACGCCATTCTTTTCAGACCGACGCGCTGGTAAACAATCCCGACTTCCTTCGCTCAATGTGATAACGCTTCGCACGCAGGCATCCTTGCCACAGAGCTCTTGAAAATGCAGCGAGCCTGATTCCTAATCTCGAATCCCTGATTCCCTTCGTGTATACTTCCCGCTTCCCATGAACGCCCAACTCGCCGCTATCCTGCAGGCCCTGCTCGTCACGCTGCTGTGGTCCACCTCGTGGGTGCTGATTAAGTTCGGCCTCGCCGGAATCCCGCCGCTCACCTTCGCCGGCCTGCGCTACTTCCTGGCTTTCATCGCCCTCGCCCTGTATGCCGCGGTCATCTGGCGGGGCAAGGGCCGCCCGCACCTCACCGTGCGGGACTGGGTCCTCCTCGCCGTCTATGGCCTGCTGTTCTACGCCATCACCCAGGGCCTGCAATTCCTCGGCCTCGCCCTGTTGCCCGCCATCACCTTCAGCCTGTTGCTCAATTTCACCGCGCCGCTGGTCGCCCTGCTCGCCATCCCGCTGATTGGCGAAATCCCGCGCCCCGCCCAGTGGCTGGGCATTGGCATATTCCTTGTGGGCGTAGGCATCTACTTTTACCCGGCCATCGTGCCGGCCGGCCCCGCCCGCGGGTTGTTCGTGGCGTTCCTCACCGTGCTGGGCGCGTCGCTCTCCGCCGTGCTGGGGCGCGCTGTCAACCGCCGCCCCGGGCTGGACGCCATGACGATTACCGTGGTCAGCATGGGCATCGGCTCTACCGCCCTGCTGGCCTGGGGCCTGATCGCCGAACCGTGGCCCGCCCTGGGGGTAGGGCAGTGGCTGAACATCATCTGGCTGGCGCTGGCGAATACCGCGCTGGCGTTCACGTTGTGGAATCACACATTGCGCACTTTGACCGCCGCTCAATCCAGCATCATCAACAACACCATGCTGGTGCAGATTGCTGTCCTCGCCTGGCTGTTTCTCGGCGAACGCCCCGGTGCCGGGGAATGGTTGGGCATGGGCGTGGTGCTGGTGGGCGTGCTGCTGGTCAATCTGCCGCCGCGCCGGACGCTGCAAGACCCCCCTGCCTTATAATGTACAGGTTATGAACGGTAGGAAGAAACTGTTCCCGGTATTCCTGTCTCTCGCGCTGGTTGCCTGCGCCGGCCCGGCCGCCGCGCCCACTGCCACTAGCCCCGCGCTTGCCGCAGCGACACCCGCCGCGCCCGGCACGGATACGCCCGCGCCTACCGCCGAGCCGGAACTGGCCGCCCGCGTCAACGGCGAAGGCCTGCGGCTGGACGTGTATGCGGCGCATCTGGCGCAGTTTCAGGCCGCGCTGGTGGAATTCCCGGACCTGTTGGGGCCGGATGAGACCGCCAGCGGCCGTGTGCTGGCCGACCTGACCGACCACCTGCTGCTGGCACAGGCGGCGCGCGCCGCGGGTTTCAGCGCCGATGCCGCACTGGTTGACCAGCGGCTGGCGGCCCTGGCGGATAATGCCGGGGGGCAGGCTGCGCTGGATGCATGGGCCGCCGCCAACGGTTACACCGCCGCCAGTCTACGCGCCGACCTGGCGATTCAGATTGAATCGGCGTGGATGCGCGACCAGATTGCCGCCGGCGTGCCGGAAACCGCCGAACAAATTGAAGCCCACCAGTTGTTTTCATTCGATTCTTTCACCGTTTCCCGGCTGTACAACCAGCTGGAAAACGGCACGCCCTTTGCACAGGTAAGAGAGAACAACGACCCGCAGAATCTGGGTTATCTCGGCTGGTTCCCGCGCGGCTACCTCATCTTCCCCGCGCTGGAAGAGGCGGTGTTCAGCCTGCAGCCCGGGCAGTACACCGCCGTGCTGGAAACCGAGGCTGGTTATCACGTCATTTACGTGCTGAACCGCGAACCGGACCGCCCGCTCAGCCCGGATGCCCGTCTTACTCTGCAGGAAATCGCCCTGGCCGCCTGGCTGGCCCAGGCCCGGGCGCAAAGTCAAATCGAGATTTACGTGCCTTGAGGCGGGTTTGCCGCTAAAATGAACCCAGCCCCCCAAGGCATGGGGAGCCCTGACCTATGGACGAATTCGACTTCAAAAACGACCCCCAACCCAAGACGCGTGCCCGCCGAAAGTCCGGCGGGGGCGGCGGCATGGGCGACCTGATCTGGAATCTGGCCTCCCTGTACTTCCTCGGCAGCGCGGTGTGCCTGGTGGTATTTGCGGCCATGATTTTCATGAACCCGCAGGCGTCTTTCAATCCATTCCCGCCCCGCGCCCGCGCCTCACAGGCCGTGCCCACGCTGATTCCGTTCCCCACAACCGGCCCGGCCACTGCCACCACCGCGGCACAGCCGCCCACCGCCACCACCGCGCCGCAGGGACCCACCGCCACCTCCAACCCGCTGGACCCCACGCCCACCCAGTTCTCCTTTCCGGCGGTTACCCCCAGCAACACCCCGTCCGGGCAGGGCGTGTTCTTTGAGCCCAATGAGGGTGACCCGGTCTACGGCCCGCACCCGGATGGCTGTAGCGCCATGTATGTGGGCGGCAGCGTCTCGGACACCAATGGCTCCCCGGCGATTTTCTGGCTGGTGCGCATGACCGGCTCCTTCGGCACCGTGGACGCCTACAGCGGTTCCAACCCCGCCTATGGAGTGTCGGGCTATGAGATCGAGATCGCCGCGCCCCAGAACACTACCGGCCAGGTCTTTATGCAGATCATCGATGACCTGACCGGCGAAGCGGTGTCTGATCTCATCATCATTGACACGAAAAGCAGTTGTTCCCAGAACCTGATACTCCTCAACTGGACGCAAACGCGCTAGTTGGGTTTTCTCTCCATCCCGGCCCTCCCCTGCGGAGGGCCGTTTTGTTGGCGCAGGTATAATCCACCGCGTGCAGCCCCGCCCCTACATGCGCCCCATCAAATGGCTCGTCGCCCTCCGGCCTATCTCCTGGTTGCTGGCGCGCCTCCTGCCGCCCGTGGATCGCTTTTTCCTCCGCCGCAGCAACAACCGCTGGTCGGTTGCCGCCTGGCTCACCGGCCTGCCCATCGTCACCCTCACCTGCACCGGCGCCAAGTCTGGCCGCAGGGAGGTCGTGCCGCTAGTGGGCTTGTTGGATGGCGAACGCGTCGTGCTCTACGCCTCCAACTTCGGCGGGCCGCGCCACCCGGCCTGGTATCACAACCTGGTAGCGCACCCCAAAGCGGAACTGGCGTGGGGCGGCCACACCGGTCAGTACCGCATGCGCGAGGCCCTCGGCGAGGAACGCGCTCGCTATTGGGCGCGGGCCGTCGCCCTCTACCGCGGCTACGACTACTACGCCCGGCGCACCGCGCCGCGCGTTATTCCTGTCCTCGTGATGGAACCTCTAAACCCAGAATCTTAGGGTCTGGATTACCCCGAATACGACCAGCCCACATCCAGCAGCGTGAGCGTTTCCTCGCGCTCGTGCTTGGCGCGCACCCCCGCGCCCACCACCTTCGCCAGAATCAGGCTGTGACCCGAGCCGGTGTCCAGCTCGCCCACCACCTCGCATTCCAGGTAGGCGGCGGCTTCGTCCAGCACCGGCACGCCGGTCACCGGCGCGGGCTGCCAGTTGGCGCTCTTGAACTTGTCCGGATTTTTCGCGCGGCTCTTGCTGAACTGCTTGATGACATCCATCTCCTGTTTGTTGAAGATGTTGACTACGAACTGCTTGCTCTTCTGCACCAGTCCATACGTCGTCGAGATTTTCTGCAGGCCGATGGCGATATGCTGCGGTTCGAACGATACCTGGCTGAACCAGTTCAGCACCATCACGTTGCGGTCATCGTCTGCGCGCGAGGTGAGGGCATAGAAGCCGTAGGGAATCATGTTCAGCGCGCCGGTGATGTCTTTGTCCAGCGCGATTTGTTCTTCGGTTTTTTCAGTCATGTGACCTCCTTAATTGCTTTGATGTTAAACGAATTATAGCGGCGGGGGGCGCGACCGGCACCTGTACGATGGGACAGACCGGAAGGCAGATGAGAATTCGCTAACAAAAATGAAACTTCGCGAACCTTTTTGACGACTGTATGGTTAATCAGGGTAGATGCACCATTCAGCGAAACGAGTTGTCATGATCAAGCCGTATGCCCTCCTCATTGATGCCGAACACGAGAGCGCCAACGCCCTTGCGTCCTCGCTGGAAGAACGCGGCTTCCAGACTCAGCGCGTGACCACCGGCCACGAGGCCCAGGCGCGCCTATCCTTCACCAACCCGGACCTGATTCTCCTCGCCGTCGACCTGCCCACCCTGCCCGCCGCCGTCATCCTGCGCCAGATTCACGGCCAGCCGCGCCTGGCGCATGCCCGCGTCTTCCTGCTGGCCGATGACCCCGAAGCCGCCGCCCCGCTGGCCGCGCACGCCGAGGGCGTGCTGCTCCGTCACTCCGCCAGGGCCGACCTCTACGCCCACCTGTGGATTGACGCGTAATCCAACTCCCATAACAAAAAAACGGGCGGCCTGATGGCCGCCCGTTTTTGTTTCGCAATCCGTAGACTAGCCCCTTTTGGGCGTTCTCTTCGCGCTGGCTACTAAATATTCACCCTCATGTGGTGCACGCCCGTCGCCCCGGACGGCCGCGCTGACCCGAGTTCCTCAATCTGTAGCGTGCCATCGCCTTCATAACACCGCACCCGGAAATCATGCTGGCCGGATTGATACGCCCAGCCGTCGTAACGCCATTGCACCCACGTCAGTGGGGAGAGCGGTGGGTTGATGAGCGTGGCTTCTTCCCACACGCCGCTGGCATCCGCTTCCACCTCCACCTTGCTGATGCCGCGCTCCCCGGCCCAGGCGATGCCGCCGACCTGCACCGTGGGTGGCGTGGTGGCGCTGTCCACATACACCGTATCAATCACCGAAGTGGCGCGTGCGTTGGCTTCTTCGTCCCAGCCGCGCACCACCCAGAAACCATTCTTGGTGGCCTCGTCGGTGGCCTCAATATTGGTAATCCACTTGGGCTGCTTCATGCCGTAGCGGTTGGGGATGTACACCCGCAGCGGGTAGCCGTGCTCGGTGGGCAGCGGTTCGCCGTTCATCAGGTACACCAGCAGCGTGCGGTCGTCCATCGCATCTTCGAGGCTCACATATTCAAAGAAATCGTCTGCCGCTTCCACCCGCAGCGAGCGCACCCGGCTGGAAAGCCCGGCCAGCGCCAGCACATCCTTCAGTCGCGGCCCGGTCCAGCGGGTCGTGCCGGTCAGGTCGCCGCCCACCGGGTTGGAGATGCACTGCATCGTCAGCAGTTGTGTCACCGCAGGCAGTTGCATCAGGTCCTGCAGGCTTAACTCCAGCGGCGTATCCACCAGCCCGCCCAGACTCAGCCGCCAGGTGTCGCCGTTGATGCGCGCCGGCAGGGTGTTGATGTCAATGCGATAAAAATCGTCATTGTGGGTGAGTTCGTCGCGCGTGCCGGGAGCCTTAGCCAGCCGCGCCGCCAATTCTTCAGGGGTCGGAGAGGCCGCCGGCCCGGAAGTGAGCGCCGCGCCAAACGGGTCATCCGAGGCCGGGGGTGCCGCCACCGCTTCCGGGCCGCTGGTGGTCGTCGCCGGCTTGTCGCCCAGCCAGCGGCCTAGTCCCAACCCGGCCAGCGTCACCGCAGCGCTGCCCAGCCCGGCGGCGTTGAGGAATTCGCGCCGTGAAACCGGTGCATTCGTGTCGCCCGCCAGCGCCGGCCCCGCCTGAAAGACGAACCGCGCCAGCAGCCATCCCCAGCCGAGGAATACGGCCGTCAGCCACAGGCTGGCCACCGTCACGTTGGCATCGCCAAACCCCAGGCTACCCTCTACCAGCAGGGTGAAGGTCAGCAGGATTAACCCGCCCATCAGCCCGTAGATCGGCAGCCCGTTGCGGTTGCCGCGCCCGGCCCATGCCAGCGCCAGCCCCAGCAGCGCCCCGCCGCCCACAAACTGCACGATGGCGATGCTCTGCTCCATGAACTTGGCGGTGCTGGAGGTCTCGCCGAGGTTGAGGGCGGTAATCAGCCGCACCATTACCTGAATCACCGAGACGATGATGCCGCCCGGCAGCACCCGAGCCATCCAGTCAAAGATATCGAACGGCACAAACGGCGTACCGGCCAGCTGGTTACCGGCGTACAGCACGCCGATAACGGCCAGGCTGGTGAGCGCACCCAGCCACAGGCCGGTGCGCAGGGAGGTTGGGGTGGGGGTCATTGCAGTTTCAGTTTGCATGGCTTCTGCCTTAATATCTGGGTACGCCGGACGCTTTCCGGCTCTATAAGTTTAGCCGTCGTAGATTACGCGAGTCTTACGCCTGCGGCGATTCGGGGATGAACGCCGGCAGGTAGAAACTGAGATAGTGCAACGCTTCTTCCCCGGCGGTCACGCTCACCGCGCCCATCTCCGGCGTGCCCAGAATCACATCGTATTGCTTCAAGTCCGGCGCGTTGCCGTTTTGTTTCGCCGTTCCCGTCCCATCGGTCACATACAGGAACAGGTCTTCGCCCGGCAGGGGCGGCTCCACTGTCGTCTGTCCGCCAGCAGGCAGGCTGCTGGCCGTCAGCCGCCCGCGCATGTGTGGCTCCATCGGGCTGCCGCCGCCAATCAACTCCCACAGGGTGCCGTCGCCCGTTTTGCGCATCGGCAGGTCGGCTGGCCCGGCCTGCTGGTAGTGCGGCTCGAGTCCTCGGTGTTGGATTTCCGCCGCGAACCAGATTTGAATCACGCGCGCCGGTTCGTCGCGGAGGTTCAATTCCTGGTGCTCGATCCAATCGCCGGAGAACATGCGCTGCAGTTCGCCCGGCCCGATTTCGCCTTTGCCGCCGGTGGTGTCTTCGTGATACAGCGTGCCTTCCAGCACCCAGGTGTAGATCTCCAGCCCACGGTGCGGGTGCCAGGTGAAGCCGTTGCGCGGCGCGATGCGCGTCATGTGCGCCGTCAGCATCCCGCTCAAACGTTGCAGCGGGCTCCAGCCGCCCACCGCAAAGTGCGAGTGCAGCCAGTGGATGGGGTGTATCGAGGGGAATGTTTCTGCCGGAAAATGCTGGAACGCTTTGGGGGCGATGAAGTCCGGGGCGATGGCGCTGCCGTAGATGTCTGTGTTCATTATGGATTCATTCTGCCAGGTTCGATTGATTTGCCAGGGCAATCGGCGCGGCCACCTCGGCGGGCTGGCACAGCTGGATGGCCTCTTCCGCGCGTAGCCACTCGTAGCGGTCATGCTCGGCGCTTAATGTAACGGCGCAATCCGGTTGCGCTTCGGCGATAAACACCGGCCAGTCGGTTGTACCAAATTCAGTCGGCGTGATTTCCAGCGTCAGGCCAGTTTCTTCCAGAAGTTCGCGCCGGGCGCTGGCGGTCAGGTCTTCCCCCGGCTGGCGCGCCCCGGAGGGCGGCGTCCACGCCCAGTCGCCTTCGTAGTCCGTTCCTTCGTGCGCCCGGTGCAATAACAGAAACTTGATCCCGCCCGTCCCGCGCCGAGTTACAAGGATGCTGGCGCCAAACGGTGGCTCCGGGCTTACGGGCTTGCCGTCCCAGGTCGTTTGCTCCGTCATTTGGGTTCGCGGCCTTCGCACGCCTGCCCCAGTTTCTTGAGCAGAGTGCCCAACTGCGCCTGTTCTTCCGCCGTCAATACCTCAAACTGCGCCAGCAGGTCGGCCACATGCTGCGGGAAGATTTCGTCCAGCAGCGCCGTACCCTTCTTCGTGAGATGCACCCGGAACTGGCGGCGGTCTTCGGCATCCCGTTCGCGCTTCACCAGCCCGCGCTTTTCCAGGTTGTCGATGACCAGCGTCATGTTTCCGGCGCTCTTCAGCAACTTTGCGCCGATCTCGCTCTGGCACATCGGCCCCAGGTGGTACAGCGCCTCCAGCGTGCCGAACTGGCTCGGGGTCAGGTCATGGTAGCGCCCGCCGGGATACAGCCGCGTCATAAACGACTCGGTGGCGCGGGTCAGTTTGATGTACGTATCAAGCGCCAGTTTCTCGGCGCGGCTGCCTTGGTAGTGGGTGGGCATAATGGTTTGATGTTAAAAGAATTGCCGCAAGTGTACGGCGGCGCGCCCTCCCCGTCAAGGGGCGGCGTAATGACCTCATGCCCCCTTTTCCCTATTCGCCATGCCTGCCCAAAATGCTACAATTTAGAGGCTTGTTCACCAGTTTGGAGGAGGTTCCCATGAAACGCACACTCTTGGCCGTGTTGCTTGCGCTGGCGTTGGCCGCTCTCGCCTGCACCAACCTGCCCGCCCTCAACGGCGGCAATGACTCCGCCGATTCCGGCGCGCCGCCTGCACCCGCAGACTCCGGCGCCCCTGCCGGCAGCAGCGGCCCTGGCAACCCCGCGGCACTCAATCTGGACGACCCCACGATCTACGAAGAAATGTTGGATGTCAATTACTACATCGTCATGGATTTCAACTTCACCGTCCAGAACCCGGATGGCACCACCCTCTTCCGTCAGGTGCTGCTCAACGGCCAGCGCAGCGCCACCCCGCCGCGTTCCTACTTCCGCTTTGAATCCAATGACCCCGCCGTGATGGGCGGGCTTCAATTCCTTGAAGCCGCTGACATGGAAGGCACGGACTACATTTACACGCCCAGCGTTGGCTGTATCGTCGCTTCCAACCCGGATGCCGACAATCCTTATGACACGCTGGCGGATACCGGCGGCTTTCTCAAAGGCGAATCCCCGCGCGTCGAAAGCGGCGTGCTGATTAACGGCGTGCTCACTGACCGCTATCAAATCACCATGGACAACATCGACACCCTCGATGGCGCGGGGTATGACGTGACCAGCCTTGAAGAAGGCTCACTGTACCTCGCCCAGTCGGATGGCTCGCTCATCCGCCTGCTGATGCGCGGCCGCGGCACCAGCGTCCTGCTCACCAACGATGCCACCGCCGAAGGCGACATCCATTACCAGATGGACTTCACCCCCACCACCGACGTGTTCGATATCCAGCCGCCGGCAGACTGCGCCGATTCTGGCGAATTCCCCTACCCGCTGCCCCCCGACGCGACCAACGTCACCGTCATCACCGGTCTGTCCTCCTTCACCACCCAGATGCCGTTTGAAGACCTGCTGGCGTTCTACAAAACAGAGATGGCCGCCCGCGGCTACACCGTGAGCCAGGAAATGCTCTTTGCACCCACCGCCACGCTCACATTCACCAGCGCCACGGAATCGGTGAACGTCATCATCGCCCCCGGCCCAACCGGAACGGGCAGTTCGGTGCTCATCACCCCCGCGCCCTGACAAAAGACGTCTAAAAGAGTCTTTGGGCAATTCCAGATGGCCCTTCGACTGCGGAACGCAACATGCATCACTGGCGTAGGGGCGACCAGCTGGTCGCCCCTACCACTGCCACAAGCCATTACAGGGACTTCTAAAAGAGGTACTTAGATACGCAATTCAGGCGTCAGGCCGCTTCCGGTTGCGGCCGGAATTGCGTCTCATACAGGCTGGCGTACAGGCCGCCATGCGCCACCAGTTCGGCGTGCGTGCCGTGTTCCACCAGCCGCCCTTCGCCCATCGCCAGGATCTGGTTTGCCGCCAGGATGGTGGACAACCGGTGCGCGATGACGATGCTGGTGCGTCCGGCCATCAGCGGTTCTAGCGCCGCCTGGATCAGGGCCTCGTTCTGGCTGTCCAGGTGCGAGGTGGCCTCGTCCAGAATCAGGATGCGCGGGTCTTTCAACACCACGCGGGCAATGGCGAGGCGCTGCTTCTCCCCGCCGGAAAGCCGGTAGCCGCGCTCACCGACGCGGGTATCAAACCCATCCGGCAGGCCGCGCACGAAGTCATAGATGTTGGCCGCCTTCGCCGCCGCCACCAGCTCGGCTTCCGTGGCTTCCGGCCGGGCGTAAAGCAGGTTGGCGCGGATGCTGTCATGGAACAGGTACGTCTCCTGCGTCACCATGCCAATCTGGCGCGCCAGCGATTCCTGGGCCACGTCCCGCAGGTCGTGCCCGTCAATCGTGATGCGCCCGGAGGTCGGGTCATACAGCCGTGGCAGCAGGTAGGTCATGGAGGTCTTGCCCGCCCCGCTGGGACCCACCAGCGCGGTGAGCGACCCGGCCGGGATGGTGAAGGACACATCCTCCAGCGCGAAGCGGCGGCTGGGCAGAATGAACGGCATGCCGCCTTCCTCCGCCTCGCTGTGCCCGTTCTCGCTTCCGGCTTCCCTCTCGCCGGCGGGCTTGGGCGGCTTGACCTTGATGCCCAGCCGTTCGTTGGCTTCGCTGTAATCGAATGTTACGTTTTCAAAACGAATCTCGCCGCGCACATGGTCCAACACAATTGCGTCCGGTTTGTCCTCGATTTCCACCGGCAGGTCGAGGTATTCAAATACGCGCTCAAAACTCACCAGCGAGGTAACGAACTCCACCTGCACATTCGTCAGAGAGGAAATTGGCCCATACAGCCGCGCTAGGTAGGCCACAAACGCCACAATCGTTCCGGCGCTGATGGCACCGGTAAGCGTGTAGAAGCCGCCCAGCCAATAGTTGAGCGCCATGCCCAACGTGCTGGCGATGCCCAGCCCCATGAAGAACCAGCGGCCTATCATTGCCCGCCGCACGCCGATGTCGGCAACATTCCGACTGGTTTCGCGGTAACGCCCTTCTTCGCGCTTCTGTCGGCCAAAGGTCTTCACCAGCAGCGCGCCGTTGATGGTCAGCGTCTCGCTCACGATGTTGTTCATCTCGGCATTGTAGTCCAGCGCCTTGCGCCGGATTTCGCGCAAAATGCGCCCCACCCGCTTGGCGGGCCAGATGAACAGCGGCAGGATGGCGATGGACAGCAGCGTCAGCCGCCATTCCAGCGAGAGCATCACCACCAGTGTGGTGAGCAGTGTGACGGTGTTGGTGACGATGCTGGGGATGGTGTCTGTCACTGCGCTTTGCGCGCCCACCACGTCGTTGTTGAGGCGCGAGATGATTTCACCTCGCTTGGTATGGGTGAAAAAGCGCAGACCCATCTTCTGCAAGTGCTCGAACAGCGCGTTGCGCAGGTCGTAGATGATACCCTCTCCCATGCGGGCGCTGAAGAGCCGTTCCACCACGCCCACCAGGTTGGACAGGATGGGAATGCCCACCATGCCCAGCGCCAGCAGGTTCAGGCGGCTGAAGTCGCGGTTGGGGATGACGTTATCGAACAGGTCGCGGTACAGCAGCGGCGGCACCAGTTCGATGACCGACGTGAACAGGATGGCCGACAGCACGATGGCAATTGACTTGACGTAGGGCCGCGCGTACTTGAACGACCGGCGCAACAGGGCGCGGTCCACCTGGGGTTTCTGTTTTTCATCGTAGCTGATGTATCGCCACCAGCCGCTGCCATCAAACATAATGCACTCCTAATTACTCTGATTCAATTCATTATACGAGCAGTGCTGGCCCCGCCCCGATGCCCATTTGGCCAGTCCCAATTGTCATTCTGAGGGAGGGCGTTGTGGCCCATGTCGTGAGTCAGCCGCTCGCCCGACCGATGAATCTCGCGAAATGTATCTCGTTTACAAACGCTAGCGCGCCGGACAGCTTCGCGCCGGTCGGCAGAATGACACAGAGATGACATTTACAAAGAAATCAATCCCAGGCGCGCCGCCATGCGCACCGCCTCGGCGCGGTTGGTCACACCCAGCTTGGTATAAATACTGCTCACATGGAATTTCACCGTATGGTCACTGATGCCCAGCGCCGCGGCGATCTGTTTGTTCGCCAGGCCGTCTGCCAGCCGAGCCAGCACTTCCAGTTCGCGGTCGGTCAGGTCGTCCACCAGGTCATCCGTCATCCGCACCGAGCTGGGGCCGGGCCCCAGCAGCGGCAGGAGCATCTCGGGCGAGGCCGCTACCAGACCCTCGTGCAGCGCCGCCACCGCCGCCAGCAGTTCTTCTTCGCTGGCTTCCACCGGCAACAGGCCCCAGGCCCGCAGCGGCAGGCCTGACAGCCCCGCGGCGTCCTCGCCGGAGTCAGCCAATAGCAACAGCGCCGGGGCTGGCTCGGCATCGTTAAGGAGGTCATCCAGGTCCGGGCGTGTAAACGCGCCCGCCGCCGCCACGATGACATCCACTGGCGGCAGCGGGCCCTCCAGCGCGGCCAGGCTGGCGGCTTCCGCCACCACCTGCACGGCGCCTTCGCTCTCCAGAATGGCCCGTAGCCCGGCGCGTAACGCCTGGCCGGGAGCCAGTACCAGCAGGCTAATCAATCTGCAACAACCTCAAAGCCATTCCGCATGTACCCGTGTCGGTTCTTCAGCCGTCGTTTCTTGAACTCCCGCCGCGGCGATGAATTCCTGCGCCACTGCACTGGGGATGGCAATACCCTGGTCGCCGCCCAAGATCATGGCGTTCAGCCCAACCACTTCGCCCGCGGCGTTCACCAGCGGCCCGCCGGAGTTGCCCGGCGCCAGCCGCGCATCCGTGCGGATGACGGAGAACTCTTTGCGCGGCCCTTCGGTGTGCGCGGTGGTCAGGTGGCTGATGATGCCACCCGTCACAGTGTTGCGCAGCCCCCACGGATGGCCGATGGCGAACACCAGTTCGCCCACTCGCAGGGCGCGGCTGTCGCCGATGCGGGCGGCGGGGAATTCCCCGCCGCCTTCAATCTCCAACAACGCCAGGTCCACTTCCGCGTCGCGTGCCAGCACGCGGGCGTCGAACTGCCGGTCATCGGCCAGCGTCACCCGGGCATGGTCGCGCCGTGAACTGATGACGTGGTTATTGGTCAGCACCAGACCGTCTTCCCGCCACACCACGCCCGCCCCGGCTCCCATGCGGCGGCCCTCCACCAGCGCCAGGCTGGCGGTCAGGCGGGCGGCCACTTCGGCGGCGGCGGCGCTCAACGTACCTTTCAGTTTACTCATCGTTGTTGCGCGGCCCAAAGTGGCGCGGCATGTGCCGTCCGAACCGGCGGCCAAAGCCGCGCGGCATGCGGCCTTCCCACATCGCGTGGCGGCGGTGTTCGCGGCGCGGCGCTTCTTCTTTGCGCTCGGCGGCCGTGATTTGCACGGTCTCCACTTTGCCGCCGCGCAGGATTTCCAGCGGCGTGGCCTTGCCGACCACCGCGCCAGTCAGTGCCGCCAGCAGGTCTTCATGGTCATGCACCGGCTGGCCGTTGAAGCCGATAAGGATGTCGCCAATCATCAGGCCGGCAGTCTCGGCCGGGCTGCCGTCTTCCATGCCCATCACCAGCAGGCCCTGTGCCTGTTCGCGGCCAAGAGTTTTCTTTGCGGCGTTGGGCAGGTCCACCAGCTGGCTGCGCACGCCGATGTAGCCGCGCTTCACGCTGCCATGTTCCTTGAGCTCGGCGGCCACTTTCCACGCCAGCGCCGCCGGGATGGCGATGGAGTTGCCGCCGCCCAGCCCGGAAGTGTTGATGCCCACGACCTTGCCTTCGGCGTCCACCAGCGGACCGCCCGAAAAGCCGGGGTAGGGGATGGCATCGGTGCGGATGAATTGCTCCAGCATGCCGCCGCGCGCCGTGCGCGCCGGGCCGTGGAGGGCGCTCACCACGCCCAGGCTGGCCTGCACGCCTTCACCGCTCGGGCGGCCCAGCGCCAGCACCATCTGGCCCACGCGCGCCGCCGCACCGGTTTCAGCAGGCGTCAGCCCGCCCTTTTCCAGCTTCAGCAAAGCCAGGTCGCTGCCGGGGTCGCGCCCGGCAATGCTGGCCGCCGCTTCCATGCCGTCCGGCAGGGTCACACGGATGTCCTCGTCGCGCTCCACTACATGGTTGGCGGTGAGGACGTAGTCCCTGGCATAGGCGATGCCGCTGGCTGGCATGCGCTGCCGGCCATTGACCAGCACGGTGGCCTTGCCGGCGGTTTCGACAGCCTCCGCCATTGCATTGGATAGATCTTTGAAAACGCTCATTTGTTGCTCCTTAAAGGTTCGTTTATCGTATCAGGGTCAGGTTGGAAACCCGTTAACGGTTTGGGATGTTTCAAGGATAGGGCAGAGTCGCTTTGGGCGCATCAGGTGTTCGGCTAGGCGGCAATCCTGCCCGTTTGGGGAGGGAATAACGCACAAATCTCCGGAATCACCCTGATTCTGGCCGAAACGGCCGAATTTCAGTAGGCAGAATACCAAAATAATTAAACAAACTGCCAAATATATTGACTTAACCACCAAATTCTGATAGATTCGAGCCATTCAGGAGAACACTGCATGTCCCAAATGCCAGCCAACTGCCCCGCCTGTAACTCTGAGATGGTCGTCACCCAGTTGAGTTGCACCAATTGTGAAACCGCCATCGTGGGCCATTACCCGCTTTCGGCCTTCAGCCGCCTGGTGGAAGCCGACCTCGCCTTTCTCGAGGCCTTTATCCGCAACCGCGGTAACGTAAAGGAAATGGAGCGCGAGATGAGCGAGTCGTACTGGACGATCCGCAACCGGCTGGACAAAGTCATCGGCCGCATGGGCTTCGACCTGCCGCCGGATGAGGAAGCCGCCGCCGCCAGCCGCAAGGACATCCTGGCGCGCTTGAGCAAGGGCGACATTGATGTCGCCGAAGCCACCCGATTGTTGAAGGAACTGGGCGAATAGCCGGACAAACACAAGGAGAAGACCGCCATGTTCATAAAGGAAGAGCGCACGTTGTTGTTTGAATCGCAAGGCGTAAACGGTTTCAAGGTGACCGATGCCGAAAAGCTGATGGAGGCCATCAAACGCCTGCCGGACCATGAAGACGCCGTGCAAATCTACATCGCCGATAACGGCGCCCGTGGGATGTCCTGTGATGAGCTGTACGAGCTAATCACCAGTGCCATCCAGCAGGCAGCCTGAATTCTTAGTTCACCAGGAGAAAATCCCATGACCCCTGAAGATGCAGTCTACGTAAACCCCGCCTCCAGTTTGAAAGAAGAGCGCAGCTTGATTCTGCAGATGGTTGCCGCTGGCAAGATCACTGCGGAGGATGGCGAGCAACTCCTTGAAGCGCTGGAAGCCAGCCAGCCCCGCGAGACCGGCAATTCCGGCCGCCGCGGCCGCCACAGCCAACGCCGACTGGATGGCAACGAAGTCGAGTTCCTGGGCCAGATGCGCGGCCTGGGCTTCCACGACATCACCATGCACGAATACCACGAGATGCAGTTGCATGGCGTCTCGCCGGAGTTCGTCAAGGCCTTCAGTGACCTCGGCTTCCGCAACCTGGACATCGACGAACTGGTGCAGTGCCGCATCCACGACATCACCCCCGGGTTCATCCGGAGTTTCAGCCAGGCCGGTTGGAAGCATGTGGACATGGACGAGTTTATCCAGTTGCGCATTCATGGCGTCTCGGCGGATTATGCCCTGCAAATGCGTGAACTCCTGGGCAAGCGCGCCGACGTGGACGAGATCGTCCAGTTCAAGATTCACAACGTCAGCCCGGACTACATTCGCGAGGTGAAAGATGCCGGCCTCACCGACCTGTCCGCTGATGACATTGTCCAACTGCGCACCCACGGCGCGCAGCCGGACTACGTCAAAGCCTTCTGGGATGCCGGCCTGACTGACCTGGATGTGGACGACATCGTCCAACTCCGTATTCACAACGTGCAGCCTGAATATGTGCAGGCCGCCCGCGACGCTGGCCTCACCGATCTGGACGTGGATGACCTCGTCCAACTGCGCATCCACAACGCCCAGCCCGAATACGTCAAGGCGTTCCGCGACGCCGGCCTCACCGACCTGGATGTGGAGGACCTGGTCCAACTGCGCATTCACAACGCCCAGCCGGAGTACGTCAAATCCTTCCGCGACGCCGGCCTCACCGACCTGGATGTGGATGAAATCGTCCAACTGCGTATCCACAATGTCAATGCCGAATACGTCAACACCATACGCGCCTCGCTTGGCGATCTGGATGTGGATGAAATCGTCCAGATGCGCATTCACAACGTCTCGCCGGAGTTCATCGCTGAACTGACCCAACTGGGCTTCACGGATCTGGATGCCGAGACGCTGAGCGAGATGCGCAATCAAGGCGTTTCGGTCAACTACATCCGTGAACTGCGCGAGATGGGTTACGTCATCAATGACCTGGACGCAATTGTTGACCTGCGCAACAGCGGCGTAACGCCCGGCTTCCTGCGCGGCCTGCGCGATGCCGGATTGGGTCACCTCAATCTCGACGACGTTGTGGAATTCCGTGACAATGGTGTTTCGATCAAGTATGTACAGGAACTCTCCAATGCCGGTTTGCCCTCGCTGAGCGCCGATGACTACTACGACCTTGATTATGCCGGAGTGTCCGGCGAACTTGTGCGGGTGTTGATGGAAGCCGGGTTAAAGGAAATCAAGACGGATCAGTTGACAGAATTGGCCGAGGCCGGCGTGACGATCGAGCTCGTGCGGGCGCTGATGGAAGCCGGATTGAAGGAAATCAAGCCGGGCCAGCTGGCAGAACTGGCCGAGGCCGGTGTGACGGTCCAGATGGTGCGCAACCTTGCCAAGGGCGGCCTGATGGACGTGAGCGTGAAGAATTTACTGCGCCAGGCCGAGCAGGACTAAGAAGACACATTTCGCATTCCCCTCCTTTGTGAACGGGCCGGCGCATATGCCGGCTCGTTTGCTTCGCCCTTACATTACCGGGTGATTAATTTAGAACTGGAAGAAAACCGTTGTCCAGAACGTTTCTCACTCTTCTTCCGAATACTCACACCGATAGTTAATGGTGTACTCCCGCATGATATAATCCGCCGATTTAATTCGTCTACTGAAAGGAAAACAAAATGAGCGCAGAAAAACAGCCCGCCGCAGTGGCTGATGATGTTGTGGTAACGATGGAGTACTCCCTCACCGTGGAGGGCGAAGAAATCGACTCCTCCAAAGACGAAGGGCCGCTGTCTTTCCTGCAGGGGCATGGCAATATCATCCCCGGCCTCGAGCGCGAACTTGCCGGCATGAAGGTCGGCGACAGCAAGAAAGTCGTCGTCGCCGCCAAAGATGGCTATGGCGAATACGACGAAGAAGCCGTAATGGAAGTGCCGCGCGACCAGTTCCCGGAAGAGATTCCGCTGGAGCAGGGCATTGAACTGCACGTTACCGATGAAGATGGCGACATCGTGCATGCCGTCATCACCGATGTGCGCGAGAAGACCATCGTGCTGGATACCAACCACCCGCTGGCTGATGCCGAACTACATTTCGACATAAAGATTCTCAGCCTGCGCGCCCCAACGTCCGACGAACTGACTCACGGACACGTCCACGGCGAAGGCGGCCACCACCACTAAGCCGCTTGCCTTCCGTTAGAACACAAAGAGCCGCGCAGACGCGCGGCTCTCTTTATTTGGGTGGAAAGTCTATGCCGCGCCAAGCAGGCGCAGCGCTTCTGCCACGCCGGCGTCCAACTCGTCCCGCCGCGTTTCCATCTCCAGCATCCGGATGCCATAGGGCGCCAGCTCGTCGGCCGCGGCCCGGCTGAACGCCAGCACCCCGGCCTTGGCTGCCAGGTAGGCCGCCCGCTGGCCGCTGCGGTTTTCCCCATCCGCCGCGCCGATGTTGAGAATCACTCCGCCGCCCTGCTCGCGCATCACCCGCGCCACGGACTGTGTCGTCAGAAACGTGCCGGTCAGAATCACATCCATCGCCCGTCGCCAGTCCCACTCGTCCATATCCAGCAGGGGCATGTGGGGCTGCACACTGGCGTGGTTGATGAGGATGTCAATGCGCTCGTGGTCGTCCAGCACCGCCATCACCAGGCCTTGCAGGTCCAGTTTCTTGCTCACGTCGTGCTCATAGGCGATCGCCTGCCCGCCGGCCGCCCGTATCTCCGCCACCACCTCGTCCAGGTTGATGGGCGTCAGGTCATTGGCGGCGATGATGGCGCCCTGCGCGGCCAGCGCTTTGGCCAGGGCGCGCCCCAGCCCCAGCCCTGCACCGGTGATGAGTACAACTTTTCCCGCCACCCTCATTCGCCTGCCTCCAGATTCCAGTCGGCATAGGTCACGGTCTTCTCGCAGCGCGGGAATTCACCCGGGTTGGAATTGTCATTCACATTGAGATTGAAATACGGCGAAGGGTCGTAGGTGTTCTCGATGTCCAATTCGTTAAGGAAGTAACCTTGTCCGTCGTCCTTCACTACCGAGATGTGCAGGTGCAGGCCGGTGGGGTTGTCCGGGTTGCCCGAATAATTGCCCACATAGCCCAGCAGCGTCCCGGCCTCCACGAAAACTTCAGTCGTGCCGGGTGGGAAGGCCTCCGAGACGAAGGACTCCAGACCGTCGGCGCTGGCCATGTGAGTGTAGTAGGTCCATATTTGCCGGCCGGGGACCAGCGGGTCGCTGGGGATGCGCAGAATGACAGTGGACACCCAGTTCGCCTCGCGGGTCAGGTACCCGGGGTAGACGGCGTAGATGGGCGTCACGCCCGGCTCGGTGCCGGGAAAGATATCCAGGCCGGCGTGGTGGTGCCCGATGCGGTAGCTCTGGTCCCACAGGCCGAAGATAGCGCCTTCGATGGGGAAGGCGAACGGCGCATCACCGCAACGCGCGCCGGGTTTCAGCACCACGTCCGCATACTTGTCCGGGTTGCGGTGGTAATCAGCAAACAACAACCAGCGCGCCGACCGGCTGCGTCCCAGCCGCCAATATCCATACGCGCCCAGCGCGCCGAGGCCTATCGCCAGCGCCAGCAGCGCCACAATCAGGTTGCGGCGGTTCGGGTGCGGCTTGAGCGGAATCGGTTTGAAGCTCATTCGCCGTCCTGTGGGAGAGCGTGCAGCGCCAGCACAGTCGCCGCCGACACGTCCCGAATCGTTTGCGAGGTTATCTTGAGCAGTGCGGAATCCGAACCGCCGCCGGCGTACACCACAGCATGCGCAAGCACGCTTGGGTCCAGCAGGGTGGGCAGCGGCTGGCGGTGCCCAAAGGGCGGCATGGCCCCCACCGGGTAGCCGGCCACGGCCAGCACCGTGTCGCCATCTGCCAGGCTAACCTGTTTGCGTCCCACGCCTGCCTGCGCCGCCAGGGCGCGCTTTTCCACGTGCTGCCGTCCGCAGGTGACGGCCAGGCGCGGCTCGCCGCGCACCAGGAACAGGATGGACTTGACGATTTGTTCCGGCGAACAGCCCAGCGCGGCCGCCGCGGTCTCCACGGTTGGCGTGGGCACATCCAGGTGCAGGATTTCGCCGGGGATGCCGCGCGCCTGCATGAACGCCGCCAGGTCGGCGGGAGTGAGCGGGTCAGTCATCGAAATGCGGCGCGACGCGAATGTTACTCAGCTGATCTTCCAGGTGGTCGGCCATTAGCAGGCTGAATTTGCCGTCGGTGATGCGCTGCAGCACCCGGCCGGTTTCCTGCCCGACGTCCGAGTTCATCGCCTGTTTCAGCGCGTCCATCGAGTCAAAAAACAATTCGTGGATGATGCCCAGATGGTAGCGGCCGTGCAGCAGCCGGTCCACGCGGCTGGTGGTTTCGCGCCGCAGGCCGGGCATTTGCTCGCACTGTTTCAGGAAGGCGGGCCATTCGGCGTCCAGTTTGTCGGCGTCGTCGGGTGGTTCAATCAGGATGACGAGTTTGTACATGGCAGGCCGCATTATACCTGCCCCAAAGCGCGCATCAATCTTTCATTAATTCCCCCGAAAGGGGGAGCGTGCCGGAATCAAAGCATGGTAAGATTCCCGCGTTCCGGTTTCCGGGACGCTGTGTGGAGAAACAATGGACGAAAAGATCACCATCATTGAAGGCCCGCCCCCAACATTCGACGCCGTGCACGAACTGTGGGCCACAGGCATTCACGAGACACCCACGCTCGGCAAGGTGGTCGTCACCCAGTTGCGCACCTTCAACGGCGCGGAGCTGGTGGAACGCTGCCACCGCGCCTGGCGCCATCGCGAGCCGATTCAACTCGAATACAAGTCCCCCGAAGGCCTTAAGCTCGAAGCGCCCATCGTGGCCGCCCGCACCAGCCAGACCGACAGCGGCGACCTTCTCACTCTCTGGGTGCGCCTGCCGGAAGACGACATCCAGGTCGAGTTCAGCTATCTGGAAGACAGCGAAGACCTGGACGATGATGGCGAGTCCGACCCCGAAGATTTCGACGACTACGACCTGCCCGACGTGCCCTGACCAGATTGCTGATTACCAAAGCGCCCGACCCGCATAAGGCCGGGCGCTTTTTCTTGCGGCAGAAGCCTCTTCCCTCGATTGTCCGTCCGCGCTTCCTGTGTTAGAGTCGCCCCATCCCGCAGCCTCCTGACCCGGAGGCGGTATTTCCATGACTCAAACAGCAGACGTCCTCATCATCGGCGGCGGCGTGCACGGCGCCAGCCTCGCCTTCCACCTTGCCGGGCGCGGGTTACGCGCTTGTATTCTGGAACGTCGCAGCCCCGCCGCCGGCGCCACCGGCCGCTCCAGCGGGTTGGTGCGCATGCATTACGACCTTGAACCCGAAACCCGCCTGGCATGGGAATCCTTCCAATACTTCCGCGATTGGGACGTGCGTGTGGGCGGCGAGTGCGGCTTCACCCGCACCGGTTTCCTGCACATCCCGCGCCCGCGGTATGTCGAGCAGATGAAAGCCAACGTCGCCATGCATCAGCGCGTGGGCATCCCCAGCCTGGTAGTCAACGCCGATGACGTCGCCCGCCTCGCGCCTTCCTTCTATGTGGATGACATCCTCGCCGCTGCCTACGAACCTGAATCCGGACATGCCGACCCCTACGCCACCACCAGCAGCCTGCTGGCGGCCGCCCGTGCCGGTGGCGCAACGCTGATTCAGGACTGCGAAGTAACCGGAATTCTGATGGAAGGCGGCAGGGTGACCGGCGCACAGACCACGCAGGGCAAGTTTCACGCGCCGGTGGTGGTGAACGCCGCCGGGCCGTGGGCGCGCCGTGTGGCCGCGCTGGCCGGGCTCGACCTGCCGGTGGATACCTGGCGGCACGATACGCTCTTCATCCAGCGCCCGCCCGAACTGCGCCTGCCGCATCCGACGGTGATTGATGACGCCCATGAAATGTACTTCCGCCCGGAGACCGGCGGCTTGACGCTGGTGGGTCTGGAAGACGGCAACCCGCTGGGCGAAGACCCGGATGGCTTTACCGACAAAGCCAAGCCCGGTTTCGTGGAACGCGCCATTGAGCGCATCTGTCTGCGCATCCCGGCCATGGAAGGCGGCCGCCTGCACAGCGCACACGGCGGCTACGACGGAATCAGCCCGGACCAGCGCGCCATCCTCGGCCCGGCCGGGCCGCAGGGCTTCTTCCTCCAGTGCGGCATGAGCGGCACCGGCTTCAAGATTGCCCCGGCGGTCGGGCTGTGCATGGCGGAGTGGATTGTGGACGGCGCACCCGCAACCGTGGACATCACGCCTTTTGGTTTTGCCCGCCTGGAAGAAGGCGGGATGCTTAAGGGGGAGCATTCCTACGACAAGATCTGGCACTGACGCGGGCAGCAGGAGGTGGACAGCGAGCCGACCTGCCCGATGTACCATAACCCTTCTCAAATCAAAAGCGCCCGCAAGAATGCCGGCGCTTTTGATTCGATCTCCTGAAAACCCTCGCAACTAAATATCCAGACCAAGCAGGCTGGCGATGACGCCGATTTCTCCGGCATGCTGGAACAGATGCGTCATCCCGAAACTCATCAGGTAGCGGCCTTTGTTCCAGCCGGTATAGTTTTCCACCAGTCCCTCTTCCCCCGGCTTGGCCAGCCCTTCATCGAGCAGGATCTTCCGCAGGTGGGCTACTTCGACCGTCCCATCCAGGTCATTTGGGTCAAGCGCTTTTACAATGGATTTGGTGCGGGCCTGTATCTGGATTCCATACTCGCGCAGCGCTGGCAGGTTAAGGCGCCGGCTCAACTCATCCACTTCGGCAAAGTTCATGCCGGTGCCCTGGTGTCGGAAGGGGATGTTCAAACGCTGGTCGAAGCCCCCTTCGTCAAACACCTGAACGCCATCGGTGATAAAGCGGTTCAGCCCGGCGTCTTCCACGCGGGCGATGTGCCACAGGTTCCATGCAATCGAGTTGACCCGCGGGTCCGGCCGCGGGCGCATTAACTCTTCTGGGATGTTCTTCCAGAAGTTAGCGAAGAAATAGTCGCAATAAATTACATAGCGTTGGAGAAATAGTTCGGTCGCATTCATCTTACTCTCCTTTTCTGGCACAGGGCTGCCGTATCCTAACACGCCGGCCCGCCTTCCCTGATAAAATCGGGCAACTCCGATACCCAAGGACACTGCCATGACCGAAGACATCCTGCTCTCCAATCTCAATGAAGGCGTCCTCACGCTCACCCTCAATCGCCCCAAGGCCAATGCCTTTAATGAAGCGTTGATTAAGGCGGCCCAGAACGCCTTCAAGGATGCCGCCCGCAACGCCGGGGTGCGCTGCGTACTGCTCACTGGCAGCGGCAGGATTTTCAGCGCCGGCCAGGACGTGACCGAGTTTGGCGGCGAGGGCGGCGGGCCGCGTTCCTTCCGCGCCCACCTGCAAAAGACCTACAACCCGCTCATCCTCGCCATGCGCGCGCTGGAAAAACCGGTCATCGCCGCCATCAACGGCGCGGTGGCTGGCGCGGCGCTGGGCATTGCCCTCGCCGCTGACCTGCGCATCGCCAGCGATGAAGCGCGCTTCGTGGTCGGTTTTGGCGGCATCGGCCTCGCCCCGGACAGCGCCGTCTCGCTCATGCTGCCCTTGCTCATCGGGCTGGGGCGCGCCGCTGAGGCTACGTACTTCAATGACCCGATTAATGCGGAACAGGCCCTCGCCTGGGGGCTGGTCAACCGCGTCGTTCCCGCCGCCGCGCTGGCTGAGGAAGCCGCGGCGTGGGCGCAGCGTCTCGCTGACGGCCCCACCTACGCCATGGGGCTGGCCAAACGCGACTTCAACCGCGCTCACCTTGCCAACCTGGAAGAGATGCTGGATTACGAAGCCCACATTCAGGAAATCGCCGGCCGCGGCCCGGACCACAAAGAAGGCCTCGCCGCATTCCTCGAAAAGCGCACGCCGCACTATCGCAAATAGTTATTGAGATAGCAACCTTATTCAGACAGTGGGCTTTAGCCCACTGCTCCCAAAACAAAAAGAGGCCGGATTTCCGGCCTCTCGGTTTTGCTATGGGCAATAACTGGGGTTGCTGATTGCATCCTGAATCTGCTGGATGCGATTGCCCGGGTCCGGATGGGTGCTCAGGAATTCCGGCGGGCGCGCCCCGCCGCTGGCCGCCGCCAGAATTTCCATCACCTCCACCATCGCATTCGGGTCATACCCGGCGGAGAGCATCAGGCACACGCCCACGCGGTCAGACTCGATTTCGTCCGCGCGCCCGAACTTCATGTTCACCAGTTGGCCCACCATCTGGGCGATGTACGCCGCCTGCTGGCTGGTGGGGTTTTCCGGGTCGTAGGTGGCCAGCACCACCGCGCCGGTCAGCCCCTGGGTCAGTTCCATTTGCGCCATCTGCTCCGCGCCGTGCCGTCCGATGACGTGCACGATTTCGTGCGCCAGCACCGCCGCCACCTGGTCTTCGGTTGTTAGCCGGTCATACAACGCCGCTGTCATGAAGACCGGTCCGCCCGGCAGGGCGAACGCGTTCACCGTTTGAGCATCGGCGAGCAACGTGAACTCAAACGGGTAGCTGCCGCGGGCTATGCCGCTATCCACCAGCCGGATGCCGACGGCATCCAGAAACGCTTGCACGTCCTGGCTGCGGTCCGGCCCGCCATATTGCGCTGAAACTTCAGGCGCGGCCTGCAGGCCCAGCGCCACTTCCTGCTCACGCGACAATGACACATATTGCGTCTCGCCGGTCACCGGGTTAAGTTGCGCCGACCCGAAATACGAAATCAGGGCAAACGCCGCCAGTCCCAGCGCCATCAGCAGGCGCGGGTTCAGGCAGCCGCTCTGGCGGCCGCCCTGCGGCCGGATGCGCTGGCGTACCGGAGTGCGGTAATAACTCATTGTCCACCTTCCTTCTCCACCGGAACAAAGACTTCCACTTCCCATGCTTCGTACAGCCCGCCGGCCACTGCGCCATACACCACGGTGCTGACCAGCATCATCCAGTTGCGCAATTCATAGAACCACGGGTACAACGCCGACAGGCCATACACGGCGAGGACATATAGCGCCAGCCCAATGCCCGCGCCGCCCAGGATGCCCACCGCAATTCCCCAACGGTGGACGATGAAGGCTACCAGCGCGCCAAACAACAGGGAAAACATCAGATACACCAGCGCTCCGGCCACCGCGATGCCGGCACTGAAGCCGGCCGTGCTGTCCACCGCGCCCACCCCCAGTAGTATCCCTGCATTCATGCGCACGAACAGCCACGGATTGCCCAGCGCAATGCCGGTGAGCGCCGAGTTCACCAGCAGGGAGAACAGGCCACTGGCCAGCCCCGCCCAGGCGGCCGCGCGCCAATCCACCAGTTGCCGAAACCTTTGAGCCTGTTTGTTCATAGGGGCCTCCTGCGTTTCAAATCATGACAAAAATGGCGATGGCGGCGAAGAGGATGAACACGCCCAGCGCCGACATGGCGAACACCCCGTTGCTGCGCTGGTTCTCCAACCGCAGTTCAGGCGGTTCGCCCGCCAGCCGGAATTCCGGCCCGCCCAGCCACGCCAGCAGCACGCCGCCCACCAGCCCGCCGGCATGCCCCCAATTGTCAATGCCCGGCGTGAGCCCGATGATGAGGTTAATGACGGCCACCTGCACCACATTGCGCAGCAGCAGTTGCGCCCGCTGCCCGAACACACCCCGGTTGAGGTAGGCAAACACGCCCAGCGCCCCCAGCAGCCCAAAGATGGCCGTGGACGCGCCCACCGACGCGCCGTCTGAGAGCGCGAACGACAGGACCACACCCGTGAAGGCGGTGAGCAGGTACAGCGCCAGGAAACGCCAATGGCCGTAGAACGGCTCCAACTGCGGACCGATGGCGTACAGGGAATACATGTTCACCCCGATGTGCAGCACCGAACCGTGCAGTAGCACCGGCGTGATAAAGCGCCACCATTGCCCGTCCAGCATGTACTCGTTGATTTTCGCGCCCAGCGCCAGCGGCAAGTCGCCGCCCAGCACAAAGGTCGAGAGCATCTGGAACAGGTACACCACCACCGTCAGTCCGATGATGGAATAGGTGACAAAGGGCGGGCCACCCGGCAGACGCACGGCCACCCGCGCCACCGGCACCCGGATTTCCGGCGGCTGGCTCTGGCTTTCGTCGCCGGGGTCCGGCAGCGGGGTCAGGGTTTCGTTTTCGCGATTCGGGTCGTCGCTCAAAGGGAGACCTTGCGGGGATGGACGCGATGGTGCTCGGCGTTCAGGATGGACCGGATGGCCTCCACCGTGTCGTCCAGACAATCTTCGTGGTTGAGGATCAGGTAATCGAACTCATCGAGGCGCTCGCGTTCGCGACGCGCTACGTCCAGCCGTTTCAGAATTTGGTCCTCGCTGTCGGTCTTGCGCAGGCGCAGCCGTTGTTCCAGATCGTCCAGGCTGGGGGCATCCACAAAAATCGTTACCGCCTGGTTGTGCGTCAGGCGGCGGATGGTCTCCGCGCCCTGTACGTCCACCCGCATCAGGATGTCTTTTTCCCCGGCCAGCGCCTGCTCCACATGGCGGCGCGGCACCCCTTTGTTCTGGCCGTACACATCGGCATGTTCCCAGAACTCCCCGCCCGCCGCCATCTTCTCGAATTTTTCTTCGCTCACGAAGATGTAATCGTAGCCGTCCACTTCGCCATCCCGGATTTTGCGCGACGTGACCGTGACGATGAACTCGAAATTGTCCGTATCCTCGCGCAGCCGGCCCGCCACGCTGTCTTTGCCCGCGCCGCTGGTGCCGGAGATGACCACCAGCAGCGGGTGGCGCGTGGCCGCGGAGCGCCGGGTCTCAGCAGGGGAGGCAGGAGCTGGCTTGTTTGGCATCGTGACCGAAATTATAATACCCCCATGCCGAACTACCTCTATATCTGTCAGGATTGCGGCAAACGCTTTTCCAGGTTTCTCACTTACGATGAGTATGAAAAGGCGGTGGTGCAATGTGCCTACTGCAAGAGTGCCAACGTATTGCGCCGCATCGGCCGCGTGCGCTTTGCCCGCTCGGAAGACAGCCGCATGGACTCGATGGCGGATATGGGCGACCTGGCCGGCCTGGATGACGACCCAAAGGCGATGGCGAAGATGTTTCGCCAGATGAGCGGCGAAATGGGCGAAGACTTGGGCCCGGAGTTCAATGAAGTGGTGGACCGGCTGGAACGCGGCCAGTCCCCCGAGGAAATCGAGAAAGAGTTGCCGGACCTCGGCCTGCCCGGCGGCGATGATTTCAGCGATGACTGAATTTCACATTCCACCCCGGCCACAGTTAAAGTAGAGAATTGCAAGAGCACCGAACCCCACCAGCCAGCGGGCTTAAACCAAGCGCAGCTTGGTCGCCTGCTGAGACCATGAGACACCCATGACGACTATCATCCACCCTCTCACTTCGGAGCGCTGGAAAGACTTTGAAGCCGTGCTTGGCACGCATGGCGGCCCCGGCGGCTGTTGGTGCATGCACACCCGCAGCACCCACAAGGACTACGAGGCCAGCAAGGGCGAGAAGAACCGCCGCAAGATGCTGGCGCGGGTGAAAAGTGACCTGCCCGCGCCCGGTCTGCTGGCCTATGTGGACGGCCGCCCCGCCGGTTGGATTGCCGTCGCGCCGCGCGCCGAGTACATCCGCCTGGAAACGTCGCGCGTCCTCAAGCCCGTGGATGACCAGCCGGTCTGGTCGGTGGTGTGTTTCATGATTCACAAGGACTTTCGCAAACAGGGATTGTCCGCAACTCTCCTGAATGCCGCGGCAAAGTTCGCCAAGAAAAACGGGGCGAAAATCCTGGAGGGCTACCCCATCCTGCCGGTCAAGGACGACGTGCCCGCTGTCTTCGCCTGGACCGGGTTCGCCAGCACCTTTGAGCAGTGCGGGTTTGAAGTCGCCGCCCAGCGCTCAGAAACCCGCCCGGTGATGCGCAGGAACCTGTAGACACTGTAGGGGCACGTGAGTTGCTCTGCAACTTTCGCCGTGCCCCTACAAACAATTCAATTACATCCCCGCGGGCAGTTTTGCCTTGAATGTATGCTTAATCATCTCCGGGTCAAACCACTCGCCGGCCTCGCCCTTGGTGGCGTACTTGTACACCGCCGCGGTGTAAATGCCGCTCAAAGTGGAACTCACCAGCCCCAGCAGCATCAGCACGACTACCAGCGCCACGCCCCCGGCGATGAGCGCCCAAAGCGGCAGGCCGAGGATGCCGCCAACCACCAGCAGCGCAATGCCGCCCATCATCACCAGGAAGAACGCCAGTCCGGTCACTGCGCCCAGCCCCAGGTTCCCGGCAATCTGCTCGCCCCAGGTCTTCTTTAACAGGGCCACGCTGCGCTTCACCGCTTCAATCGGCCCCACGCCCTCCACGGCCAGCACCGGCACCACCAGGAAGGTTGCCAGGTTCCAGGCCATACCCACCATGCGCACCGCCATCTGGCCGAAGCCCTTGCTGCGTTCGTTGAGCCGCTGCATCAGGATGCCCACCGTGGCGGCTATCAGCGCATAACCCAGGATGTTGACGAAGTTCTTGGCCGCTACGCGCACGCCGTCGGCCACGGTTGGGTCGCCCCCATCCAGCCGGATCATCGCCGCGCCCACCAGCGCGGTATTGGCAAAGAAGATGACAGTGTATTGAACCGTGTAGAACAGGAACCCGACGATCAGCCCGCCAATCTGCATGTTCTGGGAGAACAGCGCGTCAAACAACCCCCCAAATGCCATTGGTACAATGAATACCGCGCTGACGAAGAACAACGCGATGCTTGAAAGGATGGGAAAGATGAGCAGTTCTTTGTCTGCCCACAGCACGCGCGCGCTGGCTTTCACCAGTTCCCAGGATGCAGCTAGTTTCTGAAACATGATATTAAGTCTCCTCGCGGAATTTCCGCATTGCCTATTCTAGGCCCTTCTTTTATTCCCGGCCCTCAGCCAATTCCTGCAACCGGGCCGGCTGCAGCAGCGTGATGTGCTGGGCATCGCTGCCCAGCAGGCCCTCGCGTTCCCACGCGCTTAAGATACGGCTGATGGTGAACAATGTTGCGCCGCTCATTTCGGCGATGTCCTGCCGCGTGAGCCGGAAGTCAATCGCTCGCGACCCTGAAACCCCGGCTTCTTCCGCCCCGGCCAGCCGTAGCAGCGTGCGCGCCACGCGTTGTTCCACGCGCTCAGTGGAAAGCTCCTTGATACGCTCCTGGAACTCCACGATGAACTTGGACAGGATGCGGATGGCGTTAAGCCCCAGTTGTGGGTACTCCAGGATCATCTGTTTAAGCTGGCTATCGCGCCAGGCCAAGCAGCGGGTCGGCTCCACTGTCTGCGCAGTCACCGGAAAGGCCATCTCGCGCAGCACCGCCACGATGCCAAATGCCTCGCCCGGCCCCGGGTAGTTGAGAATGACCTGCACGCCTTCCTCGTTCACCTGCGTCAATTTCACCCGGCCATCCACCACAATGTAGAACACATCAGCCGGGTCGCCCTGAAAGAACAGGTATTCGTCGGCATCAAAGCTGGTCAGGTCGGCCAGACGCAGGATGGCATCCAGCCCGGTCGGAGACATCCCGCGGAAGAATTCCACCCCTGTAAGTACATCAAGCAGTTGGCTGGTGTCTTCAACCATGCCCGGATTCTACCGCGCCGTCGTCGGGCCGTACCTATATTGCGCTAGCGCAATGACAAATAGGATAAATAAAGTCATGATTTAGGAAACCTTCGATTGGAGTTTATGATGAAAACTGCTCGCTTTCTGCTTTTTGCGCTGGCAATCACGACCCTGTTGTTGAGCGCCTGCGTGCCGGAACCTTACGCCAATTACCTGGCCCGTCCCACGGTGGATGCCCTCAGCAGCCAGGTGGCCGAGATTCAACAACAGCTCGCAACACCCGAACCCCGGATTGGCGGCGAGATTCTCGGTACCCCGGACGTGACCTACACCCTCAAGACCGGGGGCGACGGCCACATGTTGATGTTCTACGGCGTTGGCGGTGACATTGATGGCATCGCTAATCCCACCCTCACCGCCGAACCCGGCCAGATTGTCGAAATCCGGCTGATTAACGGCCAGGCGGTGGAACACGATTTGCGCATTGACGAATTTGACATCGAAACCGGACCGGTCACTGTGGAAGGCCAGGAAGCCATCCTCCAGTTCCGCGCCGATGAAGCCACCGCCGCCAGCTACTATTGCAGCATCCCCGGCCACCGTGCTGCCGGTATGGAGGGTTTGATTCTGATTGGCGATGCCGAAGTGGGCGGCGCTACCGGCGATAGCGTGGTGAACAACCCCGCCAACGTCCCCGCCCCCCTCGGCGGCCGCGAGCCGCAGACCGTGCAGATTGACCTGACTGCTGTGGAAGTGCAGGGCCAGCTCGCCAACGGCACCACGTATTCCTACTTCACGTTCAACGGCGCGGTCCCCGGTCCGTTCCTGCGCGTGCGTGTGGGCGACACCGTGGAGCTTACTCTTGCCAATGAAGAAACTAACAAGTTCGTCCACTCCATAGACCTGCATGCCGTGAACGGCCCCGGCGGCGGCGCGGTGTATTCCCAGGTGGAGCCGGGCGGCAGCAAGACCTTCACCTTCACTGCGCTCAACCCCGGCATCTACGTTTACCATTGTGCCACGGCCAGCGTGCCGCACCACATCTCTGCTGGTATGTACGGCCTCATTCTGGTGGAACCGGAAGGCGGTTTGCCGCCGGTGGACCGCGAGTTCTATGTAATGCAGGGTGAGATCTACACCGACCAGCCATATGGTACGCCCGGCGAAATGACCCACGACCATGAAGCCATGCTGAACGAACGGCCGGAATACATCGTCTTCAACGGCGCGGCAGGCGGACTCACCCTCGAAGACTACGCGCTGCAGGCAGAAGTAGGGGAGACGGTGCGCATCTTCTTCGGTGTGGGCGGGCCCAACTTCACGTCCTCGTTCCACGTCATCGGTGAAATCTTTGACCGGGTATACCCCTTCGGCTCCATCACGTCTGATGTGCTCACCGATGTGCAGACCATCTCCGTGCCGCCTGGCAGCGCGTGGATTGTGGAATTCAAAGTGGAAGAACCGGGCACCTATATCCTGGTGGACCATGCTCTCAGCCGTCTGGAGCGCGGGCTGGTTGGCTACCTGATTGTGACCGGCGTGGAGTCCGAAGACGTCTTCCATGAGGGGCCGGTCAATCCATAACATCACCATGCCTTAACGAAATGAGGTCTGCGAATGCAGACCTCATTTTTGTTTTCAGACTAATACAGTCAGTTTCCCGCCATTCCCGCCACCAGCGCTGCCACTGCCGTCAACTCCTCTTCGTTCACCATGTGCCCCATGCCCGGGTAAATGCGCTTGTCCACCGTGCCACCCATCCCGGCAAGCACACCCGCAGACTCCTCCACCCGTTCCAGCGGGATGTGCGGGTCGATATCCGAACAGCCCATAAAAACCGGAGTACTTGCCAGCGAGCCGTTGAATGCAAACGCCGTCCCCGGTGGGCCGATGAGCCCGGCGCTCAACCCGGCCAGCGCGCCGTAGCGTTGCGCGGTGCGCGCCGCAAAGGTCAGCGCCAGGCAGCCGCCCTGGGAGAAGCCCACCAGCGCGATGCGCTCCGGCGGAACGCCTGCCGAACCCACATCGGCCACCAGCCAGCCCAGCAGCCCCAGCGCCGAACTCAACCACGGCTCATTGGCCCCGGCCGCCGCCATGAACGAATACGGATACCAAGTGGAACCGTGCGCCTGCGGCGCAAGGAACGCGACATCCGGCGTGCCGATGTGTGGCGCCAGCGACAGAATGTCCTGCGCCGATGCGCCGCGGCCGTGTACCAGAATCACCGCCGCCTTCGCTTTTTCCAGCGGTGCGCCGGCGCTCAAAATTTGCGCGCCGCTGTGGGGGTCGGTAGGTTCGCTCATCGCCGGTTCCTCGTCAATATTTCGGGTGAGTAATAAAACACCTGTCGCATCCGGTCTGTCACCCGGCCGGTGTGCCGGTAACCGCGGTAGGTCCCCCAGTGCTGCATCCAGCGAAACCACAGGATTTCCCAGCCCTTGCGTAGCAGTACTCCTTCGCGGGCCGCCGCCTGCAGGTCGCCCCAGGCATAGCGGGCGAACAGACTTACCGCATGGCGCAGTTTGTAGCGGCTGTGCGGCAGCAATTCCTTCATCGCAATCGCCTCGCGTTGGTAGCGGTTGTACACCTGCTGTGGTGATTCTTCATGGACATGAATCACGCCCGCTTCGGCCACATAGGCCAGCGCGTGGCCCGCGTGCAGCGCCCATGAAGCCCAGGCCAGGTCTTCCAGGCCGGTCAGGCTTTCGTCATACGGGTTTTGCTCCCACAGCGCCCGCCGGATGGCGGCATTGGCGTTGTTGCAGAACGGGTCGGTCTGGCGCGGGTTGGAGACCTCCGGGTAGTAGTGCTCAAAGAAGCGTCGCTCGGCGAAACGGCTGCGCCCATCGCCGCGCTGCATGCCGTAGGCCAGCGCCACCTGCCGGTCATCAAACGCTGCCAGCAGCCGCCCCAGCCATTCGTCATGCATCGGGTAGCAATGCGCGCTGATGTTAACGATGAACTCGCCCTGCGCCGCGGCGATGCCGTGGTTCAGCGAACGGCCAAAGGTGAATTCATCCGGCGCGATATGCAGCACCTGCACCGCGTTCCTCTCGGCCAGCGCAACCGTGTCATCGGTCGAACCGGAATCTACCAGGATGATTTCAAAATCGCGAACGTGCTGACCCTGCAGGCCTGCCAGCAGGCGGCCGATGTGCCGCCCCTCGTTATAGGCGCGAATGACGATGGTGGCGCGCAGCGTCATGACCAGTTCGCGTCCGGCTCGTAGCCCAACCGCGTCAGCAGGTCGCCGCTGGCCTGCTTGAATAGCGTGATAACTTCCGGCGTGAAGTGTTTGCGCCAGCCGCCGGCCTGCCCGCTGCGGAAGGTCGGCGAGCGTTTCGGGTCAATATGCTTGTGGAGGATGCTTATCGCCTGTTCGCGTGCCACCCGGCACTTGAAGCCGCGCGCCGTGGCGTGGTCAAGCACGCGCCCCAGCGTTTCCTGCGGCGTAGACAGAAAGTCCTCGTAGCGCAGGCACAGCATCTCCGGGCGTTCCAGCCAGCCCAGGTAGGGCGCAAACCGCCCGGCGATGTCCGGGAAGGGTACGTCCAATTCGGGCAGGCCCAGGATGCTCACCCGCAGGCGTTCCTCGAAGGTGTGAAGTTTCTCGGTGTAATAGCGGTGGTGGACGTGGTTCGGCTCCATCTCGGTCACATAATGCACGTGGGAGACGACCACATCGCGCGGGTCGCGGGAAATGAAGTACGGCACCACGCCATCTGCGCACAACGCCGCCTGAATCTCCGGTTCGGCGTGCAGGTGGCCGTAGGCCACATCGCCCGGTCGCAGTCGCGCCAGGTCGACCAGGATGGCCGCCAATGGCCGCGGTTTTCCCGTCGGCCCATCAAAGGTGATGACGGGCGGCAAACCGCTATCCACCGCCGGCCCCAGCGCGGTGAATCCTTCCAGCACCTGCGTCAGCAAATGCGTGCCGCTCTTGGGGAACGAATTGCCAAACAGCACCGGCCCATCCAGCGCCCCCCAGCGCCAGCGTGCCAGCGCACGCCTGCCGCTGTGCCGGATAGATTTCATTGATGACTTAATGCTCATGAAGAAGATTTAACCACAGATGAAGGGATGCTGTGGGAGTGGCAACCGATTGGAGTGCTGGAGTGTGCTTGTGCCGTTCCTGGTTTTCTCTGCGCTACTGTGTCTCTTTGGTGAAAAGGCTCTCAACTTTCCCCGCCGTCGTATCCCAGTTCGGCCAGCAGGTCACCCAACCGCTGGCGCACCAGTGCGCGTTCCGCCTCGCTGAACTCCTCGATGCCCACGCCGCTTAAACCGCGCCGGAAAAACTCCCCGCCCAACCGCGGGTGGCGAGCGCGCATCTTTTCCAGCGCGTTGTGGTCAATCGCCGCGGCCACCTGCTCGGCAGGCAGGACAAAACCCAGCCATGCCAGCAGATTTGCCAGTTCGCCCTGCGGCTCGGCCAGCAAGTCTTCGTAACGCACGCGGTACAGCGGCATGCGCCGCCCCGCCGCCAGCCAGCGCGTTGTGTGCCCGCGCCACTCCTCAATCGCCCCCGGCAAGAACGCCTCCCAGGTCAGAGTCGTTTCCTTCCAGATATTCTGACGGTAATGGAAATAGGACGGCAGTGCATCAAACGGGTGGCGCACCACCAGTACCGCATGCGTATAGCGGGGCATGTCCCACGCATGCGTTTTAATCACCACGCCCTCTTCGCCCCGCGCCATCACCCGGTCGTTGTAAATCGATCCGGTCGGCTGGCCGGTGGCGGCTTCAATCAGCCCGCGCAGCCAGGTGTTGCCGCTGCGCGGGAACGACGCCAGCGCCACGCGCCGTTTGCCCCGGGCGCGCAGAACTGCGATGCGCGGCAGCCAGGCCAGTTGGTCCAGCCGGCCGCGCAGTTTGGACATCAATCCTGAATCAGCCATTGGCATAGCCCAGCCGCGCCAGCAGGTCGCCTGCCGCCTGCTCGAAGTGGCGGATGTTGGCAGGGGTGAAGTGCTCGCGCCAGCCGCCCGGCTGCCCCTTGCGGAATGTCCCCGAGCGCTTGGGTTCGATGGCCTGTGCCAGCGCCGCCAGCGCGCTGGCGCGCGGCAGAACGTGCTTGAATCCCCGTGCCTCCAGGTAATCCAGCAGCTGGCCCAGAGCGATATCCCGGTTCAGGATCAGCTCTTCAAATTTCAGGCACAGCGCCCATGGCTGGTCCAGCCAGGCCAGGTAGTTCTCGTACTTGGCGCGTATCGGCGAGAGCTCTGCCCCCGGCTCGTCCACGCCATCAATCGCCGCGTCAATGCGCTGTTCCATCGTGGTCAGTTGTTCGTTGTAATAGCGGTGCAGGGCGTGCCCGGGGTGCAGGTCAGCGGCGTAAAACACATGCGAGACGATGACATCCCGCGGGTCACGGTATACGAAGATTGTGGCGCGGCCCGTCTCCCCCAACAGCGAGAGAAACGGCTCGCGCGCCTGCACGTAGCCATAGCGCAGGTCGCCGGGTTGCATGCCGCGCAGGTTAGCCAGCACGGTATCGTCGTCCAGCTTGGCATTGGCCTGGTCGCGGTTCACCGGCGGGTAGCCGGGGTCCACGAACGGGCCCACCTGCGGCAGCCCCTGCAATACCTGGCTGATGAGGTGTGACCCGGACTTGGGCATGGCGTTGCCCAGCACCGCCGGGCTGGCCGCCAGCGCCGCCGTGCCCCACTGCCGCCGCGCCGTGCCACGCCGCCAACTGTGGCGCACTCGCTTGAGTTGAGTTTTCACGTCCATTGGGGAGAATTTAACCACAGATGCCACGCAGTATGCGGAAGTCGGCTTCTAATATGTCCATCACCCTATGATTTTCTTTGCGTCTTCGCGAGGCTATGTTCATCGCCCACTTTGCGTGAGACGGATTTGCCGTTGACCCCCTGCGCCACTGTGCTGAAAGCCTTTGCCAGCCTACCCGCGCCGCGGCGCGGTTGGCTGTGGTCTGTCACTGAACGTCACCAGCGCTTTCTCTGCAAACTGGCTTACAATGTCAAACACCGCTGTATACGGCAACTCCAGTTCCATGGCGATGTCCGCCACGGTGCGTTCACCGTCACAGCGCTCCATGATTTGGAACAGGTTGCGATGACCCTCGGGGTTTACGCGGTAATCAATCCAGATGCCGTGCCCGGAGGCGAACACCTCGCCCTTGAACTGGTTCACCACGTAGCGGTTGCTGTCAAACGCTTGCACCAGAGCCAGCGCCGCATCCCGCGCTGCTTCCAGCCGTTCCTGGGTCACGATGGCCGGCGTGTCATGGCTGGAATGGTATTCGGGGTACGGCGCGAAGCGCGACTCCGGCAGGTGCGGATTCACCACGCGGGACATGGAAAGCATCGGCACGCGCACGCCCGGCGCGTTGAACTGGCGTTCGTCGTTGTCGATGATGGTGCGGTAGGGTCCCACGTAACCGTCCGGCGCGAGGCCGCGAAACGCGCTCACCAGCGCGCGGTCACTTTGGCTGTGCGGCTGGAAGGACTGCTGCAAGGCCAGCGGCGCATCGTTGCCCAGCATCTCCAGGAACAACCCGCCGCGCATGTGGGGAATCAGGTCCTCCTGCCGGCTCAGATAGGCCACGGAGCCAATCGTCTCCGGGAAAAACAGCACACGGATGGTGTGGCGCGGCTTTGGCCCGGCCAACAACGCCCGCGCCACATCCAGCCCCACCAGCACGCCGGTCAAGTCGTCGTTGGCCTGCGCCGGGTGGCACAGGTGCGCCGCCAGCACAAAGCATTCTTCGCGCTCGCCGGAAATCACGATTTCGCCAATCTTCAACGCCCCCGGCTCAAAGCGGGTCTGGATAACCACCCGGTATTGTTCGTCCGTCAGACTGTCCTTTAACTCTTGAGAGCAGCACAACCCCCAGTCGCGCTGGTAATACTTGAACACAAACGGGACGGCATCCGGCAGGCGCGGGTGGGTGTGCAAGTGCTGGAACAATTCCGCGCGGCTTACCACGCCCTCAAATGGCAGCGAGTATGAGACCACATGCAGCGGGTGCTCGGCGGCATCCAGCAGGCGTTTGCCGTCCAGCGTCTCTAAATACGCCGCGTCCATGCTCCACTTCTCCGGCACCTTCCATGTCCAGACCGGCGTACCGCTGGGGACTTCGTGAATCGTCATCGGTGCCACTTCGGCCAGCCGCGCCAGCGCGGCGTCATAACCATCTGACACCAGTTCACGCGGCAGGAACCACAGTTCGTTCAGCAAGTCGACCATGGAAGGGGAAAACATGGGAATAGTGTAACGCGAAGCCGGGCTACCGGTTCACCACAAACGCCCAGGGGTCTTTGGCCAGCAGGGCATCCGTGGCCGCCACATAGTCGCGCAGCGTGCAGGCGGCGATTACACCGAAGTTCACTTTCACGGCGTGCCACTGCCCGCGCCGCGCCAGTTCCACTTGAATCGGTTTCGCCACCAGTTTGGGATTGATTTTCTCATCCCGCACGAACATGCGGTATGTACGGGCCTGCCATTCGCCCCCGCGCAAAACACGCCCGCTGAACTCTTTCCAGTAGCGGTAAGGTACATTGGCGCGCTGTTCGCTCACATGCAGGATGCTAACCGCCTCCACATCCGCCCCGAGCAGCAGCAGCTTGAAATCATGGTCCAGCATGCGGTGGAACGCCGAGCCTTCATCGAAGGCCGAGGGCGTGTCCAGCCCAGCTAATTCTTCTGCCCGCGCCCCCAGCGCTGCCAGCGACTGCATCGGGTGCGTTGTGCGCCGCGCCCCCGGTTGTCTCCGCACCCATTCGGCGAACACGCCCATTCCCTGCGATGGCGTGCTGGCCGGGTCGTAATCCTCGCCGCGCGCAAAGCCAAAGTTGAAAGTGGGTACAACCAGCGTGCCTTCCGGTCCAATCACTGCCTGAATACCGTGTAGGTATATCTCTGGCCCGCCCACCGGCTGGCCGAGCAGTTGCAGCGCGGCATGCACCAGCAGCCCGTCGCCGGTGCGGATTCCCAGTTCGCGCAGCGCCTTCTCAACGTCGGCTTGGGTTATTACCGGTAATGGCATGACGAAATCTTACAGTTTCCTATTTCCAATTACCAATTCCCTTTACTTCCCCACCACCAGCCGCACCTGGGTCAATTCCGTGTGAAAACCCTGCTTGTGCCAGAAGGCCAGCCCACCGTGATTGCCGGCCATGATCTGGATTTCGATGGAATGGACATTGTGCCCCCGCAGGGCCTCAATGGCTGTCTCAGCCAGGCTCACCGCCACCTTCTGGCCGCGTGCCTCTTTATCCACATACAGGTCGGCGATTTCTCCAACGTTCGCTTCGCCCAGGTAGGCAGGTAGCCGCTTCAATCGCGCCAGCAGAAAGCCCTCAATACTGCCGCCCATCTCCGCTACCCACAGGAACGTCGTTTTGCCGAGCGCCCCTTCAAAGGAATCACTCCATTGTTTGGCCGGGGCCTCCGGGCGCGGCAGTTTGAGCGTCAACCCCCGGTGAAAGTCATCCACCTTGAGCCACAAGGTGCGGATGGCTGGCAGGTCCTTGGACGTGGCCTCGCGGATGGTGAAGTCAGTCATGGCGGTCTCCTCGGTCTATTCGTAGGCCGCATTATCCGGCGGTGGCGGTTCCAGGTATTCGTCCCACAGCATACGCACCTGAATCAGTTCATGTTTGAATCCCAGCGTGTCATACAATTTTAGGCTGGCGGCATTGTCCGATACGATTTGTAATTCCACCGAATGCGTGCCCTGGTCACGCAGCCAGTTAATCGCCAGCCGCGAGAGTTCGCGCCCCACGCCAAAGCGGCGCGCCTCTGGCGCCACCCACATATCGCTCAACTGGCCCACCAGCACGCCGCCCCAGTGTTCCGGCACGCGCCGCACGCGCGAAAGCATGAAGCCCACCACCGCGCCATCCATCACCGCCACATGCACCTGGCTGTAGCGCCCCAGCGTCCGCACGTAGGAGTCCAACCACGCCTGGGCCGGGTTTTCCGGCTCCGGCAGACGCACATTCAGCGTGCGCAGATAGGCATCCAGTTCGGCATACATCGTCTTGACGGTGGGATGGTCATCCTCGCGCATGAAGCGGTAGAGTACCTGGCTCATGAGAGTGCCTCTCGCACCGCCGCCGGCCAGCGCGCCGGGTCTAAGCCGTGCTGTGCCAGGAAGGCATGCGCCACCCGCTCCAGCCCAAAGGCGGTGCAGCCGGTGTGAATCGGTTTGCCGTCTGGCAGGGTGATGCCCAAATGGCGGCCAAAGAAATCCTGGTGGTAATTGTATGAACCGATGGCCAGCGTGCTCTCCTTAAACGGCAGCCGCGCCCGGATTTCGTACTTCAGTTGAAACGCGTTTTGAAACGCCGCCTGTTTGCGAAACTCGCCCACAAAGAACGGGTCGTTGGCCGTTTCCACTTGGTAGGCCAGCCCCAGCTCCTCAAAAATGCGGTGCATAAACTGGCGGGACTGTTCGCGGTGTTCCAGCACGAAGTCCTTCGATCCCACAAAAATCACTTCGCGCATCGTGAAGTTCCACAGCCGTTCCAGCGAGGTCAGGTTGTTGGATTCGTAGCGGAAACAGGTGCCCACCGCCGTCGCCACCAGTTGCCCGTTGGGCAGGGGGTGGTCGGCCAGCGAAAAATACAGGTGGTAGCACACCGCCGGTGACAGCATCGCCTCCACCTGCGAAAAGAACTCAGCCGGGCTGTTCAGTCCCTTGCCTTCGTACTTCGCCGTTTCCGCAAACTGGTTGATGATGTCCAGGTCTTCCCGCAGGTGGGTGGCAAACGTCAGGGAGTGGGGAAACGCCCGGAAGTAATCCACCCGGTCCAGAAACTTTGCAGACATGAGGGTAGGGAAGCGGTAGGGCTGGGCGTCAAAATGCGCCGCCAGTTCCAGGAAACGGCTTTCAAAGTATGCAATCAACCGGCTCATCAGCGGCCCAAAGGTGAAGATGCCGGTGCTTTCCTCATACACCTCGCCGCGCGCCAGCAGTTCGTCCAGCGGGTCGGCGGAGTAGGACGTGGGGCGCGCCAGATGGTCTTCCAGGATTTCCACTTTGGGCGCGATGCTGCCCTGCGCCATCTCGCGCACTACCCGCTGCACCTTTTCTTCGATCTCTGCGGCGCGCGCACCGGCCGCGGCGTGCAGCGCCAGCGTGATGCGGTCACCGCTCTCGGCCACATCTGCGCTGGCAATCAGTTCATCCACATACGCCAGTTTGGATTGCACCTGGCCCACCAGGTGCGGCGGGATGGTCACCGCCGGCGCGAGGTCCAACCGGTGTTCAGGCATGCCCATTCCCGGCCAGGTGCTGGCAAATGGCCTCCACGCTGGTGAGGCCGGTGATGGTCTCGGGGGTGATGGGAATGCCCAGTTCGGTCTCGAGGCTCACCATCACTTCCATATGTCCCATTGAGTCCCATTGCGGCAGGTCGCCAAATTGCAGGGCGGGCGTGATTTCCGCGGCATCCACTTTCAGCGCCGCGGCCAGCACCGGCCGAACTTTGGCGAACAGGGTTGTATCTATCGAGTCCAAGGGTTGCTCCGAATTGAAATGTCGGGAGGGTTATAACAGAAAATCGCCTTCGCGGGCAACGCCATCCAGGATGGCGCGAATGGCGGGACTGTTCTCCGGCCGTAACGCGTCCAGGCGAAAGGCTTTCAGGCTCACATACCCCAGCCGGGGATGATTTTCCAGGAAACTGCCAAACGGCAGCGCGGTTTTGAACAACTGGTAATACAGGAAGCGGCGGGCATTGACCATGAACTCCGGCGGTACCGAGATGACCGGAGCATTGAGGAATTCCTCCGCCATCTGGCGGTATTCGGCGGCGCTGGCTGGGAAGAACACCGTCGGGTAGCGGGTGTAGCGCGCCCGCCCGCCGCACAACACGGGCCGCCCCAGCAGCGTGCCCTCAATGCCGATGCTGGAGTTGTACACCATCATGAACTTGGCGCGGTCTATCAGCGCGTACGAACTGATGTACTCCTGCGAATCGATGAATACTACATTGGGGTATTCATCCAGTTTGTGTTTTCGCACCCAGCCGCGCACATTTTCGCGCGCCTGCTTCTTGGTTCCCGGCCGCATCTCATCCGGGTGGGCGCGGATGACGAACAGCGTCTCCGGATGCCTGTTAACCAGTTCGCGAACATCCTCCAGCCAGGCAAACATGTTTTCATACAGCGTATTGGCATGTGGCTGACTGGTATCAAAGATGACGTTGGTAAACACCGCCACCATCTGTTTGAACTTCGCCGCTTTGTTCAGAAACGCATAATCCAGTCCATGCATCTCCGGCCAGAAGGTGATGCCCGCCATGGTGAACTCTCCCTGGAAGCGTTTTTCCAGCGTGGCATCCAGCCGTGCCGATTCGGTTTCGTTCAGTTGGAAGTCTGCCGGGATATCAATGGGATAGGCGGTCGCTTCGCCGGTGGTGAAGAACGCTGTGAAAGGCTGGAAGGCCACTTCCTGCGTGATCGTACGGATGCCGCGAGCCCGCGCCAGTCGCGCCGCCACCGCTTCCGGGAACATCATGCCGTTGAACACGATGACTGCGTCCGGCTGTACCTCATTCAGAAAAGCGCTGAACTCCTGCGCCACGTTCCATGCGGAGAGGATGAACTGCCGATACAGAAAGCGGGTGTTTTCGTCGTCAGAAAGTGTGTGCAGGCGCAGCCGCCAGCGCAGCCCGGGCAGCACGATCTCGCCCAGAGGGAGGTCCCGGAAGTTGAATGCCATCAGGTCAGCCAGGGTGAGCGGGCGCAGGGCGCCCGCCAACTCGACGCTTTCTTTGAAATCGAACCAGCGAACCTCGGCGCCACGCACCAACCGCCGCGACTGCTGGACACAATCCTGACAGGGCGGTTCCTTGAGCGGATTTTCGATATCCGCGCCCAGCATACAGCGGCTCATCCCGGCTTTGCACACGAAGTGCACCACCCGCAGGCCAGCCAGTCGCAGACCCCAGGCTGTCAGCAACTGGAAGCCCGCGTTCAGACTGATTCCATGCACCCGCGCTGACGCGTTGAACACCGCCACGGTCCTGGCGCCCGCGGCGGGGCGCAGTCGTGCCGCGCCGCGCGTCAGTCCATACAACCTCAGCCGGTCATTGAGTGTGGAGAGGAGTGCGCGTAGCCGTAAGAGCATCTTGGTGGGTTAATCCAGCCGGGGCGCATTGCGCCCCGTGGTTTTACGTCTCGATTGCCTTGAAGTAGGCTTCGCTCAGCCGGTTGAGGGCAATCAAGAAGCCCTCGCCGCCGCGCTGGTGACCGCGCCAGATTTCGGGGATCATCGTGCCGTGGTAATCCTTGAACGCCCGGAAGAAGCGCACCCAGTCAATTGTGCCTTCTTCGATTTGCAGGCCCTCGCCGTCCAGCCCGGAGGCATCCGAAAGATGCAGATGGGCGATGTACGGCAGCAGCGCTTCGGCCTGTTCGTAGAAATCCACGTGCGCCCAGTTGCAGTAGAGTTTGTGGTGGCTGGTGTCGTAGCACATCTTCAGGCCGCGCGGCTTGAGGAAGTCGATGATTTCGTAGGCGTCCATGAAGGCATTGGTCAGCCATTGGCCGCCAAAATACCACGGGTGCGCCGGCAGGTTTTCCAGCAGCAATTCCACGCCGGTATAGTCCAGTGCATCCACCGACTTGGCGAGGTTGGCATACAACGCAGCCTTGTCTTCCAGCGGGTGGTCCAGGCTGGCCGCGCCGGGGTGTACCACCACTTTGGGCAGCCCACTGAAGTTGGGCGCCATCTTGCGCGTCACATCAATTGCCTTTTGCAGCAACTCAATCGAAGAATTGCGCAGGCGTTCATCCGGCGTGCACAGGTCCACCAGGTTGTGCCCCCAGAACTCCGGGGCGTGCACCACCAGGCCGATGTCCAGTTTGCCGTTGGTGTACTCTTCGTCGAGGTCGCGGTCAGTAAAATGGAATTCCAGGATCTTCGGGTTGTAGGCCAGCATCCCGGCCACATCCGCATGCCGCACCACAAAGCCCCAGTCCATCGGGATGGTGTGCTCGACGTCCAGCGTAATCAGCTCGCCGATGTCCACTGGCAGGAACATGCCGTCGGCTTCAATCTCACGGTTCACGGTATGGCCGATGAGTTGGTCATACAACTGCGGGCTGAGGCCCTGCCCCGGTCCCTTCACGGTCACCATCTCGGCGGTAATTGTCTCGCCCGGGCGGATGTCGCGCGCCGCCACCAGGCTCTTGGCCAGCACTTCCCGGTTCAGGATTTCGCCACGCGACATGAATTTCTCTTCGCCGGTGCCCAGCGCCGTTTCCACCTGGCGGATGTCACGCACCATTTTCTTAAAGCCCACCGGCTCCAGGCTGGCGGCGTGGTCCGGTCCTTCCATCGTGCGGTCCAGCGTAATATGACGCTCGATGATGTGCGCTCCCACCGCAGCCGCCACGGTGCTGATGGCGATGCCGCGTTCGTGCCCGGAGTACCCCACCGGCACGTCAAACTTGGCCAGTTGGCTCATGAAACGTAGGTTGATGTCTTCAAAGGCCGCCGGGTAAGCGCTGTTGCAATGCAGCAGAGCGAACTGCGCCCCGCGCTGCTTTAGGAAGTTTACCGTCACTTCAACTTCTTCCATGCGGCTCATACCGGTGGAGAGAATCATCGGCAGGCCCTTGGCCACCAGATGGTCAAGCAGCGGCAGGTTAATCATGTCTGCCGAGGCGACCTTGAACGCCGGCACGCCCAGGTCCGCCAGGAAGTCGGCGCTGTCAGTGTCGAACGGCGTGCACATGAAGGTGATGCCCTTCTTGTGGCAGTATTCGTGCAGGCGCACGAAATCCTCGTCCGAGAGTTCCACCTTCTGTAAAATCGGCAGCAGGAAGGCCAGGTTCTTCTCGCCGGCGTTCACGTTGTCCAGATATTTCTTGGGATACAGTTTTTCCAGGTTGCGCTTCTGGAATTTCACCGCGTCCACGCCGGCATCCACCGCCGCGTCAATCAACTGGAATGCCAGCTCCGGAATGCCGTTGTGGTTGACGCCGATCTCGGCTATGATGTAGGCCGGGCGGCCGTCGCCAATTACGCGGTCACCGATTTTGATTTGGGGCATTTGAATCGTTCCTTGATCTGCAAAATCTGAAATAGTCTTGTCATTCCGAGCAAAGCGAGGAATCCCGTTCTACACGGTTTTTTCAGGCTGGTTCACTGGTAAACGACCCAGACTCACAATCTTGGCTGCATGCAGGTAACTCTGCCACTTAGTCAATTACCAGTTCCCTCATTGTAACCGCGCCGCCCCTACGCCTTCGCCACCGTGTACCCCAGCGCCTCTTCGGTTATCACACCCTCAATGAAAAGCCTCTCAGCGCGCCGCCAGTCGTCCGGCGAGTCGATGTCCACCCAATCGCCGGGGTCAATCACCAGTGGCAGGATGGTCTTGCCGGTCATTGACTTCTGTTCGAGGACCGTGCGGCTCCACACGGCGTCCACATAGCCTGTCTGCCAGTACACATCCTGCAGGGACTGGCGCGGCATGTTATAGGGCTCGGCGAAGCCGGTATCTCTTATTAACGGCTGCATCAGCCCGTCATCCCCAATCGTCCACATCTTGAACGGATTCTGGAAAGGGACGATGACGGTGCGGCAAGCGTCGGCTTCCGGCCGCGCCGCCAGCGCCTTCACCGCTTCATCAATGTGCCACAGCCGGCGAAAGGGGGACGTCGGGCGCAGTTGCACCACGATGTCTGGCGAGTAGCCTTCATGCTCGGCCAGCCACTCCAGTGCGTGCAGAAAAACCGGCAGGTCGGTGGTGTTGTCCTGCGAGTGTTCGGCCGGGCGCATGAATGGCGTTTCCGCCCCGTACTCCCGCGCCACAGCCGCGATTTCTTCATCGTCCGTGGACACTACCACCCGCGTCACCGTGTCGGCGGCGCACCCCGCGGCGATGCTCCACGCGATCAGCGGATGCCCGGCAAATGGCAGGATGTTCTTACGCGGGATGCTCTTGCTGCCGCCGCGGGCGGGGATAAGGGCGAGGGTGTGAAGGGGTGAGGTCATGGGTGCGAAGCGATTCCTCTCACCACGCCGTCCAGCCGCCGTCCACCACCAGGTTTGCCCCCGTCATGTAGGCGGACGCATCCGATGCGAGGAACAGCAGCGCGCCGTTCATTTCGTCGGGCTGCGCCATGCGCCCCAGCACGCTGCGGGCGGCATACGCCTGCACGAATTCGTCGTCGTGATTGTTGAACACGCCGCCGGGCGTGAGTGTATTCACGCGGATGTTCTTGCCGGCGTAGTAGGTCGCCAGGTATTTCGTCAGGCCCAGCACGCCGGCCTTGGTCACGGTATAGGTCACGGGTTTGAACTGTGGCGGCTGGCCCTCGCGCTGGTACAGCCGCTGGTCCGGCCCCACCAGCCCGTACATCGAGCAGATATTGACGATGGCGCCGCTGCCCTGTGCCAGCATCGGCCCGGCCGCCTGCTGGCAGGCCAGGAACATGCCGGTCAGGTTCACGTTCAGCGCCTCGTTCCACTTCGCCAGTGGGTAATCTTCAAAGGCGTTGGCGCCCTGCTTGCTGATTTCTTTGGGGTCAAACTTGGGGTCCAGCGCCGCCGAGTTCACCAGGATGTCCAGCCGCCCGAAGTCCCCCACGGCTGCCTGCACCATGCCTTTCACCGAAATCTTATCGGTGATGTCCGTCTGCGTATGGGCGGCGGCATACCCGGCGGCCTTCAACTCTTTCGCCAGCGTCTGCGCCTTCTTCCCGTCCACATCCGCCGCCAGCACTGCCGCGCCGGCTTCGGCCAGCGCCCGGCAGAACTGGCTGCCCAGCAGGCCGGCCGCGCCGGTCACGATGGCGACGCGGCCGGTCAGGTCAAATTGGGCGGGCAGGGTGGGGGTCATGGGTCTTTTTGTAGTGGCGCAATGAGTTGCGAAGCAACTCATTGCGCCACTACCTTTGCTTACTGATGGTTACTTGCCGTTCTCGCCGTTCGCGCGCAGGAACCCGCGCCCGGCCAGGTATTCCACGATTTTCACCGCGTTCTGGTCCGGCGTGAAGCTCACCGTATCCAGTTTGATTTCCGGGTCGCGCGGTTCTTCATACGGGTCGTCAATGCCCGTCATGCCTTTCAGTTCGCCGCGGCGCGCCTTGGCATACAGGCCCTTGATGTCGCGGTCTTCGCACACCTCCAATGGCGTGTCCATGAACACCTCAATGAAGTTCTCTTCGCCGATCATCTTCTTGACTTCATTGCGGTGGGCGCGGTACGGGCTGATGGCGGCGCAGATGACTGTGCCGTTGTGGCGCACGATTTCGCCGGCCACAAAGCCGATGCGCAAAATGTTCGTGTCGCGATCTTCGCGGCTGAACCCCAACCCCTTGGAAAGGTGCGTGCGCACCACGTCGCCGTCCAGAATCGTCAGTTGGCGGCCATGCTCCAGCAGCATCGGAATCAACGCCTGCGCCGTGGTGGACTTGCCCGACCCGCTCAAGCCCGTAAACCACAGCACGAACCCGCGCCGGTGCTGCGGTGGATTCACATCCAGAAGGATTTCGCTGGTCTCCTTGCGGGTGAACCACTCCGGCAGGTACTTGCCCTGCGCCAGGTAGTCGTCGCGCACCTGCGTCCCGGAGATGGTCGCCACTTTGGCGCCTTGCGGCACTTTGCTGTCTTCTTCAAAGCGGTCTTCTTCCGGCAGGTAGACCATCATCTTGAACGGCACCATCTTCACGCCGATTTCGTCCTGATGCTTCGAGAGCAGTTCCTGGGCGTCATACGGCCCGTAGAACGGTTTGCCGTTGCCATCGTTGCCGGGGCCGGCATGGTCGCGCCCCACGATGAAGTGGTTCACGCCGTGGTTGCGGCGGATGATGGCATGCCACACCGCCTCACGCGGGCCGGCCATGCGCATCGCCAGCGGCAGCAGGCTCAACACGGTCTTGTTCTTGTCGTAATAGTTGTCATACAGGGCGCGGTACACGCGGCAACGCGTGTAGTGGTCTACGTCACCGGGCTTGGTCAGGCCTACCACCGGATGAATGAGCAGCGAGCCGCCCACTTCCTCGGCGGCGCGTTTGGTCAATTCTTCATGTACGCGGTGCATCGGGTTGCGGGTCTGGAAGGCCACCACGTTGTTGTTGCCCATGCTTTCCAGCAGGGCGCGCACCTCGGCCGGCGTGCGCCGCAGGTCGGTGAAGTCGTTGTACACCGGCAGGTTGAGCACTTTCAGTTCGCCGGAGATGCAGGTATCGCCCCAGGTAATCATCTCAGACACCAGCGGGTGGCGCGGGTCGTTCGTGCCCAGCACCTTCAGCGCCTCTTCTTCCGCGTTCCACTTGAAACGCTCTTCGAGGTCCATGATGGCAAAGACGTTGTTGCGTGAGTCGCGCAGCACGACTTTGTCCGAGTCGCTGGGCAGGGCCTCCTTGTCCACCGTCAGGGTGATGGGCATGGGGAAGAGGGTGCCATCCTTCAGACGCATCGTCTCCAGCACGCTGTGGTAATCCTCCTGGCCCATGAAGCGCGTCAGCGGCGAGAATCCGCCGGTCGCCAGAAGTTCCAGGTCGTGCAGGCTGCGTTCCGAAATTTGCACGGAGGGTAGGGAGGTGGCTTCTTCCAGCAGTTTCAGGCGTTCCTCGCCGGTCACCATCAGGTCCACCAGCGTCCCGCCGTAGGGTTCAATCAGGACGCTCGCTTTGGTCTTCGCATTCATAGGGGTTGGCTCCAAGGTTCTGTGGGGCGGTCTGTGCCGTCCCTAATAGGTTGTGGGTCTGGAAAAATCCAAACGCCCGATGATACCACACCTCAGAACTTTGTGAATTCTATCTTTTGTTTGGTACGAACTGACTCGTGCGCCGCCAGGGCCAGTTTGAGCGCCCAGACGCCATCGTCCAGTGTGCAGGCGGGTTGGGCATCGCCGCGCACCACGTCAAGGAAGTGAGCCATCTGTGCCCGAAACAGCTGGTCGCGCTCGAAGTCAGCTGGAATTTCCTGCCGTGTCCAGGTCTTTTCCTCTGCGCTGTACAGGTCAATATACAATTCGGCGTTGTTCCAGCGCACCGTCCCTTGCGTGCCAACGACCTCCAAATCATGGCGCGGCGGGCGTTGGGTGTAGTTCAGATGCACATTCGCCTGCGCGCCGCGTGCGAAATCCAGGGCGATGTCAGCGGTGTCTTCTACATCGATTTCAAGATCGCTCAACTTGCCCGCTGAGGCCCACAACCCGCGCACGTCTCCCAGCAGCCAGCGCAGATAATCCAGCGGGTGGGTGAGGGTGAGGATGACCCCGCCGCCGAGGTCTTTGCGCGCGGCGTAGCCTTTGCGGTAGTCTTCCCAGGGGTGCCAGTCCGGCAGGTACTCGCCCCAGTGTGCCCGCGCCGAAAGTGCTCGCCCAATGCGCCCGTCGTCCAGCGCCTGTTTCACCAGCGCCAGCGCCGGATGGTAGCGGAATTGGAACCCCACGAGAATCCGGTTGCCAAATTCATACGCCGCCTTGCGCAACTGGTCAATGCGCTCCATCGAATCGGAGACCGGCTTCTCGAGCAGGATGTGGCAGCCAGCGCGCGCCGCCGGGATGGCGGCATCCAAGTGCAATGCGGTCGGGTTGGCGATGATGACTGCATCCGGCCGGTGGGTCAGCGCGTCGTGGAAGTTGGTTTCGGTGGGGTAGGCGGCCAGTTCGTCATCCGGCAGGGTGCTCTGGCCAGTGCGGTAAAGCACGATGTCCGTCTCCCCCAATGCGACCAGATGACGCAGGTGCCGCCGCCCAATGCTGCCGAGACCGCAGATGAGGAATTTCAAGATTCTGTCATTCCGAGCGGAGCGAGGAATCTCGCGAACGATTCCATTGATTGAGAGTTCAAGTCGCGACGGATAGGGTGAGGAGGATTGCACAAGGCGTAGTTTTTTCCGGTGTACCTGCCTGGCAACAGTTCCTTACCCGTCGCGAGATTCCTCGGTCGGGCTCTGCCCTCCCTCGGAATGACACAATTACCAATCATTCCCGTCCTCATAGCCCCAGGTTTTCAGCGTTTCCCCCGCCACTTCCTTAAACACTGCCTTGTCGCGCGCCGTAAACAGTTCGCGCCAGGAGCCGCGCTTGCCTTTCTCCAGCGCGCTCACCAGGTCGCTGGCTTTCTGCTGCTGCCAGTCGGCATCCGGATTCTCTTCCATCTCTGCGCGCACCGCGGCTTCCAGCCCGTTCGGGGACACCCCCAGGAAACGCCACACGCCGGCCATTGTCTCGTAAGGTTGGTCGATGAGCGCTTCATATTTCAGCACGTAATAATTCGCGCCATACAGTTCGCGCCCGGCAGCATCCGTCTCCACCACGTTCGTCACCCAGCCCTCGGCCATGCGCCGGATGGCGGTCTCTGTGAAGATAGACTTCTTCCCGGCAAAGTAGGGGCGTGGGTCGGTGGCGAAGTCGTCGCGAATCTGCAGGTCTACTGGCAGCAGGGTGTGTGCCGCGTCAATAAAGTTCTGAAAGCGGTGAGAAATGAGCGTATCGCGCCCGTCGCGTACGATGTAAATCACCTTGCCATCCGGGTACAGCCGCTGCATTTCATGGATCGCCCTGCCGTTGGTCAGCACGTTGGGGCTCTTGTCTCCCACCACGCGTTTACCGGCGGAGCGCGCGTCGCGCTCCAGGATGTAGTCGGCCATCGCCCGCAGCGCCACCGGTGTGAGGTCGCGGCCGCGGTTCCAGCGGTTGCTGCGCCGCGCCAGCCAGTCGCCCACTTCGGGCGCGTCGGCCAACCCGGAGAGCATCGGGGGCCGGCTGAAGAAATGCGCCTGCCAGTTGCAGTGTACCTCCGGGTGAACCCGCACCAGCCGCGCCAGCAGGGTGGTGCCGGAACGCGCATGCCCGAACATGAAGAACTTGGGCATGCCGAACACCTGCCGGACTTCGGCCACCTCTTCGTCTGTGATGGCTGGAATTTCGCGCCGTGCCCGCGTCTCGGCCTGGCCGGTGACCAGCACCCGCCACGCGCGCCCCAGTCGATTAGTCACGCGGTTAAGCATTGTCTTTTCTTTGCGCTCTTAGTGTTCTTTGCGTGAGATGATTTTAGCTTTGCCGATTAAGCCTTGGTTTTGATCACGCCAACCGGCTGGTATTGCGGGTCCCATTTGCCCCACGGCATGCCATTATTCCCGGAGCGGGAATAAAACATCGCCAGGTTGTCGCGCAGTTCGGCGCAGGTACGCAGTTCGCCCATCTGCCGCTCGTAGTCGCCGTAATTGTCGGCCAGGTCAGCCGGCAGTTGGAAGATTCGTTTTAGCGTGGCCGCCGAATAGCACATGCCTTTCGAGGGTTCGTGGAACCAATCCGTCTGGCCCGCTGTACACAGCGTGGCGATGATGCGCCCGCCGGGTTTGAGTACTCGCAGCATTTCGGTTACCACGCCTTCCAGACCTTCCGGCGTGTTGTGTTCCAGCGAGGAAATCGAAACGATCGTGTCAATGCTGTTGTCTTGTAGTTCTGACAGGTGTGCCAGGTCTTCGTTGTACAGGATGACCTCGCCCTCGCGTCGCGGCAGCATCCCCCGCAGAATCGATTGAACATTCCGGAAGAATCGCCTGGACCGTGCTCCGCCCGCGAGGGTGGTACGCTCCCGCTCCATCACTGCGGAGGAGGAAAGCATATCGGCAGGCCGCAGGCCACGAACGCGGGCATGTGCCCGTAGCCGCAAGGGCAGCGCCGAGCGGTCCAGCCGGTCTACGCTGTACACCGTCGCGCCTTGCTGGGCGAGGTACCATTGGATAATCCCCGTGCCCGCGCCGGCATCCATGATGCGCTGGCCGCGAATCGTGCCCAGATGGCGCAGCACCCAGGTCAGGTCCAGCAGGTAATGCCAGCCGAACTCCAGACCCAGCGTCCCGGCCAGGTGGCGCAGTTCGTCCACCCGCTGGCGTTCTTCGTCCAGCAGGTTTACGGATAGGATTTCAAGACATGCATGGTCCGACCCCATGATTCCTCGTTCTTACCTCTTTCAAAATCAAACCAATATTAACCGGGATTGCCATTCCCTGACAGGGAGAGAAGATACTCCCCGGTGCGCCGTCCGGTGCTGCCATCGGTGAAGGTGCACTCGCGCTCAATGAACGCCCGCCGTTCGGCCAGTTCAGCCTGCGGGTTCATCAGGTAGTAGTTGATGGCTTCCCGCAGTTCGTCTTCAGTGTTTGCCACCTTCCCGGCCCCGGATTCGATAAAGCGGCGATGGGTGGGCCAGCCGCCAATGCGCGAGAGCGGCAGGGTGAACTTGCCCGGCCAGCCTTCCACAGAGTCCAGCACCGCGCTCACCACCGGCCGGTCATGCAGGCTGGCTTCCACCACCATTGTGCTGTACACCGTGGTGAACACATCCGAATGCGCCATGAACGACGCTTTTTCAGGCATGTCTTCACCGGAGTAATGCCCCAATTCCCCGCCCAGCGCCACCGGCTCCACCACATGCACATGCGGCAGTTGTCGCGCCAGTTCGCGGGCGCGTTCGCGTTCAGCGGCAAAACGTTCCACATCCATGAAGTGGTTGGGATGCAGGCGCACCAGCAACTGGCAGGGCTCGGCCAGCCGGTCTTCGCTCACCAGCCGCGCCAGCGCCTCAATGTTCTGGATGTTGGGTGAGAAGGTGATGAACGAACTGGCGTAGCCGATGAGCTTGCGCTTGGGATCCAACCCGTGTTGCCGGAGATAAGCCTCGCGCGGCACCTGCCACTCTTTGCGAAAATAGCCATCGTAGGAGGGGATGCCGCCGATATGCACTTTCGCCGGGTCCCAATCCGATCCCCGTACCAGTTCTTCCTTCTGAATTTCCGACCAGCAGGTGATGGCCTGCACATCCGCCCCCGGCAAGCTGTAGGACGAGGTATTGTCCCAGCCCACAATCACGCTGGCGGTGCGCACGCCGCGCCGCGCCGCTTCGCGCAGCAGGTAGCGGTCATGCCGCCAGCCCGGCGTACTCGCCACCACCAGGTCCGGCCGGTAGGTTTCAAACAGGTCGGCATACAGGTTCGGGTCAAAACGCCGCTGGGCGCGCACCAGCCAGCGCCGCGCCGGCCGCCAGCGCCGCAGCACCGCCACGGCCAGCCGCATCAGTGGGAATAGCCGTTTTCGGCGCGGATGCGCTTCATCCTCCACCTGCGCCAGAAAAGCGTCCACCGCTTGCAGATTGATGCGCCGGGAAGCCCCCGCCCGCCGCAGGAAGTCCAGCCACCATTGCACGTTAGCGCGATGGCCGGTGAAGTATGCCCGCGCTTCCCTGAAGCGCAGGCTTTCCACCACCAGCCCCGGCTGTCCAAAGCGCTCCTGGATCTTGTCTTTCAGTGCTTCATCGGTGAGCAGTACCACCCGCGCACCGCCCGCCAGCAGTGTGGGCACCACATCGCTCTGCAGAAAGTACACGATCGCTAACCCGTGGTCAGCGCTGATGAAGACGGTTCTGTTCATTGAGTATCTCGCAGCATTTGGAATGCCATGGGGCGAAGGCCGCGGTCCAATTTCTCTTTTATGAATTCTGCACAGGCTTCCGGCGACAGGGTATGGGTGTCCAGCTCGATATCATACACCGCGCCCCGGTGCACGATGTCATATTGCGCTTTGGCCTGCCCGAGCGTCCGGTCTTTACGGCTACGCTCACGCTCCTCCAGCACATCCAGCGGGCAATGGACTCCGATTAGATAGGCGCGCATCCCGGCAAAGAGGGTCGCACAGTCGGCAAGCCAGGCGGGTTCTACGAGCACGTGGTCGGCAACTACATTGTTGCCGGCAGTCGCCAGCGCCGCGATGCTCCGGTGCATTCCCCGCACCAGCCGGTTTCCAACATCTCCGGCCTGCGTTGCAAGTCCCAGCACCTCATCCCACAGCGGCCGGTCCAGGTAGCGCGGTGGCAGCATCCACAGAAAACGGTCCAGCCCGGCGTCCAGGTAGGGCGCATCCAGGGTTTTCTGAAGGGCTTTCACCAGCGAGGTCTTGCCGGAACTGGAAGCGCCGTTCAGGATGAGTATGGTGGTTTCGTTTGTAGCAATGGGAGCGGGGCTGTTCATGGTTCGTGCGCTTATTTGCGGTACAGCCACTCAAAACTGCGGTCATACACCCATTGCACCAGCCGCCGCAACGGCCCGCGCAGCCCGCGGCGCGGTCTCACCAATTCCTGTGCCGCTGCGCCTTCCGGTAGGACATTGCCCATGTGCTCCACATGCCATTCCGGCGTGCTCAAGCGCAGGAATCCGGCCGCATTGATGCGCTCATCCAGCTGGCGCACATCGCCCATCGGCCGGGTGCTGGGGATGGGCAACACCTGCTGCAGAACACGCTTGCGCGCCACGAACTGGAAATGCCCTGCCCCTACGTAATAATGCGCCCCGTTCCTCTCCAGTCGCACCGCTTCATTCGCTTCGTAGAATGCGCGCGCTTTGGGCTCGTCGCCACCCAGGCTGCGCGCATGCCGCCAGAAATCCTCCCACGAAATAAATCGCCCGCGTTCCACGTGCACATCCAGCTCGCTTTCCGCCCGCGCCACTGTGGCCGTGGAAAATTCCGGCGGCGTGAGCAATGGCAGGCCGGTCACCATGCCTGCCTGCGGGAAGGCTTCCAGCGCCGCCAGGTGCGGCGCCAGCCAGCCCGGCAGGAAGCGCACATCGGCATCCGCATAGGCGATGAATTCGCCCGGCGCGGCATTGAAGATGAAATTCCACGCGCCGGCCTTGCCCACGTTATGCTCGGATAGCACCAGGTACTGGATGTTCCCGGCAACGTGTTCTTCGTTCAGATACGTCCGCACATCCTCGCAGGAGGCGTTGTCGAACACCAGCAGGTCCAGCGGCCCCCCGGCGTTCTGCCGCAGGCTGGACAGGCAGGCTTTCAGCACGTCCAGGCTCTGCGCGTAATAACCTGCCAGTGCCGGGATATACACCACCACCGCTGCCGTCACGCGTTCTGCCGCCCTCACGCTTTCTATCGCCTTCGCCGGATTCTGTCCAATGCGCATCTATTTTTCTTCCTTACTTCTGCCGCCGATTCTATCTGTATTCATGCGTGGATGTTGTCTTTGCTTTTCTTTGCGCACTTTGCGTTCTTTGCGTGAGATAGCAGTTGTCTTTTCTCTGTACCTCCGTGGTGAACAGCAATAAACACATCATTCTGCCGCGTCCTTTCCAATGCGCCGCCGCAGCCGCCGCACGCGCCGCGCCAATGCCAACCGCACCCCCGGCCGGTCATCTGGCGGCCACAGGACGCGCTCCACCTTGCGCAGCATGCGCAGCAACGTAAACCGCGGCCGGCGCACCTGCCCGCTCCGCAACTCCCGGTCGCTGTCCAGCACCAGGTACATGTTGCGCGCCCCGCCGCCCAGCGCCGTATTCACCAGCGTTTCCGGCTGGCGGTAGTGCGGCTGGCCACCCGGCAGGTGGCGGTAGTCGTGGTTCTGATGAATGATGTCAATGTCCGGTGTGCCGTCAATGCACGGCCAGGGTTGTTGGGCCGCATGGTAGATCATCCAGTTGTCCCAGCCGGCGCGCCCGATGGCGAAGTCCGGCACCTCCGAATACAGGTGGCGCGGGAAAACAAAATAATCGCTGCCCGCCGGCGGGTGCCGCCGCCCGCGCTGGCGGGCTTCATCCAGCAGTTTCCGCGGCCAACCGGGTGCAAAATCTAGCGCGGCAGTCACGTCCAGGTCCCAGCGCTGGCCCACCAGCAGGAATTCCGGCTGCTGCCGCAACACGTTGAGCGCCTGTTCCACCAGCCCCGGCAGCAGGACGATGTCCGCATTCACGTAGCACAACAAAGCGCTGTCGCTGTGCTGGCGCGCCAGTTCAAAGATGTTGCTCACCAGAGGTGTGCCCTGCTCGTTGGTTTTCACGTGCGGCAGGTGCTGTACGCCAAGTTGCGCTGCAGTTTTTGCCATGCCCTCTTCGTCGCCAATCAGCAGCACGTTCGCCTCTGGCCCCAGCAATCGCCAGGACTGGATGGCATTGCGCTGGATGGTAATGATGTGCGGGTCGCGGAACGGCTTGGGTGCGCTGAATATCGTCAGTTTCATGGCTGGCGGTCGTCCACTTCGCGGTAGTCTTTGTGCCGCACCCCGGCATTTATCTCGTTCAATTCCGGGTGTTCCTCAACCAGTTTCAGGACATCCAGCCAGGAGAATTCGTCATTCGGGAAGTGCGCTACGATGGCGCGCAGCAGCGCCAGGTCTTCCGGTGTGTCCAGCGTCCAGCGGAGGTGGCCGTAGTCCGGCGTGTGGCGGATGTGCAGGATATTGAATTTCTCCGGGTTTTCATAGAAATATGGCATGGCGTGTTCGCGCTGGTGGGGTTCGGTCGCCTCGCGGCCGGCGCGCTCCAGCGCGGCGCGGGTGCAAATTTCGGTATCCAACCCGATGGGCACGGTGCGGTCGCCCGGCAGGCGGTTGGCGGCAAAGTCCAGCTGCGGCCGGTGTTCGTGAAATGTTTTCAGGTTGTCGTCCAGTAAGTGCGGGTCAATGAAAGGGCAGTCGCCGGTGAGTCGTACGATGATGTCGGCATTAGACTCGCGCGCCGCGCCGAGGTAGCGGTCCAGCACATCGTGCATACTGCCGCGATACATGCGCACGTCCTGCGCCTGGCACCACGCCGCCACCGGGTCATCGCTGGCGTCGGTGGTCGTTGCCACAACGATGTCATCAATCCGCGCTGCCCGCGCCGCGCGGCGCGTCATCCACGCCAGCGCCGGCTGCCCGCCCAAATCCGCGAGTACTTTGCCCGGCAACCGGCTGGAGCTCATTCGTGCCTGGATGATGGCAACCGTGCGCTTCTCGGACACACTCACTCCCCGAACTCAATCGCGTTGAGGAACCACTCGCCGCTGTCCTGCTGCATCCACGCTTCAAACTCGCGCGTCGTGCCATCTGCGAAATACGCCGTGCCTGCAATGCGTGTTTGCTCGCTCAATTCCGCCGAGTTAATCTCCAACCGCGCATACCCCGCCAGGTCCGCCGCTTCCACCTGGGCGCGGAACGATTCAAACCGCCATCCTCGCCGCCCGGCCTCGGAGAGCAGGCCGTACGCCGCTTCGTAATCCCCGCGGCCGGCCAGCACCAGGAACTCGTTCAGCCGTGCCTCGATGGGCAGCATCCCGGTGAACTCAATCGCGCCGGCGGGCGGCTCTTCCGCCTGCGGCGCGGCCGCCATGAAGAACACCGCACCGGCTGCCATCACCAGAACTGCCATCGCCGCCGCCAGGATAACCATCGCGCGCCGGCCCTGCTGGGGTTCCGGCGAGCTTCCACTGTAGTTATTGAAATCGCTCATTTTTGTGTTCCTTGTTCATACGCGCCCAACAGAGTTTTGAAATTCGTTTCCCAATTCGCTTTCTGCTCGGCCTTTGCGCGCGCCGCCGCGCCCATCTTCTTTAACATATCCCGCCCTTCGGCCGCATGCAGGATGCCCCGCGCCAGCGCTTCGGCATCCCCATCCCGGAACTGCCAGCCCACGTCCGGGGTGACCCATTCGCGATTGCCGGGGATGTAGGAAACAAGCGCCGGAACACCGCACGCCAGCGCTTCCATCAGTGACACGGATGACCCGTCGCTGTGGCTGGAGCTCACATACAGATCTGCTGAGCGATATACCTGTGGCAATTCTTCGTAACGCACCTGCCCGGCAAAGCGCACCCAGTCAATCACGCCCGCGCCCATCAGGATTTGCTTGATGCGCCCCGCCAGTGAGCCGTTGCCCGGCATCAACAGGCGCAGGTCGTCCCGTTGGCTCGCCGCCAGGGCAAATCCTCGCGCCATCACGTCCACGCCGTATACTGGCTCCCAGGTGCGCGTGTGCAAAATCACAAAACAATCCTCCCAGCCGGCCCGTTGGCGCAACCCGCCGTCCCCGCCCTCCGGCGAAAAATGCGCCAGGTCCACGCCCCACGGAAAGGTCACGACGCGTCCGGCATCCATGCCCAGCGCAATCGCCCTGGCTCGCACGGCTTCGTTGTCGCATAGCAGCACCGAACTCTTCTTAAACACGCGCCGGGTAGCCCACAGTGTACGCTTGTTCTTCTCCGCGTCCAGCATCAGGTCAGACCCCCACGACATGCTGACCAGTGGCCGCGCCCCCGCCAGCGCCGCCAGCAGCGCGCACGTCTGAATAGGCCCGGCATGCACCACGTCCGGCCGGATGCCCTTGAGCACGCGGCGCAGCGAAGCCAGCAATCGCGGCCCATCGGCCAGCATGGCCGGGCGCGTGCCGCCCGCCCATTTCACCGCTCGGATGCCCGCCGGCAGCGGGCGTTCCTCCTGCGCATGCCCGCGCCGTTCCAGCCGCAGGAAGTACACCTCATGCTCGGTCTCCGCCAGCGCCGCCAGAAAGCGGTGGTCGTGCGGCGTGTAATCGCGCGAGAAATACAGAATCTTCATAAGTAGTCAACGAGTGTCCGGGGCAACGAGGCGACGAGGGGTTTTCCTCGTTGACGCTTCACTCGTTGACCTCCTGTTGACTAGTCCTTTAAATCCGTCCAGCGCAGTTCCTTGCCATACGGCATATCCAAGCGCGCCACCTTGCCCGCCACCAGTTCCGCTTCCCACGGCTGGATGGCCCCTGGCGTGGCCGGGCGCAGCGGCTCAATGTCTGCCGCCGTCAGCGTCTCCCCGGCTTTGATGTCGCGCGCCGCCCGCAGGCAGCGCCGCTGCACCATGTAGGTATCCAATTCATTGTCTGCCACGCGTTTGTCCGGGTTGCCCAGGGCGCGCTCCAGAATGCGCACTTCCTCCACCATGTGCGCCCAGTTCTGCGGGTTCAGGGCGAACTTGTGGTCCGGCCCTTCGCGGTCGTTGCTGTCGGTGAAGTGCCGTTCAATGACGCGTGCCCCCAGAGCCACCGCGCCCACCACCGGGGCAGCGCTTTGTGTATGGTCGCTCAACCCCAGCACCACGCCCGGATACATCTGGGCGTAGGTCTTCAGCACGTTCAGGTGCAGGTGGTCGTAGTTGCCTTCGCTGGCGGTGTAGTTGGTGTTGCACTGCATCAGCACGATCTGGTCGGTGGCCGATTGCAGGATGCGCATCGCCCGCGTCACATCGCTGATGTCAGCCGCGCCGGTCGCCAGCAATACCGGCTTGCCGAACTTCGCCATCTTCAACAGCCCATGCGGCCAAGACATCAGGTCCGAGCCGGCTTTGTACGCCGGCACGTACGGGTCGAGCATCTCGATGGCTTCGTCGTCGTAGGGCGATGAAAAGTAATGAATCCCGACCTTATCACACTCCTCTTTCAAGACGGGCGTCCAGTCGAAAGGCACCGACGCGTCCTTGTACACCTCAAAGACGCTTTTCTTCCACTTGGCCTGATGCGACACCTGCCCGCCCATCGCCTTGAAGCCGTAATCCGAGACGATTTTTTCGACACGGAAGTTCTGGAACTTGGCCGCGTCCGCCCCGGCATCCTTCGCCAGCCGGATGAGGTCTTTCGCACGCGCGAGGTCGCCGTCATGGTTGGCGGCGATGTCCGCAATGAAGTAGGTCGGGTGTTCGGGGCCAATCAGTTGGCCTTGTATCATGAGTGTCATAGGATTTCTCCGAAGTGCCTTTGTAGGGGCCGGGCTTATCCCGGCCCAATCAGTCTTACTTGCCCGCTGCCTTCAGCCGCGCCGGGTAGCCATCTTCATACAGCGCATGGAAGCGCGCCAGCCCCTCATCAATACTGGGCAACGGATGGCCGAGCGCCGCAGCCAACTTGTCCGTCTTCAATGTCAGCAACGGCGAGCGCCGTGTGGCCAGCCCGGCATCTTTCAAAGAGATGGGCGCGATCACCGCCGGGTCATAGCCGAACAGCCGCGCAATGCGCACGCCAAACGCATACTTGCTCATGCTGTCGCGGCTCAATACATGATAAAGGCCGTGCAGGTCTTTCTCAAACATCTCAAACAACAGCCCGGCCAGATCGTTCACCAGCAGCGGGCAGAAGAAAACGTCCGTGAAGCCTTTTAGCGCCCGGCCCTCCCGCAGGCCGTTGACGAAAAACTCGCCCAGACTGCGCTGGCCGCTCAAACTCCAGCCGAACAGGTTTACGCGAGCCACCATTGCCGCCGGGTCCGCCGCCGCCACCGTCCCCTCGCCCGCCAGCTTGGTTTCGGCGTAGCGGCTTAACGGGTTGGGGGCATCCTCTTCGGTGTAGTCGCCGCGCTCGCCGTCAAACACTGCATCCGTGCTGATGTGCAAGAAGCGCGCGCCTGACGCTCGGGCTTCCGCGGCCAGCGTGCCGGGCAGGTCGGCGTTCAGCGCCTGCGCCAGTACGGGATTCTTTTCACAGGCATCCAGGTCTGCCAGCGCGGCGCAATGCACCACCCACTCCGGCGCGGCCGCTTCCCACATTCGAGCGCGCGCCGCGGCATCCAACAGGTCGGCCTGCATCATCGTCGCGCCGTCCAGCGCCACCTTGCGCCTGCCGCTGACGCCAGTTACCGCATGCCCGGCGCGCTGTGCCTCAATCGCCAGGTTCAGCCCCAGCAATCCGGATGCTCCGGTAATCAACACTCTTGCCAAATCAGCTCTCTCTTCTTCTCGTCTTTGCGCCTTTGCGTGAGACGACTTTTTCTCTTCACTCTACCGCGCCGGCTTCAAACGGGGCGACCAGTTTCTTAATCTGTTCCACCGTCAGCCATTCGGTGTTGGTGTTGCTGGCGTAGCGGAAGTCGTCCGGCAGTTTCTTGCCTTTCTTCTCCCACTCGTAGCCAAACCACATCGCTTCCATCGGTTGCACTACGAACATACTCTCCAGTTCCACCGTCGTTCGCGACTCATCTTCGGAAATCAAGACTTCGTGCAGTTTCTCCCCCGGCCGGATGCCGATGAAATTAATCGTCGCATCCGGAGCCATTGCTTTGGCCAGGTCCACAATCGTCGTGCTGGGAATCTTGGGCACGAACACCTCGCCGCCATACATCTGCTCAATGCAGTCGATGACGAACTTTACGCCCTGCTCCAGCGACAGCCAGAAACGCGTCATACGCTCGTCCGTAATCGTCACCTGCCCGCTGGCGCGTTGCTGCAGAAACACCGGCACCACGCTGCCCCGGCTGCCCACCACGTTGCCATAGCGCACGCAGGAGAAGCGCGTCTCGCGCCCGCCGGCGTAGGTGTTGCTCTGCACCGTCAGTTTTTCGGCGGCCAGTTTGGTGGCGCCGTACAGGTTCACCGGATTCACCGCTTTGTCGGTGCTCAAGGTCAGCACCTTGGCCACACCGGCATCCAGCGCGGCTTCCACCACGTTGCTGGTGCCCATGATGTTGGTCTTGATGGCTTCCATCGGGTTGTACTCACAGGCCGGCACCTGTTTGAGCGCCGCCGCATGCACCACCACATCCACGCCGTGCATGGCGCGCGTCAGTCGATCGCGGTCGCGCACATCGCCAATGAAGTAGCGCAGGTTGGGCTGGTTAAAGCCCGCTGCCTGCATCTCGTGCTGTTTCAGTTCATCGCGGCTGAACACGATCACCTTGGCCGGCTGCTCATCGCGCAGCAGCGTCTGGGTGAACTTCTTGCCGAATGACCCGGTCCCGCCGGTCACCAGTACAACTTTATCTTTCCAGTCCATGGTCTCTCCAATTCCAATTAAGTTGTAGAATCGGCTCACGGATTTAAGGAACTCACATGACCGATAACAAACGTGCCAATCTGGTTTTCCTTCTGCTCTTGCTGGCGTACCTTGTGTACGCCGCATTCTACATCGCCCGCACCTCGTGGGTAGTGGGCGGTGAACGCTACTTCATCCTCAACGACGATGCCATGATTTCCATGCGCTATGCCCGCAACCTCGCCGATGGCGCGGGTCTTGTATGGAACCCGGGCGGCGAGCGGGTGGAGGGCTTCACCAACCCGCTGTGGGTGGCCTACATGGCGGTCTGGCATCTCTTCCCAATCCCGGCCCGGTTGATGAGCCTGCCCATCCAGCTTACCGGTCTGGTCTTCCTGGCGATTAACCTGTTCATTGTGCGCCGCATCGCCTTCCGGCTGTCCGGCAGCCATCTCGTCACCTTGCTGGCCGTGGCGCTCACCGCCTTCTACGGCCCGCTGAACAACTGGGGACTGCTCGGCATGGAGGTCAGCGTCCTCGTCCTGCTCGTAAGCCTGGCGGCCTGGTCGGCCATACAGGCGTTTGATTCCGGCCGCTTTTCCTGGCAGCCTTACCTCTGGCTCGGCCTCGGCACGCTGGTCCGGTTCGACATGGCCGTGCCTTACCTGGCGGTCTGGCTGGTTTTCATGCTCTTTGACCCGGCCAACCGCCGCCGCCATCTCACGCACGGGCTGGGCCTGCTCGTCCTGTTGCTCGCCGCCCAGACCGGCCTGCGCCTTGCCTATTACGGCGAGCCCTTGCCCAACACCTACACCCTCAAGATGACCGGTCTGCCCGCCTGGGTGCGCATTGGCAACGGGCTGGCCGTCTTTCTCAAATTGATTGAGCGTATCGGCTGGCCACTGGCGCTTCTGCCGTTTGCGCTTCTGTTCTACCGCCGTGACCGCGCCACAATCCTGCTGGCCGCGTTGCTGGCGGCGCAGTCCGCTTACAGCATCTATGTGGGCGGCGATGCCTGGGAACACAAGGGCGGCGCCAACCGCTACATCTCGCTCGCCATGCCCGCCTTCTTCATCCTCTTCACGCAGGCTGCTGCCGACTTCTGGCGATTCATCGGCGAGCGCGCCGCCCAGTTCCGCTGGCCGCCCGCCCGCGCCCTGGCCAATCTCGGCCTGGTCGTCTTCATCCTCGCCGGTATGGTGCAGTTCAACGCCGTGGAGGATGTGCGCTCCCTGCGCAAGTGGATTCTCACTGCCCGGCCGGAGTTCACCGTGGGCAACGAGGAATACGTCCGCATCGCCCTGGCGCTCAACAAAATCACCACGCCGGACGCCACGCTGGCCGTGGTCACCGCCGGGACCATCCCCTATTTCACCGACCGGCCGTGCATCGATCTGCTGGGCAAGAATGACCCGGTCATCGCTGCGCTGGATGCCCACCTGCCTGGCGGGCTGTGGACCAAACTCACCGCCTTTCGCCCCGGCCATGCCAAGTGGGATTATGCCTATTCAATTGGTAAGTTGCAGCCGGATGTGGTGGTCCAGCTTTGGGACGAGCCGGATGTGGCCCGCGCCCTGATGGCAAACGATTACGCCATCCTTGAGATTGACGGCCTCACCTTCTCCGTCCGCCGCGATTCGCCCCGTATCCTCTGGGAAGCCGCTGACGCCATCATTCAACCCTGATTCTGTTGTCATTCTGAGGAAGGCGGCGCAGCCGCCGACCGAAGAATTTCGCGACAGCCCACTTCTGTTTCTCTAATAGCACCTACGTACCAACCCCAACCTTAGTAGAGGGCTGGTACGACAACTCCTGTTTCGCAAAAAGGGAATTCGTCGCGAGATTCCTCGCTCCTTCGCTCCGCTCAGTTACTCGGAATGACAACACGCGGTGATTCACTTCTCTATCACCACCAGCGGATACTGCCCCACCCGCCCAAAAAAACCGGGCAGGCGTTCCTCCAGCCAGAACAGTATCTTCAACAACAACCGCCCGCCCAGTGCCGACTGCACATACAACCGCAGTACCGCCACGCTCACGCTGCGCCACACGAGGATCCTCACCTTCATGTGCGGGCGTAACTGGCGCAGCAGCCAGCCGGCGTTGTACTTCTCCACGTGGGTGCCGGTGTTCTCTGCCAGTTTGCGCGGCAGGTCCTCGCCTTCCTGCTCGCGTTTCTTGCGCCGCAGCCACTTGCGCAGCCGGATGGGCGCCTCCAGCAATCGTCCCATCAATGGCTGGTCCCAGCCGTTCACAACCGCGCCGCGCCCGCCCGCGGCCAGCACGCGGTGCAGCCCGCGATACGCCGGCACATGGTCCTCCGGCGGCAGGTGGTGGATGGTGTGCAGCGTCACCAGCCCATCGAACGCCGCGTCCTTGAATGGCAGGCGGGCGATGTCCGCCACCACGAACAGGCCGTGCTCGCCAATGCGCCCCCGCGCCTCTTTGAGCGCCGTAATCGAGATATCCGCGCACACGCGTTTCTGATAGCCCTTCGAATACTCCAGATATTCAGGGTACTGAATCGGCCCGGACCCGGCATCCAGCAGGTAACGGCCGCTGGCCGGGATGTGCCGCAAAATCCGCAGGTGGCACTTGTGAATGTACTCGCGCGCCACCGGCCGCAAATCCTCATAGCGCGCGTTCTGGTACACGCCCTCGGCCACCTGGCTCCAGCCCACCTGGTCATAAAACTCGCGCACCTGCTGTTTGATGTCGTTGTCGGTCATAGTCAGTTGCTCAGTCAACTGGTCAATGAGGTAATCAGGGGTAGCCTTCCAGCCCAGGTTTTCCTGATAACCTGATTACCCAATTCCTAATTCCCTTTCTCTTCGCCTACCAGCGCATCAAAAGTACTCTTGAACGCCCGCATCCCCTTGTCCGAGAACACGCGCCCCGGCGTCCAGTCCTGCACACTGTCCCAGAAATGAATCAGGTGCCACGGGAACGGCAACGGGTAATCAAAAAAGAACCGGTAGGCGTAATGCCAGGCCTGCCGCGTCTGGGCTTCGGTCAGTTTCGGCGGTTGCGCTTCCAGCAGCGCGAAATACTTGTCCCAACTCGCCGGGTCCAGCGTGAACCCCTTGCCGCGGTAGTGCGTATTCCCCACCACCACGGCCGGCAGGCCGTTCATCGCCATTTCCATGCCCACCGTCGTCGTATACACCAGCCCCAGGTCGGCCAGGCCGATGAGGTCGTAGGTGTTCACTGCGTCTGTTGCCGCCACGATGTGCATGTTCTCCGGCAGTTCGGGCAACTCGGCGCGTGCCAGGTCCGCCACCGAGGGGCCGGTCATGTTCGCTTCGCCGGGATGCACGCGGAGCACAAACTGCCAGTCCGGCCGCGCCGCGTAGTGCCGCAGCGTGCGCCGCAGCCATTCCGTCATGCTCTCACTGAACACCGCCCGTCCCAGCGTCAGGCTGTCACCGATGACATTGGCGGCCAGCACGGCTACCGGCCGGTCGTCCAGACCCAGCTTGGCCCGCGCCGTCTGCGCCCCTTCGGAGGGTGTGACCTGCCACTTGCGGTAGAAGTTTTCATACAGGCTGGCCGTGCGCCGGTGGGTGAACAGCCCACGCACCTGCTCGAATTGCGCCTCGCTGAACGGCGCATCCTTGAACTTTGCCCACAGCGCACGGGTGTCCTGCAGCATCACTTCCACATCTTTGCTGAACCAGATCTTGTCGCGCTGCTCGCCGAACTCATAGGACACCACCGGTATGCCCAGGTGCCGCGCCGTCTGGAACAGCGCGCCGAATTCCAGTATCAGCGCGTTGGGCACGATGACCACCTCCGGCGGGTTGGCCTTCAGCCGGGCCAGGAACGCCCGCGCCGCAAAACTGTTGCGCTCGCGCCGCAGGTTGAACAGCGTGCCGCTCATATTAATCTCTTCAACCTGCTCGGTGTACTGCACGTCGCGCACGCTCACCTGCTTGATGGCCGCCGCCAGTTCCTTGGGCAGCCGCGCCGCCGGTTCCACATCCAGCAGGGACTGCACGTCCACCATCTGCGCCGCCGGAGCCAGCACGCGCTTGGCGTACAGGTCATGGCTGCGGCGGTCAAAGTCTTCCAGCGGGGTGCGCCAGTCGCCGTAAGGCAAATACGCCAGCGTCACGCGGTGTCCCAACCCGGCCAGCGCCAGGGAAAGCAGGCTGGTGTGCTCCACCCAGTAGCGCAGCATGCCGAACACCAATACGCGTTTGCCTGCGTCGTGGCGGTGAGGCGAGGCCGCAGCCTGCTCGGCCCACAGGCCGATGGCTTCTTCCAGTTTCGGCAGGCTGAAGCCGCGCCGCGGCTTGCCGCCCCGGCGCTGGAAGTCCAGTTCCGCCGCCAGCGGCAGGCTGCCGAGGGTGCGTTTGAGCAGGCGCTTCGAGTTTCTCATCCGGCTGCCTCGATGGTCCAGTTCAACGCCGGGCGCACCGGCCCCAGCCGCACTTCGGTCCACTGCATCCCCGCCGCGCCCATTGCATCCACCGTGAAGGCCAGCGCATTCTCGTCATGGAAATAACGTTTCACGCGGAACACGCTGGCGTTAAAGCCCAGCAGGTATTGGCCTTCGTTGAGGAAGTTGGCGGGAATCACGCCGCGGCTCACATAGCGCCCGGCCTCGCGCGTGCCGTGCTTGTGGAACATTTCCGGCGTGTCGGTATCAAACGAGGTGAACACCACTTCGCCGTGCACGGTCTGCAAGTACACCCCCAATCGCAAACCCTGAATCGGCGCGGTCAGTTCATACTCGATTTCCACCGTCAGCGGTTCAGTCGCCCGCACGCTGTCAATCACCGCGCCGCGCGGGTCGCGTACCCGCAGCGCAATTGGCCGGAACGGCGCGGCATCCGCGGGTACATCTTCCGCCGACCAGGCCCGCTCGCCGCTCTGCGAGAACCCGGAGGCCATGTAATAGTCCACCGCCTCGCGCGTTGGCGCGGCGAAGACCATGCGCCCCTTGTCCAGCACGATGGCTTTTTCCGTCAGTCGCAGGATGGCGCTCATGTTGTGGCTTACGAACAGCACCGTGCGCCCGGCTTCGGCCACTTCACCCATCTTGCCCAGGCACTTTCGTTGGAATTCAGCATCGCCCACAGCCAGCACTTCGTCCACTACCAGGATTTCCGGCTCGAGGTGCGCCGCCACGGAGAACGCCAGCCGCAAATACATGCCGCTGGAATAACGCTTTACAGGCGTGTCTATGAACTTCGCCACTCCGGCGAACTCCACGATTTCATCGAACTTGCTCTGGATTTCAGCGCGCTTCATACCCAGCACCGCGCCATTGAGGAAAATATTCTCGCGCCCGGTCAACTCCGGGTGAAAGCCGGTGCCCACTTCCAGCAGCGAACCCACCCGCCCGGTGATTTCGGCGTAGCCTTCGCTGGGTTCCGTTACGCGCGACAGGATTTTGAGCAGCGTACTCTTGCCCGCCCCGTTGCGCCCGATGACGCCCAGCACTTCGCCCTGCCTGACCTCAAACGAGACATCGCGCAGCGCCCAGATTTTCTCAGTCGGTCCCCCGGCCTCGCCGCGCAGCACCCGCGCCGGCCACGAAGCCGCGCGCACGATGGCGTCGCGCAGCGTGGGTGAGCGATCCACCTCGACCCCGATTTTGTATTCTTTGCCGATGCCCTCGGCGCGGATGGCGTAGTCAGTCATCACACCGTATCCGCAAAGGTGCGCTCCAGCCGCCGAAAATAGAACAGGCCGGAGACCAGGAACGCGAAGGAGACAACCAGCGACAGGCCGACTGCCATGGAGGGGAAGACCTCGCCACCCAGCAACGCCCAACGGAAACCCTCCACCACACCCACCATCGGGTTGAGCGCATACACCATTTGCCACTGCGCCGGGATGTTGCTCAACGGGTAGGCGATGGGGCTGGCCAGCATCCAGAATTGCGAGAGGAACGGCAGCAGGTACTTCACGTCGCGGAAATGCAAATTCCACGCCGCCAGCCACAGGCCCACGCCCAACGCCGCCATCAGCGCCAGCAGCAGGAAACCGGGCAGCGCCCACACCGCCGCCGTCAGTTTCACGCTATAGGCCACCATCATGCCGACCAGGATGACGAACGCAATCGAGAAATCCACGATGCCGCTCATCACCGCCGAAACCGGGATGAGCAGTTTGGGGAAGTAGACTTTGGTGATCATGTTGCGGTTGCTCACCAGCGAACGGCTGGCTTCATTGAGCGCGTTGCTGAACAGATTCCACGGCAGCAGCGCCGCAAAGGTGAAGATGGGCCGCGGGATGCCATCCGTGGGCAGGTTGGCCAGACTGCCGAACAGGAAGTTGAAGATAAACATTTGCAGCAGCGGTTGCAGCACCGCCCAAGACGCGCCCAGCAGCGTTTGCTTGTAGCGCACCTTGATGTCGCGCCAGGTCAGGAAGAACGCCAGTTCGCGGAAGCGCCACAGGTCGGCCAAATCCAGCGGCGACCAGCCCTTGCTCGGTTGCAACCGTATCGTTTCAGAAGATTGTGTCGTGCTTTTCAAGTCAGTATCCAATCGATTCAGGCATCAGTCCATCAGGTCTTGGGTTATCGAGTATTCACTCACGAATACCGCCATCCGCTAGCCAATTCCTAATTCTTACTTACCCTTGTTCTCTCCGTACCACTCAATCGTCCGGCGCAGTCCCTCCTCAAAACCCATCTGCGCCTCGAAGCCGAAATACTCTTTTGCCCGCGACACATCCAGCATGCGGCGTGGCTGGCCGTTGGGCTTGCTGGTGTCCCAGGCGAACTTGCCTTCGTAGCCGACCAGCCGCGCAATCGTCTCGGCCAGGTCCTTGATGCTGATTTCCATGCCGGAACCCAGATTCACCGGTTCACTGCCGTTGTATTTCTCTGCGCCCAGCAGAATGCCCTCGGCGGCGTCTTCCACATACAGGAACTCGCGCGTCGGCGAGCCGTCGCCCCACAGCGGCACTTCAGCGTCGCCGCGTTCTTTGGCTTCCAAAAACTTGCGTATGAGGGCCGGAATCACGTGCGAGGTTTTCAAGTCAAAATTGTCGCGCGGGCCATACAGGTTCACCGGCAGCAGGTAAATGGCGTTGAAGCCGTACTGCTCGCGGTAGGTCTGCGCCTGCACCAGCAGCATCGCCTTGGCCAGCCCGTAGGGGGCATTGGTTTCTTCCGGGTAGCCGGTCCACAGGTACTCTTCTTTGAACGGCACCGGCGCGAATTTGGGATAGGAGCAGATGGTTCCCAGCGAGACGAACTTCGGAACGCCGCGCGCGTAGGCTTCGTGCATCAGCGGCACGCCCATCATCAGGTTGTTGTAAAAGAATTCCGCCGGGCGTTCGCGGTTGGCGCCAATGCCGCCCGCCAGCGCCGCGATGTGAATCACCAGGTCCGGCATAAAGTCATCGAACATGCGCCGGATGTTCTCGACTTTTGTCAGGTCGTAGTCTTTGGTGCGCGGCACGAACACATCCTTTGCACCCCGCGCCTTCAGTTTTTCGACCACGAACGAGCCGAGGAACCCCGCCCCGCCGGTGACGGTCACACGCTTGTCGTTCCAGAATGTTGTTTCTGTCATAATGGCCTCTATACCTACTGCACAATAAATTGCGCATTCCGATAGCGCGCGTCCTGCGGGTCGCGGATTAATCCGCTTTGCAGCACGTGCAGCACCTCGCGCACGCCATCATCCAGCGTCAACTGCGCTTTGAAGCCCAGCTCGCGCTCGATTTTGGCGAAGGACACGGCGATATCGCGCATGTCGCCGCCGAAGGTCAGATCCTTGTAGCGCACCTGCGTCTCTGGCAGGCGTTTCAGAATCATCTGCACCACATCATCTTTGGAGTAATTGCCGTCCGCCGCGCCCAGGTTGAACACCTGGCCGCGCACTTTTTCGTCCGGCGCTTCCAACCCCAGCAGGATGCCGCGGACGACGTCGCGCACATGCACGAATGACCGCCGGTAGCCGCGCTGGTAAATCAACAGCTCGCGCCGTGTCCACGCCTCCAGCACAAACTGGTTGACGATGAGGTCAAATCGGGTGCGCGGCGAAATCCCATACAGCGTGGCAAAGCGGAACAACAGCGGCGCGGTCGGCCCGTCCTTGTGCCCCAGCAGGTAGCGCTCGGCGGCGATCTTGGTCTCGGCGTACAGGCTTTGCGGGTTCAGCGGCGACTCTTCCGTCACCGGCTCGCCATCGCCGGATACGCCGTAATTGCTGTAACTGCTGGCAAACACGAAGCGTCCGACACCCAATTCGGCGGCCTGCTCATGAACCCGCTGGGTGGCTTCCACGTTGTAGCGCCATGCCACCTGCCGGCCCACGGCCTGGCAGGCCGGAAAGCCCACAATGCCCGCCAGATGCACGATGACATCCGGCGCGGCATCATCCTTCGCTGCGTTGCGGATGGCGCGCTCGTCCCACACGTTGGATTTGATGAAGCGGAAGTTGGGGTGGGGCAGGTAGGCCATCAGCGAATCGCCGCCGAACAACAACTCATCCAGTGCCGTCACCTTCCAGCCCTGCCGCAGCAGTTCGCCGCACAGCAGTGAACCGATGTAGCCCGCCGCGCCGGTCACCAGCGCCCGCTTCTCCGTCATGTCTCACTCCCCATTTGCAACGAAACCCGCACGCCCTCAATGCGCAGTTCGGGCGCGGCCGGGTCGTCCACCAGCCGGATGCCCTGTTCCAGGCACGTCAGGCGGCAGATGTCCAGCACATCTTCCGGCCCCTGCTGGGCGGCATTGATGCGGACCGCGTCATGGCCCGCGGCGCGCAGGTCGGCCAGCAGCGCCGCCACTTGTTCGCGCGTCCGCCGGTACAGCCGGAAATTACGCTCCACGTAGTTCACCGTCAGGCGGGCGCGGTGTGCCACACCCTTGGGCGTGATGATATAGCGCAATTTGCGCCGCTGGGCGCGCTGCACTTTCACATAGCCCTTGTTCACCAGCCGCTTGAGGTGCCAGTTGACCGTGCCAACCGCCACGCCCATTTGCCCGGCCAGCGAGGCCTGCGTCACGTCCGGATCCTCCTCGATGCTTTCCAGCAGCGAGAGGTCACGGATGAGTTCGGGGGAGGTTTCGATGAGTTCTGTCATTTCTAAAATTCAGTCGCTGAATTATAACTTGCTGTTCGGGGTGGTCAAGCCCCGATATTCATGTTTGCAAGTCATTTATTTCGCTCGAGCGCAACACATCCCACAGCGTGAAATACCCGCCGGTCAGCAGCCCCAACCCCACCACATCCGGCAGGTCCACAATCGGCCATTCAAACGGCGCGTATCGCCGCAAATACCAGGGCAGGAACCACAGCATTAACCCGAGCGCAAAGCCGAACGCCCGGCGCAGCCAGGGATCCCGCTGTTCGCGCTGTTGCCACAGCGCCCAGGCCGCCAGCGCCACCTGCACCACCGCAAACGCCGCCCGGTAGCGCGGGTTGTCCCAGTCGTCGCCGCCGCCGCGGTAGGAGGCCACCAGCACCACCAGCCAGTTGCCCAGTAGCAGCGCGCCCGGCGCCGCCCGCCATGCCTTGTTGCGCAGAGCGAGCAGCGTGGTATACAACAGCAGGGCCAGCAGCGCCGTCCAGCCCGCCGCCCGCACGATGGCGATGACCTTCCACATCAGGATGCCATCCGCCACCACCGCCGCCGGCAACAATGGGCGGAACACGCCGTAGGCCAGCAGGAACGCCACGTGCGTCCACACCGGCATGCGCTCAAACTGCCGCGCCACCCAGCCCGAAGCCGACTCGGCCACGTACTTCTGCCACGCCACTGCATCAAAGAAACCGGCCAGCCGCGGCCCCAACACGACCAGCACTCCCAGTCCTGCCAGCGCGGCCAGCCCAAAGAGGATGGCCTTGCGCCGCGGCGTCAGCAGATGACCCTTGTCCGCGGCCAGGAACAACATCCCGGCTACAACGGCCTGCATCGCAGCAATCGGCGGCGAGAGCAGCAACCCGGCCGCGAGGCAGGCCGCCAACCCGAGCGCCGCTTTCCAACTCGCCTTTTCGGCCAGCTTCAATGTCAGCCATAGCATCATCGCTGTCAGCAGCAGCGCAAACGGCTCGCGCATCTGGGACGAACCCAGCAGCACGGCTTCCGGGTACAGCGCCAGCCCCCACGCCGTCCAGCGCGCCGGCGTCTCGCCCCATAACCGCTGGACGAACGCCCAGCCGAACGCCACCGCCAGCGCCGAAGCCGCCGCGGCAATCGCCAGCATCATCAGCGGGTGGTGCACCTCGCCTCCGACATACCGGTACACAAACGCGCTGGCAAACAGCAACCCGCCGTACTGGTCGGTCGTGCTGTAGCCGCTAAACGCTTCCCACAGCGGCGTATCTTCCTTCGCCAGTTTCCAGGCGATGCCGTCGCGCTTGTGGGCATCGTCCATTACGTAACCGGCGCGCTGCACATCCGTGTCGTATCCCCACACAGGCAGCGCCACAAACCAGAACACGCCCAGCGCCAGCCGCAACGCAAACGCGCCTACGACAAGTTTCTTGACCCAGGCCGGTAACCCCTCGCCCGCCAGCAGCCGGAAGCCGCCCCATAGTACACCGGCGCAGAAAGCCATCACCGCCAGCCAGCCGGCCCAGTTCGTCAGCCCGGCAAAGCCGTTGCTCACCCACGCCAATGCCAACGCAACGCCCATGCAGCCCATCAGCAAACCATATAGCCGCGTGGACATTAATAGTGTCTTCATTCGAGGTTTATCTGTGTTCATCTGTGTCTATCTGTGGTTATGCTGTTGCACTTCTTTACGTTCTTGGCGGTCTTTGCGTGAGATGCCTTTCTTCTTACTGCCCGCGGAACTCCCGCAAATATTTCGCCCGGTTATCGCCGCGTGCCACCTTCCCGCTGGAGGTCTTAATCAGCCAGCGTTCATCCACCAGCCGCATGTCGGCCAGCGTCACTTCCGTTTCCTGCACAATGCGCTGGCGCAGGTCGCGCTCAATCTCTGCCGGGTCGCGCGCCTCGGCGCCGTTCATTCGTTCCGCCACCATCACCACCACTTCGGAACCGATGCGCTCATCCATCAGCCCGAAAGCCGCCGCCCGTCCCGGCACAATGCCCGGCGTGTGGTTGGCGATGGCTTCCAGGTCCTGCGGGTACACGTTCTTCCCGCCCACGATGATGAGGTCCTTCATGCGACCTGTGATGAATACCTCGCCATCCGCGAGATAGCCCATATCTCCGGTGCGGTACCAGCCCTCCACCAGCGTTTCGGCGTCCAGGTCCGGCCGTTTGTAGTAGCCGCTCAACATGCAATTGCTGCGCACCGCCAGTTCGCCAACCTGCCGTTCGCCCAGCGGCGCGCCAGTCGCATCCAGTACTCGCACCTCGGTGCCTTCAATCGGCGCGCCGCAGGACACCATCACCGTCGTGCCCGCGCTCCCGGCTTCCGCCGCCACCGCCTTGCGTTCGCTTTGCAGCACGGCGATGTTCACCCAGTCCAGCCGCGGCGGCGCACCCGGCACGGTTTGCGTTACTGCAAACGTGTTCTCCGCCATGGCGTACGACACGGCCAGCGCTTCGGGCCGCAGACCGTAGGGCGTCAGCTTCTCCAGAAATGCGCTGTGGCTGGCGTGGTACGCAGGCTCCGAGCAGTTAATCACCATGCGCCACGAACTCAAATCCAGTCCCTCCAGCCCGGCGGGCCGCGCCGTGCGGGCGATGTGGTTGTAAGCAAAATTCGGCAGCCAGGCTAGCGTCGCCTTGTGGCGGTGGATGGCCCACAGCAGGATTTTCGGGTCGCGCACCCAGTGGAACGGTGACATCAGCACCAGCGGCGTGCCGGCCACAATCGGCATCACGAACCCGGCGATGAGTCCCATGTCGTGGTACAGCGGCAGCCACGAGGCCACCACATCGTGCTGATTCAATTCGATGGCGTTGCCGTAAGCGGAAATCTGATTCAGCACCGCCCGATGTGAGAGCGCCACGCCCTTTTGCAGGCCCGTCGTGCCGCTGCTGTGCTGCAGGAATGCGATTTTCTCGGCAGTCACCTCCGGCGCGGCGAAATTCGCATCCGCCGCTTCCGGCATCTCTTCCGTGGTCAGCACCCGGCAGTCGGCGTCTTTCAGCAAATCCGCCAGTGTGTCCCTAAACTCGGCATACGTTACCACCGCCCGCGCCCCGGAATGCGTCACGAGCGTCTTCACCCGCTCCATGTACAGGGCCGGGTCCAGTTTTTCGGTCAGGAACGGGAAGATGGATGGAATGGCGCCGAGGTACAGCGCCCCCCAGAACGCCGAGAGCAATTGCTGTGAATGCTTCAGCACCAGGATGACGAGGTCGTCCGGCGCGATGCCCACTGCCCGCAACGCCGCCGCTGTGCCCGTCGCCCGTCTATGGAACTGCGCCGCTGTCACCACCGTCTCCGCGCCGTCTTCAGCGATGAAGGTCAGCGTGGGGTGGTCCGGCTTCTCCGCCGCCCGCCGGATGACGGGAGCAATGAAGTTGGTTTCAATCATGCGGAGGGTCACCCGGCCAGTACGTCCTTGTATTGCTCCTGCAGCAGCTTCATATCCGCCGCCACCATCATCTCCACCAGTCCTTTGAATTCCACTTCGCGCTGCCAGTTCAATTTCTCGCGCGCCTTGCTCGGGTCAGACACCAGCAGGTCCACTTCGGCGGGGCGGTAGAAGCGCTCGTCCTGCACCACGTAGTCCTTGTAATCCAGGTCCACTGCGCCAAAGGCCAGTTCACAGAATTCTTTGACTGAATGCGTCTCGCCGGTGCCGACGACATAATCATCCGGTTCTTCCTGTTGCAGCATCAGCCACATCGCTTTGACGTAATCGCCGGCGAAGCCCCAGTCGCGCCGCGCCTCCAGGTTGCCGAGCCGCAAATCCTTCGCCAACCCCAGTTTAATGCGCGCCACGCCATAGGTGATTTTGCGCGTCACGAACTCCAACCCGCGCCGCGGGCTTTCATGGTTGAACAGGATTCCGGATACCGCAAACATGTCATACGACTCGCGGTAGTTCACCGTGATCCAATGGCCGTACACCTTCGCCACGCCATACGGGCTGCGCGGGTAGAAGGGGGTTTCCTCGCGCTGCGGCACTTCCAGCACCTTGCCGAACATCTCGCTGGATGAGGCCTGATAGAAGCGCGTCTTCGGCGAGCCAATTTTGATGGCATCCAACATGCGCGTCACGCCCAGGCCGGTCACTTCGCCGGTCAGCACCGGCTGATTCCAGGATGTCGGTACGAACGACTGCGCCCCCAGGTTGTACACCTCGTCCGGCTTGTAGTCGCCCATCAAATTCACCAGCGAAGTCTGGTCGTGCAGGTCGCCTTGAATCAGTTCGATGTCCTCCTGGATGTGGAAGATGCGGTCAAACGTCATCGTGCTGGAACGGCGCACCATGCCGATGACCTTGTAGCCCTTTGCCAGCAGGAACTCTGCCAGGTAGGACCCGTCCTGTCCGGTGATGCCGGTAATCAATGCAGTAGGCATGCGATTCTCCTCAATTCAAAATTCAACGACTGAATTATAGCGACGGACGGAAATAGGTCAAGGACGGATTCCTGTTGTATCGTAATAAAGTTCTTTACTTTGAATTAAAGTCCTTTACTGTAAGTGTAGTCCTTCACAAACAGTAAGGCGTATCTCTGCCCCCAAAAGGCTCAATGACTTTTCTTAGTCTGTAACATTATGTGGCGACACCTACATTCCCAGAATTCTGTCTCGCCATTGTACTCTTTCAATTAGTCAGGGAAGCGGTCCAAGTATCCCTTCCGTACGACCTCGATTCGGATTTCTGGGTAGCGAGATTTGAAATGTTTCTTTAGAAATTCAGTCAGAGTTTCGTTTATTCTTTCTCTGTCGAAATGTAACGCAACTATGATGCGACTTACGTTAATTCCTGATTTTGTCGCTCTACCAAGTATTCGAGCTAGTTCGTCCTCGAGGTAAGCATAGAGGGGTCCACGCTCAAACGATTCTAATGGTGGTATGCCAAGATTAATCACGACCGTTCCTCCATTCTGATAGCCGATGGCCGCAAACCTTGGTGGCTCGTAAACCAGTCTGGGTAGTATCTCTAGCAATTCATGGGATTCGTAATCTGTACCCGAAATTTTTAGGGTAAAAGTGTTCTGATTTCGGACAGACTTCCACTCAATCTGTGTGTTGAAATAACTGGTTCCATCGCCCAGGGAGATTTTAGAGAGAAACGAGTCGACTAACTTCGGAAATGTCTTCCTCATTGCGACATGGATAAGGGCAGTGAGGGTATCCTGAAAGACAACGGAATCGGTGGAATTGATGAACCATTCACCACACTGAAGATCACGTATGACTTCTGTGAGGGCAATTGCCAACAGCAATTTGTTTCCCTCTGGATCTTGCAAGAGGCCGTTGACAATATGGCCGCCCATGGTACTGTCTTCTCCATAAGTGCCAATCAAGAATTTATATCCAAAAGAGATGTCTAGGGAGAATTCCCTTTCAGACATATTCACCACCAATCAAAAAGACCCTAAATGGTTAGAAAATAACCACCAGGGTCCTAACTGGTAGAATACGGCTAGCCGAGCCATCAGCGAACCCTGGTGGTTAGGTTAGGCCCGGTTGGGTGTTAGCGCACTTAGCCGGGCCGCCTAAATTATTGTAACCCGAAATCTACTATGGCTGCTAGTATACATTGTTGAAGTTCTTTACACCTATATGTGATACATAAGCAAACTCCGTTGCGAATTGAATGGAGGGGAATACGACCTGATACCGTGCTGCATCTATTGTTCACCCCCCTTCTCTTTAGCCGGTAGCAAGCTAATGTCCCGTTTGAGCCGCGGACCGCGCAGGGGACCGTCCCCTACCACCGGTTACAAGCTCACCAATTTGCGGGACTGCCACTCACTCCCTTGCCACCACAGTGTCGTACAACCCGTAATGGGTCAGTCCTGGATGGCTATCTATGCCGGTATATCGAAGCGACGCGTCTTCGTAGCGCCGGAAAGCAAACACGGCCTGATTCATCTGCTCGGTGTTGAACACCTTGTGCCGTACAAGTAGATGGAAGTCCTCCACCGTCAGGCCGGTGACGGCGAGAAACAAGTCCGGCTCCAGCTTGGTGATGACGTCCTGCAACGTATTCTCGCGGTAGTCGGTCAGGTACATGAACGGCGGGATTCGCGTCGCGAACTTGATCAGCTTCTCCTGGACGAGCTTGCGCTTGGCCTTATATTCTCTCTCTTCGGCGCTGAGTTCTTTCTTTTCTTTCGCAGTCAACTCCGTGTCGTTGGCCTTTTTCTTGAGCTCCTTGACCTTCTCGCTCTTGTTGATGATTGTCTCGATGATATTGTCGCCGAGCGTTCGCCAGCCTTCAATGCGGTCAACCGCCGCCATCGCTTCAGGGTTGTCTAGGATGCGGCGCAGAGTATCGTTATCCACGTTCACAAGCAGCGCACTCTCCCACTTGCGGGCCAGCAGAGTGGCCGAGGTGCCTGCCATTGCGATATCGAGAATGCCGCCCGCGTCAATCTGTGTCATGTTCGCCCCGTCGTAGGCCAACACGGGCAGGAACGAGACAAGATCCCTAACTGCGTTCTCCGGGTTCGGTTCGTTCGGCGAGAGCCCGATTCCGTATTCCGAGAGTTGCCGCAAGGCCCGCGTGGGTGCGAAATCGAACACAAAACAAACGGGCTTGAGGATCTCTTCTTCGTTCGGGTTGTCGCCATTCGGGTTGTTGATAGACCACGGCGACTGCACGCGAAACGCAGCCTGAAAATAGGTCTCCGGCGACTTGAGGTTGCGCAGCATCAGGATTGCTGACCACTGTGGCACCGTGATGCCGGTGGTCAGTTTGCCGCATGAGAGCGTGATGGTCTTCGTCTCGAATCCGCTACCAATGGCCTTGCGTACAGGCGGCAGCGCATTCAGCCCAATACCTGCCGAAGCACCCGCCGCGACTATCACCTCGTAATCATGCCAAAAGGTATTGTATTTCTCTGCAAGGAGGTTTGCCATCGCATGGCAGGCGGCGACATTGGGGAGGAACCAAAACGAGTGTTGCAAGTAGGGCAGCACTCGTATATCCGAGTATGGAAACGGCGGACGTGTGCCGGTTTTCAAATGCTCGAGTGCCTTGGGAGCGTACCCGCCGCGGATAATGTCCAGCCACTTCTGCACGTCGCCCTTGTGTTTGAATTGCGCCTCCGCATCCCGACCCGATGCCTCGAAGAACGCATTGAGATCGAATTCGTCGAACTCACCGGCGCTGGCAATGGCCAGCAGTTCATCCGGCATCTGGTAAGTCAGCAGGCGCATCTGTGGAAGCGCGCCGTAGGGGTTCCATTTACCCGCGTCCTTTTTCGCGAACTCTTCCTTGGCACGCTGTTCGTCGGTGTAGGTCCAGTTGAATATCTGTTCTTCAATGAATTCGCCCGTCGCCAGCGCCCGGAAGGGCGTGCCCGAAAGGTAGAGGTAGGCTTTGGTTGTGATGGGCAAAAACTCGGTTTCCGTCTGAGAAAGCTCATTCAAGTCTTCGTTCACATCCTCCAGTTCCGCAGCATACTCCAGCTTGGCCTCCTTTCTTGCGACCGTCTCATCTTCACCTTCGAAAAGTTCTTTGGCAGTATCGCGCCACGCGCCGAAATGGTACTCGTCGAATACCACGAGATCCCAATTCACCGTGTGAAGCCATTCGTTTTTGGGCTTGATGTTTCCCGCTGAATCGTGGCCGAGGAGGTCCTGGAAGGAGCCGAAATAGACCACGGGGTTCATGCTGTTGACCTTTGTCGGGTCTCTGTCAGAACTTCGAGAGAGGTATTGCCACCCATCGAAGTCGACGTGGGATTCAAGGTCTGTCTGCCACGCGTCCTCGACGGCCGGCTTAAAGGTCACCACAAGGACGCGCTTGGCGCCGAGTTTTTTGGCAAGCTGGTAAGTGGCGAAGGTCTTGCCGAACCGCATTTTTGCGTTCCAGAGGAACCGCGGGACAGCGTGCATGTCCTCCTTCCAGATGGAGTGAAAGTAAGCGTGCGTTTTGTCAACGGCCTCGGCCTGTTCATGACGCATTACAAAGGTCTGGTGATGTGTGCCAGTGAATGTCTTTCCGGTGCGCAACTCGGCGAGCACAGTCTTTATGTCCTCAACGGTGCAGCGCACCCACTCCAGTTCAGTGTTTTCAAAGTCCTTACTGACAAGCGTGGCGCGCACGTCATAGTCGTTGAAGATTGTGCCGTCCTCGCGCTCGGCGGGCTCATCAATTTCGATAGTGTAGTTCTTGATGGCGGCGGTCTTGAGCTGCTCGGCGACGCGTTGCTTCACATCGCGCGTGGTCTGACCCACCTTGAGGAGACCTGCATGCGCCTCATCGGCAATCGAGTAGGCGTAGATACGCGGCCGAGCTTCCGGCCTGGGCGCGAGGATTTCCTCGATGGACTTAGGCATCGCCGTCGTCCATCGGTCGGATCATGCTGTCGATGAACTCGATCTCGTTCTTCGTGATACCGTACTTCTTGTAGAGGATCGTGTCGTTCCATTCGCGATCCATCGGCAGATCAGGCACGAACTGGAAGCGCTCGTTGTAGAGGTGCTGGGTATATTTCCGTAACGACACCAAGTAGCGGACAAACCGAGTACGCAAGTAGGCGGCGAACCGCTTTGCTTGAATCTCTTTCTTGAAACGGTCGATGACCAGGTAGGTTTCTGTACATGCAGTCCCTGGCCCCGCGATGAGCGGGTAGTTGTAGATTTGGTGCGGAAAGCTATCGCCCGCGCCATAGGCGGCACCCAGCAACACCTTCCACTCGTCGATCCACGCGTCGTTACGCGGAACGTCGGCCCGTTCGATGTAGGTTTCGCTGTTGTTGCCGATGAGCACGACCGGCATCTTCATCCCCGTCTTCTTCTCGGCGCCCCGAAAATTCGTGCGGATGCTGAAAGGTTGAATGGCTGAGACCTTTTTGGCCAAGTTGCCGTAGCCGTCTTTCTTGTTGACTCTGAGGACCTTCTCCAAAATAGGCACTGCCTCGTTACGCCGGACGAGGACGTCATAGGCGCCTAAGTTCCGCTTCATCGGCGGCGAAGTTGGTCCGCCTCCGTGAATCGTCGTGACCTCACAGGCATCATTCCACGAACTGTCCCACAGGAAATAGCTCACACCGCCCTTGATTTGGATACCTGGAAACGCCTCCGCTGCATCCGGGAAATCCACGAGCGCCCGTATGCGCTTGTCCGCGAGCATCTCGCTGCGGTATTCATCCAGGCCTCGCCCACCGGCGAACCACCGCGACGGGGTCACCATCACCAGGAACCGCGGATCGAGGCTCTTTCCGGCCCTGACGAACTCTTGGTAGATGGGCATCGCGAAGCCACCTACAGCCTCCCCCCCGCTTTGACCGAGCTGGTACGGCGGATTACCAATGATTACGTCAAATTGCATGTTACCTCCAAACAACTCTGCAAGTCGAGTCTTAATGTCGTGGGCGTGGATTAACGCATATGCATGGGTTTCCAATCCTTCGCCGCGGTCATAATCACGCCTATTTGCTCCGCAGAATATGCATCTGTCATCAAGCCATGTGTGCTCGGTACGCTCGAACCAAATATTGCCAGCGTCGGTAGCAAAGGACTTGGCGATCGAGTGCTCGCCCTTGGCATGCTTTGAACAATAAAGGCTGCGCCGCGCCAGCAAGCTGGTGAGATAGGTAATCCCGATGCCGAAGACTTGCTTCGTAAGGATGTAATTGACGCGCTCGTCGAGGTCCGGCAATTCGTCCGCCAGGCCTTTGGTGAGGCGGTTGGTGATTTCGCGCAGGAACACGCCTGACTTAGTGCATGGGTCGAGAAACCTTACCGACTTGTCCGCCCAGATGTTCGCGCCACCGTTGTCTGCCGCCCACGCCTCCGCCAGAGTGTCGAGCATCCGATTGGCAAACTCGGGTGGCGTGAATACCTCATCGTTAGATAAGTTGGCGATGCACATCAGCACATCCGGATTGCGGCCGCGCACTGAAAAGCCCGCCTTCCCGCTCATGTGGTCACCTCCACAGCATCACCGGGCACTGAACCGGCCAGCTCCCCTACCGTCATCGGTGGGTAGGTTTTTGTCGGGGTGAACAACTCGTGATTTCCATCATGAGGGAAGAGGGTGTTCCCCGTACCGAACGTTGATGACAGACTAAGAAATTGGAGGCGGAAGTCGCGCCGCTGAAACTTGCCCTTGCCGAGGTAGCCCCATTCGGCGAAGGTGATAGGCTCGTCCTCACTGGTTCGCATCTTCAGGGCATCACCATGGACGAGGTTCTGCGACAACACAAACAGGGCAGCCCGATAGAGGTCTTCTAATTCATTGAGATTCAGGTAGTCAGCGAGGATTTCCAGCATGTTCGCACGGCACTCGGCGATATTGTCTGCCAGGAGCTCAATGCCATACACACACATCAATCCCAGCAAAGCATAGTGCCGCCGCTCAAATTCAGATTTGCCGTATTTCAGTTCCACGGCAGCGAGCTTACGCTGCAGAACCTGCACAAGGAAGTTGCCGCTGCCACACGCCGGTTCAAGAAAGCGGGAGTCAATGCGCTCCGTCTCGTCCTTCACGAAGTCAAGCATCGCCTCGACCATCCACGCCGGGGTAAAGACCTCCCCGTGGTCGGCGACACGTTGCTTGGACTTGACGTAATTCATTGGCCTGTGCACTGCTTTCTTTGTGGTCGAAGCGGGAGTGGGGTGGGGCATGCGTCTTCCCGCGTGACTGGATTTTAACCGATGAAGGGAACCCCGCGCTCTATCGAACCGGCATGAATACATGCGGCCCGAGCAAGGGGCCTCTTAATCAGGTCTTGATTCACTGGACATCTATTGGCAGGATGCCGACCAGATGCCGCCTCAATAGCTTCTTCTAGCGTTGAGAATTCGCTGCTACGCATGTACTCGTTGAAGCTTAAAGAGCAGGCTGCGGATGCTATTGCACAAGTGTATAGGGCGTTATACACTTGTGCAATAGAGTGTATAGGCCTTCAACTATATCTTTCACATTGAAGGCTCGTATGAGTGAACCAGACGCAGGGAGCGGACCATGACGTCTCAAGCCCCGGACCCCAAAAAAGACGAGCGATTCACAGAACTGGTCAAGCGATTCTGGCTGCCGGTCGCTGGCTTCCTGGCCGCCGTGACCCTCGTCTACAATTTCTACAAACTGTGGCTGGGTGATCAACAGGGTGTGGCGTGGTTGCTGATTGGGGGAGTCCTGGCCATCCTGGTAGGACGGCTGCTCTGGGTGGGGCTCAAGCAGAACGAGGTCACGGACACCATCATCCTGCCGATGTGGACCCGCGCCCCCCGGAAAACCCGGCGCGAACCGGCCTATGGGGAGAAAGCTCGGCGCGTAGCGTGGATGTTGCTGGCTGCGCTCGTCCTTCTGGGGGTGGGGGGCGGGTGGGCTGTGACCGAACACCGGCAGGCCCAGGAAGAGAGGCTCATCGTCTTGATCGCCGAGTTTGATGGCCCAGAAGATACCTTTGGGTTGCGCAACGAGATCCTCGAACAGCTCAATGCCGAATTTGGTGACGACCTGGAAATCCGGATCATCCCCTTCAACGAAGTCATTTCGCCCGCTGAAGGTAGTAGCCGGGCACGAAAAATCGGGGAGAATCGGCAGGCGGACGTTGTGATCTGGGGCTGGTATCGCCCGACAGAGAACCCCAACATCATAATCCACATCGAGAATCTATCCGCGGGCGCGCTCATTCCATTAAATGAAAGCGAGGTACTTCAGCCAATTGTTGCAATCGGAGAACTGGAGTCCTTCGCGTTCCAGCAGCAGGCCGGAGAGGAATCCGCCGCCCTGATTTCTTTTCTGGCGGGGGTTTTGGACTACCAGGCGGCGCGCTTTCCCGAGGCCATTCAGCGTTTCGACCAAGCGCTAGACTTGCTGTCCTCCGAGGTTCGCTTGGTTACAGTCCTGGAAGTAATCTTCTATTGTCGGGGCACGTCCGAACTCTCCCTTGGCGAGTACGAGCGCGCAGTTCAGGACTATGACAGGGCTATTGAGATTGACCCCGAAGGTGTTGCCGCCTACTTCAACCGAGGAGCTGCTTATCTTGCCCTTGGCGAGTACGAGCATGCGATCCTGGACTACGACAGGGCTATCGAGCTGGTCCCCGAATTCTCTAGCGCATATATTGGTCGCGGGCTTGGGTTTGTTTTCCTCGACGATTACGAGCGCGCGATCCTGGACTACGACCGAGCTATTGAACTCGATCCGGACGATGCTGTCTCTTATTTCAACCGCGGGGTCGCTTATGCCAGTCTGGACGATTACGAGCGCGCGATCCAGGACTATGATCGGGCAATCGAGTTGGACTTGGAAGTTGCTAGCGCCTATAACAACCGTGGGGTCACCTATGCTGATTTGGGCGATTACGAGCGTGCCATTCAGGACTACGACCATGCTGTTGAACTCGACCCAGAATATCTTGCCGCCTACTCCAACCGCGGGGTCGCTTATGCCAGTCTGGACGATTACGAGCGCGCGATCCTGGACTTCGACCGGGCCATCGAGCTGGACCCGGGATTGGCTGCCGTCTACTCCAACCGCGGGGTTGCCTATGCCGCCCTTGGCGAGCACAAGCGCGCGATCCAAAACTATGACCTGTCTATCGAGCTGGATCCGGAAATTACTACCGCATACAACAATCGCGGGAAAGCCTATGCTGCCCTTGGCGAGTATGAGCGCGCGATCCAGGACTACGACCGGGCTATCGAGCTGGACCGAGAATATGCCCTCGCCTACAACAACCGCGGGGCTGCCTATGCTAGTCTTGGGGACCACAGACGCGCCATCCAGGATTACGACCGGGCCATTGAGCTCGACCCAAAACTCGCGCTTGCCTACAACAACCGCGGCCTTACATACGCGGGACTACTCAATTTCGACCTCGCCGTCCAGGACTTCGACCGGGCCATCGAACTTGACCCGGAATTCGCAATTGCCTACTACGCTCGCGGAGTGGCTCTTAGGGTACTCGGACGCGAAATCGAGGCTGAACGAGACTTTGCCAAGTACGAAGAACTCACAGGCACGCCGACGCCATAGCCCCGCTGGCCGGCGGCGTATTCGTCGCTGTTTCGTTGTTTGTGAACTGGTTTTCTAGTTGTTGAGATAACGCCAATTGATTTTGCTTAGGAGTGGTTTGGAACCCTCGGTAAGTACCAACCAGACTTTTGTAGCAAGATGAAACGCACCTGTATGAAGAGTGCTGCAAAACAAATCCCAAGTGGAACGCCCAACCCCCAGCGGGAAAAGCTGGTCAGGTCCAGGCCATCCCAAATACCTATTAGTCCAATAAGGTAAAAAAGGGCAACTGTGAGGAAAAATAGATAATCGCCCTTAATTGATTCGGCATCACCTTTATACACCTTCACGAAGACTGCAAAGGCAGTGACCAGAGCTGTAAGTCCATAGGTGAATTGCGCTACCTGGGCTACGATAATACTCGTAGTGGGAGCGGGGAGTGAATAAGTGGTTACAAGCCCCAAAATGATTAACCCATGCACGATTAGTAGATCGGCAAAATAACGGTTAATAGCGCTCCTTAACACTATTTGATATAGCTTTACATCTAATTGAAAGTTGGATAAACAGCCCATAAATTCCTCTTTATGATCCTGTTTCGTCGGCCGATTTCAGTGAAGTAAGTTTATTGGACTTCCTTTCGAGCCCGCGTTCAATAATCTCTATTATTTGCTCACGGTCTTTTTCATCGATCAGTTGCCAGTTCTCGCTGACGAATTTGTGCCTCGAATCTAACCCCTCAAACATCTTTGTGATTACAAAAATTTCAGGACCGAACAGCTTGGCAAGTCGAAACGTATGATCATGATTTGGTTCTCGTCTTCCGCTCATCCACAAACTCAAAGTGGCTTGAGTAACGCCGAGAAATTCCGCAAACGCGTAGAGTGGTCGCTTCTTCCCCATCGACATCATCCACTCGATGTATTTAGCGTTTATCCATTCCCTAAATGAATCCTGATTGGCGCTCACTTTTCCTCCATTAATGGGACAGCCAGATTCTTGATATTCTTCTTCTGCAACTCACTCAGGCGATACCAATTTACTATTACGGATTCCAGATCTTCATCGAAGATTTCTAGTTCAGCATACTCGAATACCTCATGTCCCAATTTCGCTGCAACAGCATATAAGTGCTTTGAGCTCGGGTTTCGAGTTCCGTTTAGCCAACTACTTAGAGTTGCGGGGTGAATTCTTAGCCAACGAGCAAACTCACCTCGGGTTCGCAGTTTTCCGCTGGCTACCATCCACTCCATGAGTTTTCCTTCGAGCCACTCGGAGAAACTCTTCTTGGACATAAGCTGATCTTCCACTTCGCTATTTTACATCATAAAGTGAACATTGTCATGAGATGTATTGACTTCCAGAAGATATTCTACTATTATCATATAGCCTACGCAATATTATTATACGTATGTTAAATAACAAGAGTAGTCTAGTGAGCAGACCCAAAAAGTCCAACTCGGCAAAAAATATCCAGAAGAAACTTAAGGAGGGGCGGGGTCAGGGAAATCTAACAAACTACCTCCCCTGGATCTTCACAACCGACTTCTCATCACTGGGAGTCGATTCACGTGTTCTCGGCAGCAAAATAGCGCGAATATACCATTTGCTATCTGAACTTGAACACACGGCATTCTGCTTCTACGACTTGCATCCACGCGTAATCGACATCAACGAACAGTTTCCACTGCTTCCCATAGAGATGACTATCCAGATTTGTGAGAACCTCGGCATAAAACACCCCACCGAACCGGGAACACAAGATCTCACTGTTATGACTGTGGATTTTCTAGTCACTGTTGCAATAGATGGGACAGTCCGAAGGTTGGCACGTGACATCAAACCAAAAGTCAAACTTAGGGAAGCCAGAACCGTTCAAAAACTCGAGATATCCCGCCGATATTTCGACGCATTGTCAATCAACTATGGGGTTATGACACAGGATGAACTGGAAGTTCCAATTGTCAAGAACAGCAAGCTCCTCCAACCCCATGCTACCGAGGACGGGCTGCCGCTATCAAGCAAAACGCGAATAAGACTCAGAGACTATTTGATCGGCAAAATGCCGAGAAACAATCGCGCCCTCAGAGATATTTGCGCAGAGGCCGATGAATTTCTCGGCCATGAACCCGGAACATCGTTGAGCATCGCTCTCCATATGATAGCTACACACCAATGGCAAATTGACTGGAACACTCACTTCTCTCCTGCCTCGCCAGGCTCATCTATCTCCAAATGAACTTGAACGTAAATGAAGTATTCGAGATTGTTGGCGAGGAGAGAAATTTTCGCATTCTTGCGATTCCGAATCGAGAACAACTCGTCTTCATAGATATTAATGATCCAAGTGCACTTCCTTCTTGGCGCAGCATATCCGAGTTGAGTTCATTAATAGAACGCGATATTGCGAAGATCGTCCCCGATCCATATGCTTATCTATCGCATAAACGCGATGAGGACCTCTCAGAAGCATCGAAAAGAAAACGAGCGACTGCCTGGAAGTCCATCGAATCCCTGGTCAAAACTCCTTCTGGTGATCCCAACTATCTGATCTTTGATCCAATCTCGCGCGGCGAGATGATCCGTTCTGCTATTGAACGCGATAAGTCAGTGAAACCGACACTCTATAAGTGGTTGCGTCGCTGGCTGCAGCGCGGTCAGATCCTAAATGCGTTGTTGCCAGATTATTCCAAGTCAGGGGGGAAGGGAAAACAGCGCAAGTTTACGGACAAGAAGCCGGGTAAAAGGAACCTGGCTGAAAGTATTCGCGGCGAGGGACCAGGCATACCCATAACGAGCGAAGTAGAAACGAAGCTTTACGCCGCCTACCGGATGTACAAGAGTTCACCGCTTTCAGTCCCGAAGATCTACAATGCCGTATTGGGCACGTTTTTCAATGTCGGGTACGAGATGAATGGAGGCATACGTAAGCCAATTCTTCCCCATCAGAACGATTCTATAACTCTTGATCAGTTCAGATATATATGGAAGAAACTCAGCGCAAAAAACCCTACGGATTACCTCGAATCCCGTTATGGGAAGAGAGCTTTTAACACGAGGTTTCGTCCCATTAGGGGCTCGGCCTTCTCGATCGCTTATGGCCCTGGTTCGCGCTATCAAATAGACACATGCTACTTGGACTGCTACGCAGTCTCTAAGCTGAACCGGAAATGGGTGATCGGAAGGCCATGGCTATATGTTGTGATGGACACTTTTTCGGGCTTAGTGGTCGGTTTTTACCTGACGTTGGAACAGCCGAGTTGGATTGCCGCTGCGCTTGCCCTGGACAACGCGTTCAGTGACAAAACGCCTCTAGCCGAAACCCTGTTTGGCATCAAAGTCAATCCGCTTGAGGTTCCTGCCCTGGGCCGCTGCCAGTCAATCATTTTCGATCGTGGAGAAGGCGCGAGCAAAAAGGCGGAGACGATCGTTTCTGGGCTGGGAATCCGGCTCAGCAATTTGCCTCCTTATCGCCCCGACTGGAAGCCAATTGTGGAATCCATCTTTCACATATTGAACCAAGAAGTCGTTGACTGGCTTCCTGGATCCACATATAACCTTTCCGGACGAGAAGGCAAGAAATACCGGCATGACGCGGTCTTTACGATGGATGAAATTAGAGAAATCCTGTTTATCGAATTTCAGACCTATAACCTAACCCATGAGATAGACAAAGAAAACTATCCTTTCGACCCCCAAATATTGGCGGAAGGTCTGATAACTAATCCTTTAGACTTATGGCACTGGGGGATCACCAATCGAACTGGAATTCTCAGAAGCTACTATCCCGACACCGACAAGATAGGGCTACTTCCCCGAGCGAATGGATCGATTTCGCGTGAGGGAATTCATTTCTCTGGGCGCAAATACATATCGCCCAAAATAGATGCGCTCGGATTGCGGATAAGCGGACATTCTGAACGGAATATAGGCACGAGCGTTATCTACGATCCCCGAAATCCCCGACAAATTTATGTCGGTGTACCCAGTACTGACGGTTATGAGGTTGCTACTCTCCATCCGGAAGATTCTCTGTGGGGAAATTACGAGTATGCAGAGTGGCTGTATGGAGATTCAGTCAAGTCGCTCGTTAGATATGATCGCGAGACCATGAAACAACAAGCTATCTCTGATCGAAACTATCACATACAAGCTATGGCCGAACACGCTCGCTCAGAGCAATCTCGAGCAGCCCCATCTGGGGGAAAAGTAAGCGCTGCGAACTCCCGAAAAACCAGGGCCAAGGAACTCGAAGATGAGCGTGTTTCCACCCCCTTCATTACAGACAAGGGTCGAACAGCAGGCGCCAAATTGAAGGTCGATCCCTCAGAATCGACAAACGACTATGTCTCACCCCCAAAAAACCTCTTAGAACATGCGTTGTGGGACGAGGAGATAAAGAATGAAAACGCACAAGACTGAACAGAAGGAAATTTCACTGCCGGCTTATGGGGCAGGACGAATTGTAGCTGCAGAATACCATAAATCAGAAGTCCCCAGTTACCGTAGAAACCCTTTCATAGAGGCACTACCACCGATTTTTTCGGATAAAGAGATTTACAAATCTCTCGCAAATTACCCGGAATTCGTCGTGGAAAGCCGAGATCAACCAACACATATTCGGCTCCATCATCTCTTTACTTTATTGGAGCTAATCAAACCCGATCATCGGCACATCCAGCTCTTTCGGTCAATCGATATAGCAATCAGGCGGAGCTATCTGGGGCGAAACATCGTTGACGGATCTCTCCATAAGCTGCACTCACGAGTGGAGCGAAAGGCGAACCGCAAAAAGAGCGGCACGGGATTTATGGTGATAGGGATTTCGGGCATAGGGAAAACGACGGCGGTCGGTGCTGCGTTGTCAATATTTCCTCAGGTGGTGTTTCATAGTCAATACATGGGATTGGAATTCAATTTCATCCAACTTGTATGGCTAAAAATAGACTGTCCGTATGACGGTCGTCTCGCAGCACTTTGCGAGGGTTTTTTTGCAGCAGTTGACGATGTAATTGGAACAAACTATTCCCAAATATATAGGCGCAGCAACATAGGAGAGAAACTGCTCGGGATAAAAACTGTCGTTGAACAACACCGAATAGGGATTTTGGTCATAGATGAAATTCAGAATCTTGTCGACGCGAGAGGAGTTGAACGATCTACGCTTTTGAATTATCTGGTATCGCTGGTTAACTTGGTGGGAATACCGGTGATATTGATTGGCACTTACAAAGCGCTCACTCTGTTCAAGGGCGAGTTTCGAATGGCTCGTCGATCCTCGGGAGAGGGGGCCCAAGAGTGGCACCGTATAGACAAGGGCGATGATTGGAGCGCTTTTCTGCAGGCCGTCTGGAAATACCAATACATTCGGAAGCCGTCCCCGCTCAGTGATGAATTAAGCAACGCTTTATACGAAGTAAGCCAAGGCATCACCGATGTGGCGATTAAGACCTTCATGTTGGCTCAATCGCGATCCATGCAAACAGGCATGGAAAGTCTGACAGTCAACCTGATTCGCTCCGTAGCCAAAGATCATCTGGGCTACCTAAAGACGGCTTTGGACGCGTTGAAATCAAAAGACCTCGACAAACTAAAGACCATTGAGGACTTGAGACCTTTGGATGTAAAAGAGCTAATTGAAGCCGTTGCAATGGATATAGAAATCAAGGAAACCATAACAAAGCTGCCCAATGCGCCCAATGAGAATCTAACCGTAGTAGGAGAAGCTAACACGGGGGAGGAGCCCTCATCAGATGATTTCCCCAAGAAACCAAGAAAAACGAAGAAGTCCGCGAGCCGGCGTACCGAAAGTCAGCTAGATCCTTCGGATCTTCGTGGAATCTTCAGAGAAGCAACCCGGACGAAAAAGGACTTTGTGGTCGCTCTGCGCGCATCAGGGGTTATCGTGCCAATTGATCGCTGGGTTTAGGAGATGCGACATGAATTCGTTCGGCGACATCTGGCGTGAAGAGATTATATATAGCGCTATTGCACGGCATAGACGAGATCTGGGATACAAATCACATAGCTCCCTCTTGATGGACCTGTTTGGCACAATAAACCTCAGAGCCACGGTGGACTTTCCAAGCCACTTGGGAGAATTCACCAGTCGCTTATCTCCCACGCATACTTTGACAGTCGATAAAATCATTGACTGCCATACACTTTTTCCTTACCACACAGCATTTTTGAACGGAGAGCGAATTGCCGAGATTCGAGAGCTCATGTATGGCTCGTCGGGCCAGCGCATTTTCACGATATTGGGAGCTCTGTGGCAGCGAAACCTTAGACGTGCGCACATGCGATATTGTCCGAGATGCGTGGAGCAGGATCGCCAGACGTTTGGGGAGGCGTATTTTCATCGAGTTCATCAAATCGGAGTTGTTATGGTATGTCCAGAGCATGCGTGTAGGCTACTAGATACAAATGTCGGCATGTACAGATTTCACAAGAACGATCAAGCGTTTCTGGCCCTGGAAGAATGCTCCCTGGAGGCAGAAGACCTATCAATTAGCACACAGGATTATGCGAACCAGTATTTGGCCATCGCTCAAAGCGCGCAATGGCTCCTTTCAAACCCGCATGAATCCAAATCGTATACGCATTTTACCGACCACTACCAGCGCACATTGGCGGATGTCGGCCTCTCGACCTACAGCAAAAAAGTAAAGAACAATTCAGAGCTTGTTAGAGCCTTCAATGATTTGTTTCCGATGAGATTGGTGGAATCGATTGGATTGCCAACAAATTCGAAATCGAAGCAATTCTGGCTGCTGAAAACTCTTCGCAACTCTGGGGAAGTAAGTACTCCGATCTGCCATATCCTGGTTTGCCTCTTTCTTTCGCTGGAATTCAAGATTTTGTTCGAAGAGAGCCCTCCAGGGTTCTTCGGCGGGGGGCCATGGCCATGCCTCAACAGGGTTTGCTCGGACTATCAGATGCCGGTTATCGATAACGTGGATATTTCCACTTGCCGAGCCACTCGTCGACTCAGAGGCGAATTCCGGTGCCATTGTGGCTTTACTTATAGACGCTACGGACCTGATTATCAGGGGGCACGAAAATTCAATTTGGACTATATCGTAGACTATGGTGAGGAATGGGGAAAATATCTTGCCGATCGATGGCTGGATCCGTCACTGTCATTGGAATCTCTGGCAACCGCTCTAGGGGTTGTACCCCTTACGGTTCAACGCCACGCGCACAAACTTCAGCTCCCAATCGACCGTCCGGGAAGTAGCAAGCAGAAAGATCCTCGGAAAACGCCGCGATTTACTCCGAGGAAACCGCGAATTACAGATGAGGAGCGGTATCGACGGCGCAAGAAATATCTTGCCCTACGTCGAAAGTACCCAGACTTTGGTGCCTCAGAAATGGCCAAGGTGGATCCTGCTACGCACGCATGGCTCATGCGGTATGACCGCGAATTTGTACGTGCCAATCAGATAAAGCTGCCTTACAACAACGGCTCTAACGAAACGTTAGTTGATTGGGCGGCACGCGACAATCAATGCGCAGATGAAATCAAGCAAATCGCTCTTCGGCTGTTGACATCGGGTGATCGACCAAAGCGAATTACCACGTCTGCTATTGTGAAACAAATCAAATGTACGGGAAGTGTCGTTAGGCATCTAAATCGTTTGCCGAAAAGCGCAGCGCTTCTGGAGCAGGTGGTCGAATCTCGCATTCAGTCTGCGGTCAGACGCATTAACTGGAACAAGAAGAAAATGATCGAGTCTGGGCGTCCGATTAAGAAATGGCAGCTAGAAAGAGTGTCCGGGTTATCCAGGCTTCGCCACATGAAGGAGATTCAGGACGCATTGGATACAGCCTACAAAGAAATAGAAGCGCACTTTTTTATGCCCTCAATGGTGTCAGATTAATGTCACGTTTTTCAAAAGACGCCACAGAAATCAGAGATGCTCTGGTCGCCATCCTAATCAAACGAGGAGTAGCCGGAATATATGATCAGCAACTTCGAAGGCACAGAGTGCAGTTTCGTGATTATGAGATTGTTGGCCGCGATCTCGCAGTTGTGGCTGGCAAAACCTCGGCATGGTCCGGGAGAGCAATTCTGAGCGTTCACACCGGATCACTTATTCCCGGAAAGCGCCTTTCTAGGGCAATCCAAGTACTAGCAGAGAACCTCGAAACAGAAAAGGCACCGGATCAAATTGGCTTCCCCACAGAAGTTTTTTCGCCCGGGAGTAATGTTGAAAAGGGAGCACTTGTACTGGGGCGCAGCAGGAAGTGCCTGCGCCCTGGTTGTTCAGTGGTCTTTGTCCCTAATGTGCCCTGGCGAAAATACTGTAGCAATCATTGTCAAAAGACGAAGATCTCCTCGGGTTAGGGATTCGCTTCGCCGGCAACGCGCCAAGACTATTTGACTTACTGGCTAGAAGCCGCTGAAGCCATTTGTCTGGGTAGTGCTCAGGAGCTTCAAGTTGAACGGTTTTGGAGACATCTGGAATGAAGAAATCTTCTATAGCGCCGTTTCTCGCTATAGAAGAGAGTTCCAGGGCGGCAGCAACAAAGACCTAATAGCAAGCCTGTTTGGGTCTAACACACAAGTGGCGCCTATTGATCTTCCCAATCACTTGCAGGCATTCGTGTCCAGACTATCCCCCATTCATTCGCTGACCCTGGATCACATCATCGATTTCCATACGCTGTACCCCTACCACTCAGCGTTTCTTGATACGAAGGCGGCTTTGGGCCTTCGCGCCCAAATGGCCAGTTCGTCAGAAAGGTACTCCCTGGGAAGGTATGGACACAACCGGGGTAAAGCCTCAACACGTAGCCCTTTGCGCTATTGTGCGGAGTGCGTAAGGGTTGACCGGGCATCATTTGGAGAAGCGTACTTCCATCGGGTCCATCAAATAGATATCGTTCATGTGTGCCCCCAACATAGTTTGGTACTAGAGGATGCAATTAAGTGCGGCGGGAATCAACATCGAGCTCCGCGAGAGTTCATTTCCCTTGAAGAGTTGGATCCGTTTGAAGAGGGACGGGGTTTCGAAGAATTGGCGAGCGGCGCGCACTACCTCAACTTGGCAAAGAAGGCGGACTGGCTGATCAAGGCCACGCTCCCTAAACGATGCCCCGAACACTTTCGCGCCCACTATCACAAAGCGCTTATTGAGCTCGAACTTATGACATTTCGTTATCAAAAACAACATGGGGCGGTTGCACAAATGGTTTCGGACTTCTTTGACCGAGAATTGCTGGATGAACTGGGAGCAATGATTTCTCCATCCAGTCGAAACAATTGGATAAGTGCTGTCATGAACATGAGTGGAAACTACGGCTCCCCAATCTATCACCTCCTTCTTGCAGAATTTCTCTCCATTGACTTGGAAAGTCTGTTTGAAACCGAAGCTCCCGGATATTTCGGAAAAGGGCCATGGCCGTGCCTAAATCCTCTTTGCTCCAACTACGGCAATGAGTGCATAAAAGCCGTAGCAGTCTCCGCAAGCGGCAGGCCTTATCGGATTAGCGGGACATTCCGGTGTCGTTGTGGATTCTCCTACCTTCGTTATGGGCCGGATTTCGAGGGAGTAAACAAACACAGCTATGACCGGGTAATCGACTATGGCAGGGTTTGGCAGAAGCATCTCAGGAACAAATGGACGGATTCCAAGTGCACTAGGAGGGCGCTTGCATCCGAGTTAGGGGTGTCGCAGGCATCGGTCTATCGCTATGCTCATAAGTTGGGACTCCTGACCAACAACAACCACCGGACTGAGATGGCTAGCTGAAATCAGTTCACTCAACTACCGAACTTGCCTGACTAGGCCAGCGAAACCTAAAAGGAAGAACGTACGCTATCTAGAAGGGAGGATCACCTAATGCCAGCGACCCTTTCCAATAAGCGCTAGACGACAGACTCGTGACAATTTCATTGCCTGCCTTGACCCCAGAACACCCGTTCTGGTATTGTGGGGATAGGATTGGCTATCAGACGATGCATACACCCTTCACCTACATGAAGTCCCGCCTACGGCGCGCGCTGGCCGAGGCGAGGCTTGTCCTCGCGCTGCCGCCCGGGACGCTGGAGCAATTGGACGCGCTGGCGAATCAGGCGGGCATGACGCCGGAAGAACTCGCCGCGGGGCTGCTGCAGCAGGCCATCGCGGCGCGAACGCAGGAACTGGATGAGAACGTGCGGCGCTGGCAGACGCTCTCGGAGCGCGAGCAGCAGGTGTCCGCCCTGGCCTGCCTGGGCCGCACCAACCCGCAGATCGCCGCCCGCCTGCACCTGGCGCCGGACACGGTCAAGGTGTATCTGGGCAACGCGGTGCGCAAGTTCGGCCTGAAGGGACGCCGCCAGCTGGCGTTCGTGCTGCGCGACTGGGACTTCTCGGCCTACGACGAGACCGAACCACCTGCGACAAGCTAAGAACAAGACGTTCCAAGGAGGTCCCCCATGCCCACCCTGCACATCCGTCGCGTGCCCCGAGAGCTGGTTGAAGCGTTGCGGGAACGGGCGCGCGCCAATGGCCGTTCGCTGAGCACTGAAGTCGCCGCGCTGCTCGCCGGGGCCCTGGAATGGCGCCGGGCGGGCCGCGGCAAGCACAAGCGTGCGCTCGCTTCGATCCAGAGGAGGCGCTTCACGCCCGGGCCGAACGCGCCACGCACCATCGACCTGCTCAAAGAAGATCGGCGGCGCTGAACGCCGAATAGGCACAGGCGGAATTAGGAGTCCGCCAGCGCCTATTCGGCCGCGCGGACGTCGAGTCCCCACATCTGCCCTGCGGTTCTCCTAACACCCCAGCCGTGCCTCCCCCACCGGGGATGCCTGGTAAGTACCCGTTCTTCGCCCCATCGGGGCATTTCTTTTTGTCCTGGGAACAGGTACAGTGTCGGCATGCCGTTGCACTTCACCCCCGGATTGAAACTGATTGCCGGGCCCCCATCTCGCGCCGCCGCCCGCCTGGAGCGCCTGGCGGCCGGACTGGCGCTGCGCGGCCCGGTGAGAATGCTCGTCTGTGGCAATCGCTTCGACCCGTACGAGCTGGCCTACATAATTGCTCACAGGAGTGGAGACTACCACGAGATCTTGGACGAGCGCATCACCCTGGCGCGGGCCGAGACCGCCCACCAGTGGCTGTCCCTGTTGCAGCATACGCCAGCAGACGGCGTTCCGGCGCTCGTGGGCGACCTGCTCGCCCCGCTGCACGATGAAGACCTACCGGTGCGCGAGGCGGACGATCTGCTGTTTCAGGGGCTGCGCGAACTGCGCCGGGTTTGGGCCGCTTGCCCGGTGGTGGCCAGCGCGGCGCCGGGCCCCGCCCGGTCTGGACTTTTCGCCGTCCTGCGGCGCGAGTGCGCGACCGTGAGAATCTGCTGAGCCATGGGCCACACCCAGACCCCCTTCACCTTCCAGTTCCAGCGCGAGCGGGGCTATTTCACCCAATTCCGCCGCGCCTTGCTGCTGCGCGAGGACCAGCTGTTGTTCGAAGACCTGTGGGACCGCTCCGAGTTCCATATCCCGGCCATGGAACAGGGCGGCCACCCGCTGCCCATCGCTTCGATCCTGATGGCCATCACGCTCGAGCAGGAGAAGACCATCGTCCGCCTGCAAACCGGCTTGGCGGCGCGGCTAGGCGAGAAGCAGGCACTCGAAGGCCAGCTTACGGCGCTGCGCGGCGAGATCGAGCAACTGCGCGAGGAGTTGCGCACCGGCCTGAGCATCGCCCACGCTGAGCTGCTCGAAGCCCGCTACCCTGCAAATGACTTCTGATCTGCGCGGCTGGCTGCTGGATGCCTACCCGGACGAACAGGCCGGGGCGGTGTTGTGGCTGCTGGGGGAAGACGGCGCCCGAAGGCGGCTGGCGATGCCCTTCCCGGTGACGTTCTACCTGGGCGGGGCGTCGGACTGCCTGGCAGACGCCCGCGCCTGGCTGGCGGAGCGGCAAGACCCGCCGGTGATGGAATTCATGGAACGGCGCGAGCTGTTCCGCGGCCCGCAGACCGTGCTGGCCGTTCAGGCGGCCACCGAGATCCACGCGATGCGGTGGGCTAGGGCGTTGCGCCGGCGCTTCAGGCGACTGTACTACTACGATATCGATATCCCATTTTCGGTACGATTGCTGGCCGCGGCCGGCGTCTTCCCCACCGCCCGTGTCCAGGCGGCCGTGGATGGCAAGCGCATCGAAAGTATCCGCGCCCTGGACAATCCCTGGGATTTCCAGTTCGACTTCCCGCCGGTACGGACGCTGTACATCCAGCCAGACTCGCCGCCAGCGCAGACGCCGCTGCGCTCTCTCCGGCTGATCTACGGCGAGACCGAGCGCGAGATCTCGCTAGCCCAACCGCTCCACGTCCTGAAAGAACTGGGGACGATCCTGGACGACTTCGACCCGGACCTGCTGCTCTGCCCGCACGGCGACGCCTGGCTATTCCCGCAGCTGTTCGAATGGGCGGCGCAGGCCGGCATCCCCTTCCAGCCCAACCGCGATATTAGCCGGGACGTGCTCCACAAGAAAGCCTTCCGCTTCTATTCGTACGGCGATGTGCACCACCGTGCCGGGCAGACGCATCTTTTTGGCCGCTGGCACATCGACCCACACAACACCAGCATGTTCGGCGGCTTCAGCCTGGCGGCGGCGCTGGAGCTGGCCCGCATCACCGGGGTGGGAGTACAGGTAGCCGCCCGCAGCAGCCCGGGAGCGGGGTTCACCGCGTTGCAGATGGTCGAGGCCCTGCGACGCGGGGTGCTGGTGCCGCTCCATAAGCGCCAGGTCGAACCCTTTCGCTCGGCGCGCGATTTCCATCTGGCCGACCGCGGCGGCCTGAACTACCGCCCTCTGGTCGGGCTGCACTACAGCGTGGCGGAGCTGGATTTTTTCTCCATGTACCCACAGATCATGGCGACGTGGAATATCAGCGGCGAAACCGTAGGGAGGACGGGCAGGAGCAACCGCTATGTGCCCCAGACCGCCACGCCCATCACGCAGGATGAGCCGGGGCTGGTGGCGACAGTACTCAAGCCGGTGCTGACCAAGCGCCGCAAAGCGAAACTGATGATGAAGGAGATCCCCAGAGACGACCCGCGCTGGCCGGTGCTGGAGGCGGCCGCCGAAGGACTGAAATGGCTGGGCTGGGTATCGTTCGGGTATCAGGGATTCAAGAACAATCGCTTTGGCCATCCCCAGGCGCATGAAGCCATCTGCGCGGTGGGGCGCGAGACCCTGACCATTGCCAAAGAGACCGCCTTCCGGCTCGGTTACTCCGTGTTGGGGGCCAACACCGACAGCCTGTTTGTGCAGAGGCAGGGGGCGACGGAGCCGCAGGATTTCCAGGACCTGCTGGAAGAAATCCAGCGCGACACCGGGCTGGTGCTGAACCTGGAAGGGGTGTTCGAGTGGCTGGCCTTCGTACCAGCCAAGGGCAACCCGCGGGTCGGGGCCGCCAACCGTTACTTCGGCAAGTTTCTGGACGGCAAACTCAAAGTGCGCGGGCTTGCCCAGCGGCGCAGAGACACGCCGGCCTGGATCGCCCAGGCGGAAGCCGACGCGCTGGCCATCCTGGCGGCGGTGCCGCGCGAGCGGCCGCTGGAGACCGCCCTGCCGGAGATCGTGGCCCTGGCGCAGAAGGCCGTGGCAGCCCTGCACGCCGGACGGGTGCCGCTGGCCGACCTGGCGGTCTCGCAGAAGCTGACGCGTGAGCCGGACGAGTACCGTGGGCTGTCTGCCTCGGCCGAAGCGGCGCGACAGTTGCGCGCCGCGGGGCAGGATGTGCAGGTTGGGCAGTTGGTGGGGTTCGTGTATCTCAAAGGGCGGCCGCCGGCGGTGCGAGCCTGGGGACTGCCGTTCCCGCCGGCGCCGGCCGAACTGGACCATGCCCGCTACCGGCGACTGCTGGCGCGAGCATTGCACGGGCTGCTGGTACCGCTGGGGCTGGAGGAAGGGGATGTGCTCAGCCTGGTGACCGGGGCGGTGCGGCAGTTGGAACTGTGGCCGCTTGGGAAATGCAGATAAGTGAACGGAAGCAGTAATTTCCGATGTCGGAAATGTTGCAAATACGACAATTGTCCAATGCGCTTGGGAGATTCACGACTTTCGCTTGCGCAACCAGTCCACAAGGGCCGTGAGGAGGATGACGGCCGCGACGACCCACAAGGGATGATAAGTGAGCAGCGCGGCGATATCGGGCCACACCTGGGCGATGAGATCGGGCGTGATGAATTTGATTAGCAGTCCGCCGAACACAACTGCGGCAGCGGCCAGCACGAGCATTCCCAGGCTGGCGGCCAGACTCATTCCCTTGCGAAGGACTCCACCAGATCGCTCGCCCCATATACTCGGTAAAATGGGCGGCGGCAGGACCACAGAAGGCACGAGTTTTTCCAGTGCCCAGGTGACTGACTGGGGTGTCGACCCGCCGTCAAACGGTAGAATTTCCTGCAGCGCTGCCACGGCTGCCGTATGGCCGATCTGCTGAAGCGCCCGTGCCGCTGCTTGACGAACACTGGGGTCACTGTCCTTGAGCGTCACCTGCAACGCTGGCACGGTTGCCGCGTCGCCGATGTTACCTAGTGCCCTGGCCGCCGCCCTGCGGAGCCAGTTGTTATTCTCCTGGAGCGCGTCCACGAGATCCGAAATAACTGTCGCGTCGCCAATTTCCCCCAGCGCCTCGATCACCTCCTGGCGCACACGTGGGTCATTGTCCCGGAGCGCAGCCCGCAGTGCAGGCGTGGCCACCGAGTCTCCGATGTTCCCCAACGTCACAGCCGCTGCTTGGCGGACAGACCAGCGCGGGTGGTTGAGCGCGTCCCGGAGCAGTTCCACCGTTGCGGGGTCACTGATGAACCCAAGATCCTCTGCGGCTTCCCAGCGCACCTGCGGGTTGTCATTCTTAAGCGAGTCTCTTAGCGCCAGTGCAGCCAGGGTAACCTTAATACCTCCTATTGGCTCGGAGGCAGGATTCTCGAGCTCGCGCAGCGCCCAGGCTGCCAGCAGGCGCACATTCTTGTTGTCGTCCTGGAGCGCGTGCCGTAGACCTGCTATGGCCGAAGGATCGCCGATATTCTTTAGGGCCCAAGCCGCTGCTTCGCCCACACTCAGGTAGTCATCCCTCAGGGTGTTTAGTAGCGCTGGCACAGCTGCCGGGTCGCCGATTTGGCCAAGCGCCCGGGCCGCGTCATCGCGTACCCACTCGGTGTCATCATTGAGCGCCTCTCGCAACATCGGCACGCTCGCCGTGTCGCCGATCAACCCCAGTGCCGAGGCAGCAGCCTGGCGCACCACCCAGCTGTTGTCCTCTTGGAGTGCGTCCTGCAGCCGGGATAGGAACCGGGTACCCGTTGCTACGATCGAGGAGAGATCCATCTTTCGATGATAGGACTCGAAGACTGCCTCCGCCAGCGCGCTTCTTGGCGCCACGCCTTCACCCATCAGGTGCGCAGCCAATTCGCCGTCTCCCACGCCCGGCCACTTCTCCGCCCACTCCAGCAATCGCTCTCCGTCCCGAACAGCAGCCGGTTCCCCGGGCTCCGCCCCCACCGCCGCCCCAAGCAGTAGGATGACCTCGCGCCATTCGGAGCGCCACCACACCTGCTCCAGCACCTTCTTCATCACCCACTTTGGCCCATCTGGCCGCTCGCGCCACAGCGCCGCCAGCCGCCGGGCGACGAAAAACTCCTGAAAAGTCTGGTGGGCGAAGGCGTAGCGCTGGTCGTGCCCGGACCTGGCATGAACCGGGACCAGGAGGCGCAGGCGCTGGGAGAAAAACGTCAATGCCACAACAAGGTCTTCGTCCGGCTCCAGATAGGCAGTCAAGCGTTCTTGAAATTCTTCCAGTGACAGCGGGCGCCCCTCGATCTGCAGGAACCAGGCGATGAATTCCAGCAGGCGGGCTGCCCGTTCGTACTTCAATGGCGGCTTACCATCTCCCACCCCGCGTGCCCAGGCGATATCGATCACATAGCACTCATACACCCGGCTGCGGGTAACCGGCAGGGCGTCGGTGCGGCAGTCCGCCCTAGCATACAGATCTATCAGCATGTGCAGGAGCAGCGGATTGGTGCACATCTTCTGCACCCCACCGCTGGCCCTGGCCCAATCGAGCAGCCGACCCGCCCCTTCTGCACTATCGACGCCGCGCAGCAACGTCAGCCAGCGTTCCACAAACGCCTGCTGGTCCTCGCGCTTGCGCAGCGATTGCAGCAGATAGAGCCGCAGGTCCGCCTGCACTTTTCCTGCCCCATCCACTCCCACCAGCGGGCGGTACAACTCGCCGGCGCCGCGCGAGGTCACCACCAATGGAAGCTCGGTATTACCATCTGAATATCTGCGCAGGGTGTTCAGTGCCGTCCCCCGTACTCCGGGGGTGACCTCATCCAGCCCGTCGAACAGGAAGAACAGGCGGTCTTCGTCCATCCAGGCATCCACCATTTGTTCGGCGATGTCCCGGGCCAGCCAGTCGTTGACCCGGTCGACAGCCAGTTTGCGCAGGTTGGCAGGACTTTTCAGCTCGCTAGCGATCTCGCGCAGCCGGAAAAACATCGGGATGTATGGGCCGTCAGGGGGGTCTGGAAGAGGGATGTCGGGGAATCCTGACGCTTCCGGGAGGATGTCCGCGTCGTTATGAGCCTTTGCGCAGCGTCCCACCAGCCACCAGGCCAGGTAGAGCAGCGACGTCGTTTTTCCGGCGCCTGGATCGCCGGCGATCACCAGCCGTTGGGTGTTCAGCAGGGCTTCCAGTAGCGGAGCCGGACGGCCGAGCTCCTGGGCGTCTTCTTCTGCCCTATCCACTCTGCTCTCGTCCCCAGTCCGCTTCAGCCGCGTTTCCACCGCTCGCAACATGACGTACACCTGGCTGAGCGGCACGCGGTCAAACAGGTCATCGGCGCCGGCGATACCAAGGAGGCGCTGGAGCGCCCGCAGGTCGGCGGGGAGCTTACTTATGTATTCTTTTTCATAGACCAGGAGCGCTTTCTTCATGTCCGTCCTTGGGGATGGCGAGCGCGTGGTACATTGCTATTATAGACGGATGTTCCATAGGTGTAATTGTTGAGCCATTGGAGACTACGCTTATACAATGCTAGTCTATAGGTACGCAATGTAATTCCAGGGTTGTCCGAATATTAGGAAGCCGTTATGCATTATGTGTTATTGGCCCAACTACGGATTGGAGCTTGGATGACGCTCAAAATTTCAAGTAAGGGCTGGGTGGTGATACCTTCAGACCTGCGGAAGAAATACCATCTGGAACCCGGCGATGAAGTGGACATCGTGGATCATGGTGGGGTGCTGGCGTTGGTGCCCCGGCTGGAGGATCCGCTGCGCGGTTCGGCGGGGATGTTGAAGGGCGGCAAGTCCCTGACTAAAGCGCTGCTGGCGGAGCGCAGCAAAGAACGTTCCCAGGAGCGCTGACCTGCGGATAGTGTTCACCGCTCCGGACCGCCACACCGCGGAGAGCTATGTCGAGCAGTCGTGGAGAAGTACAGCCAGACAGCATCCCAACTGGCGGAATGGATGGCGACCAACATTCCGGATGGATTGACGGTCTCCAACTTTCCAGCCGTTCACCGGCAGCGGCCGCGGACCAGCAATCTACTGGAGCGGCTCAGCCAGGAACTCAAGCGCCGGACCCGGGTTGTGCGGATTTTCCCCAATCGCGAATCGCGTGAGCGCCTGATGACTGCTATCTTGTTGGAGAAAAGTGAGGAATGGGAAACTGGAAGAATCTATTTGAACTTTGACAGCGATTGAACTCGGGCTGGTCGAAGGCGCCTGACTTGCCGTTTTACAGTAAGAACCTTGCGTAATCCCTTTTCCCTTCGAAGATCCGAGTTAATTGTTGATGCATAATGATATATTTTCCAAGCTGAGTATCACCGCATCTACACATATATTCCAACCAACTCTAGGTGTTTTCGGAAAATCTGATGCCCCTAATAGCTTAAAGGACAATACTGGGTCCTGTCCAGCATGATGTGCGTCTAAGACTCGCAATTCATTTAGACCTGCCAAAGATTGGGTCATTCGTTTTGCTGCCTCTTCTGCTAAGCCAATCGAGGCAAGTAATTCCTCCAAGAGTTTGATTTGTCGAAGCTTTTTGTCTGGCGTAATTCCCTGCATTTCTAATGCCTTCCTCAAAGCAACTGTCTCCAGAGATTCAACGACAAGTGAGTAGAGGGTCTTTATCAAATTATAAGCATAATCCCAATCGTTTGTATAAGGGCCCACACTAAGCCGACCCATAATTTTTATATCATCTAATACTGGAACACGGCGCACTAAGTCCACATTGAATCTCGTACGAAATGAACTGTCAAGATTATCTAAGGTGCGATGGATCAAATCTACTATTCCTGGAGAAACTGGCGGTTGAAGCTGCATTCGTGTCTGGAATAGCTCTTCACAAATTTCGCCACTTGGCAATGATGAAAAGGAGGCCCAATAAGCCTGTTCGTCGGGCAACAGGTCTGAAAGATCGGGGCCGAAGGCAGTTATTAGCTCTCGGGAGTTTATTCCCAAGTCAATGGGGCGACGACTTCCCGGTGCGGTCGCCTGACCCCAATTGCGCATATGAAAGTGCAGTTGATAACCTCTTTCATTTAGATATTTCCGAAGGACTTCCGGTCGAAAATACAAATACCCATGATCTCCAATTCCTTGGTTAATATAAGTTGATAATATGGTTTCTCTTGGCAACACTGATTTTTCCCCTAGGTGGTTTATGATGAACTCAGGATAGTCGCTATCCGAATACAAGTTCCGACCACCATGTAGCCATGGACTTCGGGCAAATCGAGGCTTTTCATATGGTTCAATACAGATTGTGCGATTTAGGATAGAACGGCCCCGATAGTATCCTGAGCGCGTTGTTTCAGGAGTTTGAATATATGTAGATATCCGACAGTTCTCACCAACACGAATTTCTTGATCATTTTGAATTTCAAGTTCGGTTTCAACAATTGCGTTCGCAAATCTGTCAGCGATTATTGAGATTAGCAATCCCATTTTTCGGGCGGCCAAGAAATCCCGTAGGTAATCACGATGTATTTGCACCACCTCACTATCCCTAAATGGGGGGTTTGGTTCCATACCAGCTGTTGCTACCAGGAGATTATCAGTCGGGTGAGTGTACTCTGTTTTGAAATCCCAAATCAGCGCGTGATATATGATGAACTCGCGGCTTAGTGAGACATTAGCTCTTCCAGTTATTGGATGTTCAAAAGACTCTACTATTGGGAACAGATCAACGCCGTTATAGTTTGTATTGTTTCCTAATTCAAACTCATCGCCATCCCAATGAGGACGAAAAATGAGAGAATGAGGGGTTATTAGCTGGCGGGCCGCGATTTGAAGCTGATCAATCGAAACTAAGGCTGATCGGACGAGCCAATCTTCTTTCCGCCAACCACTCTGGTTAATTTTGCCGTCCTCATTACCCCAGGCTCGCTCTATTGTTACCGCTTCCCTATTGAACGGAAAGTATGGCAGTTTGTCCATGTCTGAGAAACTAAACCAATCTTTCATGATCATTGTCCTTTGCAAAATTCTTATGGTTGCTATGTAAGACTATGCTTTGTCAGAAGGCTAATTTAGAACTCATATTGTCATCTCTGCCATTTAGAGAAAACGCGAAGAGATAAGAAGGGGAGGCATACCAGTACAAGTGAATCGTCCCGCAGGCCAGAGTCCTTTGGCCAATCAGTACTGCTAAAGCAGAGGGTATCCGTCCAAAAAGATGGATGTCTTTCACGCCACTTGAGTTTAGTTCACGTAACAATTGCCCTATCTGGTTGGCAAAAGCAACAGCTTCACCTTCAGTGAGATTTTCAGGTGGGGCCTGATTTCGTTGCAGCGTGACTGAAGCCCAACTATCCACTTGGAGATCTTGGTCCGCAACATACTGGTGAACATCAGCAGAGATAGGCAGGTATGTTGAGAGCTCAACCACGGCAGTTTTCGCTTGTGTGGCCAAAGGCATTTCCCATTCAACTGGATACTTAATTTGTGTCCCATCGGAATTGGAAAGCCAGTATTGGTGCTTGAAATCACTTGAACCCGTTCTTCGTGCCCAAACTCCAACATTCGCCAATCGAATATTAAAATAATGCCCTATCGCAATTGCCGCAGGTATTGGAAGGGCTGAAGCGATTTGTACTCTGCTTAGATCCCCCAATGAAAGAACTTGGCTACTCACCGCCCGTATGGCCGGAACAAAGACACTTTCCCATTCCCGATTTGTTGGGAATTCATCATGTCTGAGTCTCGATTGCCAATCCATGTCTAGGAGGCAAGCAGCATGCGGCGTTGGTATCGACCGGACACTTAGGTCAATCACAGGTATAGCCCCTCTCTTATGAAATCCGTATTCAAATACTACCTTGAAGACTTTGTCAGCGATAACTGCAGATGGCTCACCCGAATCAAGCACTTGGAATTTATCTGAAGGTAGCTCCAACTTGGCCGCGGCATCAAGAATAACGCTTGAAAACTCTGAGGAAGAGATAACAAAGATGGGTTTTTGATCCGCATTGTGGTCAACCTGGCCTTTTAGTTCGGCGACAAAGCGAAACACATCTTGATCGTTGCCGTCAGTGAAAAACATCAGTATTCCGTCTGCAGGAGGCTGGAGGAGAGGGGCTTCAATGTTGGACACTCTCAACCCTCGGAATCGCAATAGCTCCAATACTTCCTCATCGTGTTCAGTAACACCAGATGTCAAGAGCAGTAGGGGTGTGTCAATGAAGGATTCGAGCTGAGGGGAGAGTGTAAGAGTGGATAATAGGTCCCGATAATACTTGGCATACAACTTCGGCGTGGTCGCCAATCGCTCAGAAACATCTTCCCAAAACCAAACACCCACTGCAAATTTACCCAATTGAACTCGGTCGTCATTAATCTCATCAACTATCCTCTGTAGGTTTGTGTCCCGAGGAAGAGTGGTCGCAATGATTAATCGATCTAGTCGGTGAGGGAAATTTTCGGCTTCATTGACTTCATATTCGATCTCGGCCTTACTTAAGGTTTTTCTGGTACTGCGCACCTTGCACTGCACACCTCGATAAACGCCACCCATATCCTTAAGGCGGCCATAGACATCTACCCCCGTCTGTTTCTGTCCCTTCCTGCCATTCCGAACAGTGCCGGGATCTCCCCACTCTATTTCGCAAAGATCTCTGAGCAATTCCTCAAACTCGTTATCGTCGGTTGGCGGAAGTAGATTAGCGTTTTGTCGAGTTGGCATGATTTCTACTTTGGGTGAGTATCGTGGGATGATGGACCAAGCCATTTGCCCGTATCCAGCCAAAGCTCGTGAAATGCCAGCCAATTAGCCGCCCAAGGCAAAATGGTTTCCGCGATGATCTTACGTGGGGTCCAAACCCACTCCTTGGGCCAATACAGACAGAGGCTTCCATCTTTATACAGATGCTGAGTTCCAGAGGGAAGCTCCGGCGATAGCACCCTTACCTTTGGGGTGCTGGTAAGGTCGTAACAAATCTCCAATTGATATTTCGGCGCAGTAATATTTGGCTGAAGAAACCCACGCCATCTCGCATTGCGGCTTTTCTTTGTATGGAAGCTGAAGCCCGGGAAAAGCCGCTGAATATGTAGGTTCTGCACCTGCAAACTCAACTTCTTATCAAGCTTTCTAGGATTGAATTCTAGCCACCTGACAGTTTCAAAATCATCGATAAATACAGGTAGGGGCTGGGGCGGGTAAACCGTTTGTCATCCGCCTTTCAATAAAACGCAATCCGATCTGAAAGATGCTCAAATCTC